>NZ_JFHC01000024.1 GCF_000698595.1 Caballeronia glathei | reverse complement strand
GGACGCCGCGCTTTAAATCGGGCACGGGGCGTTTCAGCGCCCCTCACCAGGCCATTCGAATCAGCTATCGGCCGGGCTGAAATCGTCATGAACGAGATCAGCCCTTACCCACTTCGCTCGCCGGCAGCGACGCTCGACCGGCCAACACCGGGCATCGTGCCGCCACTCTGGCACTGGCTATATTTTCTGCCCGCTATCTCAGCGCGTGAACTCGGTTCACGTTGCGCCGATCATCGATCCGGCGACCACAATCACCAGCACCAGTGCGGCAATCGCGCCGAAACGATAGTCGCGTTGATGCACGAAAGCGCCGAGCATCAGTATCAGACGCATGATCGGGAGGAGGATGAAGAGCGCAATCCCCGCGGTCATGACGTGGGCGGCAACAGCCCCTGTTTCGAAGGGCCAACTGCGCGCCCATGGACCCGGCAGCGCCATGGCAAGTCCCGCAGCAACCGTACTTGCGGCCAGCCACGTCCCATAGTGCAGAAGTCCGGCCAGCCACCGTTCAAGCTCGGCCACGTCCGATTCCGTGCGTCTCATGCCGGAGCGCCGAAAAGGCGAATGCCAAATGCTTCGAGAAGCATCTGTACCGCAAGGACCGCGAGCACGAAGACGAAAAGCACGCGCAACTTGTCGCTCGATACCCGCATGAGGACACGGGCCCCGAGGATCGCGCCCACGACTGATCCGAGCGCCACGGGTGCGGCGATCACGGTCACGATTTCGCCGCGCAGGAAATAGGCGCCGGCACTGGCCGCGGCTGTCACGCCGATCATGAAATTCGAAGTCGCAGAGGAAACCTTGATCGGCAGGCGCAAGGCCATGTCCATGGCCGGAATCTTGAGCACGCCGCTGCCGATGCCAAGCAGCGCTGAAATCAGTCCGGCGCCGTACATCAGGACCATGCCAAGCCCGATGCGATGCACGCGATATTCGATCTCGCGACCGAGCGCGTGATCCGGGTAGCGGGAATCCAGACGCAACGATGCACCCCATGGAGTCGTGCTCGCCGCGGTGACGGCAACGACAGGATCGGAACGCCTCGCAAGCATTTGCTGCGCTGACAGCATCAGGATCACGGCAAAAATGAAATAGAGCAGGGGTACCGGAATGAGACCGCTCATCACCACGCCGGATAACGCTCCTAGCGTCGTGGCGGTCTCCAGAACAATCGCAAGCCGGACATTGGTCAACCGGCCACGAAGAAATGGCGCGGCGCCGCCGCAGGAACACGCGATCACCGAGACGATGCTGGCACCGATCGCGACATGAATGTCGATATGCCCGAACACGGTCAGGATGGGCACGATGAAAATGCCGCTCGCCATGCCCAGCATTCCCCCGAGCGCGCTAGCCCCAAGCGACATGGCAAACAGCCAGAGTGCATGACCTGTATCCATGGCAGATCCCGCGCCGCCCTATCGGCCGTGCGGCTTGCGCCGCGTGAGGCGGGTGACGAACTGGATCTGGTCGCCGCGATAGTGCAACTTCTCATAATCGACGGGACGACCCTGCTCGCTGTACGACGTGCGTTCTATGAGAAAGATCGCGCTACCCGCCTTGACCTCAAGTGCTCGCGCGACAACCTTGTCCGCAGCGACCGCTTCGAGTCGGTACTCCGCTTCCATGAGTGGCGTGTCGTACTTCTGCTCGAGCAACGAGAAGATCGGCTCGACCTCCAGGTCGTTCTCGATGATCTTCTCGCCGAGGTCCTTCGGCAACCATGTCTCATCGAACGATAACGGTGTCCCGTCGGCGATGCGTATGCGCTGGATGTGGACCACCGGCGCACCGGGCTCGAGCGCGAGCTTGCGAGCAACAGGAACGCTCGCGTTTTCAAATTGCTTGACGAGCAGTCGCGCCGTGGGATGGCGGCCATGCACGCGCATATCCTCGACAAATCCGCTCAATTCAGTGAGCTCTTGCGTCAAGCGCGGTTGCGAAACGAACGTGCCCTTGCCGCGGCGGATTTCAATCAATCCCCGGCTGATCAGATTCTGCACCGCCTTCTGAAGCGTGGTCCGGCTTATACCGAACGCCGACAGCAGAGTGGCTTCATTTGGCAATTGCGTTCCCGCGGGGTAAGTCCCGTCTGCAATACGGGACATAAGCGCGGTTTCTACCTGCGCGTAAAGGGGAAGCTGGCTGTCGCGGCTCGTGTTCATAGTGATATCATGACGTCATGACGTCCCTACGTCAAGTCGCGTAAATCGCCACTTCCGGGACACACGGCAACGACTCAGGTCCGTCCGCTTCGGGACAGAATCCGCCCGCCGTCGCCACGGCCAGATCGAGGACGTGATATCAGCAACTGAGCGGAGTCGTCGCGGCCAGATCCCTTCGGTGCGTTTCCGCAAGCATCAGCAGCGCGCCAGTCGAAACGACCGCCGAGCCCACCATGAACCATGCGACGGACGACCCCTTCCCGGTTGCGGAAAGGAGTGCCGTCGTGATGATCGGCGTCGCCGCGCTGCCTAACAGGCCGGAGAGCATGTAACTGACCGACAGGCCCGAGTAGCGAACCTGAGTGCCGAACAGCTCCGCGAGAAAGGTCGCGATCGGGCCGTAGTTGGCGGCGAACGCGGTCATCATCAGCAGGTAGCCCAGCAGCGCGAACGGAAACTCGCGGGTGTCGAGCAGCCAGAAGAGCGGAAACGCCAGCAGCGCCTCGGCAACGATCCCGCCGACGATCACGGGCTTGCGGCCGATAAGATCCGAGAGGCGTCCGAAGGCAGGCAGCATCAGGATGCACAGCGCGCAGGAGATGAGCGCGATAGTCAGCATTGCGCCGCGGGAAAAACCGAGTGTCTGTGTCCCATAGGTCAGTCCGAACGCGACGATCAGGTTGAACGACGTACCAGTCGACATCGTGGCAATGCCCCCGAGCAGTACCTGTTTCCAGTGCTTGCTCAGCAACTCGGCCAGCGGCACCTTGACCTGCGCGTCGGCGTCCTTGACCTTGCGGAACGTCGGTGTCTCCGACGTGTTCAGCCGAACATAAAGCCCGACGAAGACCAGTAGCACGCTGACGAGAAAGGGGATGCGCCAGCCCCATGCGAGCAGGGCCCCATCGGCCAACACCGCGTTGCTCAGCAGAAAAACAAGATTGGCGATCAACGTGCCCGCCGGCACGCCAATTTGCACCCATGAACCATAGAGGCCACGCTGGTTCGCGGGTGCGTGCTCGACTGCCATCAACACCGCGCCGCCCCATTCGCCACCGAGCGCGAGACCCTGCACGATGCGCAGCGTGAGCAGCAGAAGCGGCGCCCAGATACCGATCGACGCATAGTCCGGCAACAGTCCAATGCAGAACGTGGCAATGCCCATCATCACCAGCGACACGAGCAGCATCGACTTTCGCCCTAGCCTGTCGCCGAAATGACCGAAGAGTGCAGCGCCCACGATACGCGCCAGATACGCCGACGCGAACGTGCCAAACGCGAGCAAGGTTCCGATCAACGGCACAGAGCCCGGAAAGAAGACCTTATTGAACACGAGTGCCGAGGCCGTCGCGAACACGAACAGGTCGTACCATTCGACCGTCGTGCCAATGACGCTCGCGACGGCAATTCTCTTCATGCTGTGCTCGGCTTTATCCGTTTCGAAGGTGCCGGCAACGGTGCGGGCTGGATTCATGGGATGCTCCATGGGTAAATTGAGCGCGCGCCGGCTATCCGATCGCCGTCCGCAGAACTGGGCACGGTTCGGGCAAGAGGCGTTGCGGGGCGTATGGGTTCGTATGGGTTCGGTCGGCGGATCCGACCGTCGATTTGAAAGCGCGAAGTCGCGTACTGCGCCGATCGCGCTTCCTGAACTCCGGAGGCGGATACCCGCCGTGGGTCCGCGGGGACTATCTCGTCGACTGCCTGATATACGCAATCACTTCGTCAGCGCTCGACACATCGGCATATCGCCGGCCTACATCGCGCAGATTGTCTCGGTGCGGGCCTTCCTCGATGTCGCCCACACAGTCCTCCGGAACAATCGTGCGGAAGCCCCATTGGAAACTGTCGATAGTCGATGCCCGAATACATCCGCTCGTATTGCAGCCCGTGATGACGACCGTCTCCACGCCCTCCTTGATGAAGTACGGGACTACCGGCGTCTGGAAGAATATCGACGGCCCGGACTTGCAAACCACTACGTCGTAGTCTTCATCGTAGATCTGCGGGTCCAGGGCCGAGCTTGGATGATCGAGTCTGAACTGATCGCGGACAGCGGCCACCTTCCAGTGCGGCATGTCCCGCTCGCTTTTATAAGCGGTGAAACATGTGGCGATGGGTACGTTGTGCAGGCGAGCAACTTTAAGAAGGCGCGCGGTGTTTGCAAGTCCGCGCATGACGAGCGGCGCGCCACCCAGCGGGTATTTCGACTCGGTGAAGGCCAATTGATAGTCCACGACGACGATCCCGACCTTACCTTTCATGCCAATCCCCACCGCTCCATACGAGCGATTTTTGTAGTCATCCATTTCTTCCTCCGTATCAACAGGTTGAATGTCATTGCACGTACGAGTCTACGAGTGCAGAATACGTACACCAATACGTATCGATTACGTACGGAGTCACCCTTACTGCGAGGAGGTGGTATGGACGGAATGCCAGCCGGCGCGCCCGCGTCCGGGCCGATCAACTACGAACAGGTTTTCGCGCACGCGCCGGTCGCGCTGATGGTCACGCGCCAGCGCGTGATATCCGCCTGCAACCGGCAATTTCTGGACATGTTCCGGGCGACCAGCGACGTACTGATCGGCCAGTCGGTCCGAATCCTGTACCCCAACCAGGTGGCATTCGAGCGATTCGGTGCGCGGGTGATTCCGGCGCTGAAGAAGTTCGGTCGAATCACGGAGCCCCGAGCCATGCAGCGGATCGACGGCGAGCTTTTCTGGGTGCATGTCACGGGTGTCAGCGAACACCGGGCCGATCCTTATCGCGAGGCGCTCTGGGTCTTCTCGGAGATGGGCGTTGCCGCGAGTCTGGCGGGTGGTGCAAGTTCGGCCAACAAATTGATCGCAGAGGCCAAAAATTCAATGACCAGGCGCGAGCGCGATGTCGCGGCATTACTCATCCAGAACCAGACCGCGAAGGAAATTGGCATAGCACTGGGTATCAGCCCCCGAACCGTCGAGGTCTTTCGGGGAAAGCTGTTGAAGAAGTTCGACGCTCCCTCGACACACGAGTTGGTCAAGACACTCCTCTCCTGAGGTCGTCCGACGAGAACGAAGTGCTGGTTGATATGGCCGGTGCCGGATTCGAATCGGCCCATTGGGCGATATCGCACACCTCTCACTCATGAATCGAAGTTAATGATGCTTTGAGTTCAGCGCCGGTTTTCGAGTCCGGATGTGGTTAAAGTTCGGTCACACCTACACCACATGAAAGACGGAGACATGAACACCTACCGCATCGCAACCATCCCCGGCGACGGCATCGGCAAGCAAGTCGTCCCCGCTCAGCACGGCGATCTTTCAAGGAGTCTATAAAGATGCGCCGCACTCGAAATGCCAAGATCGTCGCCACACTGGGTCCCGCGAGCACGAGCCGCGAAACCATCGAGTCGCTGTTCAGTGCGGGCGCCGACGTCTTTCGGCTGAACTTCAGCCACGGCACGCACGACGACCATCAGCGCCGTCTCGAAGTCATCCGGTCCATCGAGAAGGACGCGGGTCGGCCCATCGGCGTGCTGCTCGATCTTCAGGGTCCGAAGCTGCGGATCGGCACGTTTTCAAATGGCCCGGTTTCGCTCGTGAAAGGCGCGGCCTTCCGGCTCGATCTCGACGCGACAACGCCCGGCGACGTCACCCGAGTCGCGCTCCCGCACCCCGAAATCTTCGCCGCCCTGAAGGAGCAGACGAACCTCCTGCTCGACGATGGCCGCGTCCAGTTGCGCGTCGAACGGTGCGGGCCGGACTTCGCCGAGACGACCGTGGTCGTCGGCGGACCGCTGTCGGAGCGCAAGGGCGTCAACGTTCCCGATGTGGTCCTGCCGCTCTCCGCGATGACGGAGAAGGATCGCCGCGACCTGGAATTCGGCCTCACGCTCGGCATCGATTGGCTCGCGCTCTCTTTCGTGCAGCGTGTCGAGGACATTCTGGAGGTGCGCAAGATCGTTGGCGACAAGGTCGGGATCGTCGCCAAGCTGGAAAAACCGGCGGCGATCGGCAGCCTCGATGCGATCGTCGACGAGGCGGATGCCGTGATGGTCGCGCGCGGCGACCTCGGCGTGGAGATGCCCGCCGAGCAGGTGCCCGCGATTCAGAAGCGAATCGTTCGCGCATGCCGCAAGGCCGGCAAGCCGGTGATCGTGGCTACGCAGATGCTGGAGTCGATGGTCACGGCGCCGGTGCCCACGCGGGCCGAGGCGTCGGACGTCGCGACTGCCGTCTACGACGGCGCGGATGCGGTGATGCTGTCCGCCGAATCCGCGAGCGGCAGGTATCCCGTCGAGGCCGTGCGGATGATGGACCTGATCATCTCGCAGACCGAACACGACCCGTACTACCGGGAAGTCATCGCGGCGTCCCACGCCGCCCCTCGCGCGAACCCGTCCGATGCGATCGGCTACGCGATGCGCCATGTAACGGGCCTGCTGAATGCCGTCGCGACCGTTGCCTACACCAGCTCCGGTTATTCGGCGCTGCGCATGGCACGTGAACGGCCTTGCGCGCCGATCGTCGGCATGACGCCGCAGGCGGGAACGGCGCGCCGACTCGCGCTCGTCTGGGGTGTGCATCCGGTCGTGTGCAAGGAAGTGGTCGATGCGCTGGAAGTCAGCGAGCTGGCATGCGAGACCGTGCGCGAGGAAGGCTTCGGCACAACGGGCGAGACCGTCGTCATCTCCGCCGGCATGCCGTTCGGCACGCCCGGCACGACCAACCTTCTGCGCATCGCACAGGTCAAGTGAGGCATCGCATGGCACGCATCAAGGATCTTCAGGGATTCGAGCTGCTCGATTCCCGGGGCAATCCCACGGTTGGCAGTGGTGACGCTGCCGTCAACTCTGCCAGCCGAACGCCTGGACGACCCTGATGCGCTGCTGCGTCGTGACCGATGCCCGGATCGCACCTGGCATCGGGAGCTCCAGGCTGTGCCAGTCGCGCCGCGGCACAGCACTCGTTGCGTCCGGCTCCCCGACGAACTCGCAACGCTGTGCCCGCTGCTGGCTCGTCTGACAGGCGCGCACGAAGACCTCGTCCCATGGTTGCGCATCGTTTGCGGATTGCGATCGGGCATCGCCCGCCATCGGACTCGCCAGCCCGACGCCCAGTTTCCCTGCGCTCGCAGCGATCACGATCCAGATGCCCGACTGCCCGATATCCACGGCGAGCGAGCGTCCGTTGCGCGAATTGACCACCGCAATCCGGTCATCGGCCAGATCGGCGATGGCGATGTCCTCGGGCGCGCAGGCCAGCACATGGGACAGCACGAAGCGCACGGTCGCCCGCGCGACCGCGAAGCGCCGGCCGATTGCAGAGGTCGGATACGACCGCATGCGTTTTCGTTCCGCGCTGGTCAGGCACCGGTCCTTGTCCGTCGCGGAAATCAGTCTCCACTCGCCCCGCAGGCGCCAGACAAACAGCTCATGTTGATCGGGAAGGCGAGCCCCTTTGGAACTCGATCTGGAGAATGCGTGGAGGTTCCACTCCACCGTGGAATCGACGTGCTCGAATGGGCTCTCGCTTGCGCTCCGGCTGGGTTGCACGTCGTTGTCCTGGGTGGTTGCTGTCGTTGGTCGGAGGATGCTGGCTCTGGATACGGTCATTCGGATGCGGCGCGAGCGTGGCATCGGTCTTCGATTGACTCTCGATCCTGCAACGGCGCGCCAACGACCAGGATCTGCGTCTGCGAAGCGCCACCGCGGATATTTTGCGCACACAAGACTTAGGAGAAACACAGCATCGCCTCGTTTCGCGATCGCGAACGACGCGCAGGCGGTGGCGGGCGTCACCGCAATGCGCTTGCCGCGTGCGCTTTGCCTGGCCGCGCACCGAGAGCGATGGCACCATCCTTGTGCACCCCTATGCCGCTTTTATGTACCTTGCGAATCACATCGATCCCGCTCCCATGCTTTGGCCTCTTCGAACACCGGCTTCGTCGATGCATATGGCAGAGCAGCATTTGATGCAGTAATCTTTGGCGAGAGCCGGATGGGCGTCGCTTTCGCCACAGGAAGGTTTCATCCGGGCTTCAGGACATCGGATCGCCGCGCAATGACGCGCAGCAGGCGCCGCAATGCCTGCGCCTCAGGCGATCAGCCACAATCTCGGTCAAGCAGGGCGACCTCTTCTGCAAAGGATCGCCATGAATGCATCCACCGGACATGAACCCGGCAGTACCCTGATTTTCGCTCGCTCGCGGACTTGTCCTGTTTTTCGCGGCCGTTGTCCACGCGCGCGTCCCTTTCAGGCTCGCGCGTGGCGGGCGGCGTGGATTGCCTGCGTATGGCTCGCGGTGTCGAGCCTGGTTCTGGCGACACCGCGCGTGACGCTGGCAGCGGGTACGCCTCTGTCCGCCGGGCTGCAGCGTCTCGTCGACGGCACCAAGGGCGCGTCGGCGCCGTCTGCTTCGACGGCGCAGGCCGCATCCGCGCCGTCCGCTGCCAGTCAGGCCGAGCTGGCGCGCTCGCTGGACAACCTGATCGGCACGCTCGACAACGACGCACAGCGCACGGCGCTCGTATCGCAGCTAAAGAAGCAGCGTGACGCCGCACAGGGCGCAACACAGGGCACCGCGCAGGGCGTGGCGCCCGAAGTACCCGCGGAGCCCAAACGCGATTTGCTGGGGACGATTGCCTCAGGCATCGCATCGGTCGAGGCGAATCTGAACGAGGGCCGCACGCCTCTGCACTACTGGTCGGGCCGCGCGCGCGCGGCCGCGAGCGAGTTGAAGGCGATCGTCGCCGGGGAGCGGGGGGAGCCGTTCGGCCAGGTGATTCTCGGAATGCTGGTTACGCTCGCCGCCTGGGGCGCCTGCGCTGCCATCCTGTTCTACGGGCAGCGGCGCATCCGTGCGCGCTATCGCTGGGATGTCTCGCTGGTGCCCAATCCGACATCGCTCGAACTGCTCAGCTTCGGACTGCGGCAGACGGGCCCATGGATCGCCGCATTCCTCGCGGTGCTGCTGTTCGTCGGGGCCAGGTCCGATGCGCTCGGCTACACGCTCGGGCTCGTGATGGCGTATTCGATCGTCGCGGGCGCGGTCTTCTCAGCCCTCTGCACGATTGTGTTCTCGGTGTTCGGCACGGCACACCGGCGCGTCGCGGTACAACTGCTGCTGCCGCGCGCCCGCTCGCTGCTGTTCGTGATCGGCGCATGTGGCGCGCTCGGAGACGCGGCTTCGAATCCCGACGTGACCCAACTGCTCGGCGCGAACCTGGCCGGACTCGTATCGACGTTCGCCAACATGGCGGCTGCCATTTCGAGCGCGTACTTCGCACTCGCGTATCGCCGGCCGGTCGCTCACCTGATCCGCAATCGCGCCTATATCCACCGGCATGATCACAAGCTGGCCACGGAGGCGCTCGAAATCCTCGCGTCGCTCTGGCACATACCCATCCTGTTGATCGCAATCGCCGCGATCATCGCGATGATCGACGGGCGTGGCATGGAGGGGGGCGTCCTGCAACCCTCGCTCGTCAGTGCGCTGCTGCTCGTGCTCACGCTGTTCCTGTCGGCCCTCCTGCTTCATCTGACGCGTGCACGGAACAGCCGGGCACAACGCCGCACGCCGCATCTGATGAGGCTGCTGCGCTTCGGTGGCATGCTGCTGATCTTCGGGATATGGCTCGCGTACATCCGGTTCGAACTGGACCTGTGGAGCGGCCCGGTCGCGCGGCTCCTCAAGCACGGTGCGATGACGCCGGGCGTCAAGTACACGTTGATCGCGCTCACGACGACCGTATTCGGTGCGTGGTTCGTGTGGATTCTGATCGATACGATCATCCTCGAAGCACTGAGCCCGAGCAGCGCGCGCGCCAAGTCACTCGATCCGGGCGTGCGCGGGCGCACGATATTGCCGCTCGTGCGCAATGCAATGTTTGTCATTGTTGTCACGATCGCCGCGTTCGTCGTTGCCGCGAGCCTCGGCGTCAATCTGACACCGTTGCTTGCGGGCGCGGGCGTGATCGGTCTCGCAGCCGGGTTCGGGGCGAAGTCGCTGGTCACCGATCTGATCACCGGCCTCTTCATCATTGCCGAAGAGACGATCTCGGTTGGCGACTGGATCGACATCGACGGCGGCCATGCCGGCACGGTCATAGACCTGACGATCCGCACGGTCCGCCTGCGGGACGGGCAAGGTGCGATCCATACCATTCCCTTTTCGCAGATCAAGATCGTGAAAAACCTGTCCCGCGACTTCGCCTACGCGGTATTCGAAGTACGGGTAGCGTTTTCGGTCGAGATGGACGAGGTCAGGCGCCTCATTGTCGAAGTGGGCGCCGAAATGATGGCCGATGCCCGTTTCCGCAACGAGATACTCGGGCCTGTCGAGGTGTGGGGACTCGACCGGTTCGACGCCAACTGGATGCTGGTCAAGGGGCAGTTCAAGACGCGGCCGTTACAGCAGTGGAGCGTGGCGCGCGCGTTCAACGAGCGGCTCAAGCGCAAGATGGACGACGCGGGCATCGAGATTCCCATGCCGCAGATGCAGGTTCACACGTTGCAGAAACCGGCGGGCGGATCGCCGATGCCCGACAACGTGGAAGACGACGAGAGTCGAGGCGTCTACGGTGCGGATGTCGCTATCGGCTACAAGACCGGCACCACAACGCCTTCCGCCGCGCACGTGCAAGAGCCGCCCCGCACACGGCCTGCCGCCGGTTGAACATCCTGGCTGGCCTCCGGTTCTCGCATCCGGGCTGCGTGGACTGCGATCTCCCTTTTTCTGCGTTGCGCATGCGTCGTGATGCGGCGCAGCCGGAGCCGAAGCACAGGAAGTGCTTTCGCCACAGGGTGTGACCTCGATGGCAGGCCGGACTCGCAACCGCGAGGCCGACCGCCCAGCGTGAGTACACGAGGCCGTGCTACTTCTTCTGTATCTTCCACTCGCCGCTTCCCGTCCTGCATACGTTGGGCGTCCAGGACTGGGACTGCCCTTTTGCGTTCGCGACCAGCGTCACGTGCCGGCAGGTCACGTCACCGTGTTTCGTCGTATCTCGCGGCGTGACGGTGCCTTTGATGCTCACAGGATTGCCCGTTCCCGCGTTGCTCCAGTCGAGCGACTCCCCGTCCTGCTTCGTGTTGAGCGCCACCTGTGCCGCGCTGTTCAGCGCCTGGCGGTCCTCTTTTTTCATGTAGGTAAGCGGCGTGTCGTTGAGGAAGCTGAGATTGTGGGCCCATGACGGCGATCCCCACGCAACCAGCACCACACCCGCAATCAAGCCAGCAAAGCCGCGCGTCACCGCGCGAGATGTCATCGACATGGACAGCCTCCACAAGGTTGGAATTCTCGTCGTGTGAACGGGTTGCGAGGCCAGATCGATCGGTTGGCCCGATGCTTCATCAACTGTCGTCCACGTCCGGCGCGCGATTCGCTGCGGGCCCGGTGCCTTTACGCGCATACCCTCTCTCCCGCGAAGCTCAGAGGAGCCGCGCCGCCTCATCGAACATGTTGCCTGTCGGAAGCAGGTCCGTGCGGGCAAAGCGCACGATTGAAAACGCCCGCGTCTCCTGCAATGGCCCCGGAATCCGCGCCAAAGGGAACTCGATTTCGTCGCCCGGCTGCGAGCTTGCATCGGTCATCACGACATTCATCTTGTCGAGGCGCAATCGCTTTACGTCGACGTGAATGCGCGAAGCCGGCGCCGCGAGCACATCGTGAACGTGATCGAACTTTCGTTCGAGTGCGTCCATCGGCAATCCGAGGTTTTCGAGGTTACGGCTGTTTTCCTCGATCCGCGCCTGCAGCCGGGCGAGCTCGCCGACATCCACCGCAGGCTCGCCGCCGAGAACCGCACTCATACCCGCGCCCTGACGCTCGAGCAATTGAAGCCGCGTCCTGAGCAGCGCACGCTCCTCCTCGAGCACTTCTCTTCGCGAAGCGTCGTCGGCGACGCCCTGCAGGCCGTCGAGCACCAGCTGGTCCACGACACGTCGCACGATGTCGTCCCGCAGTTCAGCGTCCGTGCGGGCACAAATCCTGACCCGGTGATCGCTGAAGCTGACCGTCGTCTGGACCACGTCCGGACGGGCGTGTTCCCCCACTTGCGCGACACCCAGCACGCGGCGCTCGATCATCGCCATGCTGAGCACCGCATATGCGTGCGTCATGTCCGGATTGTCAGCGAAAAAGGCCCGCATGTCGTGCGAGCGGCTGAATACGAGCGCTACGTCGTCTGGAATCGCAAAGAAAGCGTGGATACAGGCATCCGATGACCATGAAGCGGCATTGGCATCTCGCGATCCGGGCAAGGAGGCCACCAGCCTTCCGACATGGTCGATGCACGTTCCGACAGCGGGCGCCATGCGGGCACGGTACTTTTGAACCAGCGCAAGCTGCGGGTCGAGATGCACGATTCGATTCAGCGTCGCCGTCACCCGCTCGTCAGCGGGTTGCGCACTCGCGCGCTCGTTGCGCTTCAGCCAACCGAAAATGCCCACATTGTGTCTCCTGACGGGCCGGCCAATCTTTGCGGGACGGCACTACGTGCACCTGGATCGTTCGGTTCTTCCAAAACAGGTTCCGTATCCACAACTTCAAGCCGCGCAGCACGTGCGGTCGCATGTCCGATCGTTCTACACAGTTCGGTCCGAGTTTTCAAGCCCCCCGGCGTCTTCCGGAGAATGCTCGCGGGCGCAGTGCGCTGCCTTCAAACCATTCTCACTCATTCGTCCGAGGCTTGCCCGATCCTGATTCCGTCAACCTGAGCAAGGTCCACGGGTCCGCTGCCATATGAAGCCCCGGCTGGCCATCCCCATTCCCTTGCCGATTGTGCATACGGGTCAGGACTCGGCCCCGTTCGACACTGTAACTTCATGGCACATCAATACCGAAAGCGCGCGTCCAATATGGCGGCGATTGTGGTATAGACCATCTGTGCACTTGCATCGACAGTTCTTTGAGGTGATGGAAACGGCCAACCGGTAACGACGTACTTGGACATGCCAAAATCCAAACGCTCCTTATCTCGTCGCAAAACAACGCCCGCATGGTGTGCCCTCACCTTCGTCCTCTACGGCACAGTCCACGCGCAGACCACACCCAATGCACCTCCAAGCCGGGAAGTGGTGGGTGCAAACGTCAAGGGCCACGCCGACGCGGTCCTGGCCGTCATGACGTATACAACCGTCCCGGATGTCACGACAAGTTCGCTATCGATCAACAGCGGCGCCACTGGAAATCCCGGATTTGGTCAGACGCAACTGGGGGGCGGCTTTACGATCAGCCGCACCTTTCCGCTCTATCTGGAAGGCACGGTAGCCTATAGCCGCTACGATCCGACCTTCATCGCAACCGACGGGTCCACACAGCGGCCGCTTCCCGCCAAATGGAATACCGCCAGTACGACAATCGGTATCGGCTGGGATTTCCCCATTACTGACGAACTGCGGTTCAGACCGATCCTCAACGGCACGCTGGGCCGCGTGGCGAGCGACCTGAGAGTGGCGCAGTCGATCATCAATCGTGCAAAGGACGCGAACCTCCAGTTTCTGGAGGATGGCGCGCTCAACGCGTACGGCTATGGCGGATCGCTCATGCTCGACTATGAGCGTTACCGGGAAAGCTATGAAATCGATGTCGAACTGCGTGCCACCGACATCTACTTGCGCAGTTTCGGCAGTTCCTCCGAGGCTGTTCAAGGTTCGGCGACGGCACAGCAATTCAGCCTGTGGGCAAGATGGCGCGCGCCGACGGGCCTTCACGCCCTCGACAAACCCGTACGCTACGTGCTGGAAACCGCCTATTCGCATTACTTCGGCGAGAGTGCCGGCGTGCTCGGCTTCAATGACCTCACATCGCTCGGGGTCGGTCTCGAACTCGACAGCAGCAAGTACCCCGTGATCGTCACGCGCACCCGCGCGATGGTGCGGTACGTCTTCGGACACAACGTACACGGTGTGTCGTTTGGATTCGCCATGAGTTTCTAGCCGGACATGTCATTTACGGCATGCCCGCACGAGCCGAAATTCCAGCGCGGCGGGTCGATCGCTTATTCGATCGCTTCTTCGATGCCCGCCTCGCCTTCACAAAAGCGTTCCGTGCTTTTCCTGGTCACGCATGCGCCGCCGGCAGCAAAGCGCAAGTGCGTTGATGCGAATGGTCCTCGTTTGACCGGTCAAAGCCGGTGCGCCATCGTGGTGCCTTTTCGTCCACGCGGCGTGGTGCATCAAGGGGACACCTTTGCCCACCCGGGGTCGGGGTCGAACGATGTCATCGCTGCCGCCTGCTTTGCACTTTCGGGGCCGAGGTCGCGCTCGTAGACCTGCCCGTCATGACTGACCATGAAGCTCTTGATGCCGGTATCTCCGTAGCGGGCGGGCCAGGCAATGACGGCGAAGCCGCCGAACAGCTTGCCGTGCGCAACATAGTCATAGGCGCCGCCCGGGGCATGCGAGCCTTGCGAGGTCAGCAGCTTGTAGTGGTAGCCGTAGTAGCCCGGCTGCGCGGGATTGCGCGTGCCCGCCGTCATGAAGGCAGCGCCAAGGGGGCTCGGCTTGTCATCGGGGCCTGTCGGCCAGTACAGACCATCCCGCTTGCCGGGCGAACTCGACAGCTTCCTCGCATAGGAAAGCACGCCACTGCCGTCGTGGTCCGTCATGGCGTATTCGCGCTGCGCATCGTAGACCGCCAGCATCGTCTGGATAACGGCAAGCTCGTTGCGCCCGATGCGGCGCAGGCGCATTTCCTCGGCCCCGGTCCGCGTGTCGAAATGCCAGCCCTTTGAAGTCTTCACGAGCGGGATGGGCAGTGTCCAGCCGTCGTTGCCTACCGCGATGTCGACATGTTCGCTGTCCTTCGGCCGAAGCGCGTGAGACGTGTCCCAGGCCGTCAGGAAGCGGCTCCGGATTTCGGCACCCACAGGCGGGATGATCTCCCGAAAGTTGGCACCCAGCAAAGCCTTCAGCGTGGCCTCGTCGTTGTTGGCAACGGCATTGCCGAACGAGGTCATTGCCTCTTCCGGGGACCTGAACTCCTTCTGCGCATGGGCAGCCGCGGGCGACCCGAGGCCGAGCACAAGCGCCACGGCAACTGAACTGCTGATGGCGGCGAGCCGGGCCGCGGAAAATCGTAGTCGTGCCTGCATGCTTGTGTCTCCCTAGCGCCTACGTCCGCCACCGCCCCCTCGCATCCCGCCGCCACCGCCGCCACCGCCTCCCCTGCCGAAGCTCGAAGACTGCATGCTGGATTGGCCGCGGTTGAAATCGCGCTGCGAGGCGCCACCGGCACCCACACCCTGGAACGCATTGTCGCGACCGGCGCCTGCGTAGCCTCCGCCACCGCCTCCCGCACCGGGCCGGTCGGAACCCGCCGCGCGATTGCCGGCATTGGCAGTACTCCCTTCACGGCCACGGCTACCGACGCCGGCACCAGCACCGGCACCAACACCGGCATTGTTGGCTCCGCCCCCCCGGTTGCCCGCCCCCGCGTTGTTGGTGCTGCCCGCGCGATTGCCCGCGCCAGCCCGGTCGGCTACGGCGGTGCGGTCGCCCGTGCTGCCGGTGCGGCCACGGAAGTCGCCGCGCGCGTCGGCTCCGGGGGTATTCCTTGCAAATTTCTCGCGGGATGCGTTGTCCCGGTAGGCGACGCCCTGGCGATGGCTCGAGTCATGCTGCCATTTTCCACCCTCGACCTTGGTCCGATCGAAGTTGCGATCGATATTGGTTGCCTTGTTGACGTTGATATTGACGTCCCCACCGCCCCAGTTGCAGTTTCCGAAGATGGCTCCCGCGGCGGCAAGGCCGATCCCCCAGGCAAATCCGGTGGCAAGCGCGGCGCCGGGATAGTAAGCCGGCGACGGCGGCCAGTAATACGGAGGATATGACGGATAGCTCCACGCGCCGTACACGACCGTCGGGTTGTAGGCCGGCACGTAGATCACCTCAGGGTTCGCCGGTTCGATGCGCACAATGGTCTGCGTGACTTGCCCGCCAGCGGGCGGAGGCTCCACGATCACCTTCTGTTGTTCATTGGACTTCAGGTTGCCCGATTCCTGAGCGCGTGCGCGCAGTCGCTGCACCGCAGCGAGCACGTCCTTCTCCTGCGCGAGGAACGCGTCGCCGAGCTTCTGTGTCCAGTCGAGCTTGTCGTTCATCGGCTCGAGGATTTGCGGAAACGCGACCAGCGATTTCACGCTCACATCCCACGGCTGATTCTCTACCGCCTTCACCGCTGCATCGCCCGTGATTTTCGGATTCGCCTTGACCCAGCGCGCGGCATGCACGATTTCCAGCGGATAGGTCGAAGCCATCAGAACCTGGGATAACACTGAGTCCGGATAGAGTGCGATCGGCGCAACCAGAGCCTCTATTTCTTCGGGCTTGAAGGTCGGTGGCGGCGGCTCACCCTGCGCGCTTACGCCGCGAGAATTCATCATCAGCGCTACGAGGAACCACATACAGACCGCGAGAGACAGTCGGTCACTCCACCGGGTCATGGCTGCTCCTTCCAACGTGTCACGATGCCAGATTACGCGCGGATTTCATATTGCCGTTGCAGGTTCCTGAAAAATGGCTATCCGTGTTTCTGTCGCAGTGTGGCTTTAAATAAATGTTAGACCATCGCAGGCCTCCTGGGGAGAGCAAAGCCGCGATCGCTGCTCGCGCCACATGTCCCCGGCAACACGCGGTTTCGCCAATGCCCCGGTCCGTCACGTGGCATGTGCATGACGAGCCATAGGCGCCAGGCGATTCCAAAGCCTGTCAATTCACCCACCGCGACAGCACGAGGACATAAACCGCCGACGCAGCGAGCTGCACCACGGTGATGGGCAGACCAAAGCGCAGGAATGTCGAGAATGTGAGCGCCCTGCCATGGCGCGCGCAAATGCCGGCGGACACGATGTTGGCGGACGCGCCGATGAGCGTGGCGTTCCCGCCCAGCGTCGCGCCGAACATCATTCCGACGAACACCGGAATCGTGGCCGCGGGCCACTGGGTGAAGCTGGCGCTCAGTGCGGCATCGGGCACGGCTTCGGCTGCTACCAGGTAGCCTTTCACGACCAGGATCGACGCCGCGGCGACGGGCACGTTGGCGAGCACGGCCGAAAGCAGCCCGATACCGCCTATCAGCGTCAACGCAACCAGCGTCAGTTCGGTACCAAACACTGCATAGAGCTTGAGCGCCAGCTGCGGCAGCAGCCCCGTCTTCGCCACCGCCTGGACGAGGCAAAAGATGCAGCCCAGAAACAGGAGCGTCTTCCAGTCGACGTCGCGCAAGACGTTGTCGGTAGGCTCGACCTTTGCGGCAAAGCCCACCAGCAGGGCCAGCGCGCTCGCGATCATCGCGACCATCGGAGGCACGACACGCGTCGGCAGACGCTCGCCAAGAACGAACAGGACGATCATCGTCGCGAGTACCGCAAGCGCGCATGCGGCGTAGACCGGCCGGCCGAGCCGCGCGTGAGCAATCCGGGGAGGAAGCGGCCGGCGCAGACGCCAGATGTCGCGCATCAGCCACGGCAACAGCGGCACGATGACGAGCAACGCCAGGACGCCGCCAAGGCTCACGCGCCGCAGATATTCGCCAAAGCTCATGCCGATCGAGCTGCCGATCAGAAAGGTCGCCGGATCGCCCACCAGCGTCAGCAGCCCGGCGGCGTTGCTGACTATCGCGGTCAGCACCATCGGCCCGACGATGTCTGCTTCGAGCGCGGTCGCAACCCGGATGATGATGGGCGCAAGCAGGATGACCGTGGTCGCGTTGGGCAGGAACGCGCATATGGGCGCGACCAGCGCCATCAAGAGGAGAAGGAACCGCTTGCCGCTGCCGCCTGTCGCGCGCAGATAGATGTCGCCGATCAGTTCGAAGAGACCCGTGGTTGACAGGATGCGCGCGACCACCATGCCGCCGAAGAGCAGACTGAGCGGCCCTCCGGAAATGCTCGTTGCGCTCAGCAGGTCGTCTTCGTTCAATATGCCGAGCGCGATCAGCACGCACACGCCTATCAGCGCGGCCACGGCCATGTCCACGATGTTGAACGCGATCGCGAGGATCACCGAGGCGAACACCCCGAGCACGATATAGATCTGCAGTTCGCTCATGAGCGCGCCCCGGCGAACTAGCGCACAGGTGGCGCATACATCAGGCCACCCTGTGTCCATAGGCGGTTGAGCCCGCGATCGAGACCGAGCGGGCTCTGCGCACCGAGGTTGCGCTCGAAGATCTCGCCATAGTTCCCTACGCTCAGGACCGCGCGCTCGACCCAGCCCGGTTCCACTCCGATCGCGATGCTCACATCGGCCCCCGGCTCCAGCGCTCTCGCAATTGCCGGATCGCGCATGCGCTCCTTCACGTTCCCCTGCGTAACGCCGTACTCTTCGGCGGCAATCAGGGAGAACAGCACCCAGCGAACCAGCATCACCCACATTTCGTCCGTGGCCCGGACGACCGGCCCGAGCGGTTCCTTGGCAATCCGCTCAGGCAGGATTACATGCTCCTGCGCACGGCCAGTGACAAGCAGACGAATAGCGGAAAGGTGGGCGGCATCGCCCGTATAGGCGCTGCAAAGCCCTTTGAAGTAGGCGCTCGCCACTTCGCTAGGCGAATCGAGCACGAGCGGCTTTATGCTCAGCTTCCTGGCGGCGAAGTAGTCCGCGAGGTGCACCTCGCTCGATGTGCCCTTTTCGACGCACACCGTTGTGCCGTCGAGACCCGCGACGCTCGTCACCCCGGATTTCTTCGGGACCATGAAGGCCTGCCCGTCATAAAAGAGGATGCCGGGAAATCGCACGTCCAGCGTACTCTCCCGAGTCAGTGTCCACGTCGTGTTGCGACTGAGCAGGTCGACACCGCCGGTGCGCAACGCGGGGAACCTGGCCGAAGCCTTCAGCGGAACGAAGGCGACGCGCTCCGCGTTGCCCAGTGCCACGGCCGCTACCGCGTGGCAGAATTCCACGTCGATGCCCGCCCAGCGCCCCGCTGCGTTCATGGCCGAGAACCCCGCCACGCCTTCGCTCACCCCGCAGCGCAGGACGCCGCGCGCTTTGGCCTGAGCCAGCGTGTCTCCACGCGCGGCCTCAGCCGGCAGATCGACGATCATCAGGAGCGGCAAGGACAACAACAGCAGGCGAATGATGTTGCGGCGAATGAGAGCCATGAACACCCCGGAAACCCGACTTCAGCTAGATGCTTCTTATGATCCAGCCACGAGGCTGGACGTCTATTGCCGTGTCAATCGGTGTTTGCATCTCAGGTACGCACGGCGCGAATCGTTCTTGCCAGGGACAAGAACGCCGGCCGGTCACGCTTCATCCGCATGGCAGGCGCGCCGACAATGCACAGTTCAGGAGCGATGCCTCGCGAACGGGAGTTCCATGTATACAGTTATAGGCGATCTCCGTCACGCGACAAGGGATTGCCAACTGAGCGCACCTCGTGAGGGCGCCGCGCTGCCGTCCGTTGCCCCGGGCACGGTCGAGCGCGATACCGGACTGGCGCAACGAGACGAATCGCAAGCCTGACGTCTCACGGTTTCCTTGGGAAGTGCGATCGAACAAACCGCATGTAAATGAACATTTAATCCCTTCCGAGCACCGTTCTTCTTGCGGTAGTGACACGGGCAAGTCGGCCGTGCCGCTCGCGGAGCGCACGAAAGTCACGGTTAGCGCGGGCGCTGTCGCCGTGATTCTCGATGACAATGACTGACGCCGGCGTACCCGGATCTCCGTGCGCCAGGCGGCGATGAAGGTCCCGTTCCCGAAGCGGCAGAGGTAGCCCGGTTAATGCAGGATCTTCGCCAGGAAGTCCCTCGCCCGCTCCGACTTCGGATTCGAGAAGAACTCATCCTTTCGTTCATCCTCGACGATCACGCCGCCGTCCATGAAGATCACGCGGTGCGCGACCTTCTTCGCAAAGCCCATCTCATGCGTGACACACATCATCGTCATGCCGTCCTCTGCGAGTTCGACCATCACGTCGAGCACTTCGTTGATCATCTCCGGGTCCAGCGCCGAGGTGGGCTCGTCGAACAGCATCGCGACCGGGTCCATCGAAAGCGCGCGCGCAATCGCCACGCGCTGCTGCTGGCCGCCCGAGAGCTGGCCCGGATATTTGTCGGCGTGAGCGCGCAGACCCACGCGATCGAGCAGCGCCATGCCTTTCGCATTCGCTTCGTCCCTGCAACGGCCGAGCACCCTGGTCTGCGCGAGAGACAGGTTTTCGGTAATCGACAGGTGCGGAAAGAGTTCGAAATGCTGGAATACCATGCCCACTTTCGCGCGCAGCTTCGAGAGATTGGTTTTCCTGTCGCCGACGGACGTGCCGTCGATCCTGATCTCGCCCTTCTGGAACGCTTCGAGACCGTTCACCGTCTTGATGAGCGTCGACTTGCCCGAACCGGACGGACCGCACACTACCACCACTTCGCCCTTCCTCACTTCCGTGGTGCAGCCGGCAAGCACCTGAAAATCGCCGTACCACTTTGAAACATTGCTCATGGAAATCATCTGGAAACCTCGTCAAGGTCATGCCACGCCGGCCGCCACGCCTGGTCGGGCGTCGCGACTGGCGGCCGTCTCAGCGGTGCCGTCCGGTCTGATACCTGCGCTCCAGCAGGCGCGCGTACCAGGTCAGCGGAAAGCACATCATGAAATACAGCATCGCGACCATCCCATAGATGGGAAACGGCCGGAACGCCGTATTGGTGATCATCGATCCGGTCTTGGTCAGTTCGACGAAGCCGATGATCGATGTCAGCGCCGTGCTCTTGACCACCTGCACGAGAAAGCCGACGGTCGGTGCCAGCGCGATCCGCAGCGCCTGCGGCCACACGATGTAGCGCAACTGCTGGCCATAGGTCATGCCGAGACTCGCACCGGCATCCCACTGGCCCCGCGGAACCGCTTCGGCACAGCCGCGCCAGATGTCGACGAGACAGGCGCTCGTGTAGAGCGTCAGCGTCACGGCCGCGGCGATCCACGGCGAGACTTCGATCCCGAGCAACGGCAAACCGAAGAAGCCGAGAAACAGCTGCAGCACGAGCGGCGCGCCCTGGAACAGTTCCACGTACCACTGCACCGCATGCTGGAGCGCACGGCGCTTCGACAGGCGCATCATCAGCAGCACGATCCCGACCGCACCTCCGCCCGCGAACGCGATCAGCGACAGCAACACGGTCCAGCGCGCCGATACCAGCAGGTTGCGTGCGATGTCCCACAGGGTAAATTCGCTCATCGCTTTCTCCCCGCAAAAAGGCCGGAGCCGAAATGGTTCAGCATGCGCCGCAGCAGCATCGCGAGGCCCAGATAGATTGCCGTGATCACCAGATAGATTTCAAACGCCCGGAAGTTGCGCGACTGAATGAAGTTGGCCGCATAGGTCAGATCCTGCACGGATATCTGCGACACGACGGCCGACCCCAGCATCACGATGAGGACCTGCCCCAGCAGCGCGGGAAACACGTTTGCGAGCGCCTGCGGCAGCACGATGTGCCGAAACACCCGCCGGCGCGGCAATCCGAGCGCGATGGCCGCCTGGAACTGTCCGCGGGGAACCGATTCGATTCCGGCCCGGACGATTTCGGTCGCATACGCGCCGAGGTTGAGGGTCATCGCGAGCACCGCTGCCTGCATTTCGTCGATGTGCAAGCCAAGACTCGGCAGCCCGAAAAACACGAAGAAGAGCTGCACGAGGAACGGCGTGTTGCGAATCAGCTCGACGTACGCGCCGACCAGCGCGCGCGACCAGCGGGGGCCCGCGGTGGCGAGGACGGCGCCGGCTACGCCCAGCGCCCCTCCGAGCACCGTGGCCGCCGCCGTGAGCCCCAGCGTGATCATCACACCGCGCGCAAGCACTTCCGCGTACGTGTGCAGATCACTGAAATCAAATGCATAGCTCATGTTGGTGTGCAGGTTTGTGGGTAACGAAGCCTTAATGGGGCGCGCGGGGCGCGCGGGCCGCGATCAGCTTGCACGCGTGCGCGGGCAATTCCGCGACCACGGCCATGCCCGTCGTGAGTCCCGGCGTCTCGCGCGGCGTGGTTGCAGCGGTGAGCGTGAATCCGGCGCACTCGATCGTCGCTTCGAGCGTGGCGCCGACATCGCGGATGAAAGTCACCTTCCCTGCGAGATGATTGCCGCTCACGTCAGACGAAGCAGGTTTGACGCAGACGTCTTCCGGACGAATCAGAAGCCGTATCTCATCCGTGGGCACGGACGCGACGCGTGCCGGATCGGCCACGACGATCTGCTGACCACCCGGCAGGCTGACTCCGCCGCGCCCGTCGTGCGTGGCGGGAAGAATGTTGCCGAGCCCGATGAAGTCGGCGACGAACTCGCTGACCGGATTGCGATAGATGTCGAGCGGCTTGCCCACCTGCGCGATACGGCCCCTCTCCATCACGACCACCTCGTCGGCCATCGTCATTGCCTCGCGCTGATCGTGCGTCACCATGATCGTCGTGATGCCGAGGCGCTGCTGCAGCAGGCGGATTTCGACCTGCATCGCCTCGCGCAGCTTGGCGTCGAGCGCGGACAGCGGCTCGTCGAGCAGCAAGAGCTTCGGCGACGACGCGATCGCCCGCGCAATCGCCACGCGCTGGCGCTGCCCGCCTGAGAGCTGCGTGACGGGCCGGTTTGCCATGTGCGGCAACTGGATCAGTTCGAGCAGTTCCGCGACGCGGCGCGTCTGCCCATTCCTGTCGATCTTGCGCAGCCGCAGCGGATACGCGATGTTCTCCGCGACGCTCATATGCGGAAACAGCGCGAGCGACTGGAACACCATGCCGAAGTCGCGCCGGTTCGCGGGCACGCCGGTGATGTCCCTGCCGGCGAACATCACGTGGCCGGAGGTGGGCGTCTCGAGCCCGGCCACGATGCGCAGCAGGGTCGTCTTGCCGCAGCCGGACGGCCCGAGAAAGCAGACGAGTTTGCCGTCGGGCACGCTGAGGTCGACATCGTCGACGGCACTTGCGCCGTTGAAGCGCTTCGTCACGGACTGCAAGGTCAGATGAGTCATGGTCATTCCTTTGGATGGCGCGAAAACGGAGCGCGGCGGGTTGTCAGAGGGCAACGCCTTCGTCGCCGATCAGCTTTTCGAGCACCCAGATCAATGCGAAGTCGATCGCCACGATGAACACCGCGAACGAGAACACTGTCGGATCGAGCGACGACACGGTGCGGCTATAGAGCCACACGGGCAGCGTCATCGTGTTGATGCCGTACAGGAAGAACGTCACGGTGAACTCGTTGAACGAGATGATGAAAGCGAACAGCATGCCGGCAAGGATGCCTGGCTTCATCAGCGGCAGGACCACATCGAACAGCGCGCGGCGCGGGCTCGCACCCATCACGCAGGCGGCTTCCTCGAATTCCGGGCCGATCGCCGCCACCGATGCCGCGCAGTTCTTGACGGTGAACGGCAGCGCGAGGATCACGTGCGCGATGATCAGCCTGAACACGCCGAGTTCGACGGGCAGCACGTTGAAGACGAGCAGCAGCGACAGCCCGAGCATCACGAGCGGATACACGAGCGGCAGCGCCACCAGTTGCTCGACCGCCGGCTTGCCGCGAAAGCGGTAGCGGCTCAGCGCATACGCGGCGGGCACCGATACCAGCGTCGCGATGAACATCGTCGCGATCGCAACCGTCAGGCTCGTGGTGAGTGCGCTGCCCATCGAGAGCACGTCGCTCGCATCGGGAGAAACAAACGTGTGCCACGCGGCGCGATACCAGCGCAGGCTGTACTCGTGCGGCGGAAAGTCGAGCATGTCCGATGCGCTGAACGACATTGCGATCATCGTCAGGATCGGCAGCGCGGCGAGAAACAGCACGACCGTGGCCAGCAGAGTCGACATCCTGCCGAGGCGGCCGGGCATCGTCATCGGCAGGCGAAACGTGCGCGAAGCTGCGACAGTGCTCATGCTTTCGACCCCTCTTCCAGACGTTGTGTGCGGCGCACGAGCCGCTGGGAAATCGCCATCACGACGAGCGTCGCCACCATCAGCACGAGGCCGGATGCGGAAGCCGCCGGCCAGTTCAGCAGCGGCGCGACCTGATCGTGGACGAGGACGGCCAGCATCGGCACGCGTCGTCCGCCGAGCAGCAGCGGCACCGCGAACGCGCTCGCGTTGTACGCGAAGACGAGCAGCGCGCCCGACACGAGCCCGGGCATCGCAAGCGGCAGCATCACGTGGCGCAGTGTCTGCAGGCGTGTCGCGCCCAGTGTCGCGGCGGCTTCTTCATACGAGCGGGACACGGCGCGCATCGCGCTCGAAAGCGGCAGCACGGCAAGCGGAAAGGCCGTCTGGATCAGCCCGAGCAGCACGCCGTGCTCGCGATAGAGCCACTGCACCGGGCGATCGATCAGGCCGCCCGCGATCAGCGCGTGGTTGAGCAAGCCAGCCGGCCCGAGGATCACGAGCCACCCATAGCCCTGGAGCAGCAGATTCACGAGCAGCGGCAGCAACACGCCCGCCAGCAACAGGCGGCGGGCCAGCCGCGACTCGGTCCGCGCCATCGCCAGCGCGACCGGAATCGCGAGCAGCACCGCGCACACCATGCTCTGGAACGCGAGCCGCATGGTGAGCCACAGCGATTTCAGAAAGTAGCCGTCGGCGAGATCGGCGTAGTTCTGTAGCGTGAAGCCGTGCCACTCGTTGCCCGCGGTGCCGAAGCTCATTCGCAGCACCACGAGCGCCGCGGCCACCAGCACGGCGAGAAACGCGAGGATCGGCGCGAGCAGGAGCCACGGACGTGCCTTCGCGAGCGCACCACCCGATGCGCTCGCGGGCAGTTCGTCGGGGGCGCCGGCGCGCCGGGAGGAAAGCGCGGGCATCATGGTCATGCCGCGAAGATTTCGGTGTAGCGCTTGATCCACGCCGGCTGCACGACGGCGAGCGCCTTGTCGTCGTGAAGGAACGCCTTTTCAGCGATCTGCTGCGGGCTCGGCACGAATGCGCGGCTCTCGGCCGGAATCTGCGCTTTCGAATTCACCGGGCCGTTCAGCACGTCGGCGGCCATCCTGCCCTGCACGCCTGCATCGATGGAATGATTGATGAACGCATGGATCAGATCCAGGCTGCCGGGATGGGCTTTCGGAATGACGGTGAACATCAGTTGCGTGGCGAACCCTTCCTTCATGCCGTAGGTCACGCCCATCTTGTATTCGGGCTTGCGGATCTGCGCGGGAAAGAACGCCGGCGAATAGATGCCCCCGATATCGAGCGAACCGGTACGGAACAGGTCGGCCACCTGATTCGGATTTTCGCCGAGCGTCATCACGCGATCTTTCAGCAGCGCGAGCTTCTTGAAGCCCGGTTCGATGTTCTGCTGCGAGCCGCCGGCGAGCTTGGCCGCAATGATCGCGAGATCGACCGCTTCGGCCCATTCCGGCGGCGGCAGGAAGAGACGGCCGGCATACTTGGGGTCCCACAGCGCTTCGTATGAAGACGGCGGCGTCTTGACCGTCGCGGTGCTGTAGATCAGGCCGTCGGACCACAGCAGGTAGCCGACGCCGAAGCCGTTCGCCCCAGTGCGGTATTGCGCGGGAACGTCCTTCAGATTGGGCAGCTTGTCCAGATCGGGCTTCACGAGCAGTCCCGCGTCGCCGAGACCGGCGGCACCCACGCCCGCCAGCGTGATGACGTCATAGGTCGGACGCTCCCCCGCCGCCTTCACTTTTGCGACCATGCCGGAGGTTCCGTCGGCACGGTCGGCGATCACCTTCGCGCCGGTCTTCTCGGTGAACGTTGCGGCGATGTTGCGCAGTGCGGCCGCACCGGTGTCGTCGGACCAGGTCAACAGCCGCAGCGTCTGCCCGGCGAACTTGCGTTCCTGCGCATTCACGTTGATGAACGGCATCGGCAGCGTGGACGCCGCCAGCGCCGCACCGATCCTCCTGATTGCCTGCCGCCTCTTGATATCCTGCATGGCCGTCTCCCGTTTTGAATGATGCGACCGTGGTCCGACTGAGATCCACCGATCGGTGATGCGTGAACGCACTCCTCGCGCGTCGATCAAGGGTGTCCGATTGCGGTCAGCACCTGCTTGATTTCCTGAAATGCCGCGAGTCCGAATGGACCCAGTTCGCGTCCGATGCTGCTGCGCTTGTAACCGCCCCACGACGTTTGCGGAAAAATCAGCTGCGGCGCATTGATCCAGACCACACCCGCCGCGAGCGCGTCGGCAATCCGTTTGCCCCGTGCCGCGTCGCGTGTCACGACCGTGGCTACCAGCCCGAAGTCGGTGTCGTTCGCGGTATCGATCGCCTCTTCTTCCGTGTCGAAGCCGCGCACGCACAACACCGGGCCGAAGATTTCCTCGCGCCAGATGCTGCTGTCCGTGGGTACGTCGATGAAGAGTGCCGGTGTGATGAAGTAACCGGCGCCCACGGGCGACTCGCCTCCGGTCACGAGCCGGGCGCCTTGCTCCTTGCCCTCGCCGATATACCGCCGCACGCGTTCGAGTTGGGCGCGGCTCGTGAGCGGGCCCATCTGGACGCCCGGCAAAAACGGATCTCCGACCACGGTCCGGCCCGCGCGATCGGCGAGGCGTGCGGTCAATGCGGCGGCGATCGGCCGCTCGACGAGCACGCGCGACGTGGCCGAACACATCTGCCCCGCATTGAAGAACGCGCCGCCTGCCACGAGGTCGACCGCGAGATCGAGGTCTGCGTCGGCGCATACGATGATGGACGACTTGCCGCCGAGTTCGAGACTCACGCCCTTGAGCGTGTCGGCCGCCGTCTTCATCACCGTCTGACCGACCCCGGTGCTGCCAGTGAAAGAGACTTTGGCGACGAGCGGATGCGCGGCGAGCGGCGCCCCCACCTCCGCGCCCGTCCCGGTGACGACATTGAAGACCCCGGCCGGCAAGCCGGTCTCGGCCACGATGGCCGCCAGTTCCAGTTCGGGCAGCGGCGTGACCTCCGACGGCTTGAGCACCACCGCGCAACCCGCCGCAAGCGCGGGTGCGAGTTTCCATGCGGTCGTCACCATCGGGAAATTCCACGGCACGATGAGCCCGACCACGCCGGCCGGCTCGCGGCGTATCACTGCCCGATGCTCCGCGCTCGGAATCGTGACCTCCGACTCGGCGGTGACGTCGAGGGCCTCGGCGAGGCCGGCATAGTAGTCGAACGTCGCGATCACATCACCGACGTCGATCCGTGCCTCTTCCAGCGGCTTGCCGTTGTTCAGCGACTGCAGCGTCGCGAGATGCTCGCCGCGCGCTTCGACTCCGCGGGCGATCGCCCTCAGGTATTGCGCCCGCTCTGCACCGCTCGTGCTGCGCCATGAGCGAAAGGCGCGCGCAGCAGCGCGCACCGCGAGGTCGACGTCCGCAGCGCTGCCCGCATCGATTTCCGCCAGCACTTCTTCGGTCGACGGGTTGACGACCGGCAGCCGCGCGCCGTTCGCGGCGCGGCACCAGCGGCCGTCGATGTACTGTTGTGTATGCAGTTGCATGGGGCTCCCCGAACTGTCGGCCGATACGCGTGAGAGGTTCATGCGGGCACCCGTTCGAACCAGTCGCTTTCGAGAATTTCGATCACGGTAGGGACGGTGCCGCGCGCAGCGCGCTGCAATTCCCCGGCCAGCGCTTCCGGCGACGAGACACGAATGGCGTCGCATCCGAATCCACGGGCAAGCGCAATGAAATCCGGCGTGCGGATATCGACACCGACCGGCGTGATGTCGCGCGCGGCCATGTACTTGCGGATCTCGCCGTAACCGAAGTTGTTCCACAGCACGACGATCAGGGGAATTTGCACTTCGACGGCACTCGCGAGTTCCGGCAGCGTGAATTGCAGGCCGCCGTCGCCGACCAGGCAGACGACCGGGCGACCGGGTGCCGCGAGCTTCGCGCCGATGCCTGCCGGCAAGCCATAGCCAAGCGTTCCATATCCCGTCGACGAGTTGAACCATGAACGCGGCGCCGGTGCGTCGTGGACCAGATTGGCGGCATAGACGGGGCTCGTCGAATCGCCGGCGATGATCACGCCGGGCAGCGCGGCAGCGATCTGCTCGACCAGTCGTCTCTGTGAACGGGTCGGCGCGTCGTAGCCGGCGTCGAGCGCGCCGCGCACCTGAGCGACCCGCGCTGCGCCCCACGTTGAGCGGGACTTTGACGACCCACGCTCGTGCAATCGCAACGCGAGGCTGCCCATTGCCTGCTTCGCATCGGCGACGATCGAGAGATCGGGCTGGAAATTGCGCATCAACTGCTGCGCATCGATATCGATCCGGATGAGTTTGCCCTTGATCGCAAAGCCGCCGTCGAAGACGGTGTCATAGTCGGTTTCTCCCAGCTCGGTGCCGACCGCGAGCACGACGTCGGCATCGGCCACCAGCGCGCGCGTCGGCGGAAGCGACTGGGTCGAACCCACCAGCAAGGGGTGGCCGCACGGCAGCAGACCCTTGGCGTTGATCGTCAGCGTCACCGGAGCCTGCAGGTACTCGGCAAGCTCCAGCAATTCCGTAGCGGCGTCCACCGCGCCGCCGCCGACGAGGATCACCGGCCGCTCGGCTTCCGCAAGCCAGTCCGCCGCCTCCGCGATGGCCTGCGGATGCGCCGACGGCCTCGCCGGCGCCGCCACCGGCACGAGCGACATTCCGTGTGCCGGCTCAACGATCACGTCGAGCGGAATCTCGATATGCACGGGCCGCGGCCGCGCGCTCCCGAACACAGCGAACGCTCGCGCAAGCACCTGCGGCAGTTCGTCCGCGCTCAGCAGCGTGTGGGAGAACGCGCTCAGGCCGGCAAACACGGCCTGTTGAGAGGGCAGCTCGTGAAGGCGGCCGTCACCGCTTCCCAGCTGACGCCGCGCATTGACACTGGAGATGACCAGCATCGGGATCGAATCGGCATAGGCTTGCGCCATCGCCGTCGCGATGTTCGTCAAGCCCGGGCCGGTAATCACGAAGCACACGCCGGGCTTGCCCGTCACGCGTGCGTAGCCGTCGGCCATGAATCCCGCGCCCTGCTCATGCCGCGGCGTAACGTGGCGGATGCGGGACGCCGCGAGTCCCCGGTACAGCTCCACCGTATGCACGCCCGGAATGCCGAAGACGTGATCGACGCCGTAACCTTCGAGCAGGGTGACGAGGGCCTCGCCACACGTGGCGTGCGGTGTGCCGTCACCGGCGCCGTGCGCCATCGGGGGCTGCAATTCGCGCCCCGGCTCTGCCCTGCTCGTGCTGCCGGCGAATGCGCTCGTCGTCTCGGGTAGTTTCATTGTTCGCATGACTCTGGATGGGTTCACCTGCGTTCCAGCCGTCCACGCTCGTTCCCGCGAGCATCAGCGCTCGATGGCGAACGAACCATGTCGCGGCTCGCTTTGCATTACCTGTGGACGCATTCTTGCGATCGGACGACGGCCGGGCAATCGATCTTTTTGCATGAACCGCATGACTTGCGCGCATGGCCGGACTCGGGAGAAGTACTCATCGCGCCCGCGCGGCGGCCACGGTACAGTTGTCCGATGCACCGTTTACCCCCGCTCAATGCATTGCAGACATTCGAGGTCGTCGCTCGCCATCGCAGTTTCACGCGTGCGGCGGAGCAGCTCTGCATCACGCAGGGCGCCGTCAGCCGCCAGATCCAGTCACTCGAGGAGTATTACGGCTTCGCTCTCTTCACGCGTCTCGCGAAGGGACTCAGGCTGACGGTCGAAGGCGAATCGCTGCTGCCGACGGTAAAGGAGTGCTTTGCACGTATCGAGGAAGTATCACGCCGGCTCACGCGCACGCGTACCGATCTCGCGCTCAAGGTGCCCACGTGCGTGATGCGCTGGATCGTGCCGAAGATCATGCGCTTTCAGGCCGAATGCACCGATGTGCAGTTGCAGATCACGACGACATGGGATCACAGCGTCGACTTCCAGAGTGAACCGTTCGATGCCGCGATCATCTACGGCCAATCGCCCGGCGCGGACGTCCATTCGATCCCGTTGTTCGAAGAGCGCCTGACCCCTCTGTGCGCGCCGGAGCTATTGAGCACCGTGCCGCTGTCGTCCGCGTCCGACCTCGCACGGCACACGCTGCTTCATCCGACACGCGATCATCGTGACTGGCGAATGTGGCTGGACTACGCCAGCGTCGAGGGGGTGGATGCAAGCCTCGGACAAAGCTTCGAATCGCTCGACCTGGCGGTGAATGCGGCTGCGCAGGGTTTTGGCGTTGCCATGGGTGACGCCGTGCTCGCCAGCGAGGATCTGGCGGCAAGGCGTCTGACGACGCCGTTCGATATCGTGATGACGACGGGGCAGAAATACTATTTCGTCTATCCCGACTGCGTCGCGCATCTGGAAAAGGTCTCGCGCTTTACTGAGTGGATCGCCGATCACAAGGACGATTGACCGTGCAATCCACGACATGCGTTGCGCGCGAGTGGACGGTGCCGAATGTCGTTGCGTTAGCGGATCGAGGCGTTTGGATACGGTGAGAGCCAAACGCGGTCTTGCGTTGAACTGGCGGAATGAACAACCGCTGTTGAATGATGCCTCCGCCAACAGGAGAGCATGAGATCGATGCACGAATCGCACCTGGGTCAGGCCGAGTCGCGCATCGTCTGCATGCCCGCGCTACACCACTATTTCCTGTCGAACGAGTATTTCCCGGGACCTGTCGCGCACAGAAGAAGCAGGCCGCCGATGATGCTGATGTTCTTGTAGAAGTTGATCATGTTCGCGTACTGCTCCATGCCCGTCATGGTCCAGAAGTGATGGCCGATCAATGCCGTGCCGAGGGTATAGAGCGCAAGCAGCAGCGCGAGCGGACGGGTGTAAAAACCCACGACGATCGCAACGCCCACGCCGAACTCCATCACGACAGCGATGATTGCGGAGAGCGTCGGCGCAGGCGCCCCTGTTGATGTCATATAGGCGACCGTACCGGAGAAGCCGGTCAGCTTTTGCCAGCCGAAATAGACAAACAGAACCATCAGCAGCACGCGGGCTACCAGCAGGAGTTCGTCTTTGCGCTGCTCGAGAGAGATGTATCGCATGGTCGTTTTCACCGGATGTTCGATCGTGGAGTCGTGTGAGATGCCTGCGGCGAGGCGCGCTTCTTTCGTCGCGCAGACGCACCCGGCATCTTCCTCTGGATTATGCAGCGCTCAACGGAAGAGCCGCGCCGCCAGTTCGGCGACGTGCTTGCCTTGATACCGGGCGATATCGAGTTCGTTAGCCGACGGTTGCCGGCTGCCGTCCGCGCCCGCGAGCGTGGTGGCGCCATAAGGCGTGCCGCCCGTGATTTCGTTCATGTTGGTCAGCCCGCTGCACGCGTACGGCACGCCCACGATCACCATGCCCTGGTGCAGGAGCGTCGAATGAAACGAGGTGATCGTGGTTTCCTGTCCGCCGTGCTGCGTGCCCGTCGACGCAAACACGCTGCCGATCTTGCCGACGAGAGCGCCTTTCATCCATAGGCCGCCGGTCTGGTCGAGAAAGGTGCGCATCTGGCCCGCCATGTTGCCGAATCGCGTGGGCGTTCCGAAGATGATCGCGTCATACTCCCCGAGTTCGTCCGGCGTGGCGACGTCCGCTGGCTGGCTTAGCTTGACGCCGTATGCTTTGGCCTGCTCGTCAGGAATCGTTTCAGGCACCCGCTTGAGCGTCACCTCCGTGCCGGCCACGCCGCGAGCGCCATCGGCCACCGCGTTGGCCATCGTTTCGATGTGTCCGTACATCGAGTAATACAAGACCAGTACCTTCGCCATCTCTTCCTCCTGCTGGTTGAGCCCCGCTCGTCGAGTCGGGGCGAATTTGAAACTGCCTATCAGTGGCCCGGGCCGTTACTCAGGCCCATTCGCTCGACACTTCGTTGCCGCGCAGATCGAAGACCAGCACTTCCGCATCGTGACCGTCTGCGAACGTGAGGGCCTCTTCGCCGCGCACCCTTGTGCCGTCGCCTTCGCCGAGCCGGATGCCGTTCACGGTAACGTCGCCGCGCGCAACATGCACGTAGGCGTGCCGGCCGCTGTCCACCTCAAGACGTGCGCTTTCGCTTCCGTCGAACAGGCCGGCATACACGCGTGCGTCCTGCTGAAGGACGAGCGACTCGTGCGCGCCGTCGGGCGAAAGCAGGAGGCGCAGCGTGCCGCGCTTTTCTTCGGCGCCAATGTGCATTTGCTGATAGCGCGGCGATGTGCCCTTCAGCGAAGGCCCGATCCAGATTTGCAGGAAGTGCACGGGATCGACACGCGAATGGTTGTACTCGCTATGCGCGACACCGGTGCCGGCGCTCATCAGCTGAACGTCGCCGGGACGGATGACGGAGCCCGTGCCCATCGAATCCTGATGCTCCAGCGCGCCTTCGAGCACATAAGAAAAGATTTCCATGTCGCGGTGCGGATGCTTGCCGAAACCGCGGCCCGGCGCCACACGGTCGTCATTGATCACCAGCAGGTCGGAAAAGCCGACTTGCTTCGGGTCGAAGTAATTCGCGAACGAGAACGTATGACGCGAACTGAGCCAGCCGTGTTCGGCACGGCCGCGTTGGCTTGCGGGTGTGATTTCGAGCATGGTGATCTCCCTGGAATCGATCGGGCGGCAGAAGGACTCCGTCACTTCCCCGCTTCATTGATGCCAAGTGTAGGTCAACTCAAGCGACTATAATCGCTACAAAACAGGAATCACTGTCACATATAGGTGGACAATCGTGCAACTGGACGATATGCGGATCTTCGTCGCGACCGTGGAGGCAGGCAACTTCACGGCGGCGGCCAACAAGCTGCAACTGTCGAAGCAGTTCGTGAGCCGACGCGTGATGGCGCTCGAGGCCTCGCTCGGCGTGCGTCTCCTGGTGCGCAACACGAGAAAGCTTGCGGTCACGGATCTCGGCTACGAGCTATGCGAACGCGCGCGGCGCATATTGGGCGAGGTCGCCGACGCCGAGCAGGCGATGTCGTCAAGACGTGCCGAGCCGCGCGGCCTGCTGAAAGTGAGCGCGCCGATGTCGTTCGGCATGGTTCATCTGTCGCCGCTCGTGGCGGGTTTCGTGCAGGTGAATCCCGATGTCCACTTCGACGTGGAACTGAGCGACCGCTGGGTGGATATCGTTGGCGAGGGCTTCGACATGGCACTGCGCATCGGCACGCTGGCCGATTCCACGCTGATTGCGCACCGGCTGGCGGTGTTTCGCATGGTCGCATGCTGCAGTCCGGGCTACAGGCGCAGGCGGGGCGCACCCGCGGAGCCGGCCGATCTGCAGCGGCATGCGTGCCTCTTGTACGGGGAGGAAGCGCGCGCGGGTTGGGAGTTCATCGTGGATGGCGTGCCCAAGACGTTCAATGTGCGCGGTCCACTGCGGGCGAACAACGGAGAAGTGATCCGCGATGCGGCAGTCGCGGGACTGGGCATTGCGCTGCTGCCGGAATTCATCGTTCACGACGCCTTGCAGCGGGGAGCGCTCGTGTCCGTTCTGGAGCCCCACGTGCCGCCGCCGCTTACGCTGTATGCCGTGTATCCGCATCATCGGCAGAGTTCGGTGACGATCCGCACGTTCGTGACGTTCCTGAGTCAGCGGTTCACGACGATTTTCGGCCCGTCTGACGCTTAACGATCGAGCATATCGGCTGTTCCCGCGAAACGTCAGCGGAGGGTACCGCCTGCCGCACACGCCGGGCCCGGCTGGCTGGGAGAAACGCATCGGCGTTCGCGCCATCCGGCCTCATCGGCAAGACGGTGGCTCAATCCACCCCGAGGATGGCTCTGTTGCGGGCCTTGAGGGTATCGACCGTCGTTTCCGTCGCGCCCTGGCCCGGTTCGAGACGCACGTCGCGCAGCCCAAGCGTGCGCTCACCCACGCGCAGGCTTACGGGTTCGACGGGCAAGCCGCTGCTGCGCTCGACAACCCGTAGCGGCGCTTCGTGCCCGCACCATTTGTCGCCCCATTGCATCAGCGCGACGAGCGCCGGATAGAGCGCTTCGCCCTTTTCCGTCAGCCGGTATTCGCTGCGCCTCTCGCTGCCCTCGGCCAGCACCTTGACCAGCACGCCATGCTCGACAAGGCGGTTCAACCGCGCGGTCAGCACGTTGCGCGCGATGCCCAGGCGACGCTGGAAATCGTCGAAGCGCGTCGTACCCAGCGTGCACTCGCGCACGACGAGCAGGCTCCACCACTCGCCGACCTCGTCGAGCGCGCGTGCAATCGAGCAGTTCATGCCGTCAAAAGTTTTACGGTGCATGCGGGCATTTTAGTCAAGAAAGTTGCGTCACGCAACTTAATCGGCTATCGTAAGTTGCATCAAACAACTTATCGGGCCGATGCACCCGCAAGCGGCCTGGTGCCGTGAAGGATCTCTACATGGATAAACGCCTCCTCGTTCTGGCCAGCGGCATGTTCGCAATTGGCACCGACAGCTTCGTCGTCGCCGGCGTGCTGCCCCAGGTATCCGCCTCGCTCGGCGTGTCCGTCGCGCTGGCCGGGCAAATGGTCACGCTCTACGCGCTGAGTTATGCGCTGCTGTCGCCGGTCATCGCTGCGGCGGCCGCGCGCTGGCCGCGCAAACGGCTGCTGCTCACCGGCCTCGCGGTTTTCGTGCTCGGCAATGTCGTGACCGCGTTGGCACCGGGCATCGAGCTCGTGCTGGCGAGCCGCGTGCTGGCCGGGCTGGGCGCGGCCATGTTCAGCCCGACGGCGACGGCCAGCGGTGCGTCGCTCGTGCCGCCCGAGCAGCGGGGCCGGGCGCTCGCCATCATCGTCGCCGGTCTGTCCAGCGCCACGGCGCTCGGCGCGCCGCTGGGCACCTTCATCGGAGGCTGGCTGGACTGGCGCGCGACGATGTGGTTCGTCGCCGCCGTCGGCACGCTGGCCGCGGCGGGTGTGGCCTGGCGCCTGCCCCACATCCCGACGCCGCCGCCCGTCAGCCTCGCGCGCCGCCTCGCGCCGCTCGGCGATGCGCGCGTGCTGCTGACACTGTTAACCACGTGGCTGGTGTATTCGGGGCTCTTCCTGGTCTACACCTTCATCGGCTCGAGCTTCGACCGCGCCACCGGCGGCAGCGCGCGCATGCTGGCCGCGCTGCTGCTGCTCTGGGGCGTGGCCGCGACGGTCGGCAACCTGGCCGCAGGCCGGCTGACCGACCGCTACGGCAGCCGCCGCATCATCAACGCGGCCATCGCCCTCGTCGCGCTGGACTTCGTGCTGTTGCCCTGGACCTCGGCCTCGCTCGCGACCGCCGTGCCTGCGCTCATCGTCTGGGGTCTGTGCGGCTGGGGTCTGCTCGTGCCTCAGCAGCACCGCCTGATCAGCATCACGCCCGCCGCTGCGCCGCTGCTGCTGGGACTGAACTCGGCCGCCATCTATACCGGCGTGTCGATGTCCGGGCTCATCGGTGGAGCGGCCATCACCTGGTTCGACCGTCATGCCCTCGGCCTCGTCGGCGCGGCCTTCATCACGGTGGGACTGTTCGTCGCCGAATGGGCGCAGCAGCGTATTGCGACCGATCGTCAGCCAGCCAGCGCGGTCGCCGCGCCGTCGAACACGGGCCGCTGATGCGGTAGCGCGCGGTAGCCTCCATGCGGTGCGTGGCGCAGATCCGCGGGTAGAAACGGTATCTATCGCAGCCTCTCCATCCGGCACGTAGTGCTTTGAAGAAGGAGTTGCTGGCGCATTTCGCGCCAATGACACGCAGAAAACGGACCGCCACAGGTCGGCCGAGCAGGTTCTTGCGGGCCCAGTTGGAGTTCTTCAGCGAACGTGGCGATGATCCTGACCAGAGTGTCCTTTGCGACCCAATCGTCGAGGCATTCTGGAAGCGGCATCACGTGCTTGCGGTCTTCGCCTTCCACGGATCGCTTCATCCGGTCACCCGAGCCGAATGAATCCATTCGGCTTAGGGGTTCAGCGCGTTTTTACACAGGCGCAGCCAATGCCCGCTCGGGGATCTCCGAACGAGCTTGAGTCAGACCATCGGCGTGCGGTCGGGACCGGGATGCCGCGAAGAAACGGTGTCCACGGGAAAGCGCCCGACCGCATCCATGCTGCACGGGACCTATTCTTCGACGAGCGCCTCCACCCGTCCGTCGCGAACCGCCTTCACCAAAGCCGCGTGGTCCCGCTCCGTCTGGTCCGCGTACGCGACGGAAAACGCCCCGATCGCCTCATCGAAGGTGTCACTCTTGCCCAGGTAGCCACTGATGGTCGCGGCGTCCCCTGATTTTGCATGGGCTCGGGCCAGGGTCCAGCCGCAGAGTTCGGCATACCGCTTGAGTTGCACGGCTGAAGCTCCCTCGATGGGGAGGGAGAATTTCATGTCCCGCAACTGTCGCACGAAGAAGTCATAGCCTCGCCGGCCGCGTGCCCATCCCAGGAAGATGTCGCTGGAAGACTGCATCAACCGCTGCCCCATGACGACCCGCTGCCCCTGCAGATCGTATCGGCTCTTTCCGGCGTAGGGTTCGAGGACCGAGCGACCCGCCTCCTTGAACTGGAGAATCAGGGGATGATTCATTTCGTCGAATAACAGCGCGATGTAGCAGCGGGTCCCGACGCTGCCAATGCCAACCACCTTCAGGGCAAAGTCTTCCAGGCGATAGCGATCCAGAAGGACGCGGCGCTCGTCTGAAAGCGACTCACGATAATCGGCCAGACCCTCCCTGACCCGTTCGTCGAAATCCCGCGCAGCGACATGGAAGATGATGGGGGGCTGATCGATTATGCGGTGCCGGCCGGCCACCGCACCGGCAATCTTCGGAAAGAGGTTTTCGAGCACACGCTCGCGGGCTTTTTTTGAATATTGCTCCCGTATTTTTCGTGCCTTTTCATCGGGAGCCATCGCAATGATCGTTTCCATATCCAGCCGGTCGTACCAGACTTCCAGAGGATTCATCCTGGAATACTTACGTAGACTCTCGCGATAGGCCCGCACGCAATCAACAGCGGCCTCACGCGCGTCCACGTCCGACAGGTTGCTGTCTCTCCCGGCGATCACGAAACTTACGGCAAGCCGTTTGAGATCCCATTCCCAGGGGGCCGGCAGCGTTTCATCAAAGTCGTTCAGATCGAAGACGAGGTTGCGCTCCGGGGTGGCGAACAACCCGAAGTTCAACAGGTGGCAGTCCCCGCAGGCTTGCACCGTGACAGCGGTATTCGGCGTGGTGGCGAGATCGTAGGCCATCAGCGCCGCCGATCCGCGCAGGAACGTGAACGGGCTGCGCAGCATGCGGCCATACCGGATCGGAACCAGTTCCTGCAATCGGTTCTTGTTCGATTTTTCGAGAAGGTCGATGGGGTCGCGGTGATCGGTGGAAGGTGTCCATCGGGCGTGACTGGCACGGGGAACACTATCCCGCAACGCCCGGCCGACACCGATTCGAGTCGCGCGGGAGACAAAAGAAGCGGGGACGTCCTTCCTCACCGCTCTCGTTGCAGTCCGTTCTGCTTTCTCCATCGCTCTGGTACCGGTGTGCATGGTTGTCTCCTCAGAGGCTTACGCCATGTGCGTGGTTCTTCTTGACCAATGGTCGCCGTGGTCCGGAATGAAATCGCGGTGCGCGACGTAGCCGGACCCGTCTCGCCGGGCACTCTGCATTAATCATAGTGCTGGCTACATTGGCCTGTCGGGAATGTTTCGGCACACCCCTTCCGTTCCGCACTCGCCCTCGCAGCCTCCCGCCGTTCGATGGACGTCAACGGCCGCTGCCCGGTTTGAAGCAGCCCCTCTGCACAAAAGCGTGTCCGCGCGCGATGTGCTTCAGGCCGTCGAACGCCCGACAGCGTCTGCGTCATCGCCGGGGATCGGGGCGGCCGCGAAAACCGGGCGCAACGGAGCGCCGGCTCTGCGAGAAGGGTCAGACGGTGCCGCCTCTCAATGGCACTACCGCTCGCACGCGTTCCGATACAAGGCGCGCACTCAAAATGTCCACGGCGCCATCTCGATGCAAGGAACCACGGCGTTGACCAGCACACCCGATGAGCCCATCTCCCGAGGTGGCCAGCGATCTATGCACGCACCTGCGACGGCCGCTTGAGATACGCGTCAAGGAAATCGATGAACACGCGCACCTTCGCTGACAGATTGAGCCGCTCGGGATAGATCGCATAAATGTCGGCGGAGGGAAGCGACCAATCCGGTAGCACACGCGCGAGCGTCCCCGCGTCGATATACGACTGGACGTCCCATTCCGAACGCACGAGCACGCCATGCCCGTCCAGCGCCCAGCGTAACGTCGCCTCCCCGTCGTTGCTGCTCATCGTGCCGTGAACTTTCACGAGTTCGTGCCGCTTGCCCTTTGTGAAGTGCCATGTGCCGTATGCGGTGTCGTTCTCTCTCAGGACGAGGCAGCGGTGGCTTCTCAGATCATCGGGGAGCCCGGGAATGCCGTGCTGTTCGAGGTAGGCCGGTGATGCGCACACGAAACGCCGGTTCGTGGCGAGCTTCCTCCCCACGACGCGCTGATCCGGCAACTCGCCGAAACGAATGCCGACATCGAACGCGAATTCGGCGAGGTTCATCGGGCGATCAGTCAGGTCGAGCTGCACTTCCACGTCGGGATACTGCCGTCGAAACTCGGAGAGCGCCGGGACGATGTGACGGCGCCCGAACCCGAACGTCGCGTTCACCTTCAGCAGGCCACGCGGCAGTTCGCGGCTGCTGGAAACCATCCGCTCCAGTTCCTGCACCTGCTCCAGCAGCTTCGACCCCGTCCCCAGATAAAGCTCTCCCTCTTGCGTCATGGCCAACCGGCGCGTGGTGCGGTTGAGCAGCTTCACCCCCAGCCGCCGCTCCAGCTGGCTCAGTCGCGCGCTGATGGCAGGCGGCGTGACGCCCAACTCCCGCGCGAGCGCAGAGAGGCTTCCCTGCGTGACCAGTCGCGCGAAGAATTCCAGGTCGGCGATCGAGTCCATTGTTAAATCAAACTGAAGAGTAGGTTAAAGGAGTCTGCATTTTATCGCTATCGCTACCGAATTACACTCCTTCAAACGGCTGGGTCCCGGTCGTCAAAGACAGCCCGTTCGGAGAGAGACGATGGCACAGACGCTTTATCAGAAGATCGTGGGAAGCCATACGGTTTTCCGGATCGATGAACAGCACGTCGCGCTGTATGCCGACCTGCACATCATGAACGAGTACACGAGCCCGCAGGCCTTTGCCGGGCTCGCCGAAAAAAACCTGTCCGTGCGCTGTCCCGAGAAGCAGATGGGCATCGTCGACCATGTGATCCCGACGCACCCGGTTGCCGTCGACAAGCGCACGATCATGATCGATGCGGCCGCGAACCAGGCCGCCAACTTCACGCGCAATTGCCAGAAGCACGGCACTCACCTGTTCGACGTCACGGATCGCGAGCAGGGTATCGAACATGTCGTCGCGCCCGAGATCGGGCTGATCCGTCCGGGCATGGTCGTGCTGTGCGGCGACAGCCACACGACGACCTACGGCGCGCTCGGCGCGCTGGGTTTCGGCATAGGCACCTCGGAAGTGGAACACGTTCTCGCGACGCAGACGCTCGTCTACAAGGTCGCGCGGGACATGCGCATCCACGTCGATGGCGCGCTTGCCGAAGGCACGACGTCGAAGGACCTCGTGCTCTACATCATCTCGAAGATCGGCGCGCAGGGTGCACGCGGATACGCGGTCGAATACAGCGGCCCGGCGATCGCGGCGCTGACGGCGGAAGCGCGCATGACGTTGTGCAACATGACGGTCGAAGCCGGCGCGCGGGGCGCGCTGATCGCGCCGGACGACACGACGATCAGCTACGTTTCCGGGCGAATCAAGGACTTGCCGCAGGCCGATATCGTCGCGGCCGCCGCGCAATGGAAGCAGCTCAGGTCCGATGCCGATGCGGCCTTCGACGTCACGCACCGCTTCGACGCCAGTGCAGTCGCGCCTTTCGTGACGTGGGGCACGAGCCCGGACCAGGCGATTTCGATTACCGATCGCATCCCGGCGTTGTCGAGCGAACCGCTCGAGCGCCACAACGCCTCGAAGGCGCTGAGCTACATGGGACTCGACGCGGGCGAAGCGATCGACGGCCTTGCCATCGATCACGTCTTCATCGGCTCCTGCACGAACGCGCGCATTGAAGACCTGCGAGCCGTTGCCGACGTCGTGCGAGGGCGCAAGGTTGCGCCGTCCGTGCGCGCGATGGTGGTGCCGGGCTCCGGCATGGTCCGCGAGCAGGCCGAGCGCGAAGGCATCGCGAACACGCTGATCGAAGCGGGCTTCGAGTGGCGCCAGCCCGGCTGCTCGATGTGTCTCGCGATGAACGACGACATCCTTCAGCCGGGCCAGCGCTGCGCATCCACGACCAATCGCAACTTCGAAGGCCGCCAGGGACGTGGCGCACGAACCCATCTGATGAGCCCCGCGATGGCCGCAGCCGCCGCCCTGGCCGGACGCATCGTCGATGTACGCAAGGAGATCAAACATGTCTAGGCACGAAATCGTCGCGGGAACCGCGGCTCCCCTGCCCCTCAACAACCTGGACACGGACCAGATCATGCCGAAGCAGTTCCTCTTCGGCATCGACAAGTCGGGACTGGCACGCGGCGTCCTGTACGACCTTCGCACGGACGCATCCGGCTCGCCGAGGCAGGACTTCGTATTGAACCAGCCAGCCTATCGCGGCGCCCGCATGCTCATCACCGGCGCGAACTTCGGATGCGGTTCCAGCCGCGAGCACGCCGTCTGGGGTTTGCAGCAGGCTGGCTTCGAAGCGGTGATCGCGCCGAGTTTCGGCGAAATCTTCTACTTCAACGCGCTCAACAACCGCCTGCTGCTCGTGACGCTCGATGCATCGATCGTCGCGGCGCTGATCGATCTCGTCAGCGACCCCGCAAAGAGCCAGTTGACGATCGACGTCGAACGCCAGCGTGTGGTGACAGCGGACGGCGCCGAATACCCGTTCGATTTGCCTGCGCGACAAAAGCGCATGTTCGTCGAAGGCCTCGACATGATCGAAATGACGTTGAGCGATGCCGACGCCATCGGCGCATACGAAGCCCGCCACTACGCCGATCACCCGTGGATGAAGATCGACCTTCCGAAACAGCAACGCGCCGCGTAAGAAGAGACGCAAGAGCGTCCCGCCTCTAGTGCGCCGCGGCCCGGAGCCGGCAGAGTCCGGCCGGGCCGCCGGGAGAGCACGCACATGAACGATTCCCCTCAGGAGACATGAAATGGAAAGTACGTCGACGCACGCGAGCGCTACGCCGCTCGGACGGCAAACTACGCTGTCAAACTTCACGGTCGGGGGAATGCCTCTCCCGATGTTCGTTGCAGTGGCGCTCGTCACGATCCTCGCCATCATCACGAAGAAGCTTCCCAACGACATGATCGGAGGCTTTGCGGTGCTGATGCTGTCCGGGCTGCTGCTGGGCGAAATCGGACGCCGCATCCCGCTATTCAGGCACATCGGCGGCCCGGCGATTCTCTGCCTTTTCGTTCCGTCGGCGCTGCTCGGCTACAAGCTGATGGACGATACGGCGCTCAAGGCCATCACCACCACGATGAAGACCGCGAATCTTCAGTATCTGTATATCGCGTGTCTCGTTGCGGGCAGCATTCTCGGGATGAACCGCAAGATCCTCATCCAGGGTTTTCTCAAGATGTTCGTCCCGCTTCTGGTGGGCACGATAACCGCCATCGCAGCGGGCATCCTGGTCGGACTGCTGTTCGGCTACGATCCGAAGCACGTATTTTTCTACATCGTCATTCCGATCCTCGGCGGCGGCATCGGCGAAGGAATTCTGCCGCTCTCGATCGGCTATTCGGAGATCACCGGTGCGGCGCAAGGTCATCTGATCGCCATGATGGTGCCGGCAGCCCTGATCGGCAATGTCGTGGCGATTCTCGCGAGCGGCATTCTGAAGCGATTCGGCGAAAAGCATGCCTCGTACAGCGGCGACGGCATGCTGGTGCGCACGGGAGAAGACCAGGAACTGCTCAAGGCACAAAAGGCCGAATCGGCTCTGGATTTGCGGCTGATGGGGTTCGGACTTCTGCTCGGCTGCACGCTCTTTATTCTTGGCGCACTGCTCGCACCGATCACGGGTATTCCTGGCCCGGTCCTCATGATCATCGCGGCGGCACTGCTGAAACTTGCCCACGCGATTCCCGAGTCGATGGAAGTCGGCGCCTATCAGATGTACAAGTTCATGTCGACCAATCTCACGTTTGCGATCCTGGTCGGGCTGGGAGCGCTCTTCGTTTCATGGGACAAGCTGGTTGCCGCCTTCTCGCCGGCATACTTCATCATCTGCGCCTCCACGGTGATCGCCATGATCATTTCGGGCTTCTTCGTGGGGCTTTGGCTCAAGATGTACCCCGTGGAAGCCGCGATCATCACGGCCTGCCACAGCGGACTGGGCGGCACGGGCGACGTCGCGATCCTGTCGTCGTCGAACAGAATGGGCCTCATGCCGTTTGCGCAGATTTCGACCCGGATCGGAGGCGCGGGCATGATCGTGTTCGCCACCCTGGCCATGAAGTGGTTGAGCTGACACGGCCTCCTGCATCGCCTCGTTTGCAATGAACGCAAGCCGCCCGAGGGGCGGCTTGCGTTCGACTACATCGCGGCGATGCGCACAGGCATCACATTCGTTGCACTCGCCGCGCACCCGTCACGCATAGCGCGCAAGAAACATATCGGCGGCGGATTCCGCCACCTGTCTTCGTTCATCCTTGCTGAGGGGCGGCTGTCCCATCGTCACCTGCGGCCAGAAAGCGAACGCCTTCACGAGACCCTGCAACTGCTGCGAGGCGAACGTCGGGTCCGACGTCCTGAGGCGGCCATCGGCAGCGGCCGAACGTATCCACACAGTCAGGTCTTCCTCGCGTTCGCCCATGCGGGCCACCATGTCGCGCGCGCGATCCGGCGAATGAATGCCTGCTGCAATCGCAACGCGTGCGAGCGACAGGAACGCCTCGTCATTCAAGAGATTCAGCTTCTTCGACAGAAGCTGCAGCAACTGCTCGCGCAATGGCTGACGAGCGGAATAAACCGGCGCCTCTCCGGCGTCGCTCGATTCCCACAGTTGCCGCAGGATCGCCGTGAACAGCGCTTCCTTGCTTGGGAAATGGTTATAGACCGTACGCTTCGAGACGCTCGCGCGGGCCGCGATGCGGTCCATGCTGGTTGCATCGAAGCCGGCGGCGAGAAATTCCTCGATGGCCGCAGCAATCACGGCGGCGCGCTTTCGATCCGTCTGGCGTAGAGGTTTGGCACTGGCATCCATCTTTTGATTTTACACCATGCAGTTTACTTTTATTGCCGGAAAAACTACACTTGGCAGTCTACTTTACAGATCGGGACGCCTTACATGACATCGTTCACCGGTTCCATCCGCCGCGCATTGGGCTTGACCGCCGCGCGACGCGGCCGTGAATTGTTCGACTCGTCGGCTCAGCATGATGGCGAGCGCTTTCGCAACGTCAAGCCGCGTCCCGTCGAAGGAATCGGCAAAACCTTGCGCATCGCGTGGAATGTGCTGTTCAGGAAACCGGACGGCACCGCCCCGGCAGGCGCCCTTCCCGTCGATACGCTGACGCGTGCGCAGCTCGACGCCGCGCCTGAGCGCAGCCTGTATCGCCTCGGGCATTCGACCATGCTGCTCAAGCTGCGCGGTCAATTCTGGCTGACCGACCCGGTCTTCGCCGAACGCGCATCGCCGTTTCGCCGGATCGGCCCAAAGCGCTTTCATGCGCCGCCCATCGCGCTCGCCGACTTGCCTCCGCTGCGTGGCGTGATCCTGTCGCACGACCATTACGACCACCTGGACCGCGAGACGGTCCTCGCACTCGCCCGTACGACGGCCGTGTTTCTGACGCCGCTGGGCGTCGGCGACCGGCTGATCGAATGGGGTATCGATGCGTCGAAGGTACGCCAGTTCGACTGGTGGGAGGGCGTGCACATCGACGGTCTGTCGTTCACGGCGACACCTGCCCAGCATTTCTCCGGCCGCGGTCTTTTCGACGGCAACAGCACCTTGTGGGCGTCATGGGTCATCGTCGATGACGATCTGCGCGTGTTCTTCAGCGGCGACACGGGCTACTTCGACGGTTTCAGGACCATCGGCGAGCGGCTCGGTCCATTCGACGTGACGCTGCTCGAAACAGGCGCCTACGACGCCCAATGGCCATACGTGCACATGCAGCCCGACGAAACCGTACAGGCGCATCTCGATCTGCGCGGCCGCTGGCTGGTGCCGGTTCACAACGGCACCTTCGATCTGGCGATGCACGGCTGGCGGGAACCGTTCGAACGCGTGATGGGCCTCGCCGCCGTGCGAGGCATTCCGCTCGCGACGCCACGCATGGGAGAGCGGCTCGATCTGGCCGCACCGCACCGAGGCAAGCGGTGGTGGCGCGACGTCGCCGAGACCGTGCAGGAACCCGGGGCGCTGCGGCGCTGGTTCTCCTGCCGCAATGCCGGGCAAGCGAATTCGTAGGCTGGGTGCCCGCGCTCACCGATGACGGCCCAGGGCGCCTTGCCGCGCGTCAGTCGCGAGCCCGATGAACCGCCCTCCGGAGCGCCCCTTCGTCATTCGATCCGAAGGAGGCGCTCGCAGCCATCGAGCAGCCGCGAAAGTGCCCGCCTCGCAACCTGCAACCGATAGCGCTTGCGCTCGACGCGCCCTGCATTCCGTCATTGGCGCTTGCCGCGGAGCCTGGCTGTTCCCCAGTCCGCCTCGCGCGCAAGCGCGACAAAGGCAGCCAGATAGTCGATTGCATCGTCCGCTTCGCGGGTGCCGAGAAAGATCTGCTTTGCCACTCCCTTCTTGCCAAGCCGCAGAGGCACAAGCGGCATCCGGTCCGCATAGTCTTCCGCCAGCCATCTCGGCAGCGCGGCGACACCCCGCCCGCTCGCGACCATCTGGAGCATGATGTCCGTCGTTTCAATCACCTTGTGCCGCTTCGGCACGACGTTGGCGGGCGTCAGGAATCGGGTGTAGATGTCCAGCCGGTCAGTTTCAACGGGATATGTGATCAGCACTTCCGTCGAAAGATGCTCGGGCACGACGTACGACTCGCCCGCGAGCACGTGTGAATCGGCCACGACGAGCACCTGTTCATAGTCGAACACCGGCTGGAATCGCAGGCCCGGCTTTTTCAGCGGATCGGGCGTGACGAGCACGTCGATGTCATAGCCGAACAACGCACCGATGCCGCCGAACTGAAAGCGCTGCTTCACGTCGACATCGACGTCGGGCCAGCGTGCGAGATAGGGCGAGACGACCTTGAGCAGCCACTGGTAGCACGGATGGCACTCCATTCCGATCCGCAACGTTCCCCTCTCCCCGTTCGCATATTGTTTCATGCGATCTTCGGCATGCTCGAACTGCGGCAGCAGCCGGTTCGCAAGACCGAGCAGGTACTGGCCCGCCTGCGTGAGACGCATCGACCGCCCTTCGCGCGCCCACACCTGAGTGCCCAGTTGCTGCTCCAGCTTCTTCACGGTGTGGCTCAGCGCTGACTGAGTGAGATTCAGCGCGTCGGCAGCGGCGGTCAGGGAACCCTGTCGTTCCACTTCCCTGACGACCAGCAGATGACTACGCTCGAGCATCGCGCCTCCATGAACAAAGTTAATTGATGCATGAAATTAATCCATTTTTATTCATGCACCGAAAATTCTATCATCGCTTCACTCTCCTTTTCCTGGACGGCATGAATCCGATGGTCACAACACACAACCTGGGTTTTCCGCGCATTGGCGCGAATCGCGAGCTGAAATTCGCACTCGAGCGTTACTGGAAGAATCAGTCGTCACGCGACGAATTGAAGAAAGTGGGCGCGCAGCTTCGCGAGCGTCACTGGAAGGATCAGGCGCGCCTGGACTTCGCACCGGTTGGCGACTTCGCCTTCTATGATCAGGTGCTCGACATGAGCTTCACGCTCGGCAATCTGCCCGGGCGTGTGCGGGACTTCCACGGCGACCCGCTCGACAAGTACTTCCGCGTCGCGCGAGGCAGGTCGGCGCAGGACGCAGACGCGCACAGCGCATGCTGCGGCGGCGTCGCGGCGGGCGAGATGACCAAGTGGTTCGACACGAACTATCACTACATCGTCCCGGAGTTCGACGCGGCGACGCACTTCTCGCTCGACGCATCGCGCCTCGTCGAACAGCTCGCGGAAGCCCGCGCGCTCGGCGTGGAAGTCAAGCCAGTCATCATCGGGCCAGTGACGTACCTGTGGCTCGGCAAATCGAAGGACGACTCCGACAGGCTCGCGCTGCTGCCGCGCCTTCTTCCCGCGTACGCCGCGCTGCTCGACTACTTCACGGCACAGGGCGTCGAATGGGTTCAGATCGACGAGCCGGTGCTCGTGACCGAACTCGACGCAGCATGGCGCGACGCGCTTGTCACCGCGTACGACGCGCTCGAGACACGCAGGGTCAAACTGCTGCTTGCGACCTACTTTGGCCCGTTGCAGGAGAATCTCGAACTGGCGTGCAGCCTTCCCGTCGACGGCCTCCACATCGATGCGAGCCATGCGCGCGATGAAGTCGCCCAGGTCGCGGCGCGACTGCCTGCGTCGTCCGTACTGTCCGTTGGCGTGATCAACGGGCGCAACATCTGGAAAACCGATCTGAACGCGGCGCTGCAATGGCTCGAACCGCTGCATCGCGCGCTGGGCGACCGGCTCTGGATCGCGCCATCGTGCTCGTTGCTGCACGCGCCCGTCGATCTAGACAACGAACAGAAACTCGACGTTGAAATCCGTCCGTGGCTTGCCTTTGCGCTGCAAAAGCTCGACGAGCTGACTGTGCTTGCAGGCGCACTCAACAACGGCCGTGCATCGGTTTCCGGCGCGCTGGCTGCCAATGCGGCCGCGATCGAAAGCCGCCGTGTGTCGCCGCGCGTGCATAACCCGTCCGTCAAGGCAGCTGTCGCCAGCATCGACGCTGCGCTGGGAATGCGCGCGAGCGCTTATCCGCAGCGCGCGGAGAAGCAGGCCGCCATTCTGAAACTGCCCGCCTACCCGACAACCACGATCGGCTCGTTCCCGCAGACGAGCGAGATCCGTCACGCGCGCAGCCGGTTCAGGAGCGGCGAGCTCGATCAGGCGGGCTACACGGCGGCAATGGAGCGGGAGATCGCCCGGGCGGTGAAGGAACAGGAAGCGCTGGGACTCGACGTTCTCGTGCACGGCGAAGCCGAACGCAACGACATGGTCGAATACTTCGGCGAACAACTCGATGGCTACGCGTTCAGCCAGTCCGGCTGGGTACAGTCCTATGGTTCGCGTTGCGTGAAGCCGCCCATCCTGTTCGGCGACATCAGCCGCCCGAAGGCGATGACCGTCGAGTGGACCAGCTATGCGCAGTCGCAAACGAGCAAGCCGATGAAGGGCATGCTGACAGGCCCCGTCACCATTCTGAACTGGTCGTTCGTACGCGACGACCAGCCCCGCTCGGTGTCGTGTCATCAGCTCGCGCTCGCCATCCGCGAAGAGGTGCTCGACCTCGAAAAAGCCGGCGTGCGGGTGATCCAGATCGATGAGGCGGCGCTTCGGGAAGGCCTGCCGCTGCGCAGGTCGCAATGGAGCGAGTACCTGCAATGGGCGGTGGAATCGTTCCGCATCACTGCAAACGGCGTGCGGGACGAAACGCAGATCCATACGCATATGTGCTATTCGGAGTTCAACGACATCATCGCGTCGATCGCCGATATGGATGCGGATGTGATCACGATCGAGACGTCGCGCTCCGACATGGAACTGCTCGACGCATTCGACGATTTCAACTACCCGAACCAGATCGGCCCGGGCGTGTACGACATCCATTCGCCCAACATTCCTGCTCAGGAACACATCGTCAACTTGATGAAGAAGGCAGCGGAGCGCATCCCGCCGGAGCGTCTGTGGGTGAATCCCGACTGCGGGCTGAAAACGCGCGCATGGGAGGAAGTGATCCCGGCGCTGCGGAACATGGTCGCCGCCGCGCACACGCTGCGTCAGGCGCACTGACGTCCCGCTGCTGACGCTGTTCGACTCTAGGCGCTCACGTCGATGCGCCGATCTTCGATCCGCCATGCGTGATCACGTGATCAACGGCCGCCCTCGGGTGGCCGTTGCCGCATTGGCGGAAAGGTCGTTGCCCTGCGCGGCGATTCCGGCGCAGCGGCCCGATGCCGGGCTGTGTTGCTGGCATTCGCCCGCCCGGCCAGCGGCCGCGAACGTCCTGCTGTCGATTGCAGCGAACCCGTACTTTCAACCATCGCCAGCTCCTGGAGCCCGTCCGAAGTCGGCGGCGGCTGTCAATTTTAGAGCGACCGTTCGTCCGAATGTCGAGGCTTCGCGTGTCATGGCCGTCATGCACTGTCCGGCAAAGAGGTCTCTCCAGCGGTTCCAGTCGCGCTTGAACGTGTGCATCGGACGAGGGAAACGCCTACAATTCGATTGCCGAACGTCGTGGCCGCCGGTCATCAACGTCGAGGGGCTCATTTTTTATTGCCTCGCTCGCGTCTGACCAGCGATTTTTGCGTCTCTCACACCCAGCTTTGTTACCCTCACCTGAAGGAGAAGAGATGAAATCCATGAAGACCTACGTTGCCGCAGCGATCGCCATCGGCGCCATTGTCTCAACCGTGCCCGTTGTTGGTGCACAAGAGACAGCCGGAACTTCAGCAACAGCCACTCCTTCGTCTGCGAGAGCGGCAAACAGGCAGTTGGCGAAGCGGGTTCAGTCGACGTTGTACAAACAAAAAGGCCTGGATTCTACTGACATTCACGCCATCGCCCGTGGCGGCAAGATCACGCTGGTAGGCATGGCTCACGATCAGTCGCAGATAGACATGGCGGCGAAGCTTGCCGGGAGTGTCTCCGGAGTGACGTCGGTGACCAACAATCTGACAGTGGAAGAGCCTGGACATTGATGTCCGGGTCCAACCGCATCCTTTGACTGCAGCGGCGCGCTGTGAGAGAGGAAAGGTTATCTCCTCTCGACGGCGACGCCCTTGCCGTGAAAGGCGTCTTGCATGGCTGAGTGAAGAGCCTGCTCTTCTTCAGCGCAGCATTCCTGCCGTCGCGCTGTCGTGCGATGGCCTTCCCTTGCGTTCACGTCGGCATTGCCGCTTCAGCGGCGTAACCGTGTGCGTTATCGAATCCATGCATGCACACACGCTGCGCTGCGTCGTGTGCGCAGCGCAGCGTGTTCGCCACCGGCGTTTGCGCGACGCGCGGTCAATCCTTGCGGTTGAGCAGCTCGCCGACGATGGCCTCCGAGCCGAGATACTCATCGAGCGCGGCAAAGAGAAACTCGTTGACCTGCCTGTCGTCGAGATCGTGCAGCTCGATTCCGCGCAAGCGGCAAATGAGTTCGAGGGTCTGGTCGCATGCAGCAAAAACGTCGTGCACGTCACGCGCTGTCGGGGTTTTCTTGTTCATCCATCGCATATCGGCAGTTTGAACGGAAACTTTAGGCGCAGTTTCAAGACGGAACCGCGGCTCAGATGCGGCATTACATACCGATGAGGATGAATCCCGTGTCCGCCGCAGGTGCGGCAACCGGACTTCGGTTGCTCGCGTCGCCACGCATCCGGGCTCGAAATCCGCGTGGTGCTCAAGGAGCCCTTCGTCGTCGCGCTCCCCGACGACCATCCGCTCGCGGCCCAGCCGTCGATCAGGCCCGCCGATCTTCAGGGCTGTCCTGCGTTCGTGCTTGCGCGGCGCTACGCACCCGGCTTTCACGACGAAATGCTCGTCGCACTGAAACGCGAGGGCGCCGATCTCGACATCGCACAGGAACTCGGTGAATTCACGACAATGCTGGCGCTGGTCGCGGCGGGCCTGGGCATCGGCATGATCCCGGCCGAGGCGGCCATCGCCCTGCCGCCGAAGGTCGTGGCGCGTCCGCTCGAACTTAGCGATCACCGGGCAGGCATCGGGCTCGCCTACACGGACCTCGACAATGCGGCCAAGCGAGCGCTGCTCGGCGTGATGCAGGAGTGCATCGGCGACGCACACGAGAAATAGGCGGTTCCAGCACCGGGCGACCGCTACGAGGCGCCGAAAGCGCTCGCGAGCGCCTCATCCACCGCCGGCAAATACGCGACAAACGCCGCCTCCACGAGCGCCCCGCGCACCCGCACGAGTTCCCGCCGCGCGGCTTCATTCCCGCGCCCTTGCATTGCATCGGCGAGCACGCGCCCGCGCGCCGCGAACAACTCCGCCCAGGGCAGCGGCTCCGCGCGCGTGTAGTCCTGAAGCGCCTGCGCATAACGCCGTATCCCGTCGGCATCGGCGGCCGCAAGCATCGCCTCGATCGCATCGCGATAGAACCACAGATGGTTGTGCCCGACCGCGCCCTGCCGCAGCAATTCGGCGCCTTCAGCAAGCAGGCGCCTGCGTTCGTCAGGATCGTCGACGGCACGGCTGAGCGCGCCGAGCGCCTTCGGAGCGCTGAACTGCGTGCCCACCTCATGACATAGCGCGAGCGCGTCGCGCAGCAGCCTCGCGGCGCGCGCATGCTCCTTCGCGTCGATCAGGACGCGCGCCTGAAGCTCCAGGTTCTGCGCCTCGAAGCGCCGCGCGCCGAGCTGGCGAATCAGCCGCATCTCGCGTTCGAGATGCCGGCGCGTCTCATCGGCATCGCCCAGTTCATGCGCGGCGAATGCGCCCATCGTCTCGCCCAGCATCTCCGCGCGCGGCTGGCCGACGAGCGCCGCGGCCCGCGCCGCCGCCGCGCCGTCCTCGCGCGCCTGCCGCGCCTCGTTCAGATACACGCGGCTGAAGCCGACCATCGACCGGTTCGCCACCTCGATGCGCCCCAGCCCGTGCTCCCGGCTCAGCGCGACGCACCGGCTGAAATGCTCGAACGCCGTGCGCATGCGCCCCTGCGCGTAGGCGGCATCGGCAAGACCGCCGAGCGCGCGTGCCTCCGCTTCCGGCGAGCCGGAACGCCGCGCATGGGCGAGCCCGCGTTCGTGCTCGTCACGGCAACCGTCGATCCTGCCGAGCGGAAACAGGATATTGCCGCGCAGATGATGCAGGCGCGCGAGTTCGGCCACCATGCCGTGGCGCTCGGCAACCTGCTGGGCCGCGTCGAGCAGCGCCTGCGCCTCCGCCAGTCCCTCGCTCACCCGCAGACATTCCGCGAGCCCCAGTTGCGCGCGGCACAGGCACGCTTCGTCAGGCGCGCCGGCGACCGCCGCCCGATACGTATCGATCGATGCGGCGACGTCGCCCAGGTCGCGCTGCAATTCTCCTTTCAGGCATGCGAGCACGTGGCGTTCGGCATCGTCGCGTGCAATCTGCAGACCGCGCGCGATGAGCCGCAGCGCGGCATCGGGCAGCCACGCGGCGCGCTGCGCCAGCGCCGCATCGAGGTAGGCGCGCGGCGCGCGAGCGTCTTCCGCGCGGTCCAGATGCTGCGCGCACAGCACCGGATCGCTCGCCGCGAACCAGTCCGCCGCCCGCCGGTGCAGCTCGCGGCGCCGAGCCCGCAAGAGCGTCGAATAGGCGCCCTCCTGGATCAGTGCATGCGCGAACAGGAAGTCGTCGCCTTCGGGCAGCACCAGCGCGTTCGCAACCAGCCCGTCGCACACGTAGTCCGGCGCGTCGACAAGCTTGCGCAACAGTTCGAGCCCGAAGCGCTGGCCGATCACGGCGGCCGCCTGGAACGCCTGCCGGTCGGGCGCGGGCAGCCGGTCCATGCGCGCGAGCACGAGGCTCTGGATCGACGCCGGCACGGCCTCGTCGCATCCTTGCCCGGCATTGCGCAGGAGCTGCTCGAGAAAGAGCGGATTGCCGTCCGCCCGTTCGATGCACGCAAGCGCGACGCGCTGGCTCGCATCCATGAAGCTCTCGGCGAGATTGAGCGCCTCGTCCCGGCGCAGCGGGCCGAGGTCGATCGTCACGAACGGCGTGCCGCGGCAGTTCGCACGCCATGCGGCATCGAGCGGATCGCCCTCGACGCGCGAGGTCATCACGAGCAGGCCCGGCCCGTTGGCGACCGCCGTGGCGAACGCGGACAGGAAACCGAGCATGTGCGGATCGGCCCAATGCAGATCCTCGACGACGATCATCACCGGGCCGCTCCGGCAGGCGTTCTGCACGAGCGCCGCAGCGAGTGAGCGCTTGCCGCGATTGCGCGCGGCGTTGTCCATCGCGTCATAGAGCGTGCGCCATTCGCCTGTCTGCGGCAAGTCGAGGAGGTCGTGCAGGAACATCAGCTGATCCGCCCCGACGACGCCGCAGGACGCCACGCGCTCCGCTGCCTCGCGCCGCTCGCCGTCGCCCGCTGCCGGCGCGAGCCCGAGCAGGCTGCCGACGATTTCGCGCACCGGCTCCTGCGCCTTGCCCATGCCGAAGTCGAGCACGCGGCCACGATGGATCGTGAAGCCGAGCGGCTCGGCGAAACGCCGCATCTCGTCGACGAGCCGCGTCTTGCCGATGCCCGCCTCGCCGCGCACGTAGACGGCCTGTCCGGCAAGCGCCGCCACGCTCGCGCGCGCGATGCCCCTGAACTGCTCGAGTTCCGCCTTGCGCCCGACGAAGCGGCTGCGGCTGCCGCTCGCGCACCCGCCCTCGACGCCGGTGAGGCGCCACACGCGCACGGGCGCGTCGATGCCCTTGAAGCGCATGTCGCCGAGTGCGTCGGCGCTGACGGACTCGCCGAGCGCGCGATGAACGCCGTCCGCGATCAGCGTGTCTCCGGGACCGGCGGCATCGACGAGACGCGCCGCGAGATTCACGGAGTCGCCGATCACGGTGTAGTCGCGAAAGCCCGCGCGGCCCTGCGTGCCCGCGATCACCTCGCCGCTCGCAATGCCGATGTGCGCGGCGAGCGGGCGTGCCGCGAGCCTCGCGAGGTTCGCGAGCGCCGCGTGGATGTCGAGCGCGGCGCGCGCGGCGCGCAGTGCGTCGGTGTCGTGCGCTCGCGGGGCGCCGAAGAGCGCCATCACCGCGTCGCCGATGTGCTTGTCGACGGTGCCGCCGAAGCCGAGCACGATGCCGTCGACCAGCGCCGTGTAGCGGCCGATCAGGTCGCTCAGTTCTTCGGCGTCGAGCGTGCGCGACAGCGCGGTGAAGCCGCAGAGGTCGGCGAAGAGGATCGTGACCTGGCGGCGCTCGCCGCTGTCACCGGTCGCGGACGACACCGGCGCGAGCGCGGCGCCACGCCCGGCAATGGCCGCGAGCATGCGCTTGCGATGCCCGAGCGACGCGACGCCGAGTTCCTTCAGGTCGGCATCGGTGAGCTGGGCGAGCAGGGGGAGATCGACGTCGTTCTCGGCGAACGCATGCGCGTATTGCCCGAGCCCGAGGCCGTCGAGCCATTGACCGATGTCCATTGCCTTCGCCTTGGGGCTTTCCCTCGTCACATCAGATGAATCGGACGGCGCGTTTCGTCACCGGGTGACAATACAGTGTAGGCCGTGCTGCACGCGTGCGGTATGCGCGGCCGCTGGCGGGGAAATTGACACGCCGGCGCGGCGCGGCGGATACTCGTCGGCGAATCGGCGGTGATCGAAACCCGCAGGCCGCCGGCGCCCGCGGCGCCCTCACCGAGTCCCCCAGAAACAGTCGACACCGCAGCGCAAAGCACCCGCACTCCCCGGGAGGGCGCCGTGAAGCCAGGCACCGCAGGTTCCGAGATCGATCGCGCAGGCGCGCGCGTCGCGCGCGTGATCGGCGACCTCTCCGCGGGCACGATCTCGACGCTCGTCATGCTCTGCTACGCGATGAGCCTCGGCACGATGATCTTCAGCGCCGACCTCGCGCGCTATGCGGAGTTCGGAGTTCCAACCGCGCTCGTCAGTTGCGTCGTGACGGCGCTCGTCATCTCGCTGACGAGTTCGATGCGCATGAACATCGGCGGCCCCGACAGCAACGCGACTGCGTTCCTCGTGGGCGTGGCGGCGGGCGTTGCGAGCAGCGTGCGCGCAAACGGCGGATCGCCCGCCGCGATCCTGCTGACCGTGCTGATCTCGATCGCGCTGTGCTCGATCGTGACCGGCGTCATCCTGTTCCTGATCGGCTCGTCGAAGCGCAGCCGTTCACTGCAGTTCCTGCCCTATCCCGTGATGGGCGGCTTTCTCGCCGGCACCGGCTATCTGCTGCTGACGGGCGCGTTTCGCGTGGTGACCGGCCACGCGCCGAGCTGGCACACGCTGCCGCTGCTCGCGCACCTGCACTGGCTCCCGTGGACGCCGGCGCTCGTCGTCGGCGCGCTCGCGATCATCCTTCATCGCACATGGAAGCATGTAGCCGTGCTCCCGCTCACGCTCGGCTTCGGCATCGTGCTCTTCTACCTGCTGCTGCACGCGGCAGGCATCGGCATCGACGAGGCGCGCAACATGGGCCTGCTGCTCCAGCATGTGCCGGTGCACGGGCTGCAGATTCCCGAGCTGCACCTGCCGAGCTCGCTCGCCAAGGGCGACGTCGACTGGCACGCGATCGGCGCGCATCTGCCGGAGACGCTCGTGGTGACGTCGATATCGGCAATCACGATCCTGATGAACTCGACGGCCATCGGCGCGGCGACGGGCCAGAACGTCGACATGAACCGCGAGATGCGCGCGGCCGGCCTCGCGAACATCGCGAGCGGGCTGCTCGGGGGCATGGTCGGCTATCAGTCGTTCAACCGCACGATGCTCAACGCGCGCGCAGGCGCGACGAGCCGCGCCGCCGGCGTGTTCGCGGCACTCTCGTGTCTCGTGGTGCTGGCGGTGTCACCGGATCTCGTCGCGCTCTTTCCACTGCCGGTGCTCGTCGGCCTGCAGCTTTTCATGGGGCTGCGCTTGCTGATGGACTGGCTCGTCGGCGCGTACGGCAAGCTCGACTGGAACGAATATCTGCTCGTGCCGCTGATCCTCGGCGTGATCGCGTTCTATGGCGTGGTCGCGGGCGTCGTCGCCGGCGTGCTTGCCGCGTGCGTGACGTTCGCGCTGCTGTATGGGCGCGTGAGTTGCGTGCGCATGGAGTTCGACGGCAGCACGCGCACGTCCAACGTCGAGCGCACTATCGAAGAGGCGCAGCGGCTGCAGGAACGCGGCATGCAGGTCTGCGGAACATGCCTGCAGGGGTTCCTGTTCTTCGGCACCGCCAATTCGATTCTGCATCGCGTGCGCGAGCGTCTGGACCGTCACGCGTCGACGCCGGTGCGCTATGTCGTGCTGGACTTCGGGGCCACGAACGGTGTGGATGCGTCGGTGTCGGTGTGCTTCATGAAGCTCAAGCAGGAATGCGAGTCGCGCGGCGCGGCGCTGGTGCTGACCGCGCTTCCGGCACGCTCGCGCCAGCTGCTCGCACGTACGGGCACGTTGAGTCTCGGCATACACGAGTTCGACACGCTCGATGCCGGCCTGGAATGGATCGAGGAGCATCAGCTTGCGGCAGACGCGAGCGCGCAGCGAACCGGCGAGGCCGACTTCCACGCGACGCTCGCGCTTCACTTCACGCCGCAAGCGCTCGAAAGACTGCGGGCGTGTCTGGAGAGGTGCGAGGTCGGCGCGGGCGAGGCGCTCTTTCTGCACGGCGAGCCCGGCGATGCGATGTTCATCGTCGAGCGCGGCCGCGTGACGGTGTCACTGCCGCTCGCCGACGGGCGCTCCGTGCGGCTGCGCTCGTTCGGTCCGGGTACGATCGTCGGGGAGATGGCGGTTTATACACAAAGGCCGCGCAGCGCCGACGTCTTCGCCGACGAGCCCGCGATTCTATGGCGCTTGTCGCTCGGAGCCCTGCAGGCGCTGGAACGCGACGATCCGATGACCGCGCAGCAATGGCACCGGTTCGTCGTGAAGGTGATGGCGTCCCGGCTCGCGATTGCCGACGATGCGCTGAGGGTTGCGCTATGAGCGTGCGGCGGGTCGCGCGACCGCCGGGTATCCGGAGCGCGGAACAGTCGCCGCTACTGCCCCGAAGCAGGGATGGAAGGCCGACCTTCGCTACCGAATGACCAGCCTGAGCTTTCTCTTCGATTCTGTCGCGCCGGTCGTTGCCCTTCTCTTTGCTCCCGGACTCTGCCGGTCACCCGGCCGCTTCTTCAGTACCGTTTGATCGACAACACGTCGAACGTATGCCGCAACGATGCGACCGACTTCTCGTACTCGGTAAGCGCGAGGCTTGCGACGAGGACGTCGACGATCGCCAGCTGTGCAAGGCGGCTCGTCATCGCTTCCGTGCGAAAGCGCGTTTCCCGCGCCATCGTGCACAGAACCACATCTGCGTATGCCCGCAACGGCGATTTGCCTACGTTGGTGATGCAGATCGTGCTAGCTCCGGATTCACGCGCAAGGCGCGTCGCGTCCACGGTTTCGTGGGTGCTGCCGGAGTGCGAGACGGTCAGTGTGGCGACTTTCGGACCGGCCAGCGACGCACTTATCGCCTGCACGTGCGAGTCGACGACCGCCTTCGCGTTCAGGCCGATGCGCAGCATCCGGTACTCGGCGTCTTCGGCGATCGGCGCGGCGCTGCCGATGCCATAGATTTCAATGCGCTCCGCCGCCTTCAGCAACGAGACCGCGCGTTCGACGGACTTGATGTCGAGGGTCGCGGCAGTGTCATGCAGCGTTTGAATATTGCTGTGAAAGAGCTTGCGCACGACCGTCTCCACCGCGTCGTCGGGCTCGAGGTCTTCGTGGATGATCTGCACCGGCTGCACGAGTTCCTGCGCCAGCAGGATCTTCAGTTGCTGGAAGCCGGTTGCTCCGACGCTCTTGCAAAACGCGATCACGCTGCCTTCGCTCGACGCGGTACGCTCGGCGACGTCACTCACCGACATATGGATCACATCCTGCGAGTACTGAGCGATGAAGTCCGCAATCCTTTGACTGGCTGGCCCGAGCGTGGGCCTCAAGCCTTCAATGCGCGTGAGAATCCCCGAGCGGGTATCCGGCTGTACGGCTGAGGCGACAGCGGAGCGGCGAGCGCTGGCCGGCATCGGCCGTGCCGCAATGCCTCGTTGCTTTGCTTTCATGAAACCTTCCGATTTTGATTCACAATAGGCGACCTGCCGCGACGCTGCGGTTCGACGCACTTTAATCCAGATGGACCCATCGTGAAGTATGCAGGAAACAGCAGGGATGGTCGGAAGACAATGGCGTGGGCAATCGCGGATAACGGATGTCGTCAGGTGCCGCGACTGGTTGCGCACTGCGGCGCGGCCGCCACGGGGGGCGGCCGCTTTCGGCGCGTCTTTACTGCTGATTCAGCTCGGTCGCCATCGCCGGGTCGGTGACCGACGGTCTGCCGGTTTCCATCCGGCCCGCGAAGCGCCGCTCGAAGCCGCTTGACGCGTCACTGACCGTATAGTCGTACCAGTTGCCGCTGTGCTCGACCGACACCCGATGCTCCACCACGTGAGGACGCGGTACGTTCAATGTCGTCGCGCCGCCGGTCCGGTAAGCATTCGCGGTGACCGTCAGCTTGACGTCGCGCTTGCCGTCGTTGCGAGCCGTGAACACGATCTCGCGCCGCGATACATCGTATGACAGCGTGACTTCCGGCAACGCTGCCGAACCACCAGCCATCGTCGATCCCTTGAACATGCGCACGAAGCCGTTCGGGCCGTAGATCGCGAGGTCATACTTGCCGGCATCCCACGTGCGCGTGTCCCAGTCGTCATTCAGCGACTTGCCGGCCTCGACGGTATAGCGGCGCGGAATCCGGTCCAGATGCAGGCGGTCGTAGACGTGGAATACGACGCCCTTGCGGCCGGTATTGCGGAACTTGAGCGTCAGATTGCCGCTCGACGCATCGACCGCCGAATCGACATGAATCTCATAGGGCAGCGCGCGCGAATACTTCATGCCCGGCTCCTGGAACAGCGCCGCAGGCGTCGCGGGAGCATGGGCGGCCGGCTTCTTCAACTGGTCCGCGATGACGGCCTTGTAGTTGCTCGTGTCGGGCAGCGTCGGCAACTTCGGATCGTTCGGCGTTTCGAAATCGAATATCGAAGTCAGATCGCCGCTGATCGCGCGATGCCACGGGCTCACCGCCGGCATCTGAACGCCGAAGCGCCTTTCGAGGAAACGGCCAAACGACGTGTGATCGAACGTTTCGGAGCAGACCCAGCCTCCCTTCGACCACGGCGACACGCAGTACACCGGCAGGCGCGGGCCAAGGCCCCACGGCCGCACGTTCATTACCACGCCGCTGCTGTTCTGACCGTTCAGGCTGGGGTTGCCTTGCGTGTCCAGATACTCGCCCGTCACATCCACCGTCGATTTGCCGATCGGGTTGCCGTTTGCGTCGAGGCTGGGCACGGCAGGCGGAGGAAGATGATCGAAGAAGCCGTCATTCTCGTCATAGAAGACAAAGAATATCGTCTTGCTCCACACCTTCGGGTTCGACGTCAGCGCATTCAGAATCTGTTCGATGAACGCGGCGCCTTCCAGGGGGCTCGACGGGCCGCCCGGATGCTCCGACTGTGCCGGTGTCGGGAGGATCATGCTCACTTGCGGCAGCGTTTCGCCCGCCACGTGTTGCGCCAGCTGATCGATGGTCCACAGCGACATGCCGTTGTCGTACAGCGGGTCGCCCGGGCGCGAGTCGCGAAAGCTCTTGAACGCAAGACCTCCGTGCATCAGACCGTTCCAGTTGTTGTTCGGGTCCTGATAGAGGCGCCAGCTCACGCCTTTTTCCTGCAGTTGTTCGATCCACGTCTTCCACGTGAACGCGGAGCCCGAGTAGGCATAGCCCGGCGTAGGCAACGCACCGCCGACGCTGCAGCGCAGGTTGTTGATTTCCGCATTCGCAGCGGTGGAGTTCTGACCAGCCTCCCGCGTCGCCGGATCGTAGTTCGAGCCCGACATGAAGACGATGCGGTTCGGATCGGTGCCGCCCGTGATCGAGCAGTGGTAATTGTCGCAAGCGGTAAACGCTTCGGCGAGGGCGTACTGGAACGCGATGTCTTCGCGGCGGTAGTAGCCCATCGAACGTTCGCTCTTCCACTTCGGCCAGAAGCCGGACATGCCTTGCCCCCACGCGTCCTGGGCGTCCATGTAGCTGTGCGGATTGCCGGCCACGCGCAACGCGTTGACGGTGGCGCTGTCGAGGTGAAACGGCTTGATGATGCGCGTGCCGTCCGATTGGGACCACACGGACTGCCCGCTTTGCAGCGGAATTCCCAGGCGGTCGCCAAAGCCGCGCACGCCGCTCATCGCGCCAAAGTAGTTCAGGAAGGAACGGTTTTCCTGCATCAGCACGACGATGTGCTCGACGTCCTGAATGGTGCCCGTTCTGACATTGGCCGGAATCGCGAGTGCACGCGCGATACTGGACGGCAATGCGTTGATGGTGGCAGCCGCGCCGGCCGCTTTGACAGCGCTGGTAAGAAATGTACGTCGATCGACCTTGTTCATTTTTCTCTCAACGAGGTTGGGGGCGAGCAAAGACTAGTCGGCGTGTATGTCATCAAAATGAATAAACCTCAGATCAAATCCGTAAACGTTTTGAGCTATTCTCAGTTTGTGACAGTGGAACGTGCTTGACGGCATCGCGCGACTTGGGAGATTGCGCATGCGCTTCAGGCGAAAAACCGGCGTGAGACCGGGTCGGTGGCAAGGCGCGCGGTCTGCGACGGCACTGGCCACCCGTCGATCGACGCGCTTGACACGGCCGAAGCAGTCGCGGGAATCCCAACGAGCGGCAGGCTCGGCTCAAGTCCTTGGCAGCGCGCACAACTGCGTTTGGCGATTACGTGAGGAAAAGAGTGGCTATCGAGCCAGGTACTCGGGGATAAGGACGCAGAGGCGGCATTTCTCGAGACTGACCGCGTCCTTGGAATTTACGCGCCGGCCTTGAATGCCCGTTCCTGGCTGCGGATTCAACCGGTCTCCAAGGAGCATCGCGATGCCAGTGCGCTTCGATGAGTCCAGGCGCGCGTGCGCCGAGAGCCGGTATCGCGCGCTCCCTCAGGCCTCGACCGTCACGACGTGCGCCTGAATCTTTCCGTCGACGCGACCAGGCCCGAACTTCCCGGCCATTGCGGCAGTGCAAACGTCCGTGGCCCGCGCCAGTTCGGCGGGGCCGAGTGCTTCGAGCTCATTGCGCAACGGAGTTCCCTGGCAGTAAGCGACAGACGGTATGCGGGCGGAGTCTGCACGACTATGTGACGCGACGGTCTCGAACGCGGGCTCGGCAAGAAAGCCTCCAAGCCGGAGGTCTCGCCCGATAGTCTCGCGATCGTGGTATCCGTGCGGAGTGCGGGCGAGAAAACGCGGCGGGGTGGCGGGATAGAGGCGAGCCAGGGCGTCGGTGACGACAAGCGCGAATGCGTTCTCTTCTATCCGGTCCCACACGTTGAAGATGAACGTGCCGCCTGGCGACAATACGCGACGCGCCTCGGCGAATGCGCCGGGCTTGTCGGGAAAAAACATGACGCCAAACTGGCAGACGACCACATCGAACTGGCCGTCTGCGAACGGCAACTGCATCGCGTCTGCCTGACGCCACTCCACATGCCTGCATGCACCGACCGTCCGGGCACGATCGAGCATGGGCTGGTTCAAGTCCGTCGCGACGAGCGCGGTGCTGTCAGGCAATGCCGTCGAGAGTGCACGTGTCAGCACCCCCGTTCCCGCCGCAACCTCGAGCACTTTCTTCGGACCCTTCGACACGACCCGGCTCGCAAGGTCGACCGCGTACGGTTCGAAGATCAACGGCACCAGGCAGGTGTCATACAACTCCGGGATTGACCCGGCGAAGGCCTTGTCCGTGCTGTGCCTATCCGTCAAGCTCAACCTCCATGTGTCGAGAACATGGGAGCGGTACGCTGGGAAAACCGCAATGCTACATCCAGCATACTTCCAAACGCACGTGCTGGACAGTTTCCGCGGTTAGCGCCCGAGGTGCGGTCAGAACATATCCGGAGCCGCTCGATGCTCCATGCCCGTCCCTTCGGGCGTCTGCCCGGATCGGGACGGTATGAACGGCCCGGTAATCATCGTCGAGTAGCTTTGCCCAGGCCCCACCATCGGAAACACATCGGCGTTCTGGTCGACCATGACTTCGAGGAAAGCCGGTCCGTCGAATGCCACGAACGCCTTGAGCTTGTCCTCGAGTTCGCTCATTGCTTCGACGCGGCAGGCAAACTCGAACCCGTCGGCCTGTGCCGCCATGACGAAATTCTTGCGATGGAGCGACTTGTCGCTCACGCACAATCGCCCCTCGTAGAAAAGACGCTGCCACTGCCGGATCATCCCGTCACCGAGATTGTTGAGCAGCAGCACCTTGACGGGCACGCCATACGTGCTTGCCGTCTCCAGTTCGCCGACGTTCATCCGGATGCTGCCGTCACCATCGATGTCGATCACGAGGGCATCCGGTCGCGCCAGTTGGGCACCGATAGCTGCGGGCAGCCCGAAACCCATCGTCCCCATGCTGCCCGAAGTAAGGAAGCTTCGAGGCTCGACGAAGTCGAAGAACTGCGCAGCCCACATCTGATGCTGTCCGACACCCGTGCAGATGATTGCGCGCCCTCCGGTAATTTCACTGAGTTTTTCGACGACGAACTGCGGCTGGATCGCCGGGTTGCTCCGGTCGTAATTCATGCCGTAGATCCGCTTCAGTTCCCCGATACGATCGAGCCAGTCCAAAGGCCGCTGCCCGGCTGGATCGTGCTTCATCAATGACAGCAGCGTATCCTTCGCGTCGCCTACGTGCGTCCAGTGCGCCCGCTTGACCTTGTTGATCTCCGCCTCATCGATGTCAATATGCGCGACGTACCGCGCTCCGGGCGCAAATGCGTCAGGGCGACCACCGGCAACACGATCATCGAATCGCGCACCCACCGCGATCAGGAAGTCGCAATCCTCCACTGCGTAGTTCGCACAGGCCATGCCGTGCATGCCAAGCATGCCCAGCCACAGCTCGTGTTTCGCCGACATTGCGCCAAGGCCCATCAGAGTGGTCACCACGGGGATCCCGTAGCGCTCTGAAAACTGACGCAGTTGAGCCGTTGCGCCGGCCGTGATGATGCCACCACCGGCATAGATCAGGGGGCGCCTGCTTTGCGCCAGCAGATCGAAGAATTCGGCACGCTTGCCCTCTTCGAGACGGGCGCCTCTTGCGACCATTCGAAGACGGTCCGAGTAGCCTCGAAACGCCAATGTGCCTTGTCCATGGTAGGTTCCGGTCCAGTTTTGAATGTCCTTCGGCACATCCACGACAACCGGTCCGGGACGGCCGGTGCGAGCGATTTCGAATGCGGTCCGCAGTGTCTGTTCCAGCTTCGCCGGGTCGGTAACCAGAAACACCTGCTTTGCGCACGCCGACATGATGTTGAAGACCGGCGCTTCCTGGAACGCATCACTGCCGATCGCGGCACGAGGTACCTGTCCGCATATGAGGACGACGGGGACCGAGTCACCGTTGCAGTCGGCAATCGGCGTCACCGCATTCGTCGCCCCCGGACCGGACGTAACCATGAATACGCCAACTTTTCCGCTGGCGCGCGCATAACCGGCGGCCATGAAACCGGCAGCCTGTTCATTCGCGGGTACGACGAGCTTGATCTGGCGCTCGGGATGGTCCTCGTGCATTTCGTTGAAACGAAAGACAGCGTCGTACGTCGGCAGGATCGCGCCGCCGCTATAGCCGAATAGGGTATCGACGCCCTGTTCGCTGAGTACGCGCAGGATGATGTCAGCACCCGACATCGATTCGCCGGTAGCCGGCGGTTTCAGGAAGGCATCCAAAGCAGTGTTCGGGTTCTGGGTCATGGCTGGCTCGCATGGAAACGGGCGCTGACAATGTCAGCGGCCAAGATCAAGGGGCAATTTCCCTTCCAACTCGAGAACAGCGTATGTTCCGTACCAGCTTATGGACGATTGCTCCGACGGGTTCTCCGTACAAGGCACAGTCCACCCAGCACTTTTTTGATGTGCCTCTGGAAGAATCGTGAGGAATGGTTCCACCCATTCTGACAACGATTGAAGCGGCACGCACGCCCCGGGAGGGCTGTATATGGGCCAAGATAGGCCGCATTTGAGCCATTGCGACGCGGCTCCGGTCGCACGGCTATTAACAGCATGCAAACGGCCGCGAGCCCGGAGTTATTCGCGCCCGACCCGATGACCGGGGAACCGGGTACGCTGGCGCGCGCACATCGAGCAGGCAGCGGGCCGCGCCCACCACCGTGCAGTTCGATCACACCACCGGTCCGGACGGCGGACCAACGAGATGCCATTCATGAAACGCGCCGCCGCACACATGGACGGTCGCCCCGAGCAGTTGAAACCTGCGTAGAGCGACATCGCAATACGCAGGCGCGATTACATCGCGAACGCATCAGAAATCAGCGCCGCCTGTCTCGCCGCGTGTGCCGAGTGATAGCCGGGCGCAGTCGATGCGGATGCGGGCGACCCGGCATACTGCAGTTGCGCGGCCGAAGGCAGGATCTCACGCAACTGCGGCTCGATGGCGCCCCACGCACCCTGGTTGCGCGACTCCTCCTGACACCAGACCACCGTCTTCAGATTCGGATAGCGCGCGAACTCCGCAGCCAGTTGCCGGGACGGAAACGGATACAACTGCTCGACACGGATGAGCGGTATATCAGCGCCTCCAGACGTGCGGCGATGTGCGAGCAGGTCGAAGTAGACCTTGCCCGAACAGGCGATCACGCGCTCCACGCCCGATGCCCGCGACGCTTCGACCTGCGTGTCCCCCAGGATCTCGCGGAATGCGCCCTTCGCCAGATCGTCGAGCGTGCTTACCGCTTCCGGATGACGCAACAGCGACTTGGGCGTCATCACGACGAGCGGCCGGCGATCGAAGACGGCGGCTTGCATCCTGAGCAAATGAAACAGCTGCGCGGGCGTCGTCGGCTGGCAAACCCGCATGTTGTCCTGCGCGCAGAGTTGCAGGTATCGCTCGAGCCGCGCTGACGCGTGTTCCGGTCCTTGCCCCTCTTGCCCGTGCGGAAGGAACAGGGTCAATCCGCTCAACTGCCCCCACTTGGCGGCACCCGCTGCGATGAACTGGTCGATCACCACCTGCGCGCCGTTCGCGAAGTCGCCGAACTGGGCCTCCCACACGACGAGCGCGTTGCGGTTCACCGTCGAGTAGCCGTATTCAAAGGCCAGCACCGCTGCCTCCGACAAAATGGAATTCGTCACTGCGAACCGGCCGCGTGCCTTGTCGACGTGATCGAGCGGGATGTATACGCCGTCCGACCGGCTCGTCCGCTTTTGATTGTGCAGCACGGCGTGGCGATGATTGAACGTCCCTCTCGCGCTGTCCTGCCCGCTCAACCGGACATCGACCCCCGCACCAAGCAACGAGGCGAATGCCAGGTGTTCGCCCATTCCCCAATCGATCGGCTTCGTTCCGGCCGCCATCTCGCGGCGCGCCGCCATCATCTTGCCGACCAGCGGATGGAGTTCATATCCGTCCGGAACGGTCGAAATCTGCTGCGCCAGTGCACGCACCTGCGCGGGCAACGGAGGGCCATAGATGACGGGGCCGGAATAGTCCTCGAGAAACTTGGGCCATGCCGGTATGTCGTGTTGCCGCCCGGATGCCGCGGGCGCCTCACTCTCGCGCGCACGTTCGAGGCCGTCGCGGCATGCGTTCACGTAGTCCTCGACCTGTCCGGTGCTCACCGCGCCTTCCTGAATCAGCCGTTGTGCGTACACGGTCCTCGCGCCCGGGTGACCGGCGATCGAACGATACATGAGAGGCTGCGTGACGTTGGGCGTGTCCTGTTCCTGATGCCCGTGCTTGCGGAAGCAGACCAGATCGATCACTACGCTGCGCCTGAAGGCCGTGCGATAGTCGAGCGCGAGCCGCACCGCCATGGCCACCGCTTCGGGGTCGTCAGCGTTGACATGCAGAACCGGTGCCTCGATCATCTTCGCGATATCGGTGCAGTAGAACGACGAGCGCGTATCGCGTGGGTCCGAAGTCGTAAACCCGATCTGATTGTTGACCACGATGTGAACGGTTCCGCCCGTACCGTGCCCGCGGGTATACGAAAGGCTCAACGTCTCCATCACAACACCTTGCCCGGACATCGCCGCGTCGCCGTGAATTTCGACAGGCAGCACGTCACTGCCGTCCCCCGCGCCGGAGACTTCCCCTTTCGCGCGCGCCATGCCCTGCACGACCGGATTTACGATTTCCAGATGCGACGGATTGAATGCGAGCACGACGTCCACCGGCCCGTCGCTCGTCTGCGTGACACTGCTGAAGCCCTTGTGGTACTTGACATCGCCTGCCGGGAGATCATCCCCGTTCTTGCCGTCGAACTCGTCGAAAAGTGCGCGCAGGGGCTTGCCGGCGATGTTCACCAGCACGTTCAGACGTCCGCGGTGCGCCATGCCCATCACCACCGTGCTTACCTTCTTCGATGCGCCATAGCGGACGAGTTCGTCCAGCAGCACGATCAGCGATTCCGCGCCTTCCAGCGAGAATCGCTTTTGCCCGACATAGCGCGTGTGCAGGTACTTCTCCAGTCCTTCGGCGGCCGTCAGACGTTCGAGGATCCGATGTTTCTCCGCTACCGAAAACGAAGGCCTCGCTCGTGTGGACTCGAGCCGCATCTGCCACCAGCGCCGCTCGCCGGCATCGGACAGATGCATGAACTCGGCGCCCAGCGTGCCGCAATACGTCTGCTCGAGCGCCGAGACGATCTCGCGCAGCGTTGCGTCGTCTTCAAAGAGAAACGTGTCGGCCGTGCTGAAACGCGTAGACATGTCTGCCGACGACAGGCCGTAAAACGTCGGCAGGAGTTCGACGGGAGCATGCGGCGAAGTCCACAGCAGCGGGTCCAGCTTTGCCTTGCGCGTGCCGACCATGCGGAACGCGGCAATCAGCGACTGTACCGCCACCTGCTTCCGGGCGATCGCAAGACCGTCATCGAGCGTCATCGCCGAAGCGGGCGACCGCTTGCCCAGATCGACGAAGGTGGAAACGACGGGGGCGTGCGGCTCGTCATCGCGGTCGCTCCCGTCGCTGGCAGGCGTTTCGCGCAACGCATCGAAATAGGCGCGCCAGCCATCCGGAACCGACGCCGGGTCAGCCAGGTAGAGCTCGTATTGCTCCTCGACATAGGGGGCGTTTCCACCGAACAGGAAGGAGCTTTGACGTTTTTGCATCAGCATGATGAATCTGTCCTCGATTGGCGTCAGGGCCGAACTTCGACCGTGACAAGTCGTGAGGCGGCTGTAGCCTCGTCCGGGCCAGTCCGGAGTGCAACCAGGGTCCAGCGACGGAAGTGACTTTTCGACGGCGAACGACACCTGCGCATGAAGCCGTCCACTCATGACCAACCACTCGCATGTGGGCTTCCTGACGCGGGATGTCCTGGTGCGCCCGAGCCTTGAGTTCCCAGCCGCATTGATGAGATGAAGAGTAGATGGCAGGCACGGCAACCGGAATACACAAATGGCGCCGTGCCGGGCCAATCGGAACCGGATTTGGGCCACCTGGCCGGTAACGCCCGTGTACGCGGGCACCTGCCGGGATTGAAGGGTCGCGTGCCGATGCACCGATACTCCATGTAACAAGTGATTGTCAGCGCGGCGTCTATATCCCGGCCCGCTTCGCTTCTATAGTTCAACCCAGAGCACCAGCCCGATGTGAAGTTCCCGTGCTGCTGCCGGTGAAGAGGCTGATGTGCTTCGCTGGAAGTCGCGCTGCGGTGCTACGCACCGGTGCAGAACGTTGCGCATGGGCGCCGCTCAGGCTTGATCTTCGGGCAACAATGCGAATGACCTTTGCCTGATGCGACACACTCGGAACGCGGCCGTAGCGCTAAGCTCGGCGGCCGCCTGTTGTCGGGAGTCTGTCGCGCTTCTTCGGTTCGTTGTGGTGAAGCGTCAATTGACGCCGCCAGCGACAGCGTGCTTACAATCAATGAGGGGGTCAGGGCATGAAGGTCGGCATTGTCATATTCGATGGTGTGCAGGCGCTGGATGTTGCGGGCCCCCTGGACGTATTCGCAGAAGCAAACACATTTCTCCCCGAGCATCAGAGATATCAGGTCTCTCTCGTAGGACAGCGGGCCGGCACCGTGTCCTGCTCGAACGGGATGCAACTCTCAGTTCCCTACAGCTACGCGGACTTCGATACTCCATTTGACCTGCTGTTGATTGCAGGAGGACCGCAGTTGCCCGATGCGCAACCACGGCGCGAGCTTTTGAGGTGGTTGCAAGACCAGGCACGCGGCGCCGCGCGGTTTGGCTCGGTTTGCAACGGAGCGTTCGTGCTCGCGCACGCGGGGCTGCTTGACGGCAAGGAAGTGACGACCCACTGGGCGGATGCGGGCCGTCTCGCTGACGAGTTTCCCCGGGCCGCTGTGCAGCCCGACAGGATCTTCATTCGCGACGGACGCCTCTTCACCTCTGCCGGGGTGACGGCAGGCATCGACCTGTGTCTGTCACTCGTGGCGGAAGACTGGGGGCACGAGCTTGCCGTGCGGGTTGCGAAACGTCTGGTCGTCTACATCCAGCGGGAAGGCGGGCAATCGCAATACAGCCCCTACCTCGGAGTCAGGAAGGACCAGGACCCGATCGTCGGCAAGGTGCTCCGATATGTGACCGAGCACATAACCGATACGCTGTCGATCGAACAGCTTGCTAGCGCGGTTTCAGTCAGCCGGCGTACCTTCTCGCGGCTCTTCGCGAAGTATGCAAAGGTGACACCGTCCGCGTTTGTCGAGCAGGTTCGCGTCGACACCGCGAGGAGGCTGCTCGAGGAGACAGACGCTCCTCTCAAGACGGTCGCGTTCAAGTGTGGCTTTCACAGCGCCACGCATATGCGAACGACTTTCTCCCGGCGGCTCAACGTGACGCCCAAGCAGTATCGCCAGCGATTCCGTTGTGCCGCAGGCAAACAGCAGGTGGCTTATAGCAGTGTCGACGAGCAAGTCGAGTCCGAAGAACTGGAAAGTGTGAGATAGCTTCCAGGTCCAGCCGACGTTGGCCGGGCCGTGCGGGTACCCTTCGCGGCCCTCGCGTGGCAGGGCGGTGGAATGTATCGTCGCTGGCCGGAATCGCGTCACCTTTGACCTGAAATTGATCCTCTCGTCGCTTGTGCGCCGCCGTGCGGTGCCCCAGACTGCCAACGTGGCCCTCCTTCCGAAGGGGAAACACGCGGCACCGGTTTCAAGTCCTTCCTTCGGAGCGTCCGGGCCGCCCATCGTTCCCGTTCGGCGGAACGAATCCACTTGATGAACAGGCCCGCACCATCCATGACGCTCTCCGATTCACTTCCATGTCTTCCAGACATCCTCGGACCGGGTTTGTCAGTGGTATTTTGCGGAATAAACCCGGGCGTCCTTGCGGCATCGACCGGCCGCCACTTTGCCGGCAGAGGCAACCGGTTCTGGCGGACCATACATCTGGCGGGCTTTACCCCTGAACAGATTCCTCCTGAAAACGACCGCACGCTCCTGCAGTATGGTTGTGGCCTGACAACCGTAGTCTCGCGTCCAACCGCGCGAGCGGACGAGCTATCACAATGGGAGTTCGACGCGGCTGCGTCCGGCTTCGAACGGAAGATCGAACGATATGCACCGCAATGCGTTGCCTTCCTCGGAAAGATGGCGCTTGGCGCATTGTCCGGCAGGCGCGACATCGACTGGGGTCTGCAACCGACAGCCTTCGGCGGCGCTCGCGCATGGGTGTTGCCGAATCCCAGCGGCCTGAACCGGACATTCACCCTCGACGCGCTGGTGAGCGCCTACAGGGAACTCCGTGTTGCAGTCGCAACGGCAGGTCCGGTTTAGAGAACCCGACAGGACGCGTGGGTGCCGCGAACGCATGTTCACGGAAATCCGCGCGCGACCTCAGTCGTCGTGATTGCACACATGCCTGCCTGTGCGATCTGACTTGCCCACCATCACGCCCTATTCGACCGAATCCAAGACTCTGGCGGTTCCATTGACAGCCATCGCGCGGTCCACGTATTGAAGGTGGACGTTTCTGCGCAAAGTGTCGGTCACGAACTCCACGAAGGCCTGAATCTTGCCGCTTGCGCCTCGCCGCTCCACATGGAGCAAATTTACCGGAGTCGACTCGGGTTCGAATCCGGTCAAGATCGGCAGCAGACTTCCATTGAGCACCTCGGGAGCCGCCTGGTAGGAGAACAATTGCGTGATCCCCACGCGGTCCACGGCGTCCATGACGGCCGCGGGAGCCAGATTGACGATCATTCGTGGCTGAACCCGGACCGGCAGCCTCAGACCGTTTTCATGAAACACCCATTCGAGCGGATTCGACACGCCCGTGAACGACACGCAGTGGTGACCGGCAAGCTGCCTGGGATGAACGGGTTCACCATGCGCCGCGAGATAAGCAGGGGCCGCGTAGGTTCGACGCCGTACAAAGCCCAACGGCACTGCGTATATCGAGGAATCTCCCAGATGGCCGATACGAATGGCAATATCCATGCCCTCCTCGAGAAGCCGCGTGGTGCGATCGACATACACTGCGTGAACGCTGACGTCCGGATAGTGCCGGGCATACGCATCCACCAGCGGCGCGATGAATCGCTGTCCGAACAGCACCGGAGCCGAGATGGTCAGTGTGCCCACCGGATTGTCCTGGCGAGCGGCGACATTCGCATCGGCGTCCGTGACGGCATCCAGCACCCTGCGGCAGGCATCGAGATATGACATGCCCGCCTCCGTCGGCCGGACTGAACGGGTTGTGCGCGCGAGCAGTTGCACTCCCAGGCGGGCTTCGAGCGAGTTGAGTGCGCGCGAGACCGCCGGGCCCGACATTCCAAGTTTCTCCGACGCGCCGGTAAAACTGCCCCGGTCAACGATGGCTACGAATACCTCCATCTCGCGCAATCTGTCCATCTGGATTCTCAACTTGAATGTGTTTGCAAACGGTAAATACAGCCGGGATGCGCCTTCCTCATGGGCACCGCGTCATGGTGGGTCACGGACACCTCGCAATTCTAGGCGTCATGCCCTGCATGGTGACGCGCTCATTGCGCGGTTGGCTCAAAGAAGACCACAAATGGCCACCGTCGAACGCTTTCAATGAGGCAACGAAGTGGCCCTTCGCGCCATGCCATGTCCGTGAGCTTTGCTTTGTTGGCCAAGAGGAAATTGACCATTTCCGGATCGGCGTGTGGGCGGGGTGTGTGACGAGCCTGGCAGGATTCGCGCACGGAATGGCCCAATACGAGGCCTGCCGGGACTTCAAGAACCTCGTTCCATCTCCGACAATCAAGCAACCGATCGCCCTGTGCAAGGCAATCGGCGGCGGGTGGATGTCCACGTATGCGAGAGCGGACGTTCTTCATTGAGGTGACTCGATGAATTCGCCATGTCGCCCTCGCGAGGCGCACCGCAAGATCACCTGCATCGCTGCGGTTGCATGTTTTCCCACATCGCCAGTCATCCTCAACCAGACGAAGGAGTCCCATGTTTTCTGCAATGCTCGAAGTCAATCCGATCCCCGAACAATTCGATGCTTATCTCGGCATGGCCAAGATGCTGCGCCCGGAGCTTGAAGCGATCGATGGCTTCATCGACAACACCCGCTACGCAAGTCTGACGCGCCAGGGATGGCTGCTCTCGCTGTCGAACTGGCGCGATGAGAAGTCGCTGGTCCGCTGGCGAGTCTCGGCGAACCATCACAAGGTGCAACAGGCGGCGCGCGATCGTGTGTTCGCCGACTATCGCTTGCGCATCGGCCAGATCATCGCAGATACGCGTGTGCCCGCCGGGCAGACGTTACTCGAACAACGTCTCGATGCAACCCAGACGGGCGTTGGCAAGGCAGTCACGCTGCTCGATGCGAAGCGCGCGCCGGACTGGGTCAGGCAGGCGGGCGCAGACGCAGTCGCGAAGTCACTCGGGCTCGATGCAGCGGTATCCGGCCTCGTCGCCTGGGACGCGTTCGACGCGCTGATGACACCCGGCGACGTCATCGCAGTGGCGACGTGGGACGACCTGGCAGCCGCTCAAGCCTTCGAGCGCAAGGCGACACTGCCGGAGGGCGTGCGCCTGCGGCACATCCGCGTCATCCGGGAGTACGGAATGTTCGATCGCCGCGAGGCACCGCAGTACTTTGCAGAGATGCAGCCCGGGACCTGACGCGGTCGTAGCGCGAGATTGGCGTGCGGACAACGAAACAGGCAGGCCGCAACGCCCGCCAAGTGTGTCGATGCTCAGTCGAACGGTAGCGGTTCGACCCGATCTATCTCGGCGAGATCGGTTCTGTTGGCCGAATGGAAAAGGACCGTTTCCGGTGAGCACGTTGTCGAGGTAGTGGCAGCGGCGATAACGTTGGCCAGATTCTCAAACGGAATGGCCTGATACGCGACCTGTATCGGCTTTAAGAAAACTGACCGGTCTCCTAGAATTAATCAACCCATTACGCGGCAGCGATACGGTAATGAACCGGCCCGAATGACTGGATAAAAGAACCAACAAGGTCATTGGTTCGGGCTTTTTCGCGGAGCATCTGGGATCTTTGCGAGCACCGGGCGTGAGAGGGCGAAAGTCCCAATGAAACGCCCCATTAAACACTAGCAGCCTAGCGGACCCTTATGAACACCGCCACCCCAAGCACAACTGGAACGGCAGAACAGAACTTTGCACAAACGCCGGCGCCGGTTTCCGTACGGGAGGCAGGGGCTCCTGTACAGCAGGCGCCCACGGAGGCCAGGCTGTCGCTGCGCCTTGCCATTGGCCTGATCGGCGTGCTGCTCGCGTCGCTGCTGGCGATATTGAACGAACAGGTCACTGCGGTGGCGATGGCCGATATCCGGGGGGCGTTCTCCATCGGACACGACGACGGGACCTGGCTGACCGCTCTCTTCGAGGCTACGAATGTCGCCACGATGGTATTTGCTCCATGGTTCGGCGTGACGTTCACGCTGAAGCGCTTTACGATCGGCGCCGTGCTGGCCACGATGTTCTTCGGAATCCTGTGTCCGTTTGCACCGAGCCTCCTTGCCCTTTATGTGTTGCGTGCGCTGCAGGGCGTGGCAGGCGGATGTCTGCCCCCAATGCTGATCATCGTGGCGCTCCGTTATCTTCCCCCGAAGATCAAGTTGTATGGCCTCGCAGGCTACGCACTCACCGCGACCTTCGGGCCGGCGCTCGGCACGCCTCTTGCCGCCTTGTGGACGGAATATGTCAGCTGGCAAATGGCGTTCTGGCAAATCGTGCCGCTTGGCCTCGTGAGCTGTGTGGCAATCCAGCAGGGACTTCCGCTCGATCCTTCCAAACTCGAAAGGTTTCGTTCGTTTAACTGGCGAGGATTCTTGTTGGGGTTCCCCGCGATCGCCATGCTCGTTATTGGTCTTCTGCAGGGTGATCGTCTTGACTGGCTGAATTCCACGTTCATCTGCGTGATGCTCTATGGGGGAACGCTGTTGTTCGTGGCGTTCCTCGTCAACGAGTGGTTTCATCCGCTGCCGTTTTTCAAGCTTCAACTGCTTTCCCGCAGGAACTTCGCGCACGGGCTTTTGACACTGGTGGGCGCGGTCGTGCTGCTGGTGGGTGTCGCCGTCATACCGGCCCAGTATCTCGCCAAGGTTCACGGTTACAGGCCGCTGCAAACGACGCCCCTCGCCTTGCTGCTTGCCATTCCGCTATTGATTGCGCTTCCTCTGACCGCCGCCGTCCTGAACATCCGGCGGGTCGACTGCCGCTGGGTCCTGGCCATTGGACTTTCCCTGATGGCCACCACGTGTTTCATGGGGAGTTTCATGACCTCCGAGTGGATCCGCGAGAACTTCTACTGGCTTCAGTCGATACAGATCGTTGCGCAGCCGATGGTGATCCTCTCGATCCTGATGGGCGTAACGACAGGCCTGCCTCCCACGGAAGGGCCGTTTGCTTCGGCCATGTTCAACTCGCTCAAAAGCTTTACCGCCGTCGCGGCAACCGGTCTCATCGAAGGGCTCGGTACTGCGCGCGAACATTTTCATTCCAGCATGCTCGTGGACCGGCTAGGCAACAACGCGCTGATTACGAGCCAGTCCATCGATTCCGCTCATGGCCTCGGCGAGCTCGCGCATCGGGTCCACGAGCAGGCCGTCGTACTGACATCGGCGGATCTCTATCTCGTGATGGCGGGTATCGCCCTCGCCTTTCTTCTCGTTATTCCTGTGTTGCCCGTGCGTATCTATCCGCCATGGAGCACTACGCCGCCCTCTTCCCGCTAAGCGACGATATATATGTCACCCGTCATCCGATTTCCTTTCAGAACATTAAGTCTCGTCGCGTGCGTGGTCGTGCTCGGCGTCGTTGCATGGGCCTGCATCAGGCTGTTTTCCAACTCCGATAGCGAGACCACCAACGATGCCTATGTGACCGCCGACTTCACGCTGGTGGCACCGCGTGTCGCGGGCCAGCTTTCAGACGTGCTCGTAGAAGACAACCAGCAGGTGAAGGCCGGGCAATTGATGGTACGCATCGATGACCGCGACTTCCGGGCCGCATTGATGAGTGCGCAGGCGGATGTGGTGGCGGCAAAGGCATCCGTCGCGAACTACGACGCCGAGATCGCGCGGCATCCCGCGCTGGTCGACCAGGCGCGTGCCACGCTTCGGTCGGATGAGGCGGGGATCGAGTTTGCACGGGCGAACGCCGCGCGCTACCAGAATCTCTCGGAAACCGGCGCGGGAACGACGCAGGAGAAACAGCGCGCTTCGAGCGCACTGGCGCAGGAACTCGCGCAACAGTCCCGAGACCGGGCCGCACTCGCTGCAACCGAGCAGAACCTCGACGTTCTGCGTACCCAGCGCGACAAGACAGCAGGCGCGCTGGCGCACGCCGAGGCCGCGCTCGAGCAGGCGAAGCTCAACCTGTCCTATACCGAGATCCGCGCGCCCGTCGACGGCAAGGTCGGAAGACGTTCGGCGCGGGTCGGCGCATTCGTTACGACCGGCGCGCCGCTGCTCGCAATCGTCCCGCTGTCGGACGCGTATATCGTCGCCAACTTCCAGGAGAACCAGCTCGCCCACATGCGGCCTGGCCAGCCAGTGCGCATCAAGGTCGACAGCTTTCCCGGCGTCGTGGTTCGAGGACATGTGGACAGTCTTGCCCCCGCTACAGGCGTGAGCTTCGCGCCTATAGCGCCCGATAACGCAACGGGCAACTTCACCAAGGTCGTCCAGCGCGTGCCTGTCAAGATCACGATCGACCGCGGACAAGAGGCCGCGTCCGCACTGAGCGTGGGGCTTTCTGTCGAAGCGGAGGTCGCCGTCGGCAAGCGTGCCGATACGCGGATCGCAGGAGTAGCCCAGAAATGAATGCGCGCGAATTCTCCATCCGCACGCCGGTGCTGGCGGTGTTGCTGTGCACCGCGCTCACAGGCTGTCTCGTCGGCCCGGACTTCGAACGTCCGCAGACGAGCACGCCCGATGTGTTCGACCGCACCCAGTCCGCGCAGGCATCGAGCAGAGCAATCGAAGCCGAATTCAGTCCGGAATGGTGGACGCTGTTCAACGATCCCATACTGGACTCGCTGGAAAAACAGCTGACCGACGCGAACCTCGACGTGGCGGCGGCGTCGGCGCGTCTGCGGCAAAGCCGGGCCGAGCAGCGCATCGTCGGTGCCGAAGAATATCCGACGCTGACCGGCGCCGCATCCTATTACCGCGAGCGTGGAAGCCCGAACGGCATCCTGTCGCTGCTCGGGGTGACGCCGACCGGAGGTCAGGTGCAGTCGGCCGCGGGCGACACGCCGCTCGGCGTGGCGCCGTTGCCGGGTTCCAAAGGCTCGCCAGCGTATGACCTGTACCAGTTTGGCTTCGATGCGTCGTGGGAACTTGACTTCTGGGGTCGCGTTCGACGCGGTGTCGAGGCCGCTACGGCGTTGAGCGAAGCCTCATACGAAGACCGGAACTCCATCCTGTTGTCCGCGCGCGCCGAACTCGCGCGGGACTACGTTCAGTTGCGTGACACGCAGGCTCTGCTCGAGATAGCCAGGCAGAACCTCGGAATCGCCCGCGATGCCGTGAAGCTCACGGAAACCCGGGTACGTGAGGGCGTCACCACGGAGCTGGACGTGGCCAACGCGTCCGCACAGGCGGAGTCGATCGAGAGCCTGATCCCGACTCTCGAATCGCGTAGCGCGACCACGATCAATGCGATTGGCGTGTTGCTCGCCAGGGAACCGGGCGCGCTACGGCAAATGCTCGGCGAGCCGCACGATGTTCCTGCACTCCCTGAACAGGTGCCCATCGGCGTTCCGTCGGAGCTGGTGCAGCGCAGGCCCGACATCAGAAGAGCGGAAGCTCAACTGCACGCGGCGACGGCGGCGATCGGAATGGCGAAGGCCGATTTCTATCCACGCATATCGCTGAACGGCAGCGCAGGGTTCCAGAGCCTTCAGCTCTCGAATCTCGCCGACTGGGCGTCCGGCCAGTTCGTCATCGGGCCGTCGATCTCGCTTCCCATATTCGAAGGCGGACGCCTCAAGGGAACACTCCACTTGCGCGAGGCACAACAGCAGGAGGCGGCGATTGTCTACAAGCGGACCGTACTTCAGGCCTGGCGGGAGGTGGACGATGCGCTCGTCGTGTACGACGCCGAACAGCGTCGGCGCGATCGCCTGAAAGCGGTCGTCAGCCTGAACCAGCGCGCGCTGTCGATTGCGCGCCAACGCTACAAGGCCGGCGCCGTCGATTTTCTCGACGTGCTCAACGTGCAGAAGCAGTTGCTCGACGCGCAGAGCAAACTCGAGCAAAGCAAGGCCGACGCCGCCGCCAACCTCATCACGCTGTGCAAGGTGCTCGGCGGCGGATGGGAGTCGACCTATGCCAGACAGGACGTTCCTCATTGACGCGGCATCGAGTGAAGACATGTGCGTGGTGACGCATCCTCCCGCCGGCACGAACCTGCCGCGGTTGCGCACGCACTCGGATCATCAAAGGTCGCTTTCAGCGGCGACTTTCGCGGGTGGCCGCTGAAAGGCTAGTTGCGCCGTGTCGTCATATAGCCAAGGTAAGCGATGATCGCATCGAGATCGGCATCGCTGATGGCTGCCTGATCGAAGCCTGTCATTTTCATGTCCGGCCAGACGCGAACCGACCGGGGATCGCGGATGAGCGCTTTAAGGGCCCAAGGCTGAAGATACTCGGTCGGATTGTGCGGCCGATTGAGATCCGGGCCGACCGATGCGTCACCGGCGCCGTTCATCCGGTGGCACACCATGCATTGCGTTGCAACGAGAATCTGGCCGCGGCGGATGGGGGAATCGGCGGGCACATTCGCGTCGACCGCGAGTTGCGGCCACCTTGTTGCGCGAGCCGGAACGGCCCGCATCGAATCGACATTGAAAGGCCACTGTTCGCTCATCACGCCCGAGGCAGCCGGCTTGAGCCAAACGACATAGAACGGACCCACGGCAGCGCCGCCGGGACTGCGGGGCCATGGTTTGTCGCTGGGCTCGATGGCCAGCCACGGAACCGCCCCTTTGCCACTGTCGTCAAGAACGAGCCTGGCTGGCAGGTCGGTGACGAAACCATCCGTTGCCGTGATCTGAAGTTCAGCGTCTTCGGATAGATCCTTGACGCCGGGAAGCGCCCGCAACGGCACCGCACGATAGGTCATCGTTCGATGATACGTGACGTCCCCCGGCACGACGATCGTGGCGACGTCCGGCCTGGACAGCAATTGTTCGGTCGTGAGTTTTTTCATCGAACCGACATCGATGATCAACTCCGCGGCCACGACCGGCGAAACGGACAGCAACATGCTCGCAAGGACGAGCACACACTTCAGTCCACGATTGACGTTCATCGCGATGCTCCAATTCACCTGCGCCGACGCGAAAGTCCGGGCGGCGGTTGCCCGGAGATCGGGCCGGTCTTTTAGAAATATCACGCGAGTCACCGCACACTGGGTTCAAACATCCATTTGACCACGATGACGTGACATCGGATTCAGTCCGTGACTCGAACGTGTCTGAGCGCCGGAAGGCCAATGTCGCAGCACGCCGCGCGCACCACGCCGGCACGGCGCCCGATCGGCGGGACGCGGCGGTAGCCGTCTCGACACGGCTCACGGCACTTGTGAACCTGCCGGGAATCCCCGCTTCCGGGGTGCGCGGCCGGGTGTATGCTGGGCCACACTGCGCATCCCTCCCCTTCGCGAAGCTGCATGCCCCGGGGTGGCCGTCGGCGAGGATTGGTGCAAGGAGAGCCTCATGTACCGCCACCGCATGATCTGGGCGTTCGTCCTCGCCGCCGTCATCCCCGTCGCGTCTGCGCTGCAGGCCGCCGACGAGCAGGCGGCGGCGCCTTCGGCCGCTTCACCGGTGGTCAAGGGCGACTTTTCAGGTCGGGTCGATATCGGCGGGCGATCGCTCTATCTGGAGTGCCGCGGCCAGGGTAGCCCCACGGTGATCCTGGAAGCGGGCTCCATGGGCCGGGCCGACGTCTGGAGCCGAGACAGTCTGCATCCCGCAGGCGCGCGGACCATGGTCCTGCCTGCCGTGGCCACGTTCACCCGCGTCTGTGCCTACGACCGGCCGGGCACACTCGGCGAGGTCAACCCCAAGCTCGACCCGCAGGGTCCCCTGTTCTTCCCTGGCCGCAGCGATCCGGTTCCCCAGCCGCGTACCGCGCGGGACAAGGTCGCCGACCTGCACGCGCTGCTGAGCGCCGCCCATATCCCCGGCCCCTACGTGCTGGTTGCTCACTCCGCGGGCGGCCTGCTGGTGCGGCTGTATGCCAGCACCTACCCGGACGAGGTAGCGGGCATGGTGCTGCTCGACACCACGCACGAGAACACGTGGCTCCGCTTCCACGAAGCGCTGACGCCCGCGCAGTGGGCACAGTTCGAAGCGCTCACGGTAAAGAACCAGGAGTTGCTGGACGCCTATCCGGAGGCGGAGCAGTGGTGGACTGCCCCGCTGGAGGACGACGCCTCCACCGGTCAGGTACGCAAGGCGAGAGCGGGCGCGCCGCTGCGCCCGATGCCGCTCGTCGTTCTGGCCCACGGCATCCCCTTTGACGCCCCGTTTCCGGGCTGGCCGACCGGCAAGATGGAAGGGATCATGAGCGCGCTGCAGGACGATCTCGGCCGACTCGTCCCCGGCGCGCGGCGCGGCGTGGCCGCGAAGAGCGGCCACAACATCCATCAGGACCAGCCGGAACTGGTCATCTCGGCAATTCGGCAGGTCGTCGATGCGGTGCGCGATCCGGGCGCATGGACCGCTGCGGCGGCGCCCGCAAAGTAATCGGTCCGTTGCGGCCTGGCTCGCGAAGCCGTTCGGCAACGCCCGTCAAGCGCATGTCGGCGAGGCGCTGGCCGCACGGTGCGAAGGAGTCAACGGACATGGCGGCCGAACTCCGGGCGGCTATCGCCGCCTCAGTGCACGCTTGCTTGCCACTGCCCGTCTGCGTCCCAGGGAAGCCATCAAGGCTCGGCTTGCGGGTTCATATCGAGCGCGTAGGGGCCGTCAAGGGGCCCGCACCACGATCGGCGGCAACCCGAGCCGCCGCTGCGATGCCCGATATGCTGCGACGAAATCCGGATTGTCGCGTCGCACCTTGTCGAGCCACGGAGCGAGGTCACGCTCGCACGACGCGTCGGCGATCTCCGTGAAGCAGATGGACTCTGCCGGCAGCCGTTGCGCCGCCCAGTGAAATGCGAAGAGCGTCTGCCGGTCGGCTGGGGTCAATTCAAGCGTGGTGGCACCGTCTCCGGCAAGCCAGCGCTGAATCGAAGCGCGAAGCGCGGCCTCCGTCTGATCCGGGGCGTAGCTGAACACATGTGGCTCTCCGGACCGGGACGCGTGCAGATCGCGAACCGCGACCGCAACGACAAATTCCGTGGCGCGCAGATGGTGCGGCATGTCCGAGGCAGAGGCGCTTGCGCAAGCTTGGGCAAGCAATGACGCCAGCACTGATGCAAGAATCTTCATGGGCATGCGAGTCCGTCTGTCCAGACGACAGCATAGTCAACTCGGACGTCCGAATACTTAGCGCGAGCTTACACGGCGGCATCTGAGGGCGGTGTGCAAGGCGCGCGCGATGCACGAGCATGAGAGCAGCTGATTGTGTTTTCCACGCTAGCTGTTCTCTTCCGGGCGTCGATGGCCTGACCATGGGAGCCGCGCCATGCGCTATGGATAGCCCTCGTGAATGCCAGCAGCGGTCGCGGACGTGCGAGAAGAACTAGCGGCATCACGCCTGTGAGAAACGTACCTGTCGATTAATATCGCACAAGCAATCGCTGAAACGGCTTGCATTCACAGATTCCTTCATCGCGGCGATCTTCGGAGAATTCCATGCTTCCTGATGTGGCAGACAACGGCATCGTCACGGTGGCCACGCACCGTTCTGTCGAGCAGGCTCGCCGACACGCTCGCAAGGCTGATCGAAGCAAAGCACCTCGTTCTGTTCGCCCGAATCGACTTCGCGGCGGACGCGCAGCGCGCGGGATTGACGATGCAGCCGTCGCAGTTGCTCGTGTTTGGCAATCCGCGAGCCGGTACGCCACTGATGCAAGCCGTGCCGACGCTGGCGCTCGACCTGCCCCTGAAGGTGCTGGTGTGGCAGGACGCCGATGACCGCGTCTGCCTTTCGTACAACGCGACGAGCTATCTGCAAGCGCGGCACGGCGCCCCTGCCGAATTGATGATTCCCGTCGACGGTATCGGCGCGCTCGTGCAGGCCGCTGCGGCTAGCTGAGGCGGCCGGGGTCAGGCGCGTGGCGGTGGCCGCGAAGGCCCGTTGTTCAGGTTGAGCCGATGTTCCAGTGTGCCCGCGATCGCGCGGGTCGTTGCTCTCATGCTCGACCGGTCAAACGTGTCGGCCGCTCATGCATCGCGAGCATCCGCTATGCAGGTGGCATGGGCGACAATTCACGCCTGCGCGATCAGCCATTTGCACGCATCGCCCCAGTTGTAGACTGACCTTCTGCCGGGAAAGCGAATTTCAGGGAGATGCGCAATGTCCTCTGCACTGACCTACATGCGGCTTTACGCTGACCGTGACGGCGAATCGCACTTCGGGCCGATGATTATGGAAACGTTCACACGTGACTTTGCGCCGCCGGCACCGGCCTTCAACGTTTCAGGCTTTGTACCTGCTTTGCGCAGCGGCTTCCTGCTGTTGCCTGCCGGATGGACGGGCGATCTGCATCGGTCACCGCTGCGCATGTGGATATTCGTTCTCCACGGAGAAATGGAATTCGAAGCATCGGACGGAGAGCGCCAGCCCGTCCGGACCGGCGACGCGCTGCTCCTTGAAGATACGACCGGACGAGGACATCGAAGCCGCGTGATCGGCGACATCGTGGCAAGACTCGCGGTCGTCGAACTTGAACCGGCTCGTGACGAGTGACGGCGAAGTAACGAAGGGCATCAATAATTCGACAGAGTGGGCCTGAGCCGGCCACGACACCACCGGCCACGACAGGCTATTCGCTTGTTTCGATCGCACGCATGCGACGTTCGAGTTCGCACATGTCGACCGACGACGAAAGGTAGGCGTCGCGGCGGCTATGTTCAGCGCGCTCGAGCAAGTCGATCAGCGCTTCAAGGAGCAATGCAAACATGGTTGACTCCGGAAACAACGATTTGACGCACGGCGGAGGCCGTCGTGTCCCGTCAATGCAGTGAAGCGGCGATATGACACGACGACGAATGGAACGACAGCTATCACCCTGGATCGGACAAACCGGTTTTCGATCCGGCTGAGGTTCTAGTCCGTCATGGCTATCGGAAATCCGTCCACGAAACGCACGCAGCGCGGCGTGTCGTATCGCGCAACCGGCATCGCTTCGGCGTCAGCCGCATGCCCGCGCAAGACGCGAGCTTCGGCGCGATTTCCCGCGGGAGTCAGAAATCGTTGTCGTCGAACGGGCTCGCCATCGCCACCGTATGACGCGAACCCGAATGGGCCGACACGGCACGATGCACCGCATGCCAGTTGCCGCCCGCGTTGTCACGGCCGATGCCACCGGGCTTGGGACCGCCCGCGTCGAGGCGCACGGGATGGCCCTGGTAGGCTGCCTGTGCCAGGCCGGCGCCATGGACGGCCGGCTGCGCGCTCGCAGGCACGGTCGGCAGGGCGGCCGTGCAGGTGTCGCCGCATGCGCCCTGATTGACGGCGGGCGCGTTTTCATCGACTACATAAGCGGCCGTGCTCTCGGCCGGTTTCAACATGTCGGAAATGGCGACGGGGCCGGCCACACTCAGGCTGACGATTGCCGCGCCAACGCATAGCGATCTGCTCATCACGGTGTCTCTCATTACCAGTTCGCAACGGACGCGAGCCGCGACCACGGCGGTTGCGGCTCTCGCACATTGCGAGCACCCATGATGCGAAAGACGTGCCATGCGCCACGCGCAGCCCGCGAACCGCACATGCGCATCGCCGGGCGCCTTGCCCTGCAATGCTTTGCCGCGATGGAAAGTACCGCCGCGCGGTGGCGCTGCGCCGCGCGGCGGTCGTGGCGTTCACGGCAGTCTTCGTGACTTTCCCGATATCTCGTGAAAGTCACGCCTTGCGCGTGATGGCGAGCCGCTTCATCCGCGATTCGAGCGTCGTGGGCTTCAGACCGAGGCGCTCGGCCGCGCCCGCCTTGCCGCTCACGCGCCAGCCGGTTTCTTCGAGCACCCTGAGGATATGGCTGCGCTCCGCTTCTTCAAGCGTCACCGCGCGTGCGTCGCCATCGCCGGCCGGTTTTGGCACCTCGGCGTCGCAGGCGGGCGCGGCGCTGCTGAACCAGTCGCCGAGTGCGAGCTTGCCGCCCTGCGTCAGGATCACGGCGCGCTCTATCACGTGCTGCAGTTCGCGCACATTGCCGGGCCAGCGGTAGTTTTCGAGCACGGAAAGCGGAGCCTGCGCAATGGCGTCGATGTGCTTGCCGTACCTGGCCGCATAGCGGCGCACGAAATGGGCGGCCAGCGGAGCGATGTCCCGGCGGCGCTCGCGCAAGGGCGGCAACGCGAGCGGAAACACATTGAGCCGATAGTAGAGATCCGCACGAAACCGCCCCGCGGCGGCCTCCTCGGCGAGACTCCGGTTGGTGGCCGCGATGATGCGCACATCGGCCCTCAGTGTGCGCGTGCCGCCGAGCCGCTCGAACTCGCCGTCCTGAAGCACGCGCAAGAGCTTCGCCTGCACATCGAGCGCGAGCTCGCCGATCTCGTCGAGAAAGAGCGTGCCGCCGTCCGCCAGTTCGAACCTGCCTGCCTTGCGCGCAGTTGCGCCGGTGAACGCGCCTTTCTCATGACCAAAGAGCTCGCTTTCGATCAGATTGGCGGGCAATGCCGCGCAATTGAGCTTGATGAGCGGGTGGCCGGCGCGCGGGCTCATCCGGTGGATCGTCTGTGCGATCAGGTCCTTGCCCGTGCCGGTTTCGCCGGTCACGAGCACCGAGGCACCCGTGCCGGCCACCTGATGTACCTGCTCCATGACTTCGCGCAATCCTTCCAGGCCGGCGAGTTCCTCACCGGCCTGAGCCTCCAGCAACTCGTCCTGAAGACAACGGTTCAGCCCGCGCAGCTGCCCGACCTCCGCCTCGGCTTTCCTCCGCTCCTCGATGTCGCGCAGGATCAGCGTGTAGATCACCTGCCCGCCCGCCTGCGCGCACGAAAGCGTAGCCTCGATCGGAAACGGAGCGCCGTCGGCACGTACGGCGTTGTGGCCTTCGGTCAGCCAGACCGGCGCCTGCGGACATCCCGCATGCATGTAGTCACCGAGCATCCGGCACAGCGGCGCGGAAAGGAAGCGGTTGCAGGGCCCGCCCAGGGCTTCGCCCGCCTGACAGCGGAACACGCGTTCGGCCGCCCGGTTGAAGAGCGTGACACTGCCTGTTTCGTCGAGCGCGATGATCGCGTCCATCGCGGACTCGATGATGCGCGAGAGCCGTTGCTCGCTCTCCTGAAGCCTGGCCCTCAGGCGCTGGACTTCCAGATGAGTGGCGACGCGCGCCAGCACTTCCTCGTGCTGGAACGGCTTCGTGATGTAGTCGACGGCGCCGAGTTCGAGCCCCTTGACCTTGTCGACGGTATCCGTCAGCGCGCTCATGAAGATCACCGGAATGTCGCGCGTCGCGGGGTTCGACTTGAGGCGCGCGCAGGTCGCGAACCCGTCGAGGCCGGGCATCATCACGTCGAGCAGGATCAGGTCGGGCCTCGCATAGTCGATCTCCTCGAGCGCGCTCTCGCCGTCTTCCGCGACCGAAACCGCGAACCCGTTGGCGCCGAGAAGATCGAGCAGGATCGACAGATTCGCAGGAACGTCCTCCACGACGAGAATGAGCGGCCTCTCCGCGATGACCGGATTCATGGCGCGTGTGCAAGGCTCTTGAGCCAGCGGCGCAGTTCCTTCATGCGATACGCGTCGCCGAGTTCGCAGATCCGGGCAGCGAACGGCGCGTGGATGCGATCGCGCGCCGCAAGGCCGTTCGCCTCGTTCATGAGCTGCCTGACGTCGCCGCGCGATGCAAGGTCGAGAAACCTTTGCAGGTCCGCTGGAGGCGGCGCGACGAGCGCCTCGTCCAGCGTCTCGCGGGCAGCCTCGTCGCTTCCGGCGCGCAGCACCGTGAGGTCGAGATGCGCGCAAAGCAACTCGACCAGCTTCTCCTGGCGAAAGGGCTTCGGAATGAACTCGTCGGCACCCGACTCGATGCAGCGCGCACGGTTGTGCTCGAACGCGCTCGCGGAGATCGCGAAGATCACCGTGTCAGCGAGCCCTGGCATCGCGCGAATGCGGGTGGTCGCGGCGAGACCGTCCAGGCGCGGCATGCGTATGTCCATCACGATCGCGTCGGGCTTCAGGCGCGCCGCCTCGCTCAGCGCCACCTCGCCGTCCTCGGCCTCGTGCACTTCGAAGCCGATGGGTTCGAGCAGGTCGCGCAGCAGGCTGCGCCCGTCCGGCTCGTCGTCCACCACCAGCACGCGACGGCGCTCGCCCGCGATACCGGTCACGAGGTGGTTTGCGGCCGTCGCCGCTGGCGCTTCTCCCGGTGCGAGTTCCAGCTCGAACCAGAAGCGGCTGCCCTCGCGTGGCGTGCTGGCGACCTGCAGTTCGCCGCCCATCAGATGCACGAGCCGCTTGCTGATGGCGAGCCCGAGGCCGGTACCGTCGACGACGGTAGCCGGGTCCCGCACCTGGTGAAACACGTCGAAGATTTCCGACAGATGCTCCGGACGGATGCCAATGCCGGTGTCTTCGACAAGAAAGCACACGCGCTGCCCGATGAGCCCGGTTTTCAGGGCCACGCCGCCCCGTTGCGTGTACTTGATCGCATTCTCCAGAAGATTCGTGAGCACCTGCCGCAAGCGGCGTTCATCGGCGCGAACCATGTGCGGAATGTCCGACCACTGCGCGGTGGTGAACGCGAGGTCCTTGGTCTGCGCCCGGCTTTTCATCATCCCCGCGATGCTCTCCAGCAAGCGGTGCAGGTCGAAGTTGTCCATGGTCACCTCGAGCGTACCGGCCTCGATCTTCGCCATGTCGAGAATCTCGTCGATGAGCCCGAGCAGGTGCTCGCCCGATTGCTCGATGATGGTCAGTGCCTTGCTTTGCCGCTCGTTGAGACCGGAGTCGCGCCGCAGAAGCTGCGCGTAGCCGAGCACGCTGTTGAGAGGCGTGCGCAGTTCGTGGCTCATGTTGGCAAGGAATTCGGACTTCGCGCGATTGGCTGTCTCGGCGGCTTCCTTCGCGCAATTCAACTCGGCCTGCGCGCGCTTTCGTTCCGTGATGTCGCGCACCGTCGCGGTCACGAGCTTCGCTGCGCCGAGGATCGGCGTGACGGATATCTCGACCGGAAATTCCGCGCCGTCGGATCGCAGCGCCGATACCTCGATCCGTCTGCCCAAGAGCGGTCCTTCGCCGGTCGCGAGATATCGCACGAGCCCCCGGCGGTGCGCGCCGCGCAGTTGCGGAGGGACGATCAGGCCAGCGAGTTCGCGGCCGATCACCTCGTCGCGCCGGTAGCCGAAGGTCCGCTCCGAGGCGGGATTGAACTCGATGATGCAGCCGTCGGCGTCGATGCTGATGATGCAATCCATCGACGCATCGAGAATGCCGCGCATCCGGGCCTCGCTCTCGTGCCGCGCCGCCTCGGCCCGCTTTCTGTCGCTGATGTCGATCACGCTGCCGCGCACCAGCCGGCGCGTGGCATCCGGCAGCCTGACGAGCCTGACCTCGCAGGGAAACAGCCTGCCCTCGGGATCGACATGCAGCCATTCGAACACCGGCACGCCGCCATCGAGCGCCTCCTCGACCTTCTCGCGCGCCGCCACGCCGGATAACCGGCCGTCGGGCTGGAATTCAGGACTGAGTTCGACAGGACCGATGCGCAGGAGCGACTCCCGGTCGCGTCTGTAGAGGCGCGCGGCCTGCTCGTTCACTTCGACGAAGCGCAGCGTGTCGACATCGAGCAGCGTGATCGCGTCAGGCGAATACGCCAGCATCGTGGACAGGCGCTGCTCGCTCGCGCGCAGCGCCTGTTCGGTCCGCATGCGCTCGCCGATGTCGATGACACTGCCGCGCACCAGCCTGCGGGTCGCGTGCGGAAGTCGCACGAGGCGCACTTCGCAGGGAACGACGTCGCCCGAGGCATTGCGATGCATCCACTCGAAGACTGGCGTACCGCCCGCGAGCGCCCTGTCGATCATCTCGCAGCGCGCCTCGCTGGACACGCGTCCATCCGGCTGAAACTCGGGGCTGAGCTCGACCGGATCGATGCGTAGCAGCGCCTCGCGCTCGCGCCCGAACAGGCGCGCGGCCTGCTCGTTGGCCTGCACATACCGGTCGGCATCGACATCGAATACGAGGATCGCATCGGGCGCATAGGCGACGAGTGTCGCGAGTTGCTGCTCGCTCTCGCGCAGCGCTTCTTCGGCACGCCTGCGGTCGTCGCGCTCGATGGCGAGCGCAATCAGATTGGCGAGTGCGATGCCGAACAACCGGTCCTCGGGCGTCCACGGCATGGGCACGCCGACCTGCTCGTGGCATAGCACGCCGTCAACGCGGCCGTGCAGAAAGATGGGGGTATCCAGCATCGCTGCGACCCCCAGTGGCGTGAGATACGTCTCCGAGAATTCGCGGGTGCGCGGGTCGGCGTGCGCGTCGTCGGCGACGATGGCCTCGCTCGATGCGAGTGCCTGAAAATAGGCGGGATAGAGTTCGGCCTGCAACTCTGCACCCCTGCTGTGCCTGTCGAGGCTCGACTCGTAAAGGTCGATGCAGTGGATTGCCGAACGGGACTGCGCATAGCGCCAGAGGCTCACGCGTTCGACGCACATCAACTGTGCCGCCGTCTCCGTGATGTACCGGAGGGTCTGCTCCAGATTTTCGTTCTGATAGAAGTCGATACGGGTCAGCGCGGCGAGTGCCGCTTGTCGTTCGAGCAGCCGTTCGCGTCGCGCACGTCGCGCCGATAGTGGCCCTGGAGTCGTCACCTTGGTTCTTCCTGATGCAATCGACAGGCGCCATGGATGCCGGTACCAATACGGACACGGGCTTTGTCCGGCACGACGGAAGCATCCGGCGGACCACCCTGTGACCGCAATCCGTTGCTACTGTACACCCGGTAATCGAGCTTGGGTACCTCGCGCAACGGGCGCGCACTCGAATGGTGCGGCGATCGTTGCGGGGTGCGCTGCCATCGTTTGGGCGGATTTGATCCGCACTCAATCGTTCAGCAGGCACCTACTAATTCAGTGTGGAGATTGCGCATCGGTAGCGTGTCGCGCGATACACGCAGCGACGCGTCAGAGAGCCGGTTTCGCGTGGCAGCGTTCTCCGTCGGGAGATTCAACGCGCTGGAAGCGCATCGTCATGGACGGGCACGAACGCCCGCATCACATGAATTCGTAGCGTTAGCTGCCCGCTTTCCCATACAAGACAAGCGGGCGATCCTCCACGTCCACGAGCGCCGGAGCGCGCTGCTTACTTCGCCGTCGGCATCGCGAATTCGGCGCCCTTCTCCGTGGCCTCAGGCCAGCGTTGCATGATCGACTTCTGCTTGGTGTAGAAACGCACGCCCTCCTCGCCGTACGCATGCATGTCGCCGAAGAGGCTGCGCTTCCAGCCGCCGAAACCATGCCACGCCATCGGCACCGGAATCGGTACGTTGATGCCGACCATGCCCACTTCGATCCGGCGCCCGAACTCGCGCGCGACATGGCCGTCGCGCGTATAGCATGCAACGCCGTTGCCGAATTCGTGCGCATTGATGAGTTCCACCGCTTCGGTGAAGTCCTTCACGCGCACGCAGGCGAGCACCGGCCCGAAGATTTCTTCCTTGTAGATGCGCATGTCGGGGGTGACGTTATCGAAGAGCGTGCCGCCCGTGAAGAAGCCGTCTTCGTGGCCCTTCACCTTGAGGCCGCGGCCGTCCACCACGAGCTTCGCGCCCTCCTCCACGCCGAGCGCGATGTAGCCTTCGATGCGATCGAGTGCCTGCCGCGTGACGATCGGCCCCATTTCGGCGTCCGCTTCCATGCCGTTCTTCACAACCAGCGTGCGAGCGCGCTCCGCCAGCCGCTCAATGACCTTGTCGGCGATGTCGCCGACCAGCACCGCGACCGAGATCGCCATGCAGCGCTCGCCCGCCGACCCGTAACCGGCGCCGACCAGCGCGTCGACCGCCTGGTCGAGGTCGGCGTCCGGCATGACCACCATGTGATTCTTCGCGCCGCCGAGCGCCTGCACTCGCTTGCCGTGCTTCGCGCCCGTCTCGTAGATGTAGTTCGCGATCGGCGTCGAGCCGACGAAGCTCACCGCCTTGACATCCGGATGCGCGAGCAATGCATCCACGACCACCTTGTCGCCCTGCACCACGTTGAAGATGCCGTCGGGCAGGCCGGCTTCCTTCAGAAGATTGGCCATGAACAGGGACGCCGACGGATCACGCTCGCTCGGCTTCAGGATGAACGCGTTGCCGGCTGCGATGGCGACCGGGAACATCCAGCAGGGAACCATGCACGGGAAATTGAACGGCGTGATGCCCGCGACCACACCGAGGGCCTGACGCGTCGTCCAGTTGTCCATGCCCGTCGAAACCTGCTCCGTGTAGTCGCCCTTGAGCAGTTGCGGAATGCCGCAGGCGAATTCGATGACGTCGATTCCGCGCGACACTTCGCCCTGCGCATCCGAGAACACCTTGCCGTGCTCGGCCGTGATGATCGCGGCGAGTTCGTCGCGATGCTTGTTCATCAGTTCGAGGAAGCGCAGCATGACCCGGGCGCGGCGGATCGGCGGGGTATTGCTCCACTTCGGAAACGCCGCCTTCGCGCTCGCGACGGCCGCATCGACATCCGTCGTATCGCCCAGCACCAGCTTGCGAGGGCGTTCGCCCGTTGCCGGATTGAAGATCGGCTGGCTCCGGGTGCCGGAACCGTTCACGCGTTGACCGTGAATGTAATGAACCACGTCTGCCGTATCGTTGAACGCTTGCATGTCGACTCCTCTACATTGATGGGCGATGTCAGGAGTGTAAAAAGCATCGGGCCCGGAGCAAAGGCGCTATGATTGAAATCATTGTTTTGAATGGCGAACAATCATTTCATGGACGCGCAAAAGGTTGAAGGGCTCTGGACACATCTGCACTGGCTGACCGTGCTGGCCGAGCAGGGCAGCTATACGGCCGCAGCCGCGCGGCTCGGCGTGAGCAAGGCCGCGATGAGCCAGCGAATCGCGGAACTGGAGCGAGCCGCGGGGGTGTCGCTCGTGCAGCGCACTACGCGCAGCGTGCGGCTCACGGAGGCCGGGCAACACCTCGTCGACAATACGCGCGGCCAGTACGAACATATCGCCACGAGCTTTGCGAACGTGCGCGAACTGGCCGGTGTCGCGCGGGGACTGATTCGCGTCACCGCGCCGGTCGCTTTCGCCCGGCAACAGCTCGTGCCGCGAATGGCCGGATTCTTGCGGGCGCACCCGGAGGTCCGCGTGCAACTCGAAGCATCCGACCGGCTCAGCTCGATCGCCATGGAAGGCTTCGACCTCGCGATCCGGCATAGCGCGCAGGTACCGGAGACGCACGTCGCCTGGAAGCTGTGCGATACGCATTCGGTCATCGTCGCCACGCGCGCTTACCTCAGGCGCAGTGGAACGCCCGCGACACCCGCCGAGCTGTCCGCGCACGATTGCCTTTTCTATCCGCGCGCGCTCGCCTCCGGCATGTGGTCGTTCGAGCGCAAGGGTTCGAGAAAATCCGCTTCGGGACCGTTCACGCTGACGGTCAACGGGCCGTTCTCGGCCAACAACAGCGAGGCGCTGCGCGACGCCGCCCTCGACGACCTCGGCATTGCGCTGCTTCCCGACTTCACTGCGCAGGCCGGGGTGCGGGCGGGCAAGCTGGTTGTCGTCCTGCCGGACTGGCGTCCGGTCGGCGCGTTCGCCGAACAGATCTACGTGGTACGCCCCTACACGTCTCATGTGCCGCGCGCGGTCACGCTGTTCGTTGCGTACCTGCGCGAGACGTTCTCTGGCGGCTTTCCGATTTGATTTGCACCGCGTCCGGTCCGGGTGCGGGGTGCCGGATAGCTTTCGCCCTGATGAGTGACCGGGGTGATGGACTTACCCCTTGGTCGCCCCGAACGTCAGCCCTGCCACGAAATGCCGCTGCATCGCGAAGAACATCATCACCGACGGAAGCGCTGCAAGGATCGACCCGGCCGAGACGAGGTTCCATGCCGTCACCCACTGTCCCTTCAACGCGGCAACGCCCACCGTGATCGGGGCGGCTTCGTCACCCTGCGTGAGACAGAGCGCCCAGAAGTAGTCGTTCCAGACGAACGTGAAGACGAGGATGGCGAGCGCGGCAAGTGCCGGCCGGATCAGCGGCAGGATGATCCTGAAGAACACCGTCCACTCGTTTGCGCCTTCGATGCGCGCAGCCTCGACCAGTTCGAACGGCAACTGCTTGATGAAGTTGCGTAGAAAAAGCGCACAGAACCCGGTCTGAAACGCGACGTGAAACAGAATCAGCGCGCCGACCGTGTTGAACAGGCCGAGTTCCAGCGAGAGGTCGCGCACCGGAATCATCAGAATCTGAATCGGCACGAAGTTCCCCGCGACAAACGTCGCAAACAGCACCGAGTTGCCCCGAAAGCTGTAGACCGCCAGAGCGAAGCCGGCCATTGCCGCAAGCGCGATCGACCCGACGACAGCAGGCACCGTGATCAGCACACTGTTCCAGAAGTAATGAAGCATCGGCGACGTCGTCAGCGCCTCCCGATAGTTCGCGATCAGCGAAACATGCTCCGGCCAGCCCCAGTAGTTGCCCTGCACGAGTTCGTCGGAGGAGCGAATCGACGTCACCATCACGGCGATCAGCGGCAACAGCCAGATCATGAGCGCAAGGGGCAACGACAGCTTGTAGAGCACGCGGCTCGCGGGTTTCCATTTGTCGATGGGTGTCGGAAACATGGCCTGCTCCTTACTGCTCGGTGCGCAGCATCCTGCGCAGGTGATAGACGATGTACACCATCATGATCGCGAGCAGCACCACAGCGATCGCGGCTGAATACCCGATGCGGTAGTACTTGATCGCCTGGTCGTACATGTAATACGCGAGCACGGTCGAACTCTCGAACGGCCCGCCTCCGCTCATCACGGCAATCAGGTCGAAACTGCGCAGCGCGCCGATGATCGTGACCACGATCGCCATGAAGGTCGTCGGGCGCAACTGCGGAAGAATCACGTGCCAGAGCATGGTCCAGCCCTTTGCGCCTTCCATGCGCGCCGCCTCGATCTGCTCCGAATTCAGCGACGTCAGGCCCGTCAGGTACAGGATCATGCAATAGGCCGTTTGCGGCCAGAGCGCGGCGAAGATGATGCCGAAGGTGACATAGCGCGCATCGCCGAGCACGGGGACGCCATGTCCGAGTATCAGCTTGAGCAGGCCGAAGGTCGGGTCGTAGAACCAGCTGAACATCAGGCCGACCACCACGCCCGAGAGCACGAACGGCGCGAAGAACAGCGACTTCACTACGCGGATGCCGGCCACGGCCTGATTCAGATACAGTGCGACGGCAAGCCCCATCGGTGGTGCGAGCAGAAACAGCACGAGCCAGAGGACGTTGTTCTTCAGAGCGGTATAGAACGTCGGCGCCTGAAACAGCTCGACGTAGTTCGCGACGCCGACGAATGTCTTCTCCGACATGCCGTCCCAGTTGTAGAAGCTGAGCCCGATGCTCGACACGATCGGCCATATCACGTAGATGCCGACCATCACGCACGCCGGCGCGAGAAAGAAGAACGCGGCAAGCCGCTGCTGGCGCGCCATCGCCGAGGCGCGGCGCCGCCGCTTCGCTTTCGTCGCGGAGAGCGCGAGTGTTTCGGAAGACTGCATGATCGTGCTCCTTGCCGGCGAAGCGCGCCCGGAAAGAGCGCTTCGCCGCGTCGAACTCACTTCTTGTAGATGCGCTTGCGCGTCGCTTCGAGTTGCGCCAGGATCGAATCGAGCTTGGACGGGTCGGAGATGAACTGCTGCATGCCCTTCATGCCTTCGTCAGCCATTTCCTTCGTCATGTCGCGATCGTAGAACTGCGCGATGCCGCCCTTCGTGTTCGAAAGGATCTGGAAACCGATCTTCGAGATCGGATCTTCCGGTTCGGGCGACTTGCTGTTCGCCGATAGCGATCCCAGCCCCTTCGCCAGTTGCGCGCCGACCTCGGGCGTCTCCATGTACGCGAGGAAAGTATGCGCGTCGGCCTTGTTCTTCGCCCTGGAGGGAATGTGCATCGACTCGACCGGGCCGTCCTCGGCGGTCGGCACCTTGTCGTCGATGATCGGAAACTGGAAGTAGCCCATTTCCGGCTTGATGTTCTGGGGAAAGCCCGCCGCGATGAACGTTCCCATCAGCATCATCGCCGCCTTGCCCTGGAACAGGAACGGCTGGACTGAATCGAGGTCGTAGGAAAGCGAGTTGTCGATGAACACCTTGTCGTCGATCAGTTCCTTCCACGTCGTATACACCTTCTTCACGCGGGGATCGGTGTAGGGCACATCGCCCGCCATCAGTTTCTGGTGAAACGCATTGCCGTTGATGCGCAAGTCGAGATAGTCGAACCAGCCCGCGAGCGTCCACGCGTCGCGGCCCGCCACGGCGACAGGGGCGATGCCCGCGGCCTTCAGCTTCTTGCATGCATCGAGGAATTCAGGCCATGTCTTCGGCTCGGTGGCGATGCCCACCTTCCTGAACAGGTCTTTGCGATAGAACATGCCCCAGGAATAATAGACGGTCGGCGCCGCGTACTGCTTGCCGTTGTATGACGAAGCCTCCTTCGTCGACGCGTACATCGAATTCCAGTCGTTCTTGTTCCAGTCGTTCGTCAGGTCCTCGAAGAGCCCGCGCTTCGCGTAGTACGCCATGCGCTCGCCGTTGTGCCACGTCACGACATCGGGCGACACGGTGGAGAGCCAGCCGGGAAGCTGCACCTTGTAGGCCTCTTCATCGACGAAGGCCACCTTGAGGTCGATCTCCGGATGCGCCTTCTTGAACTGGTCGAAGATCTGCTGCCAGACCACCCGCTGCCCCGCGCCCTTGAACGCGACGTTCACCGCCAGCGTGCCCGCCTGCGCCGTTCCCGCCAGCGCCGCCGCGACCGCTGCGCCGGCCAGTGTCCTGCGAATCGTGCTTTTCATGCGTGTCTCCTCCTTGACGAGTGTTATGTGCTGTTATTGCGCGCGATAGATCGAAACGCCCTGCGGCGCCACCTCCTCGTGTCCCGCGACGAAGCGCGCGGCTTCATCGATGCGATACGGCACCGCGCCGTAGTTGAAGACGTAGGTCAGCGGCCCGCGCCGGCTCACGCGAACGCCTTCGGGCAACCGGCGCGGCGCGAGCCCCGCTTCGCCCGCGATTCCTTCGAAGACCTGCCGCGTATAGGCATCATCGAAGATGCTTGCGAGATAGGTGATCGACCCGTGACGCACGATAGCCGGATGCCCGTCGGCAAACCGTGCCTGCACCTCTACGCCCTCGCCGCCCTCGATGAAGTCACGCCAGTGCCGCGCCGCGCCGCCGCCTTCGACCGGCTCGGTTACGTTCGGTCGCATCGATTCGACCCGCCAGACGCGAATCGGCAGCACGTCGCCGGGAGGGAGCGTGGCGGGAATCGTGAGGCTAGCGGTCTTCGATCCGGTGCGCGGACCCAGCACGACCTGCGCATCCGATGACGCGAGCCGCGCCGCCAGACCGTCCGCGAGCACCGGCAGCGGCGGCACGACGATCATGCTGTAGCCGTCGAGCGGCGCATCGGCGGGAATCACGTCGACGTCGAGCCCGAGGCTGCGCAACGCGCTGTAGTACTCGAACGCGAAGCGCGGATAGTGGAAATCGGCACCCTGCGGATGAATTTCGAAGAGCCACTTCGCTTCGTAATCCCAGATCAGCGCGACCTTCGCGCTCACCCGCGACTCGCCCTCTGCTTTCAGCACGTCCGCGATCTCCCGCGCGACGGCCTGCGCCTCGGCGCCGCCCACGTCGAGCCGGTTGTCGGGCGTATTCAGGCCCGCGTGCATCTGTTCCTGTCCGAACGGCGCCTGACGCCAGCGGAAATACGACACGCAACCCGCGCCATGCGCGAACGCCTCCCAGCTCCACAGGCGCACCATGCCCGGCAGCGGCGCGGGATTCCACATGGCCCAGTTCACCGGGCCGGGCTGCTGCTCCATCACCCAGAACGGCTCCTTCGACATGCCGCGATAGACATCGTGATTGAACGACGCGAAATCCGGGTGCCCGGTGCGCAGCCACTTCGCCTTGATCGACGGCTCGAACCACTGCTCTTCGAGGGCGCCGAGCGGATAGCTGTCCCATGTGGCGATGTCGAGATCGGCGGCGACCTTGTAGTGATCGAACTCCGTGAACAGCTGCATGAAGTTGTGCGCGACGGGCCGCCCGGGAGAATGCGCGCGGATGATATCGACCTGCATGCGGTTGTAGCGCGCAACTTCGTCGGAGGCGAAGCGCCGGTAATCCAGGCGGTGCGACGGATGCGCTTCGGTCACGGTCGCGACGGGCGGATCGATTTCGTCGAAGCTGCGGTACTCCATGCTCCAGAACACCGTGCCCCAGGTCGCGTTCAGCGCATCGATGCTTTCGTAGCGTTCGCGGAGCCATTCGCGAAAGCGCTTCGCGGCCGCATCGGAATAGCTGACCACCGTATGGTGGCAACCGAATTCGTTATCGGTCTGCCAGTACGCGACAGCCGGATGCCGCCCATATCGCTCCGCCACCGCCGCGCAGATCTTCTTCGACGCGTCGAAGTACGACGGCGACGAAAAATCGTAGTGCCGCCGCGAGCCGAACTTGCGCGCGCGGCCGTCGGCGCCTACCGGAAGGATGTCGGGATGCTGGTCGATCAGCCACTTCGGGGGGGTCGCGGTCGGCGTGCACATGACGACTTTCAGGCCCTCCCCCGCGAGCGTTTCGACCGCACGATCGAGCCAGTCCCAGCGATATTCGCCCGGCGCCGGCTCGATCCGGCTCCACGCGAACTCGCCGATTCGCACCCGGTCGATGCCGAGCGCCTTCATGCGCGCCGCATCGTCCTTCCACATGGATTCGGGCCAATGTTCCGGGTAATAGCAGACTCCAAGACGCATGTGCGCTCCTACGCAAATTGGGCAACGGAAGCCGAAGCGACGGCGAATCCGTCTTCGGTAAAGAGATGACACGACGCGCGCGGCACGTTGAACGCCACGGCGTCGCCCTGCCGCGGCGTGCGGTCTCCCGGCGCCTTGGCGATCAGCACGGTGCCGCCCGGCTGGTCGAGATGCAGATAGCTGTGCTCGCCCAGTTGCTCGACGAGCGAAACCGTACGCGTGATGTGCTGGCGGGCGGGCGCCACGGCCGGATCGAGATGTTCGGGACGAATGCCCAGCGTGACCGGCTGATCCGGCTGCAAGCCCGCGCCGCAGACGTCCGTGTCGATGGGTTCATCGGTGCCGTCGAGCCTGATGCGCACGCCGGCGTCCGTTGCCGACACGACCCGCGCCGGCAGGAAGTTCATGCGCGGCGAGCCGATGAAGCCCGCCACGAAACGGCTCTTCGGCCGGTGATACAGCTCGAGCGGCGTGCCCACCTGCGCGATGCTGCCGTGCTTCGCGGTGTCCGCTCCGGCATGCAGGAGCACGATCTTGTCGGCGAGCGTCATCGCTTCGATCTGGTCGTGCGTCACGTAGACGACGCTCGCCTTCTCGAACTGCCTGTGCAGCCGCGCGATCTCGACACGCGTCTGGCCGCGCAGGGTGGCATCGAGATTGGAAAGGGGTTCGTCGAAAAGAAAGACGCCCGGGCTGCGCACGATCGCCCGCCCGATCGCCACGCGCTGCCGCTGGCCGCCCGAAAGCGCCTTGGGACGCCGCTCGAGCAGCGCTTCGAGTTGCAGCACGCGCGCCGCTTCGCGCACCTTGCGGTCGATTTCGTCTTTCGGCGTCTTCGCGAGCGTGAGGCCGAAGGCCATGTTCTCGTAGACCGTCATGTGCGGAAAGAGCGCGTAGCTCTGGAACACCATCGCGACACCGCGCTGCGCCGCCGGAACATCGTTGACGAGCTTCGCGCCGATATACAGGTCGCCGTCGGTGATGTCCTCCAGGCCCGCGATCATGCGCAGCAACGTCGACTTGCCGCAACCCGACGGGCCGAGAAACACGCAGAACTCGTGTTCGCCGATTTCGAGATCCACGTCGCGGATCACTGGCGCGTGATCGCCGTACGCCTTCTGGACCGAACGTAACGATATGCTCGCCATGTCGTCGTCTCCGTGTTTACGCGCGGAGACAATCGAAGGTTAAGCGTTTAACCTGCTGCCGATCAAAAAACGATCTTGTTTAAGGATCGTTTGTAGCCGGTGTCTCCGTCTGTATTTATAGAACTGCTTTGCCGGCGAATTTAGCGCCGACGGCCTGCGAATGCAAATGCCGGGACACTATCCCAAATCGTGACGTCCGGACATAAAGTTGTACAGGAACCGTCACGCCCGGCACAGTGCGCGCGGCCAGCACAAACCCGAACCAGCATCCAACCGATGACCACCCTCACCGAAGTGGCGAAGCTCGCGGGCGTAACCGCGGCGACCGTCTCCAACGTGCTGCGCAAGCGCGGCAAGGTGGGCGAGGCGACGCGCAAGCGTGTGCTCGAAGCCGTCGATGCCCTCGGCTACCGGCCGCACCTGACCGCGCGCGCGCTCGCCGAAGGCAGCGCGCCCACGCTCGCGCTGATGGTGTCGAGCATCGCCAATCCGTTCTATCCGGAGTTCGCGCTCGCGGCGGAGCGCGCAGCGCGCGAGAGCGGGCGCTTTCTCATCGTGTGCAACACCAACGAAGATCCGGCGATCGGGCGGGCATACCTCGAACAGATCGCGGGCACGCTGTCCGAAGGCGTGCTCGTGATGAACGCGAACCTCGATTTCGACGACCTCCGCAAGACGCAGGCGCGCGGCACGGCCGTGGTGCTGTGCATGTGGGAGCGGCCCGGCGCGCCGCCGGGCATGCCGTGCATCGCGGTGGACTTTTTCGCCGCGGGGGCGATTGCCGCCCGGCATCTGCTCGACCTGGGGCACACGCGCATCGGCGCGATCATCGGAAGTCCGCCGGGCGGCGTTCAGGCGGCACGCTACGAAGGCTTCTGCGCGACGCTGCGCGAGGCGGGCATCGCGCATGTTCCTGCCGAGAGCCGCTTCACGCGCGATTCGATTCGAGGCGGCTACGAGGCTGCGTCAGAACTGCTCGCGGCATTTCCGGACCTGACGGCGATTTTTGCCACCAACGACCTGCCCGCACTGGGCGCGACTCACGCTGCGGCAGACGCCGGACTGCGGATACCGGAGGACCTGTCGGTGATCGGCATCACCGATATTCAACTGGCACGCGAGTCGCGGCCCGCCCTTTCCACGGTCGCCGTGCCCACGGAAATAGCGGCAACGATGGCGGTAAAGCTGCTGCGCGCCCTGATCGACGGCTCTGCGGCGGGCGCGCTCATGCAGGTCGCGCCAACGCCAGGTCTGGTAGTTCGCGCCTCGACGGGTGCGGCGCGCAAGCAATACCCGTAACGCCGTACAGCTGGTTCGTGAATAAGGGAGACGACGCGGCGCACGGCGGGGTAAGTTTCATCACAATCGACGCTTCGACGAACCAGTCTGCGGAGCGCGATCTCGTCGTCGGACTAGGCGAGCCCGTGGGGCTTGCGACAAGCGACGACACGCTGTTCATCACGGGTCAGGCCAACAATCGCATCGTGAAAGTGAAGCTGAGCGCAGCACTCTCCGCCGCCGCGCCAGTCGCGTCGAATGACATCTTCGTCAATGTGAGCGCGCCGGATCTTCTCGCGGCGGCACCCGGCGGCATGCTCTACACGAAGTGCGGCGAGCACAGCTTGTGCCGCTATTCGCGCACGGGCGAGACCACGGTTATCGCAATGGATTTCGACGAGCCGCGCGGCATAGCCGTCGACGCAGTGCGCAAACGCCTGTTCATAGTCGATCGAGCGCGAGGCAACAGAGTTCGGACGAGTGCGGGAATCTCGACAGCAATCCTGTCGAACGAGCATGCGTACACTCATTTCAGGCCATTCGTTATATTCTCGGACCGCTTGCCTGCTCCACGACGCACCGCCAAACGGCGTGTGGCGTCATAACGCGAAGGACACAAATGCACAACCGGTACACGGCTTAAGCACTTGAAGCGAATCCCTCGCGATCGCGCTCACGCAATTGACCCGCAGCGCTCATCCTCCCGCCGGAGCCGATTCGTGGTCATCATGCGGGCGGAGTGCCCGCCACATTTCTGATCTTCCCGGTGCTGCTCGGCGTGCTTTTGCTTTTTCTCATCGCCTGGCTGTTCGACGAAACGTCGCTCGATTACCTGCCGCGCTCGCTGAATGCGCGCCCGAGCTTCAGGCGCACCGCGACATGCGCAAGCCTGGCGAGATCGGCGGACACGCCAAGCACCCTGGCGGTCTCCTCGCAGGTCAGGTCGTCGACTTCCGACAGCAGCAACGTGGCCCGTTCGAGCGGCGCCAGCAAACGAAATTCGAACAGCATGCGCGTTTGCGTGTCCGTGGGCGCCACGGACGAGCCTCGCGCCACACGACCCGTCCGCTCGTAGCTTTCGCAGGCGCCGCCGCTTCTCAGCACGCCATGCGCGGCAGCGAGCATGCGTACCAGCGTTTCGCGTTCGCTGACGCTCAGTACCGCTTCGATACCGGCCCGGCACGCATTGGCCAGCATCGCTTCCGCGAGCGGTGCGTCCTCGGTGGCCCAATATGCAAACGCCCATACCCGCGCGACTAACGCGCGTAAAACAGCTGGATTTGAACCTGCATTCATGTGTGATGCTCCGCTTGGACAAGCGCGGCCCCGATCGGCGCCGCGCTTGTCGCTGCGCGCTACAGTGTGTACGACTGGCCGCGCGGCCGTGATTCGTCGTGATGCCCTCGGAGGCTCGAGGTCGATTTTGACACGCGTGAGAAGAACATCTCGTTGGCTTCATGCCCGGCGCCCGGCGTCTTGGTCGGCTGCCCATCCACGCCCGGCGCGTTCATGTCGATGAGAAGGAAGCTGATGCCTTCCTGCTATGCGACGTTGCATCCGTCTCCGGGAACATCGACGCGCGAGACATGGATCGCTGCGACGCGCCTTCCGCTCATCAGGTCTTCTGGAGGACCATCAAAAGTACAGCAGAAGAGGGTTCGTCCGTCGTCGCCGCCGAGTTGGCAGGCGACCGCACGTCCGTCGAAGGAAATGCGGTCCGTTACCGCTCCCCCATCGAGCACGCGAAGTACCTCGCCCGTGTTGAAGCACGGTACCCAAATGCCGCCTTCCCGGTCGACACAGATACCGTCAGGCTGTCCATCGCCCATGTCCGCGTACACGCGACGCCCCGACAGATTTCCGTTTGCATCGCGATCGAAACTGGTGAGCCGATTCGACCACGACTCAGCGACGACAAGGGTCCGGCCTCCATCCTTCAGGACCATCCCGTTAGGGAAGTCAAGGCCGCTTGCGGCTACTCGTGCGGTTCCATCCGGATCGACGACAAAAAGATCAGCCGGACTTTTCGCTGCGCCGCCAAACAGGTCGTAACCAAAGTTGCCGACATAACTCTGACCGTGGACATCCATGACGAGGTCGTTGAGGTCGGCTGGCGCGAGAGACGACAGATCCGCGTACCGCACCAGATCGCCGTTGATGACCCGCTTCAGCTTGCGATCGGTCATGGAGACGACGATCGGTGATCCGTCGGGAAGAAAGCCGATGCCCGAGGGGCGATTGGGGACGTCGCAGACAACTTCGCGCTTTCCATCCGACGTCACGCGATAAAGCTTCTTGTCGGTAATGTCCGAAACCCAGAGGTGACCCCGATACCATCGAGGTCCTTCCAGAAAGGCGAAATCGTCCGCAAGCAATTGCGCTTGATGTGTCTTCATGCAAAAGGTTCTCCATACCGCACTGTCGCAACCTTTACGAATCGCGGGAGCCGGGTGCGCTTGTGTAATGCATCAACACGCTGTTCTTCCCGGTGACGATCCAGCGAGAAACCACGCGATCGCCAGCCTCTGTTTGAAAGGCTTCGATGACATCAGATAGAAAGTGGTCGATGCTCGCGAGAAACACCACGACCGCACCACCACGGCGCATGGGCGTTTCATCGCTCGAACCCACTCTACTCATTCCGAGCAGTGCCTTTAAGGCCCGATTCAGATAATGAATCTTCCTGCCCGCAGTGGTAATCGAGGCCGCGAGACCCCCTTCAGCACCCTGTTTTTTTCCCGTTCAGCGGGCGCCGGTTGCGTCGCGACGCGCTGGCCGCCCGTTTCGCACGGGCTCTCGCCGCACTGAATGCGTCGGCGGGTCAGTGTCCGGTGATCCGTTCCCGACGTCGACGTCGACGTCGGCAGTCGACCGCGCTCCCACTCGAGAGCGCCAGTCGGCGGAAAATTCACAACGCCCGCGTCGTTGCGCGGCCGCCTTCTACATCCTGCAGAAAGCGCTCGAGAACAGGATCGAAGTCGCCCGGCGCTTCCCAGAACGATGCGTGCCCCAGTCCGGGTAGCCGATGGCAGCGCCGTTCCCACAAGTTGCCATAGGCGACCGAGTCGACGTAATCGAGATTGACCAGGCGATCTGCGCCACCGTTCACGACCGCGAGCGGAATATGGCTGCCTGCTACCGCCACGCGCTGGTCCCCGCCTTCCCCGGCGCGCGCGGCCGCGAAGAGACGTTGGCGGAAGCGGCCGTCTGTCCGCGCAACGGCATCACGCAGGAACGGCTCGGCCGACTCGCCGAAGATTCCCTGAATGAAGCCGTCGATGTCGGCGTCAGACAGGTCCCGCCGCCCCGCGACCCCTGAGTGCGGCGAACCCCTGAAGCCTTCTGCCATGTTATCGAACCCGACGGCGGGGGTGCCGGAGATCATCAGGCCTCGCATACCGGGAAAGCGAGACAGCATATCAATGCCGATATGCCCGCCAAGCGACCAGCCGAACACGACACACTCGGTCACGCCAAGCTTTTCGAGCAGTTCGACGGAAGCATCTGCCAACCCGGGGCGGGTGTAGCTACGCATGGGATCGGGCGCGTCGCTGGACTCGCCGTGGCCCGGCAGGTCGAAGGCGATCAGGCGGTAGCGTCCCGCAAGCCGTCCTTGCAGTTGATGCCGGAAGACGCCACGGCAGGAAGAATTGCCATGGACAAGCAGCACGGGCATGCCACGTTCACCGCTTTCCTCGACAGCGAGGGAACCATGCGACGTAGTGATAATGTGCTGACGAGTTGCGATGCGCATGCAGATATCCTTGTCTTGATGTGAACGGTTCCCGCTAAAACACGGAAACGGCAAGCTTGCGTCGAATCGAATCGTGTTCAAACGAGACGCGCGGACCACGGGTTGCCGACCGGGACGGGTTTCCTTTTCGGTCAGTTCAACGCGCTTCTCCGATAGGTTGGTGTTAGCGCGAATCACTCGCGAAGTATTAGTTTTAAGTCGCGTAGTGCGCGCCCTCCTTTCCATAAGGTCAATCCGCATTTGCGCGTCGATCTGAAATTCACATGGCATTGCAGATTGATTCAATCAGATGCGGCGTGTCTCAGAGCTTCGATAACTCAAGAGAACACCCGAACGCGCCCATTAATTCCAGCGCGCTCGACATAGCGAAAAATCAGCGGTCGCCAATTGCTCGTGCACATTCGGATCGGCGAGCAAGGGCTGCTGAAAAAGGAGTTCAAATGCGGGCGCGTCTTGCAAAGAACCTGATGCGTGACGAACTTCAGGCCGACGTGTCCGAGATTTTCCTTTAGATCGAACCCGGACTTGACGTGTGCGCGAGCGGGGTTCTAAGCCCACCTTGCAGGCATGTTGCCTGTACTTGGCCAGCAATCGTCGTCAGTTCCCCGGTACCAGCTTGAGTCCCACCACGCCTGACAAAATAAGAACGATGCTGAGTATCCTCAGCGGCGCGGCGGATTCGCCCAGCACCGCCATTCCGAGAATCGCCGTGCCTGCCGCGCCAATACCAGTCCAGACCGCGTAGCCGGTCCCCATAGGCAGCGTACGAAGCGAAAATGAAAGAAGGAGAACGCTCGACAAGCCTGTGGCAACCGTAAGCAATGCCGGTATCAATCGCGTGAAACCTTCCGACGACTTCATGGCGAAGGCGAATGCGATTTCCAGAATACCGGCGAGACCAAGTAGTGCCCATGACATCTGTGAAAGATCCGTTCGTTGATTCGCCCGCGCGCTATGGCCCGGGCGAAATCTGATGAGAGCTCTATTGCGGGGCGTGGGGAACCGCATGCGGCTCGATCCGCCGATGCCGAAGAGGGCCGGAGAAAGCTCGAAACCGGACACTCCGTAACGAAGCGGGCGCCAACGATCAGACATATCGATGCTCGAAGCGCCCGCTTATGCGGCATCTCAAGCTTTGGCTGCCGCGGGCGGCGTGCGGAACGCAATTCCGAATCGATTGAATGCGTTCATCAAACCGATCGCGTATGTGAGATCGGCAAGCTCCTTATCGGTGAACCCGGCGGAAGCGGCTTCATATTCGGCATCGGGAACGCCAGTCTCGGCTACGCGTGTCACGGTCTCAGCCCAGGCGAGTGCGATGCGTTCGCGGGGGCTGAACACGTCACGTGCGTCGCGCCACACCGGTACCAGTGCGAGCTTGTCTACAGCAAGACCGGACTTGAGCAGATCACGGGTATGCATGTCGATGCAATATGCACAGCCATTGATTTGCGAAACCCGCAGATACACGAGATCCACCAGTTCTTTAGGCAAACCGCTCTTCTGGAGAGTGACATAGACCCCTCCGAAAGCCTTGAAGCCTTCGGGTGCAGCTTTGGCATAGTCAATGCGATGGTTCATGGAAAGTCCTTACCTGGGGTTGTTGAAGGACTCCATCGTGCTACATCTTGGACTACTTTATAAGGTCCATAATCGGTCTTTTGATATAGACCATAATCCTTCCAGATTCGATGGAACAACCTACTCAGGAATGGTCTCCCACAGTCAAGCGGGCGGACGCCTGGAGTCAACCAACTTCCTCGCCCTTCCATGACGCTTTCCGCTTCAGGTTTCCTGACCAAGTGAGTTAGTGGAATCCATTTTCGAAGAACTGTCGCCTGAGGGAAGGCGACCACCGCAACCTAAGACGCTCCCCGCCATGCAGCCTCGCCGGTGGGTGTTTGCATTGCGGTTTTCAGGGGATGAAATAGACGCAGAAGCTCTCGTGCAAGAAGCGTGTGCACGGGCCCTGGCCGACGCGCACGCCTGGAATCCGGCGTGCATGCGCTCCTTGGCATGTTTGCGCTCACGGTCGATATCTGGACCAGCGAGCCTGCAACGCAGACTGCGTGCGCGCATTCGCGCTTCTATCCGTGAGATGCCGCCGTTCGAAATCGAGCCGGGGGTGCCCGATATCGTTGCTGTCGAGTCAGACCGCTGGATCGTGCAGGCAGTGGCACAAATGCCGGATCCACAGCGAATTGCCGTTCTGTTACGGATCGTGCGATGCCTGCCCTTATCCGCGCGGTCCGCATGCATGTCACGGAGAAGACCGGGCAGGCGTTGACTTCCTGAGCCACGCGCGATGACGCTCGCAGTTTGCGTGGCGGCGTCCCTCAGATCTGCGCCATGCCCCCGTCAACGAACAGTTCGATGCCGTTCACGAAACTGCTGTCGTCAGACGCAAGGAAGACTACCGCCTTGGCAATCTCGTCGGGTGTGCCGACGCGCCCTTGCGGTATCGTCTTCACCTGCACGTCGATGAAGCCTTGCACCTGTTCCTTCGACAGACCGAACAGGTCATAGCCCGGCGTCGGCACCACACCGGGGCTGATCGCATTCACGCGGATGCCCCGGTCCTTCAGGTCGAGCGTCCAATTGCGCGCAAAGCTGCGCACTGCCGCCTTGGTCGCGCTATACACGCTGAAGGCCGGGTTTCCCACGGTCGTGGTCGAGGACGCGTTGAGGATGATCGACGCCCCGCTTCGCATCAGCGGCAGGGCCTTTTGCACGGTGAAGAGCAAGCCGCGGACATTGGTATTGAAGGTCGTGTCGAAGTGCTCTTCGGTGATCTGGCCGAGCGGTGCCAAGCCCCCGCCGCCGGCGTTGGCGAACACGACGTCGATGCGGCCCTTTTCCGCTCGTATGATCTCGTAGATCCGATCGAGATCGGGCAGCTTCGACACGTCACCGCGGATGCCGAACGCGTTCTCTCCAATGCTTTTTACGGCCGCATCCAGCTCGGCCTGGCGGCGCCCGGTAATGAAGACGTACGCACCTTCCGCGACAAAGCGCCTGGCCGTGGCAAGCCCTATTCCGCTGTTACCGCCCGTGACGAGCGCAATCAAACCTTCAAGTTTGCGTGGCATTCGAGTATCCGTTTCGTTTGTAAACGAAACAAAGGATATCCACGCCCCCTGGTTTTCGAAATAGAATCGATTGCAAACCATCATTGCAGGATTGTCGATGTCGAAGATGCCGGATTTCGAAGGCCTCGCGATGTTCGCGAAGGTGGCGGAGGAGCGCTCGTTCGCAGCTGCCGCCCGCGCCATGGGTCTGTCAGTCGCGACGGTTTCGCGCGGCGTCGGCCGGCTCGAACAACGGCTGGGCGCCCGGCTGTTCAATCGCACGTCGCGCCAGCTTGCACTGACCGAGTTCGGGCAGACGCTCGCGCAGAGCGCAAGCCGCATCTATAGCGCTGCCGAGGAAGCGGAGGCCGCCGCGCGGGAGTTGTCCGCGCGGCCCCGCGGCCTCATCCGTCTGGCGGTGCCAATGTCATTCGGGTTGCGGTGGGTCGCGCCAATTCTTCCGGATTTCTTCCGTGAGTACCCGGAAGTCTCGATCGACCTGCAGCTTTCAGACGCGACAACCGACCTTGTCGGCGAGGGCTTCGATGCGGCGCTGAGAATCGCGGTGCTGCCGGATTCCTCGCTTGTCGCGCGCAGGCTTTGCGCGGTTTCGCGGTTCGTAGTCGCGGCCCCTGCCTACCTGGAGAAGCACGGTCCACCTGAGCATCCGCGGGACCTTGTCGGCCGGGACTGCCTCGGCTATGCCTATCGTGCGCGCAGCGACGTATGGCGCTTCGTCAACGACGCGGGCGATGAAGAGGCCATCACGCCGACCGGTCCGCTTCGCGTGACCAATGCGGATGCCCTCGTCCCGATGGTGCTCGCGGGACTTGCCGTCGCCGAGCTGCCCGAATTCATCGCAAGTGAATACCTTCGCGACGCACGAATGGTGGCCCTGCTGACCGACTGGACGCTGCAAAGGGGCGGGCTTTACTTCGTGACCCCTTCGGGCCGTGCACGTCCTGCGAAAGTCGAGGCGCTCGCCGACTTCTTCCGCAAACGGCTGTCCGACCCGACATGGCGCTGGTCGCAATGAATCGCGGCTGATGTCAGCGCTGCACCGCGCGGGAATATCGGCACGGCGACAAGTTGTTCACAGTCGAACGCACTGGCGATTGTCGAAATCCAGCATTAGCGCTGTTGTGCATGACCCGACGCGCTGCCCGGCTTGACTGTGTGGCCCTGCGCCTGCTGCGCGCCCACGGGGGCGGCGGCAACAAACACGCCTGCCGCGGCCACCAGGACGGCGGTCTGCACTGCAAGAATGAAATTCATGGCGATGCTCCTCGAAGCGTTGAAACGGCACGCAGGCCATCGGCATCCGGCGCCGGGCGCGCCTCATCGTCTCATGCGCGCCCGTTTTTCTTCAGCCGACGGCGCCGGCTTTAACCCGCCTGCGACTCGGCCGCACGACGCTCGAGTTCCGCGAGCGCCTTCGCCACGCCCGCACCGTATGCAGGATCGGCCAGCGTGCAGTGCTCGACATGCAAGGTCTGAACGGCCTTCGTCGTGCCCTGCATCGCGCGCGCCGTGTTCTCGAACAGCACCTGCTGCTGCTTCGGTGTCATCAGCCGGAACAGCGCGCCTGGCTGCGAGTAGTAGTCGCCGTCCACGCGATGATTCCAGTGATCCGCCGCACCATCGACCGACAGCGGCGGCTCGCGATAGTCCGGCTGCTCCTGCCACTCTCCGCGCGTGTTCGGCTCATAGGATGCGGCACCGCCATGATTGCCGTCGACACGCATCTGGCCGTCGCGGTGATAGCTGTGAAACGGGCTCTTCGGCGCATTCACCGGGATCTGGTTGTAGTTCACACCCAGCCGATAGCGCTGTGCATCGGCGTAAGAGAAGAGCCGTCCCTGCAGCATCTTGTCGGGTGAAAAGCCGATGCCCGGCACCACGTTCGACGGGCTGAACCCCGCCTGTTCCGTTTCCGCGAAGAAGTTATCGATGTTGCGGTTCAACTCCATCACGCCGACTTCGATCAGCGGATAGTCCTTCTTCGACCAGATCTTGGTGAAGTCGAACGGGTTCGAATGATATGCGCCCGCTTCGGCCTCCGGCATGATCTGCACAAACAATTTCCAGCGGGGAAACTCGCCCCGCTCGATGCTTTCGTACAGGTCGCGTTGCGAGCTTTCACGATCGCGCCCGGCGAGCACCTGCGCTTCTTCATCGGTGAGATTTTCGATGCCCTGCTGCGAGCGGAAGTGAAACTTGACCCAGAAGCGCTCGTTCTGCGCGTTGATGAAGCTGAACGTGTGGCTGCCAAAGCCATGCATATGACGAAAACCCTTCGGAATGCCGCGATCGCTCATCACGATCGTGACCTGGTGCAGCGCCTCGGGAAGCTGCGTCCAGAAGTCCCACTGGTTTTGCGCACTGCGCATGCCGGTGCGCGGGTCACGCTTGATGGCGTGGTTCAGGTCGGGGAACTTGAGCGGATCGCGGAAGAAGAACACCGGCGTATTGTTGCCCACCAGATCCCAGTTGCCCTCGTCCGTGTAGAACTTCAGCGCGAAGCCGCGAATATCGCGCTCGGCATCCGCCGCGCCGCGCTCGCCCGCCACTGTCGAGAAGCGCGCGAACATCGGCGTCTCTTTGCCGATCTGCGAAAAGATCTTCGCACGCGTATAGCGCGTGATGTCGTGCGTCACGGTGAACGTGCCGTGCGCGCCCGCGCCTTTCGCATGCATGCGGCGCTCGGGGATCACTTCACGCGCGAAGTGCGCGAGCTTCTCGATCAGCC
>NZ_JFHC01000023.1 GCF_000698595.1 Caballeronia glathei | reverse complement strand
AAGCCAATACAAGTTCCATAGAAGCACGAGCGCATCAGACGGTGTAACCGAACCAGCACAAACACCACACGCAGAAAGAAAAAAAGCCCTACGCGGCTTCGCGCAACTGACTCGCGATCTGCGCCTCATCGAGCTGCGGAGCAAACATCTCAATCAGCCGATACGCATACGCCCGCAAAAACGCGCCTTTGCGCAATCCCACGCGAGTGGTACTCGCCTCGAACAGATGCTGCGTGTCGAGCGCCACGAGTTCGGTGTCCCGTTTCGCGTCGTACGCCATCGCCGCCACGATGCCGATGCCCATCCCGAGCTCGACATACGTCTTGATCACGTCGGCGTCGATCGCGGTAAGCACGACATCCGGCATCGCCCCCGCCTTCGCGAACGCCTGGTCGACGTGCGAACGGCCCGTGAAGTCATTGTCGTAGGTGACGATCGGATACTCGGCAATGTCATCGAGCGTAATGTGCTCGCGCCCGACGAGCGGGTGGTCCTTCGGCACGACCACCGTGTGATGCCACGAGTAGCACGGGAACGTGACGATATCCGGATAGCGGTCCAGCGCCTCGGTCGAAATGCCGATATCCGCCTCGCCGTTGATGATCATCTGCGCAATCTGCTGCGGGCTGCCCTGGCGCAGCGCGAGGTGCACCTTCGGGAACACTTCCGTGAACTGGCGAATCACCTTCGGCAGCGCATAGCGCGCCTGCGTGTGGGTCGTCGCGACCACCAGATGCCCGTTGTCCTGGTCCGCGAACTGGCGCGCGACGCGCCGCAGGTTCTCCGCGTCGAGCAGCATGCGCTCGATCAGCTGATGCACTTCCTTGCCCGGCTCGGTGAGACCCGTCAGGCGCTTGCCGCGGCGAATGAAGATGTCGACGCCCAGTTCGTCCTCGAGATCCTTGATCTGCTTCGATACGCCCGACTGCGACGTGTAAAGCACATTGGCGACCTCGGTCAGGTTCATGTTCTGGCGCACGGCCTCGCGCACGAAGCGAAGTTGCTGGAAGTTCATGTCAGCCTCTCTTATTGATGTTATTGCGCGGGAAACACCCGCAGCACGCGCGGCACGGCTGTCACGCCGTCGCCGACATTCAGGTTCAGCTCGCGCCACGTCTCGCGGTCGAGCTCCGCTTCGAGCACGTTGCCTTCGCTGCCCTCGAGCTCGATGCGCACCGAGCCGCCCAGCGTGACGACGCGCCGCACGCCGACGACGATCCCGTCGCGATGCCCCGAGTCGGTCGGATAGAGCGTGAGGTCGTGCGGCCGGACGTAAGCGAGCGCCGGCCCGGTGAAGTGCGCAACCGCCGCGATCGGCTTGGCCGCTCCCTGTGCAACGAAGCCGCTCGCATCGACACTGCCTTTGAGCCGGTTCGCCGCGCCGAGGAACTCGTAGACGAACGACGTCTGCGGATGGTCGTAGACGTCCTGCGGGCTGCCCACCTGCTCTACGTGCCCGCGATTCAGCACGACGATGCGGTCCGCCACTTCGAGCGCTTCTTCCTGGTCGTGCGTGACAAAGATGGTCGAGATGTGCAGGTCGTCGTGCAGGCGCCGCAGCCAGCTGCGCAGTTCCTTGCGGACCTTGGCGTCGAGCGCGCCGAACGGCTCGTCGAGCAGCAGCACTTTCGGCTCCACCGCGAGCGCGCGGGCAAGCGCGATGCGCTGCCGCTGTCCGCCCGAAAGCTCGGAAGGAAAGCGTTGGGCGAGCCAGTCGAGTTGCACGAGCTTGAGCAGTTCGTGCACTTTTTCGCGGATCACCGCTTCCGACGGCCGCTCGCGCCGCGGCTTCACGCGCAGGCCGAACGCGACGTTCTCGAACACCGTCATGTGACGGAACAGCGCGTAGTGCTGGAACACGAACCCGACCTGGCGCTCGCGCGCGCCGACTTCCGCGACGTCCTCGCCATGCAGCACGACCTGTCCCGCGTCGGCATATTCGAGGCCCGCGATCACGCGCAGCAGCGTGGTCTTGCCGCAGCCGGACGGCCCGAGCAGCGCGACGAGCTCGCCCGCCGGGAAGTCGAGCGTGACGTTGTCGAGCGCGGTGAAGTCGCCGAAGCGCTTGTGCAGATTGCGAACGTTGATGCTCATGATTTCTCTCGCCTTCAGTTCTGGATGGACGCGACGGGCGCTTCGTGCGGCAGCGCCTGCGCTTGCCTGATCGATTGCGACATGCGGCGCTCCGCGAGCAGCTTGAGGCCCAGCGTGACGAGCGCGAGCAGCGCGAGCAGCGACGCCACCGCGAACGCGGCCGAGAAGTTGTACTCGTTGTAGAGGATTTCGACGTGCAGCGGCATCGTGTCGGTCTGTCCGCGGATGTGGCCCGACACCACCGACACCGCGCCGAACTCGCCCATCGCCCGCGCGTTGCAGAGGATCACGCCGTACAGCAGGCCCCATTTCACGTTCGGCAGTGTCACGCGGCGAAAGATCTGCCAGCCCGATGCACCGAGCACGTGAGCGGCCTCTTCCTCGTCGTTGCCCTGGGCCTGCATCAGCGGGATCAGCTCGCGCGCGACGAAGGGAAACGTCACGAAGATCGTCGCGAGCACGATGCCGGGCACGGCAAAGATGATCTGCACGTCGTGCGACATGAGCCACGGACCGAACCAGCCCTGCGCGCCGAACATCAGCACGTAGATGAGGCCCGAGATCACCGGCGAGACGGAGAACGGCAGGTCAATGAGCGTCGTGAGCAAGGCACGGCCCTTGAACTCGAACTTCGCGATCGCCCACGACGCCGCGAGCCCGAACACCACGTTGAGCGGCACGGCGATCGCCGCCGTCAGGAGCGTAAGCTTGATCGCGGACCACGCGTCGGGGTCCCTGAGCGACTCGAAGTAGAAGTCGATGCCCTTGCTGAACGCCTGCACGAATACCGCGGCAAGCGGCACCACGAGAAAAAGCGCGAGAAAGAGGAGCGCGATCGTCGTGAGAATCCAGCGCACCGCGCGCGATTCCGTGACGGGATCGAGCTTGTGTTCGGCAAGGCGCGCGGGCACGTCGGCCGCGCCGGCGTTACGGGTCGGCGTGCTCATGCCTTGCCCCCTTCGATGTGCAGCGAACCCGCCACCGCGGGCACCGCGCCCGTCCTGCTCGTGCGTCGCTGCAGGAACCACTGGAGCGTGTTGATGAGGAGCAGCATCAGGAACGACACGCACAGCATCACGACGGCAAGCGCGGTCGCGCCCGCGTAGTCGTACTGTTCGAGCTTCGTGATGATGAGGAGCGACGTGATCTCCGACTTCATCGGCACGTTGCCCGCGATGAAGATCACCGAGCCGTATTCGCCGAGCGCGCGCGCGAACGCAAGCGCGAAGCCCGTCAGGAGCGCGGGAAAGAGCGAGGGCAGCACGACGCGGCGGAACGTGAGCCAGCGCGTGGCGCCGAGGCAGGCGGCGGCCTCCTCCTGCTCGCGCTCGAAGTCCTCGAGCACGGGCTGCACCGTGCGCACCACGAACGGCAGGCCGATGAACGTGAGCGCGACCAGCACGCCGAGCGGCGTGAACGCCACCTTGATGCCGAGCGGCGCGAGATACTGACCGATCCAGCCGTTGCTCGCATAGACGGCCGCGAGCGAAATGCCCGCGACGGACGTGGGCAGCGCGAACGGCAGGTCGACCACGGCGTCGACGATGCGCTTGAACGGAAACGTGTAGCGCACGAGCACCCACGCAACCAGAAAGCCGAACACGGCGTTGATGAGCGCGCCGCCGAGCGCCGCGAGGAACGTGAGCCGGTACGAGGCGAGCACGCGCGGCGAAGTCACGGCACGCACGAACTGCGCCCAGTCGAGCGTCGCCGTCTTGGCGAACGTGGCCGCGAGCGGAATCAGCACCACGAGGCTCAAGTAAGCCACCGTGATGCCGAGTGTCAGCCCGAAGCCGGGCAGCGCGCTCGGCTTGCGGAAAGTGAAGGTCGTCATCCTTGGTTCATCCTGTTCCAGCGCGCCGGGGTGTGGCGCCTTGCCCTGCTTGTGTTTGTATGCGGTCGTCGTGGTGCGCCGCTTGGGTGCTGCCGTGCTGCGTTCCTGCAAGCCTTCCGATGCGCGCGGCATCGCAGGAGCCCTGCAATGCCGCGTCCTTCAAGAGCCTTACTGCGGCTGATAGATCGAGTCGAACACGCCGCCGTCGGCGAAGTGCGTCTTCTGCGCCTTGGTCCATCCGCCGAAAGTGTCGTCGATGGTGTAGAGCTTCAGCTTCGGAAACTGCTTCGTGAGCGCGGCCGGGACCTTCGACGAACGCGGCCGGTAGAAGTTGCGCGCGGCGATCTCCTGCCCTTCCTCGCTGTACAGATACTTCAGGTAGGCCTCCGCGAGCTTGCGGGTGCCGTGCCGCTCGACCACCTTGTCGACGACGGCCACCGGCGGCTCCGCCAGAATGCTCACCGACGGCACCACGATCTCGAACTTGTCCGAGCCGAATTCCTTCAGCGACAGGAACGCCTCGTTTTCCCAGGCGATCAGCACGTCGCCCTGGCCGCGCTGCACGAAGCTCGTCGTCGCGCCGCGCGCGCCCGAGTCGAGCACGCCTGCATTCTTATACAGCTTCGTCACGAAGTCTTTGGCCGTCTGCTCGCTGCCGCCCGGCTGGTGCTGCGCATACGCCCACGCCGCAAGGTAGTTCCAGCGCGCGCCGCCCGAGGTCTTCGGATTCGGCGTCACGATCGAGACGCCCGGTTTCGTGAGGTCGTTCCAGTCCTTGATCTGCTTCGGGTTGCCCTTGCGCACCAGAAACACGATGGTCGAGGTGTAAGGCGACGCGTTGTCCGGCAGCCGCTTCTGCCAGTCCTGGCTGATGAGGCCCTTGGCCGCGAGCGCGTCGATGTCGTACGCGAGCGCGAGCGTCACGACATCGGCCTGCAGGCCGTCGAGCACCGCGCGCGCCTGCCCGCCCGAGCCGCCGTGCGACTGCTTGAACGTCACCGATTCGCCGGTCTCGGCCTTCCACTTCTTGCCGAACGCCTGATTGAAGTCCTGATACAGCTCGCGCGTCGGGTCGTAGGAAACATTGAGGAACGCGGTGTCCGCGTGCGCAGAGGAAACGGCGGTGAAGCCCGTCGCGGCGCCGAGCGCCAGCGCCGCAAAAAGGCGCCGCGTGCGCGCGCCCAAACCCGATTTACGACTTTGCATTCCCCGTTCTCCGTCTTTTTGAGTGGACGAAGGCAGTCTATCGACGAGGTTTCATTATTAAAAATAATCGTTCTTCATTTTTTAAGATGCAAAAGTGCTAACGACCGCCCGGCGCGGCGTTGCGGCGTCGGAACCGCTGCAAATGCGCCCTCAGCGGCCTGCGGACCGGTGCCCGTCCGGTCGATTGCGCGGCGAACTTAAAGTAAACCTTGAAAAGCGCGAAATACTGTATAAAAATACAGTCACCTGTCCATCCATACAGTGCACCAGAGGCCCGAGCCAGTGACCAAAATGAGCAAACTAACCGCACGGCAGCAGCAGGTGTTCGAACTGATCCAGCGCGCGATCGACCGCACCGGCTTCCCGCCCACGCGCGCGGAGATCGCCGCCGAGCTCGGTTTCAGCTCGGCGAACTCAGCCGAAGAACATCTGCGCGCGCTCGCCCGCAAGGGCGTGATCGAACTGGCTGCGGGGGCGTCGCGGGGCATCCGGCTCATCAGCACCGAAGACGCGCCGCATCAGTTCACGCTGCCGCACGCGAGCATCATGCAGTTGCCGCTGGTCGGCCGGGTAGCGGCGGGGAGCCCCATCCTTGCGCAGGAACATATCTCGCAAACCTACACGTGCGACCCGGCGCTCTTCTCGGCAAAGCCCGACTATCTGCTGAAGGTGCGCGGCCTTTCCATGCGCGACGCGGGCATTTTCGACGGCGACCTGCTCGCGGTGCAGAAAAGGAATGAGGCGAAGGACGGCCAGATCGTCGTCGCGCGTCTGGGCGACGATGTCACCGTGAAGCGCTGGAAGCGCCATCCGGGCGGCGTCGAACTGATCGCCGAGAACCCGGATTACGAGAACATCTTCGTCAAGTCCGGCAGCACGGATTTCGCGCTCGAAGGCATCGCGGTCGGGCTGATCCGGCCCGGCGAGTTCTGACGAGGCGGTATTCGCGTTCGTCTGCGGCGCGATAGTCCGCGCCGGTCCTTACATCAATCGAGAAACAAAGCGCGACGGCCGCCGCCTGCGGCAGGCCGCGGTGTGCCCTATCGCCTGGAGAAACATCATGGAACGATTTGCCCGTCTGCTGCCCTTTCGCCAGTTCGGCCGTCTGCGCCATCTGCGCTCGCTCGTTGCCTGCAACGCCCCGCAGGCGGATGCTGCAACGGGCCCCGGCCTGTTCGACGACCTGCCCGCGCTGCCGTCCCGCCAGCCGGCGTTCGCGCGCGTCTCGCTGAGTTCGGCGGTGCATGCGCAGGCCGAGCGGCGCGCGCCGGTGCGGATCTATCGCGGCGAATCGCGCGTCATCATGGTCGGCAATATCGACGAAGTGTCGCGAATGATCGACCGTTGCATCGACGAGGAACGCGCCGGGCTGGCAGACGGGCTCTTCGCCTGAGCGCCGGCGTCTGGCAACTTCGCCCGACAGCTTCATGCGTTTGCCGGTCACGGGATAATTCCTGCGCTTGCGTGGTCCATTCCTAGACTCACGTCCAGCCAAGAGGTATCCAATCGTATGACCCGCACCAGCAAGTCGGTTGTTGTCACGCTCGTTGTCATCGTCGTGGTCGCGGCGCTCGCCTACATTTATGCGTCGCCTTACATCGCGCTCGATCGCGTCAAACGCGCCGCCGACGCGCGCGATGCGCAGACGGTCAATCAGTACGTCGATTTTCCGGCGCTGCGCGACAGCCTGAAGCAGCAGATAACCGAGTTGCTCACTCGGCGTGTCGATATTCAGAAAAGCGGCAATCCGCTCGCCGTTATCGGCGCGATGATCGGTGCCGCGCTCGTGGGGCCGATCATCGACTCCTACGCGACGCCCGACGGCGTCGCCGCGATTCTGAACGGCATTCCGCCGCGCGGGAATCCGGGCGAGCGGCCGCCCGCGCCGCCTGCGGCGGGCGCCCCATCGGAGGGGACGAATCAGGCGAATCAGGAAACTCCGGCGCCCGCGCCGGCTTCCGGAATCGCCACGGCTCAGGAGTCGCCGCGCCAGCCGCCACAAACCACGGCGGGCTACCGCAGTTTCGACACGTTCGTCGTCACCTACCAGCACGGCGCGGGCGACGCGCACTATTCAGCGATTTTCCGGCGCAGTGGCCTCGTCTCCTGGAAGCTGGTCGCGGTGGACCTGAACGGCTGAGGCGCGCGCAAGGCAACAGGCGGACGAAGCATCCGGTGCGGTCCGCTCTGCCGTCACGCCGGCGCGTGCGCCCGACCGACGAACCCGCGCACGCCGCGAGCGTCGGGATCAGGCGCTGACCTCCGTCTTCACGGGCTTCGCGGCGTGTGCCGCGTCCTCCTCGGCATCGGCCGATTCGCCCGCCTGACACACCGCGACGAGAATGCTGCACGACACGCGGTCGAGCAGCGGGGTATTGCCCGCCCCCATCCACCAGCGCGCAAGCCCGCTGCGGCAGCGATGGCCGACCACCACGAGATCCACCTTCAGGCTGTCGGCGAGACTCGCGATTTCATCGATCGGATGGCCGAACGCGAAATGCCCCTGCGCGTGCAGGCCGCGTTCGGTGAGCCAGTCGACGCCTTCCTGGAGGATGTCGCGGGCGGCGTCCTCGAAACGTCCGCAGGCCATGTCGGTCAGGAGACCCGCGCTTTGCGCGATGCTGGAGCGCATGTCGACGACGGCCAGCACGTGGGTCTCGGCCTTCAGGTCGAGTGCCAGATTGGCGCCGTGGCGCAGTGCCTTGCGCCCTTCGCGGGTACCGTCGTAGCACAGCAGGATTTTCTGGTAGCTCGACATGGTGGTTCTCCAGGCTGCATGAAATCGGCGGGAGTGGTGCCTGCATGATCGTGCGTCGCCGTGCGGGTGGCAACGATGGAAAACGCCTACGAGCACCGCTCCAAGCTTGCACCGTGCCAGAAGCCCGCAGGTCTTGCCGGACAAGGCGCTGGCGTTTTCGGCCGGCGCGCTGGCGCCCGTTTTGCCGCTGCGGCGGCGCCATCGTGCGCGCGAGCGGTGCAAAGGACGCAGCCCGAGCGCCCGAATGGTGCAATGGATTAAACTAGCCCGCTGTGCTTCCTCAATAAGCTGGACCCGAGAATGTCAGAGGCAGAAATGGAGACCAGGCCGCCCGGGGCCGTCACGGCGGCCGACGAGAGCGCGCCGGCAATCGAATTTTCCGAGGTCATAAAGCATTACGGCGACAAGACCGTCGTCGACGGCCTGTCGTTTTTCGTCCGGCCGGGCGAGTGCTTCGGACTCCTCGGCCCGAACGGCGCCGGCAAGACCACTACGCTCAGGATGCTGCTTGGCATCGCGTCGCCGGATGCGGGCGTGATCCGGCTGGTCGACGAACCGATTCCCTCGCGCGCCCGCTTCGCGCGCCAGCGCGTGGGCGTCGTGCCGCAGTTCGACAATCTCGACCCCGACTTCACCGTGCGCGAAAACCTGCTCGTGTTCGGCCGCTACTTCGGCATGAGCGGCCATGAGATCGAGGCGCTCGTGCCGTCGCTGCTCGAATTCGCGCGGCTCGAAAGCAAGGCGAACGCGCGCGTCGGCGAATTGTCGGGCGGAATGAAGCGGCGGCTTACGCTTGCGCGCGCGCTCGTCAACGACCCCGACGTGCTCGTGATGGACGAACCCACCACGGGCCTCGACCCGCAGGCGCGCCACCTGATCTGGGAGCGGCTGCGCTCGCTGCTCGCGCGCGGCAAGACGATCCTGCTCACTACGCACTTCATGGAAGAGGCAGAGCGCCTTTGCGACCGGCTGTGCGTGATCGAGGAAGGCCGCAAGATCGCCGAGGGCCGGCCGCACGAGCTGGTCGAGTCGGTGATCGGCTGCGACGTGATCGAAATCTACGGTTCCGATCCGCAGGCGCTGCGCGCCGAACTCGCGCCGTTCGTCGAGCGAATGGAGATCAGCGGCGAGACGCTCTTTTGCTATGTCGACGATCCGCAGCCCGTGCATCAGCGCGTGCGCGGGCGCCCGGGCGTGCGCTATCTGCACCGGCCGGCGAATCTCGAAGACGTGTTCCTGCGCCTGACCGGGCGCGAGATGGTGGACTAGACAAGCGCCATGGATTCCCTGGATCAGACCCGCGTGCCAGGCACGCGCACACGCAGCAAGACGCACGATCACGCGGGCGCCCCGCGCCACGCGTCCGCGATGCCGGCCAACGCCACCCACTGGATCTCGGTCTGGCGGCGCAACTATCTCGTCTGGAAGAAGCTGGCAGTGGCGTCGATGTTCGGCAATCTCGCCGATCCGATGATCTACCTCTTCGGCCTCGGGCTCGGGCTGGGCCTGATGGTCGGGCGCGTGGACGGCGTGTCCTACATCGCGTTTCTCGCGGCGGGCACGGTGGCCTCGAGCGTGATGATGTCGGCGAGCTTCGAGTCGATGTATTCGGGCTTTTCGCGCATGCACGTGCAGCGCACGTGGGAGGCGATCATGCACACGCCGCTCACGCTCGGCGACATCGTGCTCGGCGAGGTGATCTGGGCGGCGAGCAAGTCGGTGCTCTCGGGCGTCGCGATCATGCTCGTGGCGGGCGTGCTCGGCTACGCGAGCTTTCCGTCGATGCTCTACGCGCTGCCCGTGATCGTGCTGGCGGGCCTTGCGTTCGCGAGCACCGCGATGATCGTCACGGCAATCGCGCCGAGCTACGACTTCTTCATGTTCTACCAGACGCTCGCGCTCACGCCGATGCTGCTGCTCTCCGGGGTGTTCTTCCCGATCACGCAGTTGCCCGCGCTCGCGCAGCACGTCGCGCTGCTTTTGCCGCTCTCGCACGCGGTGGAGCTGATCCGGCCGCTGATGCTGGATCGCCCCGTCGATCATCTGGCCGTACATGTCGGCGTCCTGCTCGCCTACGCGGTCGTGCCGTTCTTCATCTGCGCGGTGCTGTTTCGACGGCGTATGATGAAGTGAAAGTGAGCGCATCGCGCGTCGAAACTGAAAAGGGCCGCATGAAAAAACATGCGGCCCTTCTCGTTTGCGCGCCGGGCGCGACGCGTCACTTCACCGGAAACTCCTTGTGCCCGCCGAAGCCGAAGCGCATCGCCGAGAGCACCCGTTCGGGGAACGACTCGGCGTCGCGTGACCTGAAGCGCGTATAGAGCGCAGCCGACAGCACCTGCGCGGGCACCGCCTCCTCGATCGCCGCCTCGATGGTCCAGCGGCCTTCGCCGCTGTCCGCGACTTCCGTCGAGAAATGTTCGAGCGTGCCGTCCTGCGCGAGCGCGCCGGCGGTGAGATCGAGCAGCCACGACGACACCACGCTGCCGCGCCGCCACACTTCCGCGACGTCCGCGAGGTCGAGGTCGTAGCGCTGGTCAGGCTCCAGATCCGGCGACGCCTTGTGTTTGAGGATATGGAACCCTTCCGCGTACGCCTGCATCAGCCCGTACTCGATACCGTTATGCACCATCTTCACGAAATGCCCCGAGCCGACCGGCCCGGTATGCATATAGCCGTTCTCGACGCGCGGATCGCGCCCGTCGCGGTCCGGCGTCGCGGGAATGTCGCCGCGTCCCGGCGCGAGCACGGAGAGGATCGGATCGATGCGGCGCACGATGTCGTCCTCGCCACCGATCATCATGCAGTAGCCGCGCTGCAGGCCCCACACGCCGCCCGAGGTGCCGACATCCACGTAATGCACGCCCTGCTCGCGAAACTGCGCCGCGCGCCGGATGTCGTCCTTGTAGAAGCTGTTGCCGCCGTCGATCACCACGTCGTCCGCGGCGAGAATCCTGTGCAGGTCGTCGAGCGTGTCCTCGGTGATCTTGCCCGCGGGCAGCATCAGCCAGATCACGCGCGGCGTGCCGAGCTTCGCGACCAGGTCGCCCAGATCGTTCGCGCCCGTCGCACCCTCCTTCGCGAGCGCCTGAGTGGCCTCAGGATTGTGATCGTAGACGACGCAGCTGTGCCCTCCCCGCATGAGCCGCCTGCCGATGTTGCCGCCCATCCGTCCCAGTCCCACGATGCCGATCTGCATGACTCACTCCTTGCCGTTGGATTTGACGCGCTCGATCTGCTTCTTGGCTTCGTCGTAGACACGCTCGGGCGTGAAGCCGAACTTCGTCTTCAGCGCCTTGAGCGGCGCCGATGCACCGAACGTATGCATCACGATCTGCGAGCCCAGGCGCCCCACGTAGCGGTCCCAGCCGAGCGTCGCCGCCTGCTCCACCGCGACGCGCGCGTTCACGTCCGGCGGCAGCACCGAGTCCTTGTAGGCGTGGTCCTGCTGCTCGAAGATGTCCCACGAAGGCATCGACACCACGCGCGCCGCCACGCCCTCCGCCTTCAGCTTCTCGTATGCCGCGACGCACAACGATACTTCGCTGCCGGTCGCGAGCAAAAGCACCTCGGGCTTTTTGCCGTCGGGCGCGTCGGCGAGCACGTAGGCGCCGCGCCGCACGCCCTCCGCCGGCCCGTACTTCTTGCGGTCGAAGGTGGGCAGCGGCTGGCGCGTCACGACGATGCACGCCGGCACGTGCGGGCGCGACAGCGCGACGCGCCACGCCTCGCCCACTTCGTTCGCGTCCGCGGGACGCAGCGTGGTGAGCCCGGGCACGCCGCGCAGCGAGGCGAGCTGCTCGATCGGCTGGTGCGTCGGGCCGTCCTCGCCGACGCCGATCGAATCGTGCGTGAACACGTAGACCACCGGCACCTCCATGATCGCGGAGAGGCGGATCGGCGGCTTCATGTAGTCGCTGAAAATCAGGAACGTCGAGGCGAACGGCCGCAAGCCCGAGAGCGCGAGGCCGTTCGCGACCGCGCCCATGCCGTGCTCGCGGATGCCGAAATGCAGGTTCCGGCCCCCGTAGCTGTCGTGCTCGAAGCTGCCCGCGCCTTCGAACTTGAGGTTGGTTTTCGTGGACGGCGCGAGGTCCGCCGCGCCGCCGATCATCCACGGAATGCGCTGCGCGATCGCGTTGAGCACCTTGCCCGACGACTCGCGCGTCGCGATGCCCTTTTCGTCTGGCTCGAACACGGGAATGTCGGCGTCCCAGTTGTCGGGCAGCGCGTTCGCGTGCATCTGCGAGAACTGCGCGCCAAGCTCGGGAAACTGCTTGCCGTAGTCGGCGAAGCGCTTTTCCCACTCCTCGCGCGCCGCCTTGCCGCGCGCGCCCATGCCCGCCGCGAAATGCTCGCGCACGCCCTCCGGCACGAGAAACTGGGCGTCTTCCGGCCAGCCGTAGGCGCGCTTCGCGAGCTTGATCTCTTCCTCGCCGAGCGGCTCGCCGTGGGCCGCGGACGTGTCCTGCTTGTTCGGCGCGCCCCACGCGATGATGCTCTTCACGACGATCAGCGTCGGCTTGTCGGTCGTCGCCTTGGCCTTGTTGATGGCAGCTTCGAGCGCGGCTTCGTCGTTGGCGTCGTCGACGTGCATCGTGTTCCAGTTGTAGCCGCGAAAACGCGACTCCACGTCGTCGCTGTAGGCGAGATCGGTGTGGCCTTCGATGGTGATGCGGTTGCTGTCGTAGATCCAGATCAGGTTCGAGAGCCGCAGGTGGCCCGCGAGCGACGCCGCTTCGTGCGACACGCCTTCCATCATGTCGCCGTCGCCGCAAAGCGCGTAGACGCGGTAGCCGAAAAGCGCGGCGCCCGGCTGGTTGAAATGCGCCTCGTGCCAGCGGGCGGCCATCGCCATGCCGACGCTGTTGCCCAGGCCCTGCCCGAGCGGGCCGGTGGTGGTCTCGACGCCGGTCGTCTCCCGGTATTCGGGGTGGCCCGGCGTCTTGCTGTCGAGCTGGCGGAACTGCTTGATGTCGTCGAGCGAGACGGCGGGGCCGCCCGTCGGCTTGCCGTCCTCGCCGACCGCCTTCACGCCCGCGAGATGCAGCAGCGAATAGAGCAGCATCGACGCGTGCCCGACCGACAGGACGAAGCGGTCACGGTTGGGCCACAGCGGTGCCTCGGGGTCGTAGCGCAGATGGTTCTGCCACAGGTGGAACGCAACGGGGGCCAGCGCCATCGGCGTGCCGGGGTGGCCGGAGTTGGCCTTCTGGACGGCATCCATCGACAGCGTCCGGATGGTGTTGATGCACAGCTGGTCGAGATCGGCGGGGGACTTCGCAGAGGCTGGTGACATGAGCGACGACTCCTTGGAAAGAGCGCGCGCTGAGGCACGAGAGGCGCCGCAGCGGGCAACCAGGTCATTCGAGCAAGTGTAGTGCCTCGACGGCGGCACTGCATCGGAAAACGTCAAAGGCGCACCGCAACCGGGATAGCAGCGGCTTACAGCATGAAAGACCGTGCGAGCCGTGGCACGGTTGCGGCAGGATCATGACAGCCGCGGGAAGCCGGCGGCAGCCGCGCCGCGCACCCATGCTGCCACATTCGCGGCGACGCAAGGGGCCGCCGCGACATTTACCCATGAAAGCCCGGCTGTTTTTGTCGGACGGATCGATGCCCGGGGCCGCGCTGCAAGGACAACATCGACGCTACCATAGCCGCGCCTGTCGTGCCTTGAATCAGCCTCGGTCTGCCCTGGCCTGCTTTGGCCCCGCTTCGACGCTAGAATGGCGAGCCGACGGCCCGTCGGCCGGCGCGTCAGTTGCGCTCGCGCCGCATGTCCTCGAATTCATTGAAGTACGCACACCGCGCTCAGGAGACTCCCGCCGATGCAGGCCCCCGATGGTCCAGATCGTCACGATCCGCCCGCCCGCCCCGCCGCCTCCGGCTCCGCGCCCCGTGGCGCCTCGCTGATCGTGACGCTGGTTGCCGCGACGTTCTTCATGGAGAACCTCGACGGCACCATCATTGCGACCGCGCTACCGCAAATGGCCCATTCGTTCGGCGTGCACCCCGCCGACATGAGCCTCGGCATCACCGCCTATCTGCTGACGCTCGCCGTCTTCATTCCGATCAGCGGCTGGGCCGCCGACCGCTTCGGCCTGCGCACCGTGTTCGCGAGCGCGATCGCCGTCTTCACGGCGGCCTCCGTGCTGTGCGCGGCCACCTCCACCTTGCCCGCGTTCGCCGCGGCGCGCGTGCTGCAGGGCATCGGCGGCGCGATGATGGTGCCCGTCGGGCGCCTGGCCGTGCTGCGCGCGACGCCAAAGGACGGCCTGATGCGCGCGATCGCGATCATCACCTGGCCGGGGCTCGTCGCGCCGGTGATCGGGCCGCCGCTCGGCGGCTTCATCACGACCTACTCGTCGTGGCGCTGGATCTTCTATCTCAACCTGCCGCTCGGCTGCATCGGCATGTTCGTGGCGCTGCGCTATCTCGACAACACCCGCGAGGACGCCACGCGCCGCTTCGACCTGCCCGGCTTCGCGCTCTGCGGCCTCGCGTGCACGACGCTGCTCTACGCGATGGAACTGATCGGCAGCAACGACACGCCCTGGCCGCTCGCGAGCGCGCTCGTCGCGGTGGGCGTGGTGGCGGGCGTGGCCGCATGGCTGCACTTGCGCCGCGCGCGGGAGCCGGTCGTCGATCTGTCGGCGCTCAAGGTCAAGACGTTCGCCGTCGCGATGGGCGGCGGCTCGCTCTTTCGCATCTCGATCAGCGCGGTGCCGTTCCTGCTGCCGCTGATGTTCCAGGTCGGCTTCGGGATGAACGCATTCGAGTCGGGGCTGCTCACGCTCGCCGTGTTCGCAGGCAACCTGCTGATGAAGCTCGTCACCACGCCGGTCATGCGGCGCTTCGGGTTCCGCCCGGTGCTGATCGTCAACGGCGTGCTCGCGGCGCTCTCGCTCGCCGCGATGAGCCTGCTCTCGCCCGCGACGCCCAAAACCGTGATCGTCGCCGTGCTGTTCGCGAGTGGCCTGTCGCGCTCACTGCAGTTCACCGCGCTCAACACGCTCAGTTTCGCCGACGTGCCCAAGGCGCAGATGAGCGGCGCCTCGGCATTGTCGAGCACATTGTTCCAGATGACGATGGGGATCGGCGTCGCGGTCGGGGCCATCGCGCTGAGGCTCGCAGAATGGATGCACGGGCACGATTCGCAGTCGATCGCGCCGGACGATTTCAGCGTGGCGTTCCTGATCGTCGCGGTGGTCGGACTCGTGGGCGTCGCCGACCTCTTCGGCCTCGCACGCGATGCGGGCGCGGTCGTGAGCGGCCACCGGCCGCGCAAGACGCGCGGCGCGTAAAGCGGTTGGGGCGCGAGAGACGCGTAAGGCCCGTAAGGCCCGTAAGGCGCGCGATGATCAGGGCGCCGCGCGCCTGAGCCAGTCGAGCCAGCCAAGCGCGATCGCCGCATTCACGAGCACGCCGAGCGTCGCCGCGAGCGCCGCGATCATCGTCCAGAACGCCGAACGGCGCGACGCCTCGGCGGACGCGCGCGCGATCTGCGCAGCGTCGTTCGCCGCCGCGACCGACGCGAACATTGCGCGCCGCTCCTCGTTCTGACGGCCCGCTTCCTTCTGAAAGAGCCACGCGCGTTTCGCGTGGGCCTCGGAGTCCGCCGGCGACCCCTCTTCTTCCAGCTGCGCGCGTATCGACGCCTCGCCCGCTGCCTCGTAGCGGCGGTAGCGCGCTTCGCACTCGTTCGTGGGTGACTCGTTCGCGTGCTCGTCCATGGTCTCGGTCCGATGGTCCCGGCGGATAACACCGATTTTCACCCGCGCACGCCATTCGCACCAGACACGCATTTCGCCACGCCGTGCACACGTTTCAGGCAGCGGAATAAACGCTCCTGGTCGATCGTTGAACCATCAGACCGCGCGGCTTTTCGCGCGAGCAGGCAACCACGCGGCGGCGCGGCTCCGTGCAATCCGGTCGATGTGCCCGCCGCGCATCGCCATGCAGCAAACAAGGCAGGACCGCATCATGTGCAAGCTTCTCCGTCTGTCGATCGTGATCTTTCTTCTCGGCTTTCGCGCCTTCGCATTCGCGCAGTCCGACGACGATCCGTCCGCGCCGTTTGGCAGCGCCGATTGCCGCGCGATCGACGGACAGGCCGAGATAGACGGCACCATGCAGGAGATCGTCGGACGCGCGTGCCGTCAGCCCGACGGCACCTGGCAGGTGATGCGCGACGACTCCGACGGCAGCGTGCTCGTGTATCCGGCGGGCGCATATCCGTATCCCGATCCGTGGTACTGGGGACCGCCGCTTTTCGTCGGCGTGGGGGCGAGCTTCGTCTTCGTCGACCGCTTCCACCACTTCCATCATTTTCACCAGTTCGGCCACGATCATTTCGGCAGGCCGCATGGCGGAGGCTTTCACGGCGGCAACATGCATGCATTCGGCGGCATGCACGGCGGGGGCGGAATGCATGGATTCGGCGGCGGACGGCGTTGAAATCACAATCAGCAGCCGTATCGGGCGGCGCCACGGCTGTCACCGGCCATCAGCGATCGCCGCAACTCGCCTTCGGTCGCTGCCGTGCGGCGGCGCGGCCCGCAACATCGCGAGCCGCGCGCGACGCGATGTGCGGCTTTACAGCTGGCTCATTCCGCCGTCGATCACGATCTCCGTTCCGACGATGAAGCCCGACTCCGGCGAAGCCAGATGAAGCACCGTCGCGGCAATCTCGCTCGCGCGGCCAAAGCGGCCGATCGGAATCTGGCTTTGCAGTTGCGCGACGACGTCGCCCGTCACGCCGAGCTTCGCATGCAGCGGCGTCGCGACCGGGCCGGGGCTGATCACGTTCACGCGAACGCCGCGCGACAGCAGATCGGCGGAGAGCGTCTTCGCGAGCGAGATGAGCGCCGCCTTGCTCGCCGCATACACCGACGAAGCCGGCATGCCGATGCGCGCGTTGATGGAGCCGTTCAGCACGATCGATGCGCCCTCGTTCAGGAGCGGCGCGAGCGCCTGGATCTGGAAGAACGCGCCCTTCACGTTGATGTCGAAGGTCTGGTCCCACATCGATTCCTCGACGTCCGCGAGCGGCGCGAACTTCGCGATGCCGGCGTTGATGAACACCGCGTCGAGCCGGATATCCGCGGCGGCGAGTCGCTGCGCCAGTTCGCGCGCGGCGGCGACCGAGCCGGCGTCGTTCGCGATCGCAAGCGAGCCCGCGCCGAGCGTTTCCTTCGCCGCCGCGAGCGTGGCCGTATCGCGGCCGGTGATGATCACACGTGCGCCTTCGGATGCAAAGGCCTGCGCCGTGGTCAGTCCCATTCCGCTGTTGCCGCCCGTGACGAGTACGGTCTTTCCTTCAAAGCGATTCATGACGTTCTCCTTTGAACGTTGATCAGTGTGAAAGGATTGTGGACGGCCAAAGGCGCCTTGCCGTACGAGGATTCCGACGCACACGTTCGAAGTTTTCGAACGTGTGCGTCGGCAGCCGAGGGAACGATGAAAAAAACGGGGAAGCGACGAGGCGAGCGCGACCCGGCCGGACCACGATCCGGCCGGGTCGTCCGCTTATGGCAATTCGGGAATGTTTGCTAACGGTCGGCGGCCATCGCCTTCAGGCGATCGTTGCCGGCGTCTCGCGCGGCATCGGAGGTGGCGAAATTCTCCTCCGACACCATCGAGCGCTTGACTTCACCCGCGCCGAAGTCGACCAGCGTGATCACCCAAACGAAGCCGCCCGCCTGTTCCGCCGTCTGCACGACCGCGCGCAGTTTCGAATCGTTCGCCGTTGCCATGATGACCTCCTCCTGAAAGATTTCGCTCGGAAAATGCAGCATGAAACGAGAGCCTAATCCTTTTCCGCGCCTTCGGTTACGCGCGCTTCGATTTTGCCGCGACGCGCCTCACGCCTCGAAATCCAGCCCGCCGACGAGCACCGTCGAGTCCGCCTGCGAGCGCGTCGGCAGGTCGATGTCGCGCGCGCCTTGCCAGGCGGTCAGCTTACGGGGAAGCGCGTCCAGGTAGCGCACAAAACGTGCCTCGCCGCCCGCACTGAAGAGACGTTCGATTTCGCCGTCGTCCCACGTGAGGGACAGGTCGAGCGGGTGCGCATGCGCACGCGCATATCCGGTGCGCGCGGCAAACATGCGCACGCGTGTGGGCAGGCGGGCGCCTTCGTGTGCAATGACTTCGATGCTTACGTCGGAATCGAGCAGCGCAGCAATTCTCTCGACGATTCTCGGCGCGAATTCTGTGTCGAAACGGTGCGCTTTTTCGCGATCCACTTCGTTCCCCGTCGCCTTGCACTCTTTCGGTTTGCTGCGCCCGCACGCCGCGGCTGCCTGGTTCAGACGGGCGGCAGATCCTCGAGCGACTTCTCGAGCTGGCCGTCCTGCACGCGCGCTTCGATGCCGACGTGGCCGCCGGTGTACGGCAGGGCCGTGACCTTCGGGCCGAGGAAAGTCCGGCCGCCGAGCTTGAAGAGCGTGCGCACCTCTTTTCCGCTCCTGATCGCATCGACGACCTGCGCGACGTCCACGATGGTGGTCGGCGTGGTCCAGCTGTTCGTGCTCGCGTCGAAGCTGCCCCAGCGCACGTTCGTCACACGGTCGTTGGTCCAGCGCACACCATCGATCGCCAAAGTAGCCATAGCCGCCTCCGTTCTACTCGTGGTATCGGGAAATCGTAGCATGTGCGCGGGCGAGCGCAACACGCTTCGCGCGAGCGAAGCCGGTGCTCCGTGTGCCGCCGCGTCCGGCTGCGTTCCGTATTTGCTGAAGTGCGGCTGGCCGTGGTCGCGAGCCTCGCACCGGCGTGGCCGCCCAAGCGGTCGGCCAGGGGAACGGAGCAGTTCGGGCGGCAGTTGGGGGAAGTTCGCCGGAAGAACGGACTGGCCGCCCTGCGGTAAAATTGCGAATTCGGCGCCTGTCCGCGCTTCACGCCTTTATTTACGCGTTTTTTCATGCCAGCAGCTTCCAAACCCAGCCCGCGACGCGTCAGCGTTGCCCCGATGATGGACTGGACTGACCGCCATTGCCGGTCGCTTCACCGGCTCGTGTCGCGTCACGCCTGGCTCTACACCGAAATGGTGACAACGGGCGCGCTGCTTCACGGCGACGTGGCGCGCCATCTCGCGTTCACGCCCGACGAAGCGCCGGTTGCGCTGCAACTGGGCGGCAGCGAGCCGGCCGATCTCGCCAGGAGCGCGAAGCTCGGCGAGCAATGGGGTTACGACGAAATCAACCTGAACTGCGGCTGCCCGTCGGAGCGCGTGCAGCGCGGTGCGTTCGGCGCGTGCCTGATGAACGAGCCGCAACTCGTCGCTGATTGCGTCAAGGCGATGCGCGACGCCGTCGCGATTCCGGTGACGGTCAAGCACCGCATCGGCGTTGATGCAGTGGAGGATTACGAGTTCGTGCGGGATTTCGTCGGCACGGTCGCCGATGCAGGCTGCGAGGTCTTCATCGTGCATGCGCGCAATGCGATCCTGAAGGGTCTGAGCCCCAAGGAGAATCGCGAGATTCCGCCGCTCAAGTACGAGTACGCGTATCAGCTCAAGCGCGACTTTCCCCACCTCGAGATTTCGATCAACGGCGGCATCAAGACGCTCGACGAGGTGGCGGAGCATCTGAAGCACGTCGATGGCGTGATGCTCGGCCGCGAGGCTTATCACAATCCGTACGTGCTCGCGGGCGTGGATGCGCGCTTCTACGGCAACGCCGCGCCCGCGCCGACGCGCGAGGAAATCGAGGCGCAACTGATCGAGTACGCTCGGCGCGAAGTCGCGCACGGGACGTATCTGGGGGCGATCACGCGGCACGCACTCGGCTTGTACCGGGGCGCCGCGGGCGCACGCGGATGGCGCCGGGTGCTTTCGGACAGCCGCAGGCTCGCCACCGGCGATCTCGCCATATTCGACGAAGCGCGCAGCCATCTGCGCGAGGCCGTGGAAATGGCCGACTGACGCGCGAATTGATGCGCGCAGGGACTAGGCAAACGGAATCTTTATTCGTATAATCTCGCTTCTCGATCGGCAAGCCAGTTCTTGGTGAGCCCGGGATGCAAGCAGTAGCAAATCAAGTTGGTCAGTGGTGGCTGTAGCTCAGTTGGTAGAGTCCAGGATTGTGATTCCTGTCGTCGTGGGTTCGAGTCCCATCAGCCACCCCAACTTCGTCTTCTAAATCAATCCCCGGTTACTTCTTTAGTTTGCGTGCGTCAATTCTTAACGTCCACAGCACTGCGGCCTTGCGCGCCCTCGACACGAGCCTCGATTCGCACCACACTCCACGCTCGTCCCTCGCCCGCCAATCCACCCAACACCTCCAAAATCGAATCTTCCCCCCTTCCCCCTGTCAACACAAGAAAGGCGACGCCCGAACGCGCGCCGCCGCAGCCCCGGAGGGACAGATGATGAAAGGGAAAATCACCGCCGCGCTCGCGGCCGTGCTGCTCGGCGCGGTCACCGCCGCCCCGGCTCAGACCGCGCGGCCGGGCGACGCCGCATCGATGGTCAAGCCCCCGTCTGCTGCGGGCGCGAGTCCTGCGCGTCCTGACAACCCCAACAACCCCGACAACATGCCGATGAAGCGTCCGGCGCCGCCGCCCAACAGCGACCGCATGCTGCACAACAGCCCGGCAAGCGACGCCATCGCCAGGTAGCGCGCAAGCGCTGTCGCAGGGGCCATCACAACGCTCAGAGCCGCGCGATCGACACCTCGGTCGACTTCACGAGCGCCACCACTTCCGCGCCGACCTTCAGCTCGAGCTCATCCACAGAGCGCGTCGTGATAACCGACGTCACGATGCCGAACGGCGTGTCGACGTCCACTTCCGAGACCACCGGCCCGCGGATGATCTCCCTGACCTTGCCTTTGAACTGATTGCGCACGTTGATTGCCAAGCCGGTCATCCTTGCAGCCCCTTGAATTGCGATTGAACGTGATAAAAAAGCGAATCGTCAGACGGACGAAACCACCGCAAGCGAATCACCTCCAGCCTGCCCGAAGCCTTCGACCCCGCCGGCTCCGCCCCCGAGCACGCGCATGAGCACCTCCTCCTCGAGTTTCGCGAACGCCGCCGACGCGCGCGAGCGCGGCCGCGGCAGGTCGATCGCGGCATCGAAGGAAATCCTCCCCGAGTCGATCAGCACGATGCGGTCTCCGAGCGCCACCGCCTCCTGCACGTCGTGCGTGACGAGCAGCGCCGTGAAGCGGTGCTCGCGCCACAGCCTCTCGATCAGCGCATGCATTTCGATACGCGTGAGCGCATCGAGCGCGCCGAGCGGCTCGTCCAGCAAAAGCAGGTCCGGCCGGTGCACGAGCGCCCGCGCAAGCGCGACGCGCTGCCGCTGGCCGCCCGAGAGCTGCGCGGGCCAATCGCCTTCGCGGCCGGCCAGCCCCACTTCGGCCAGCACGGCACGGGCGTCGTCGGCAGCCGAGCGCGGCAGTCCGAGCATCACGTTCTGCAGCACGGTCTTCCAGGGCAAGAGGCGCGCGTCCTGAAACATGATGCGCGTCTGCAGCGCCCCGCCCTCGCGCGTGCCGCGCCGCTCCAGCACGCCGCCCGACGTCTGTTCGAGGCCCGCGACGAGGCGCAGCAGCGTCGACTTCCCGCAGCCGCTCCTGCCGACGATCGAAACGAAACTTCCCCGCTCGATCGCGAAATCGAAATCCGACAGCACCGCCCGGTCGCCATAGCGCTTTGCGACGCCGCGCAGCTCGATTGCGAGATCGGCGGCGCCGCCCGCACGTTCCGTCCCTCCCGCTCGTCCCGTGCGCAGGCGCGGCGCGCTGCTGTCGTCGTGATTGGCCGGGCGCTTGCGCAGCTCAGTTTCGAGATCATCGCCGGCGATGCCCGCGAAGGTCGTCGAAGAAGTGATTGCGTTCATCGCGTCGCTCCGTTCTGGTAAGCCGGGTGCCAGCGCAGCGTCACGCGCTCGATGCCCTTCGCGAGCATGTCGGCAAGCTTGCCGAGCAGCGCGTAAAGCAGGATGCCGACCACCACCACATCCGTTTGCAGGAATTCGCGCGCGTTCATCGTCATGTAGCCGATGCCCGACTGCGCGGAAATCGTCTCCGCCACGATCAGCATCACCCACATCAGCCCGAGCGCGAAGCGCACGCCGACGAGGATCGACGGCAGCGCACCCGGCAGGATCACGTCGCGATAGAGCGCGAAACCCGAGAGTCCGTAGCTGCGCGCCATCTCGATCAGGTTCGCATCGACGGAGCGGATGCCGTGAAAGGTGTTCACATACACCGGAAAGAACACCCCCAGCGCGACGAGAAAGAGCTTCGCCTCTTCGCCGATCCCGAACCACAGGATCACGAGCGGGATCATCGCGAGCGCGGGGATGTTGCGGATCATCTGGATGGTGGAATCGAGGGCGGTCTCGGCGGGCCGGAAGAGCCCCGTCGCGAGCCCGAGCACGAAGCCGATGCCGCCGCCGATCGTAAAGCCCGACAGCGCGCGCCACGTGCTCACCTTCACGTTGGCCCACATGTCGCCGGATTCGACGAGCGACCACGCCGCCTTCACGACGGCGAGCGGCTCGGGCAGGATGCGCGTGGACAGCCCACCGCTCTTTGCCGCGAACTCCCACGCGATCAGCACGGCGAGCGGCACGAGCCACGGCGCGCACGGCGCAAGCAAGCGTTTCAGGAGCCGTCCGACGCTCGCGGCATCACGCGAGGCGGCCGGCTGTGCGATATCGATATGAGCCACGTCTGCTGCTCCTTTGGGAATGGCGTGCCGCGTTCAGCTTTGGGACGCGCGCGGCAGGTACGAATTGCCGACCACCTCGCCGAACGGCCCGGACAGCGGCCCCGAGACGCGCTCCTTCTGCTCGCGCGGCAGGAGCGGAAACACGAGTTCCGCGAACCGGTACGACTCTTCGAGATGCGGGTAGCCGGAGAGGATGAACGTATCGATGCCGAGTTCGGCGTACTCCTTCATGAGCCCGGCGACCTGCTCCGGATTGCCGACGAGCGCCGTGCCCGCGCCGCCGCGCACGAGCCCGACGCCCGCCCACAGATGCGGGTAGACCTCGAGCTTGTCGCGCTGCCCGCCGTGGAGCGCGGCCATGCGGCGCTGCCCTTCCGAATCCATCTTCGCGAACGAGGCCTGTGCGCGCTGGATCGTCTCGTCGTCGAGTTTGCTGATGAGCTTCCCGGCATCGGCCCAGGCTTCCTCCTCGGTCTCGCGCACGATCACGTGCAGGCGGATGCCGAACTTGAGCTTGCGGCCTTTCGCCTCGGCGCGCTTTCTGACATCGGCGAGTTTTCTGGCGACGTCCGCGGGCGGCTCGCCCCAGGTGAGGTAAGTGTCGATGTGATCGCCCACGATCTCGTGCGCCGCCGCCGACGAGCCGCCGAACCACAGCGGCGGATGCCCCTTCTGCACCGGCGGATAGAGCAGCTTTCCGCCCTTCGACGTGAGATGCTCGCCGTCGAAATCGATCGATTCATTGGTATGCGACGCCTCCAGCAGCCTGCGCCAGATGTGCAGGAATTCGTCGGTGACTTCGTAGCGCGTGTCGTGATCGAGGAACACGCCGTCGCCTTCGAGCTCCGCCTGATCGCCACCCGTCACGACGTTGATGAGGAGGCGCCCGCCCGAGAGGCGGTCGAACGTGGACGCCATGCGCGCCGAGAGCCCCGGCGACGACAGTCCCGGACGGATCGCGACGAGGAACTTGAGGCGCTTCGTCGCGGGAATCAGGCTGGATGCGACGACCCACGCGTCCTCGCACGAGCGGCCGGTCGGCAGCAGCACGCCTTCGTAGCCGAGCGTGTCGGCGGCCACGGCGATCTGGCGGAAATAGTCGGCGTCGGCTGCGCGCGCGCCCTCGGTCGTGCCGAGATAGCGGCTGTCGCCGTGCGTGGGAATGAACCAGAAAACATTCATCTGAAACTCCTGCGGGGGCAGTTCGGTATGGGTATTGGAATCGTGTGGGGAGAAGCGGCAAGCGGCGCCGGGCGACGCGCGCTCACGTGCGCGAGATGCATCAATCGATGCGCAATCGACGCGCGGAAACCGTCAGGTCCCGCAGCGCACCAGTTCGACGACCGCCGCCGGCGCGTGGCGCAATGGGTTCACGGCCTGCGGCGGCGATGCCTTCAGCCGCAGTTCGCGCAATTGCGCCTGATCGTTGAGTGCGTGCACGAGCGCATCGACGGACGCGATCACGCGCTGCCCCGTCTCGGCGAGTACGGTGTAGCCGGCTTCGCCCTTCGGAAGATCGGCGTCGGAGGCGAACACGTTGGGAAGATGATGGCGCGCCCCGAGCGACGAAAGCACGGGCTTCAGCGCGTAGTCGAGCGCGAGCAGATGCGCGAGCGAGCCGCCCGTCGCGATCGGCAGCACGATCTTGCCGGCGAGGCCCGACTGCGGCAGCAGATCGAGCAGGGTCTTGAGGAGCCCGCTATAGGAGGCCTTGTAGAGCGGCGTCGCAATGACGACCGCCTGCGCGTGTTCGATGAGTTCGAGCGCCTGGCGGATCGCCGGATGGGCGAAGTCCGCATGCATGAGCGCCGCGGGCGGCAACGCGCGTGCGTCGATGCGCCGGACGTTCAGGCCGCGCCCGCGCAGCGCGCCCTCGGCAAGCGACAGCAGATGCGTGCTGCGCGATTGGACGGCGGGACTTCCGGAGATCGACACTACATAGGACATCGTGGCTGTTTCCCTTGACAGGCTCGCACTCGCGCGCCGCGCCGGGCGGCCTTCGAGCGCTTCGCGCATTCGCATGAGACGGCTTGCCCGTCTCCCTCGTGAAACAGTCTAGGGATCCCACCATCCGTTTAAAACGATTTTTTCGAGCTTAGGATTTCCACTTTGGTGATTAGGCCGACGCTCGCGCATACGCCGGTGGCCCCGGCATGCCCGGCCACTATAATGGCGCACATCCCAAAATAACCGGCGCGGCGGCGGTTCGCGCGCCAAGCGGTGCACTCAATGCAAAAAGTCATTCTGCCGTTCGTTTCAGGCTTTCTCGCCGCGCTCTTTTTCCGCGAATCGACCATCGCGCTTCTGCACGCCGCCGGCGTCGTCGGCCCCGCCGGCTACTCCACCGCCCCGTTTCTTCCGCTCGGCATCCCCGAATTCATCGCAAACGCGCTGTGGAGTTCGGTCTTCGGCGTGCTGATGGCGTGGCTGCTGCGCATCGCGCCGGAGCACGACGCGCCGTGGATCGGCGCGCTCGTCTTCGGCGGCATCGTGCTCACGGCGGCGAGCGTGTTCCTCGTCGATCCGCTGCGCGGCATCTGGCCGAGCGGCAACATGCTGCCGCGCGTGGCGCTCGGTCTCGTCAGCAACGGGATGTGGGGCTGGGGCGCGCTCGTCTTCATGCGGGCGTTCATGGCCCGCACCGAAAGCGACTAGTCGCGCAAGAGCTTCAGCGGATGCGTGTCGGGCGTCCACGCGCTCTCGAACATGCGCCTCACCTCGTCGGACGTGACGTCCTCGACGCGCGCCGCCTTCCACGCCGGCCGGTTGTCCTTGTCGATGATGCGCGCGCGGATGCCTTCCACCACGTCGCCGCGCTCGAACACGGTGCGCGTGAGATCGAGGTCGCGGCGCAGTGTCTCGGCCATGCTGGAAAGCCTCGCACGATCGACGAGTTCCATCGACACATCCACCGACAGCGGCGAGCACTCGCGCAACTGCTCGGCGGTGCGCGCGGCCCATTCGCTGCCGGGCCCGTCGGCCTGCGCTTCGCGCTCGAGCGAGGCGAGCACCGCGGTGCCGTTGCCCGCGGCGAAATGCCGGTCGATCTGCGTGCGCGCCGCGGCGAGCGCGCTGCCGTCGGGCGTCGGCGACACCTTGTGCTTCACCGCCTCGCCCTCGACGAAGCGCATGACGTCCACGCCGTCGAGGAAGCGGTGCCGCTTGAGCATCTCGACGAGATCGGACACGGCGGCATCGTCCAGGTAGGCGTCGGCGAGCCGCGCGTAGAGCGCGTCGGCGGCGCCGATCGTCGTGCCGGTCGCGGCCAGGTAGCGTCCGATCGCGCCCGGCGCGCGCGCGAGGAACCAGCTCACGCCCACGTCGGGAAAAAGGCCGATGCGCGTCTCGGGCATCGCCATCTTCACCGAGCCGGTCACGACGCGCAGCCCGCCCGTGTGCCGCGCGCCCTGCGAGATGCCCATGCCGCCGCCCATCACCACGCCGTTCACGAGCGCGATGTACGGCTTCGGATAGGTGAAGATCGCGTGATTGAGCCTGTATTCGTCGATAAAGAAGGTGTCCATCGCGGCGCGTTCGCCCGCTTTCGCCGACTCGTACAGGAAGCGGATGTCGCCGCCCGCGCAGAACGCGCGCGGATGCGGGCTGTAGATCACGACGGCCTTGATCGCGTGATCGTGGCGCCAGCCGTCGAGCGCATTGCGGATGGCGTGCAGCATCGCCGTCGTGAGGGCGTTGAGCGCCTGCGGCCGGTCGAGCGCGATGAAGCCGATGCCATTGGCGGTTTCAGTGCGGATGTCGTGGGTGGTCATCGTTGCATTACGTGTCAGGTGAGGATGCCGCGCCATGCCCGAACCAGGCGCCGAGCGTGAGCCCGGCGAGCGTTTCCGCGGACGTTTGCGGCACTGCGGGCGTTGCGTACAGGGTCAGCTCCAGGGCGACGATGCCATGCAGGTTCGCCCACAGCGCTCGCGCGCACTCCGGCGGCGCGGCATGCGCGGGCAGCCGCCCGTCGGCGCGCAGCTCGACAAAGGCGTCGGCCATCATCGCCAGCGCGGCGGCGCCGGGATCGGCGTCGCCCGGGTCCGCAAGCGCTGCGGCACCCGACGTCTCCATGAACATCAGCCGGTAGGTCTCCGGATTCGCGAGACCGAACTCGACATACGCCTGCCCCATTGCCTTTAACCGGGCCGCTGCATCGACGATGGTCGCATGGATCAAAAAAGCCTGCAGCAGCTGCGCGTGCCCTTCCGCGCGCAACGCCCGTGCGATGTCGGCGCGGCTCCTGAAGTGCAGGTAGAGCGAGGCGGGGGAATAGTCGATTGCTTCCGCGATCTTGCGCATCGAGAGCGCGGCAATGCCCTCGCGACCGACGATCTCGCGCGACGCATCGAGGATGCGGTCGCGCAGCGCCTGTCTCAGTTCGGTCCGTCGTTCCTGGATTCCCATGCGGGTACTCTCGGCACGGCCTTGTCGCAGGGTCGGCCCGGACACGCTGGCGCCCGGTACGGCCGATCGACTCAGATGATCATTTTGCGGTCGTCGGCCCGTCGTGGCGCCGCGCTGTAGAACGGCTCCTCGGCCTCGCTGCGGATCGCCGAGGCGACCACGATGCAGACCGCGAGAAACAGCACGCCGACGGCGGCCCAGATGAGCCAGAACGCATTGAATTCGGCAAGCGAACTAACGAGCGAATGAAACATGACAACCCCCGTGCGATTTTTATAATTAGCGCTCTCTCGTGAGCCGGAACCGAGGAGCAAGGAGCGTGCCGCGCGAATCGCATCGCGCGCCGCCGTAGGTGATGCTGTATGTGGCGCTTTTCGAGATGGTAATCCCAAATGGACCGGCATGAAACGACGCGCGGGGGCTTTATTGCGATTTCGGCGCGTTGCCGTTTCGTGCGACGTAAGGCGTCCCGGCCGGGACGCCTTACACGTCCGTGTAAATGTGCGGGGTGCGCGGCGCGCGCAGGCTCACGCGATCACCTTGCCCGGCGGGAAGTGGCCGCTCTTCAGCAGTACCGGCGAGCCGTTTGTGAGCCGTAAATGTTCCCGTGCGACCGCTTCGATGCGGGTGCGGCCTGCGTCGAACGCGCGGATCCAGCCGTTGCTGTCGAAGGTCTGGGCGTCGAAGTGATCCTCGAGCGCTTCGACCGAGATCGCGCAAGGCACGCGCCGGCCGTCGACGAGCGCCGCGAACACGACGGTCAGGTTCGAGTCACGGTAGTCGGGTGCGTCCGGGGGGAAGTGGATATCCATGATCGCCTCGTAGCGGAACTGAAAGCCGGGCCTCGCGCCCGTGCGGCAAATCGGTCAGGCGAATATGGTACTCGCCCGCGCACAACGAGGTCCATTGCGAATCAGGCGTGGATGACGTCCGCCGTGACGTCGACGACGAAGAGCGAAACCGCGGCCGGATCGAGGTATTCGAAGCGCAGGTGGCGGCTCAATTCGCGCACGCGCTCGCACGCCTCGCGCTGCGCGTCGCCGGCAAGAGCCGAGTAGGCGCGCAGGAACTCCGGCTCGAAACGGTAGTGAACGCCCCACGCGATGTTGCCGGGATGATTCGCCACGCCGCTCGTGCGCCAGCTCACGAAGAGCGCCGGCGACTGCTCGGGGCCGATCTCGCTCACATCGGCATCGCTCGGAAACAGATCGAGCAGGCAATGCGCGATGTCGTAGAGCACGGCGTGGCGAAAGTGGAGCTGGCGCATCAGGTGGCCTGCAGCAGACGGTCGATGTAATTGCGCGCGGCCTGCTCGACGTGCGCGAGCGCCTCGTCTTCGGTTGCGAAGCGCTGCTCGGCGCCCAGGTCGACGAGCGCCTCGAAGCGATGCACGTCGTCCGGGCCCTTTTGCGCGAGGCTCACCGAGCCCACGTAGATCGGCGGCTCGGCGTGGCCGTCGGTGTTGTCGTGGGGACGGATCAGGCGCGCCGACGCGCTGATGTAATAGCCCCGATAGGGTCCGATGACTCGTTCGGCCATGGCATCTCTCTCCTTTTTTTATGTGACGGGCGTGACGGGCGTGACGGGCGTAACGGGCGGCCATCGCGCGCCGGGCAATGGCGCGCGGAGTGCGGCAGTTCCGGCCCGGCGTTTCGGCCCCGCAGTCCCGCCTCCAGGTAGGTCCGCAAGTCGGCAAAGAGTTCGCGCACCGCGCACAAATTGCCGCGCAATCATTTTGCCAGAAGCGTTTTTGACCGATATGCGCACCGCGTCCTGCCCTGATCCCGCAAGCCGCGCGCCCGCATGTTGCAACGCTAACAACCGCTTACGCGTCGCGCTGGGCGCCTGTGGGAAAATGCCGCTTCCCGACTGGACCGGACGCGCGGTGCAACGCCGCAAGATGCGCGGTCCATCGATCAGCTTCCATGAGGTAAAGATGAAGGAAATCACGCGGCGCATGCGCCGCCACCCCGCGTGCGCAAACAAAACGGCCGTCGCGGCATCGCCGTTCATGACGGCAGCGACCCAGGCCGCGGCACGCGCCCTGCCCTTCGGCATCGCGCTTCTCGCGGCGGCGAGCCTTGCCGGATGCGCGTCGTCGAACAATGCGTCGCTGATCAACCTGCCCGACGGTCAGACCGGCTACGCGGTCAATTGCAGCGGCGCCGACGCGGGATCGAGCTGGGCAAGCTGCTACGTGCTCGCGGGCAAGGCATGCGGCGCGACGGGCTACGACATCGTGTCGAAGGACAACGAGGAAGGCGGGCCGACGGGCGGCGGCATCACCAACGTGATTTCGGCGAACGTCAAGAACCGGTCGATGATCGTGCGCTGCAAGTAAGGACGTGCGCCGCTCGTGCGCGCCTTCATCGAGCCTTCATCGAGTGTCGAGCGAAGCTCAGTGCGCGCTCACCTTCGAGAACACGTTGAGCACGACCACGCCCGCCACGATCAGCCCCATGCCGAGCACCGCGGGCAGGTCGGGGATCTGCTTGAAGAGCAGCGCGGCGACGAGCGTGATAAGCACGATGCCCGCGCCCGACCACACCGCATACACGATGCCGACCGGGATCGATCGCAGCGTCAGCGAAAGCAGATAGAACGAGATCCCGTACCCCACTACCACGACGATGGCCGGGATGAGGCGCGTGAAGCCATCGGAGGCGCGCAGCGCGGAGGTCGCCACGACTTCGGCAACGATCGCGATCGCGAGCAGCACGTACGCGGACGAGCGCACCGGCGTCATTCCCGCGCGAGCGCGAGCGCGCCGAAGTCCTGGCCGAGCACCGCGCAGAGCGCTTCGACCACCATCTGATGATCCATGCGCTGCGGCAGCCCCGACACGGTGACCGAGCCGATCACGCCGGCCCCCGCCACCCGCAGCGGAAACGCGCCGCCGTGCGACGCGAATTCGTCGGCGGGCAGGCCGTATTTCTGCGCGAGCGTCGTGCCCGCCTGCTGAAGCGCGAGGCCGATTGCATACGAGCTGCGCCGGAAATGCTCGACGGTCCGCGCCTTGCGTTCGACCCAGCGCGCGTTGTCGGGCGTCGTGCCGTCGAGCGCGGCAAAGAAGAGCCGGTGGCCGAACGTGCGCACGTCGATGGCGACGGCCGCGCCGCGCGCCACCGCCATCTCGCGCAGCTGCGAGCCGATCTGCCATGCGTGGTCGGAGTCGAACTGGGGGAACACGAGCGCTTTTTCCTGATGCGCGATGGCCTGAAGATCGTGCGGGATGTCCATGGGCGGCGGCCTCCGAAAACCTGTGCTGAACGTTGGAATGGCGATGCTGCTGAGTGCGGGATGCGCGGCGTCGCGGCATATGGCAGCGAGCACGCGAAGCTGGATTCTGACACGAGGGCGACGCGGTGAAGCGTGCAGGTCGGTCATGAACCGGATCGAAAACGACGCCGCTGCCACCGCTGCGGCGGCGCTGCGCCTGCGGCATGAAGCGGAATCCGGAAAGCGAAATGCAAAAAGCCCGGCGTGACCGGGCTTTTTGCATTTGAATTCTTGGTTGCGGGGGTAGGATTTGAACCTACGACCTTCGGGTTATGAGCCCGACGAGCTGCCAGACTGCTCCACCCCGCGTCCGTCGAAGAAAAGATTATAAGACAGCGGCGCTCATGGCGCAACAACTAGTTGGCGTGCGAATCATCGCGCACGGGTGCGTGGCATAATCGTCCGCTCGTTTCCCCACTCGATGAATGCACGTGCGCGATGCGTAGCGCCCTGATACGGAAGATCGGCGGTCTCGTCGGATTGCTCGCGATCCTGATGTCGACGCTCGCCCCCGCCGCATCGCAGATGCTCGAGCGCGGGCGCATCGAGGCCATGCTCGCAACGTTCTGCACGGCCGATACGGGCGGGCAGAACCGGTATGTCGAGCAGCAGGGCAACAAGGCGCCCGCACTCGGCCACCTGCAAGCGTGCGACTACTGCAATCTCTCCGCCCACACGCCGCTCCTGCCGCCACCCGCGGCAGCCGCGCTCGCGGCAACACCGGGCGAGTCGCAGCCCGCGGCCGATCGTCGCGCCATCGCACCGCCCTACGCGCCCGTCGTCGCCGCACAGCCGCGCGCCCCGCCCTTTCCTGCCTGATCCGGCCATTGATACGCGCAACTCCCGTACGCCCGCATGAGGCAAGCGTGCCTCATGCGGGCCGCGCTCATCTTCAGTATCTTCGTCTCGAGCAGGAAGGAACCGGCATGAACTCATCGTTTGCAATTCGTGGTTTTCGCGGCGCGCTCGCCGCAAGCACTCTCTTCACCGCGCAGTTCGCGTTCGCGCACGCGATGCCGAAACAGGAGAGCCCCGCGCCCGACAGCGCAGTCGTTTCGCCGGCCGAAGTCTCCATCGACTTCGGCGAGGCGCTCGAACCGTCGTTCAGCACGCTCGTCGTTCTCGATGCGTCGGGCAAGCAGGTGAACACGGCGCAATCGGCCGTCGATGCGAACAACAAGAAGCACATGAGCGTCGCGCTCGGCGGCCTTGCGCCCGGCGCCTATCAGGTGAAGTGGACCGCGGTTGCCGCCGACGGCCATCGCACGCAAGGACACTACAACTTCAAGGTCAAGTGAGGCCCGCATGAAAAAACCCGCCTTCCTCGCCGGCGCGCTGCTGTGCGCCTTCACCGCCCAGGCCGCGCACGCCGCCCCGCCCGCCGCGCTTGCCGTGAGCGATTGCTGGATTCGCGCGATGCCGCCGAACCTGCCGTCGTCGGGCTACTTTGTCGTCACCAACAGCGGCGACAAACCCGCGTCGCTCACGGGCGCCGAGACACCCGCCTTCGGCATGGCAATGCTGCACAAGTCCGAGAGCAATGGCAGCACCGCGACGATGTCGCACGTCGATGCCGCCGAGGTCCCCGCGCACGGCACGCTGCGCTTCGCGCCGAAGGGCTATCACCTGATGCTGGAAACGCCGGGCAAGCCGCTCAAGATCGGCTCGACGATACCGCTGTCGCTCACGTTCGCCGACCAGTCGACCATCACGACGAACTGCGCGGTCAAGCCTGCGTCGGCGCTCGGCAACTGAGCATCTTTCAATGAGCGCCTGCTAGTGAGCGCCTGCTAGTGAGCGCCTGCTAGTGAGCGCCTGCTAGTGAGCGCCTGCTAATGGGCGCCTGCAAATGAGCGCCTGCAAATGAGCGCCTGCAAATGAGCGCCTGCAAATGAAAAGCGCGCCGCAATCGCTTGCGGCGCGCTTTTTTTCCGGCTGAGAGAACCGGCTACGGCTTGCTGAACAGATCCATGATTTGCTTGCGCTCGTCCGGATTGACGGCGGGCGTCTGCAGCCCCGCCGGGCCCACGCCGCCCTCTGCGTTGGCGACGCCTTCGGTCGGACTGGCCGCATCCATCCCGATGCTCGCGATAAAGCCGTTCCCCGGCGTCCGGTCCGCATAGAACAGCTCGCCGTCGACGCTCGTGATGCCGTCGGGCATCGGCATCTGCTGCTGCGCAACGTCGCGCAGCGCGCGACCCATGTAGTCCACCCAGATCGGCAGCGCGAGCTGCGCACCGAACTCCTTGCTGCCGAGCGACTTCGGCTGGTCGTAGCCCATCCACGCCACCGCGACGAGCGAGCGCTGATAGCCCGCGAACCAGCCGTCCTTCGCGTCGTTGGTCGTGCCGGTCTTGCCCTGCAGGTCGTTGCGCTTGAGCACGTTCGTGCCCGCGCCCGTGCCCGAGGTCGCGACCGTGTGCAGCAGGCTGTTCATCATGTAGGCATTGCGCGGATCGATCGTTTGCGGCGCGTTGCGGCCCGCGGTCAGCGGATCGGCGCGCGAGATCACGGTGCCGCGCGCATCGGCGACTTCGGCGATCAGGTACGGATTGATGCGATAGCCGCCGTTCGCGAACACCGAATACGCGCCGGAGAGCTGCAGCGGCGTGACGAGCCCCGCACCGAGCGCGAGCGGCAGGTACGGCGGCGTCTTGTCGGGATCGAAGCCGAACTTCTGCGTGACGTAATCCTGCGCGTAGTTCGTGCCGATGAACGACAGGATGCGGATCGACACGAGGTTCTTCGAGCGCTGCAGGCCGGTGCGCATCGACATCGGGCCGTCGGGCTGATCGTCGTCCTTCGGCTCCCACGCCTGGCCGCCCGGCGTGCTCGGCGGGAAATAGAGCGGCGCGTCGTTGATGACGGTCGCCGGCCCCAGGCCCTTGTCGAGCGCGGCCGAATAGATGAATGGCTTGAAGCTGGAACCCGGCTGGCGCCACGCCTGCGTCACGTGGTTGAACTTGTTCTTGTTGAAGTCGAAGCCTCCGACGAGCGCGCGAATCGCGCCGTCCTGCGGCACGAGCGACACGAGCGCGCCTTCCACCTGCGGCAACTGCGTGATCTGCCAGTTGTTCTTCGCGTCCTTCGTGAGGCGCACGATCGAACCCGTCTTGATGCGCAGCGCCGCTGCCGCATTGCTGCGCAGCCCCGGCGCGGCGAAGCGCAGGCCATCGCCCGAGATCGTCACGGGGTCCGCGCCGACGAACTCGGCCGTCACCTGCTTCGGGCTCACGGCCGTGACGACGGCGGCCACCAGATCGCCGTTGTCGGGATGATCGACGAGCGCGTCCTCGATCGCCTGCTCGCGGTCGTCGGCGTCTTGCGGCAGATTCGCGAAGCCTTCCGGCCCGCGATAGCCGTGGCGCCGCTCGTAATCCATGATGCCCTTTCTCACCGCGCGATAGGCAGCGTCCTGGTCGGCGGAATCGATCGTGGTCGTGACCGTCAGGCCGCGCGTGTACGTTTCTTCCTTGTACTGCGCGTACATCATCTGCCGCACCATTTCCGCGACGTACTCCGCATGCACGCCGTACTCGGTGCCCGAGGACTTGGTGTGGATCTCCTCGGCGACCGCCTGGTCATACTGCGCGCGCGTGATGAAGTTCAGATCGAGCATGCGCTTGAGGATGTACTGCTGGCGAATCTTCGCGCGCTTCGGATTGACGACCGGGTTGTAAGCCGACGGCGCCTTCGGCAGCCCGGCAAGCATCGCCGCTTCCGCGAGCGTGATGTCCTTCAGGTCCTTGCCGAAATACACGCGCGCCGCCGCCGAAAAGCCGTAGGCGCGCTCGCCCAGATAGATCTGGTTCATGTACAGCTCCAGAATCTGGTCCTTCGTGAGCGCCTTTTCGATCTTGTACGCGAGCAGCATTTCATAGACCTTGCGCGTGTAGGTCTTCTCGCTCGACAGGAAGAAGTTGCGCGCCACCTGCATCGTGATCGTGCTCGCGCCCTGCGAGGCGCCGCCGTGCATCAGGTCGGTCACGCCCGCGCGCAGGATGCCGATGAAGTCGACGCCGCCGTGATCGTAGAAGCGGTAGTCCTCGATCGCGAGCACCGCTTTCTTCATCTGGTCGGGGATGTCCTGAAAGCGCGCGAGACTGCGCCGCTCCTCGCCGAACTCGCCGATGAGCACATGATCCGCCGTGTACACGCGCAGCGGCACCTTGGGGCGGTAGTCGGTGAGCGCGTCGAGCGACGGCAGGTTCGGCCCCATCACGACGAGCGCATAGCCGATGATCAGCGCGCCCACCACCGCGGCGAGCGCGGCGAGCCCCGCGAACCACAGCGAAACGGAAAGCGCGAGCGAGCGCCCTGCGCTCTCGTGGCGCTCATTGCGATCATTGCGGCGGGACGACGTGCTGCGGTGATTGTCTCGGTTGTCGCGCGGTGCGTTCGAGGGGTCGGGTCGTTTGATGATTGGCATGCTTTCGATTGTTCGGCGCGCCGGCTCGCGCCTTGCGCGCTGCGCGCGTCGACGAAAACCGCGCAGCGATGAATGATGGCCGTGGTCAAGCGGCGGACGGCCGCGGCGGCATTGCTTCGATGGCGGGAACATGACCGCGGCATGACGCGCAGCGCGTGCCGATGAACCCGGGCCGCGCGCGATGACGCGCATCACCTTCGAGTGTCACTTTCACGCGTCAGTTTCGTGCGCCATCGCACGAGAGCCGCACGAGACCGGCATGGGTCCGCATAAGGCCTTCTAGGCCGGACCGGGCTCGAGGCCTGGCAAGGCGGAACCCGCTTCGCGTTCCCCGCACGCAGAGTAACAGCGCATTTTAAAGAATTCGAGCGCGCCTCAACGCGATACGGCCGATTTTTTTGTAAGTAAATCACGCCAATGGTGGCCGTGCGCACCGCCCGGTTACCCACAGAAAGTGTTGAGAGCCTTGTGGACAACCCTATGAGAAAATAGCCAAGTCATTGAGCGCACGCCACTTTCGCGGCGCGCCTCATTTGCAGCGCTGGTTTCCCAGCGCACGCACGCCGCAGCACAAACCGATATGATGGATGCGTCGATTGCCGGTCAAAACGGACATTCTCGACATCTGCGTTGCGGTAAATTTGTCGCCGTCCGATTGCAATTGCCTTACTGTTTGCGAGCCGCTCATGACTACCAAACCCAGCGAACGCATTGTTGTTTTCGTGACTCCCGCGCAGAAACTCGCGATCAGCAACACGGCCGAGAGCCTCGGCATCAGCATCAGCGAACTCATGCGGCGGGCCGTGCTGAACTTCAACGCGACGAGCGAGCAGATCAAGGTCGCGGGGATCGTCGACCGCCTGCGGGCGCCGAAAGCGCCCGATCCGCTCGATGTCGCGCTGCGGCATGTCGCCGAGAGGGCGGCGGCGCGCGAAGCCCGCGATGCGGCGGCCAAGGCGGCGGCAAACGCTGCGGCCGCGGAAAAGGCGGCAGCGAGTGTGAAGCCGCCGCGCAGCGAAAACATCGACGAGAGCGACGAGGCCGACGACGCGAGCGGAGCCGGCGAAGACGCATCGCTCACGGGCGGCCGCTCGCGCCAGTAATCCACACCGGGCGACGGCGCATCGGGGACACGAAGCGCGCCGCCGCGCACCATCATCGGCCTTGGCCAGCACGAACCGCGCGGCCCTCACCGGGCTCAGAGGCGCGATCCATCGACATGCGCCGACACCGCGCGCGAAGTGTTCACCCATGACAGGGGCGCGCGAGATTGCCCCCGGGGCGGGCTCGCCGAGTGCCCTTCTTGCACGAACAAAACGGCATGTCTCTTCCACATCACTGCCTTGCCGGACTAGCGTGTCCGGCGATTCAGCGTCCGTTACATTCCTTAACGTTGGTTAAGTCCGGCTTAAGCCGTGCCGTGCTCTAATACACGACGCAAAAGTGAAAGCTCGAGCGGGTGTAAATTGAAGCCTTGCGCTTGCAATTCACGCGCTCGACCGCATGTTCGCGGCGCGCATCGAGCGATGCGCGCCGCATGAACGCCCATGAACGCCACACCAGGGCTCACGAGCGATCACGAGCATCACAAACGGCAATACGGCACACTCGCGGTACAGCGGCCGCCGCCTTCTCAAGGAGAAACACATGTCGCTTCTGGATTCCATTACGCGCACCGTCAAGGGCTTGCTGAACGACGCAGCCGATACCATGCAGGACCCGTCACGCGATTCGCGCCAGATCGTCCGCGAACTCGACGACAGCATCGCGAAAGCGGAAAACGCGCTGATCGAGATCGAGGCGCAGGTCGCCACGCAGCAAAGCAAGCGCGACGTCGCCGCCGAGAAGGCGAAGAAGTACGAAGACGGCGCGAAGCGCGCGCTGCAGTCCGGCGACGAAGGGCTCGCGCGCGAAGCGCTCTCTGCACAGGCGAACGCGGAAACCGAACGTGACGCGCTCGCCGCCGAACTTGCCACGCTCGAGCCGTCGGTCGATCATCTGAAGCAGCAGATCGGGGACATGCGCCAGCGCCGCAACGACCTGAATGCCCGCTCGAACATCCTGCAGGCAAAGCAGCAGATCGCGCAGGCGAAGGATGTCGCGGCCACCGCGCTCGGCGGCATCGGCGGGAAGAACCTGTCGGAAGACTTCCAGAAGCTCGAGGACAAGGTGCAGCTCGCCAACGCCCGTTCGGACGCGCGCCTGAACTCGGCGGACCAGAAGAGCGGCAAGGCGCTCGACGACAAGCTCGCGGCACTGACCCGCGGACCGTCGGTCGAGGACCGGCTGGAAGCGTTGAAGAAACAGCTGGACACGCCCGCGCAGTAAACGGATTGGCGCACCGGCTGGCGACCGGAGCGGCGAAAGCGCGAACTTCCGCGTGCGCCGTCCGGTCGCACTGGAATGTGTGATCGACAGGAGGCGGGCGTTTATCGCGCCCGGCCCGCATCATGAAAAAACTTTTGACGGCTCTGGTGGCATCGCTGATGCTCGTCTGCACCGCCGCGTTCGCCGTGCCGACCGCGCGGCAGATCGAAGAGGCGATGACGCAGGGCAACTGGCAGAAAGCCGACGCCGGCCTGACCGAAGTGCTCGAGGCGCATCCGAACAACGCCCACGCGCACTATCTGTACGCGCAGGTGCTCGACCGCGAAGGCCGTTACGCCGACGCCCTCTCCCACCTGCGGCAGGCGAAGTCGCTCGATCCCCAGCTCAAGTTCACCGACCCGATGCGTTTCGCGTCGACGGAGGCACGCATCCGCGCGGACGCCAATCGCGCGAAGGTAGGCGGCAACGCCGTGGACAACACGCCCGCCCAGACCGGCACGGTCGCGCAGAACCCGTTCAATCAGGGTCCGGCGGCAGCGCAGGAAAAACACGGGCCGGGCATCGGCGCGTGGGTCGGCATCGCGGTGCTGTTCGCCGGCATCGCGCTCGTGCTGCGCTGGGGCCTGCGGCGCGCCCGCGCGAAAGACGACGGCCGCGCCGACGACGACCGCCGCACGCAGCTCAAACGCGCCACCGAGTTGCTCAACGAAGTGCGCACGCTCAAGCTCGACGTGCGGCTTTCGACCACGCCCGGCCATGAAGCATTGCTGAAGGAAGTGGAAGGCGTCGAGGCGGAACTGCGCGAGCTGACCGAAGCACTTTCGAATGCGAAGAATCCGGTGCCGCCGTACCGGGTCGAGGAACTCGGCAATCAGGTCGAGAGCCTGAAGGCACGCGCCGAGGGCCGGCCCGATCCCAACGCCGCGCCGCCTGCGCGCGAAAGCGACTCGGTGTATGCGCAGGAAGCCGAGCGCTTCGGCCGCAATCAGCAGGGGCCTTATCCGTACCCGCCCCAGCCTGCGCCGCAGCAGCAGCAGCCCGTGATCATCCAGCAAGGCGGCGGCGGATTCGGCGGCGGCATGGGCGGCCTGCTCACCGGCGTGCTGCTCGGAGAAGCGCTGTCGCATGGACGCGACCGCGTGATCGAGCGGCAAGTGCCCGCGCCGGACCAGAGCGGCGGGAACGGCGGGCTCGGAGGCAATGCCGATGGCGGCCTCGACTTCGGCAACGGCTCCAACGACTGGAACGACGATTCTGGCGGAGGCGTCGACCTCGGCAACAACGACGACAACTGGCGCGATACGTGAACGACACGTAAGGCTTGCTGCTTTCAGCGCGAGAGAAGGCTCCGATCCGTTCGGGGCCTTTTTTTATTCCCGCGCCGGGACCCGCGCGACATCATCCCGGCATCACCCACCGCCGAGAAAGCGCAGCAGCCCCCACAGAAACGTGAAGAACCCGATGATGAACTCCCACACGCGCGCAAGCTGGTCCCAGCCCGCGACGCGCGCGATCACCTCGAAAATCATGTCGCCCCGATGAGGCATCGCCGGCGTTGCCGAGTCGTCTTGTTCATCGTTCCCTTTAAAGTCGCGTGAAAAAAAAAAGCGGCTCACGCCGCCTCGACCACCCCGCATGATAGCGCCTGAGCCTTACGTCTAATCCTTTCGCGCCGTCTAAAGTTCCTGCGGGCGTCGCCGTAAAGCAGTCACCTACAAGAATATCCACACACGACCGGCGCCCGAACCGGCAGCCGAAGGAGACCAGCATGGCTTTGTTTGGCTTTCGCCGCGGGCAGCACGCGTCGTACTTTTCTCCTGCGTCGGCCTCGGCTAAATCGGCGATGGGAGACATCGCCGCGCAGGCGGGCAAGCTCGGCATCGAGATCTGCGACGTGTCCGGGCACGTCGAGGAAGTGGCCTCGCGCATCCAGCGCCAGGCGCTCGTGTGCCGGACCCTGCGCGAGAACACCGCCGTCACGCTCGACGGCAACCGCCGCATCGCGGAAGCCGCGCAGCACGCGCGTGTCGTCTCGCAGCGGGCGGCAGGCGAAGTCGAGCGATCGCAGGCGACCATCGAACAGTCTCTCGCCGACATCCACGGGCTCGCGGAGGGCGTGACCGTCATCGAAAGCCGCATGGGCGAGCTGCGCGCCGCACTCGCGCACGTGAGCCAGGTGTCCGAGGAGATCGCGCTCATCGCGCGCCAGACCAACCTGCTCGCGCTGAACGCGGCCATCGAGGCGGCGCGCGCGGGCGAATTCGGCAAGAGCTTCGCGGTGGTCGCATCCGAGGTGAAGAATCTTGCGGGCAAGACCGCGCTCGCGACCTCGCAGATCGAAAGCACCCTTGCGAAACTCACGCGGCAGACCGAGGCGCTGATCGACGAAGGCGCGCGCAACACGCGCCGCGCCGAGCGTGTGCGCGAAGGCACCCGCACGATCAGCGACGTCGTGCACGCAACGGGCGAAGCCATCACGCACCTCGACGACCAGGCCGGGAAGATCGCGACGCTCTCGGGCGAGATCGAGGCGCATTGCAACGGGCTCGAAGCGAGCGTGGAGGAACTGGCAAGCGGCGTCGAGGATTCGAGCCGCAACTTCGTGCAGGCGAAGGACCGGTTAGGGCGCCTGCTGTCGGTGTCGGAGACGCTGATCGAGCTGACGGCGGCCACCGGCGTGCGCACGCCGGACACGCCGTTCATCGAGGCCGTCGAGCGCACGGCGGCGCAGATCGCCAGGCGCTTCGACGCGGCGCTCGCGCGCGGCGAGATCACGCTCGACGATCTCTTCGACCGCGACTACCGGCCGGTCACGGGCAGTCATCCGCCGCAACACCTCACGCGCTTCACGGCCTTCACCGACCGCGTGCTGCCTGCGCTTCAGGAGCCGCTCCTCGCGCTCGACCCGCGCGTCGCGTTCTGCGCGGCGGTCGACGACAACGGCTATCTGCCGACGCACAACCGCGCGTTCTCGCAGCCGCAAGGGGACGATCCTGTGTGGAACGCGGCGCACTGCCGCAACCGCCGCATCTTCGACGACCGCACGGGCCTCGCCGCCGGGCGCAACACCAAGCGCTTCCTGCTGCAGACCTACCGGCGCGACATGGGCGGCGGCGAGTTCGTGCTGATGAAGGACGCGAGTGCGCCGATCATCGTCGCGGGCCGCCACTGGGGCGGCCTGCGCATGGGCTACCGGGCCTGAGCCTGCCTTGCCTCAGGTTTTCGGCTCGGCGCTCTCCGGTTCGACCTCGTCGGTGAGCGCTTCTTCGAGGCGCTTGAAGATGCGCTTGGTCGCGCCCCGTGCATGCAGCGCGAAGAGCAGCAGCGAGCGCCCCGTCACCTGATAGACATCGCCGGAATCGAAGTCCTCCAGTTCCTCGCGGATCGGCGCGTTGGTGTCGATGAGGCAGCTCCACTGATCGCTGCCCGGCACCTCGGGCAGCGTGAAATCGACGACATCGTGATGCGCGTTCACCACCACCAGCAGCGTCGCGTCCGACGCGGGACGGCGAATGCCGGTCGCCTGCGCGCGGCCGTCGATCACAAGCCCGAAGCAGCGCATCGACGGATCGTCCCATTGCTCGGGCATCAGTTCGTCGCCCGCGGGGCTCAGCCACTTGACGTCGGTAACCTGCAGGTCCTCGTGGTATTCACCCGTCAGAAAACGCCCGCGACGCAGCACTGGCAGCGTGTGGCGCAACGTCGTGAGCTTGCGCACGAATTCGATGAGCGCGCGCCCGTCGTCGTCGATGCCCTCCCAGTCCACCCAGCTGATCTCGTTGTCCTGGCAATAGGCGTTGTTGTTGCCCTGCTGCGTGCGGCCGAACTCGTCGCCCGCGAGCACCATCGGCGTGCCCTGCGAGAACAGCAGCGTCGCGAGCATGTTGCGCTTCTGGCGCTCGCGCAGCGTACGGATCTCGGGGTCCTCGCTCGGGCCTTCGACGCCGCAGTTCCATGACTTGTTGTCGGAGTGGCCGTCGTTGTTGTCCTCGCCGTTGGCGTCGTTGTGCTTCTCGTTGTACGAGACGAGGTCGTTCAGCGTGAAGCCGTCGTGCGCGGTGATGAAGTTCACGCTCGCCCACGGGCGGCGTCCGCGATGATTGAACTTGTCGCCCGATGCGGTGATGCGCGTCGCGAGTTCAGCGGCGACGCCATCGTCGCCTTTCCAGAACGAGCGCACCGTGTCGCGGTAGCGGTCGTTCCACTCGGCCCAGCCGGGCGGAAAGCCGCCGACCTGATAGCCGCCCGGGCCGCAATCCCACGGTTCCGCGATCAGCTTCACGCTGGAGAGAATCGGGTCCTGCCGGCAGCTGTCGAGAAAGCCGCCGCCCTCGTCGAAGCCGTAGGGCTCGCGCCCGAGGATCGTCGCGAGATCGAACCGGAAGCCGTCGACGTTCATCTCCGTCACCCAGTAGCGCAGGCTGTCGGTGACCATCTGCAGCACGCGCGGATGCGCGAGATTGAGCGTGTTGCCGGTGCCGGTGTCGTTGATGTAGTAGCGGTTCTCCTCCGGCATCAGGCGGTAGTACGACGCGTTGTCGATGCCACGAAACGACAGCGTCGGCCCGCGCTCGTTGCCTTCGGCCGTGTGGTTGTACACCACGTCGAGGATCACTTCGAGACCGGCCTCGTGCATCCGGTCGATCATCTCCTTGAACTCGGCGACGACGCCCGGCCCGCGCGCGAAAAAGCGCGGATCGGCGGCGAAGAAGCCGATCGTGTTGTAGCCCCAGTAGTTGGTGAGGCCCTTCTCGGTGAGATGGCTGTCGTTGAGAAACGAGTGGATCGGCAGCAGCTCGACCGAGGTCACGCCAAGGCTCTTGATGTGCTCGATCACCTCCTGCTGCCCGAGCCCCTCGAACGTGCCGCGCATGGCCTCGGGCACGGCGGGATGGCGCTTCGTGTAGCCACGCACGTGGGTCTCGTAGAAGATCGTGTGCTCCCACGGCACGCGCACGCGCGTCGGGTGGGTCCAGGTGAAGGTCTGGTCGACCACCTGGCACTTCTGCATGAAAGGCGCGCTGTCGCGTTCGTCGAAGGTGAGGTCGTCGCCGTCGGCGTTCAGCGTATAGCCGAAGACCGCGGGGTCCCACTTCAGCTCGCCGACGTGCGCCTTCGCGTACGGGTCGAGCAGCAGCTTGTTGGGGTTGAAGCGGTGCCCGGCTTCGGGCTCGTAGGGGCCGTGCACGCGATAGCCGTACACGGCCCCTGGCCTCAGGCCGAAGACGTACACGTGCCAGACTTCGTCGGTGTATTCGGGCAGCTCGATGCGCTCCAGTTCCTTCTCGCCCTTCTCGTCGAAGAGGCACAGTTCGACCTTCGTTGCATTCGCGGAAAAGAGCGCGAAGTTGACGCCTTCGCCGTCCCAGGTGGCGCCGAGCGGAAACGGCGACCCTTCGGCAATGCGGATATCGTTCGGCATGGAATGATCGTTCCCGGAAGTTGAGGTGCGCCGCGCGAGAGACGCAGCGCGGCGGGCGGAGCGGATGGACACGCGGGCGGCGAGGCGCGGCGTCCCGCTCCGGGCGGGTCGTTAGAAGCAGATTGCATGCCCGCGTGCGACTGACTCGTGAGGTATCCCCGCCGGTGTCGGGGAACGCAGGCGAATACGGAGCATGATGCAGGGAGTGCGCCGCAGCATGTCGCGCGCGATGGAGAAAAATGCCGCGCATGTCCGCGGACGATGTAAAAGATACTCGTCGGGCGCGCTCGCGGCATGGCGTGCGTTGTGCTTGCCTGTTGTGCTTACCTGATGTGCTCAATCGTTTCGCCCGCAGTCGCTTTCATGACGCCGAACATGCCGTCCGATGCGTCCATCCATCCCCATCCGCGAAGGGAGAATCCGCTTGCCGACCCGCCCGCCAGCCACGAAGCATTCGCCCGCCAGCCAGGCGGCCGCCTACGGTACCGCCGACGAAAGCCGTGCGGCGGGACGCGAACTGCGCGACGCCGTGCCGTTCGACGCCCACGCGGACTGGCAGCCCGCCCCCGCGCGCCCCGATCCGGTCGAGCGCGTGCTCGCCAACAACGCGGGGCGCCAGGAGCGGCTGATTCCGCTGCGCATGGCGCGCATGGCGGAGTCGCCGTTCGCTTTCCTGCGCGGATCGGCGAACGTGATGGCGTGGGACCTCGCGCATTCGCCCTCGATCGGCCACAACGTGATGATCGACGGCGACGCGCACCTGAACAATTTCGGCCTCTTTCGCACGCCGCGCCACGACGTGGTCTTCGACCTGAACGACTTCGACGAAACGCTCGTTGCGCCGTGGGAGTGGGACCTCAAGCGGCTCACGGCGAGCATCAATGTCGCGGCACGCGAGAACGGCGTCGACGAGAGCGGCCGCGAGCGCGCCGTGTGCGCCGCCGCGGCCGCCTATCGCAAGACGATGGCCGACCTCGCGAAGGTGAGCGCGTACGAGCTCTGGCAGATGCGCTCGTACGCAAGCGCGCTGCACATCGACCCGCCCACGCCCCTCGACGCCGAAGAGAAAGCCACGATCGAGCGCACCGTGGAGCGCGCGATGAAGCGCTCGCACGCCTCGATGCTGGCGAAGGTCGCCGAGCCGGCGGGCAAGGGCTTTCGCTTCAAGGTCGACCCGCCGATCCTCACGAAGCTAGACGCTGCCGAGAAGAACCACGTGATCGACGGGCTGAAGGCGTCGCTGCAGACGATCGCAGGCGAATGGCGGATGATGCTCGAACGCTACGACGTCGCCGATGTCGCGCACCGGGTGGTGGGCGTAGGCAGCGTCGGCACGCGCGCGTACCTCGTGCTGATGCTCGGGCGCGCGCTCGGCGACCCGCTTTTCATGCAGGTGAAGGAAGGCATCGTGCCGGCTGCCGCGCCCTTCGTGCCGCCGCTCGAGGAGCCGTTCCAGCATCAGGGGCGGCGCGTCGTGCACGGCCAGCGCCTCTTGCAGAGTTCGTCGGACCCGCTGCTCGGCTGGACGACGATCTCGGGGCGCGACTTCTACGTGCGCCAGATGAAGAACATCCGCGGCTCCGTGCCCGTCGACTGGCTGCACGGCGCGACCTTCGACTTCTACGCGTGGTGTCTCGGCCTCCTGCTCGCGCGCGCCCATGCGAGAAGCGGCGACGCCGCGCTGATCGCCGGCTACTGCGGCAGCTCCGACAAGTTCGACGCCGCCTGCGCGGGCTGGGCCGAGCGCTACGGCACGCAGACGGTGGCGGACCACGCCGCGTTCACCGAGGCGATCGCGAGCGGGCGCATCGAGGCGGCACCGGAAGAAAAGTCCTGACGCCGCGCGCATTTTCGCCTGAGGGAAAGTGCGCGTGACGAGAAGACGATCGCAACGCAAAGCGGAAAAAACTACACACGGGCGCGCGATCGATTGGCTATCATTCACCTGCTCCCGGCGCGGCGCCCGCGCAACGGCCCCGCCACTGCACCTGTCATGGCATGGCCCTTGCTGGCGCGTCTGCTGCCGATTTCACGAACTTCAACCCGAGGAAGCCACGCATGAGCATGATCGACGAATTCAAGAACTTCGCCCTGAAGGGCAACGTCATGGACCTCGCTGTCGGCGTGATCATCGGCGGGGCGTTCTCCACCATCGTGAACTCCATCGTCAAGGATCTGATCATGCCGGTCGTCGGGCTCGCGACGGGCGGACTCGATTTCTCGAATCTGTTCGTGAGGCTCGGCAACATACCGCCCACCTTCAAGGGCAATCCGGACTCGTACAAGGACCTCCAGACGGCGGGCATCGCCGTGTTCGGTTACGGCTCGTTCATCACCGTGCTGATCAACTTCATCATTCTCGCGTTCATCATTTTCCTGATGGTCAAGTTCATCAACAATCTGAAGAAGCCCCAGGAATCCGCGCCCGCCGCGACGCCCGAGGACGTGCTGCTGCTGCGCGAAATCCGCGACTCGCTGAAGAATCCGCCGCGCGCGTAAAGCGCAAGCCCAAACCTGCGCCGCCCGGCGGTCCGCAACGGACCCGCATTCGAGCCGCACCCGACCCGCGTCTTCGGCGCGGGTTTTTTATTGCCGCTACACTGAAAGCGTGCGCACACCATCTTTTTTCTTCACGAATTTTCGTCGCGCGCAGATTTGCGGGACTATTATTGAGACTGATGCCAAGCGAGCCGCCGCAGGTTTTCGGCACGATTCGTGCGCGTAGCGCATCGTCCGGGCGAACAATCGCCGGCGACGTGCAGCGTCCATCCGAATCGCCGTGAATCGACCACTTCGATGTGCTATAAAAGATCGACGTGCGGCCCGCAAGACGGGAGTGGCCGCATGAGGACGCTGCGTTTCTTGCAATTCTTTTTCAGGCGAATTTTTATGTCCTTCCCGAAAAAGCGTAAGCGCGTGAAGGTCGACGGGGACGAGTCGTTTCTCGCCGTGCTTCGGCATTTCAAAGCCTTCGGCCAGCTCGACACGAAGATCGCGCGCGCACGCGCGCAGGACGAGCCGGTGCTCTACGCTCACGTCCTGCCCGGCCTCGACGTCCTCTTGTGCAGCGTGCGGGGTGCGCAGCCGCCCTATCCCGCCATCGAGGAACTGCACCGGCGCTGTGTCGAATCGATCACCAATGCGCTCGAACAGCCGCTCGACGGCCTGGAAAACGGCGGCTACTGGTACGAGGCAAACGGCTTCGGCTTTCTCGTGTTCGCGAGCCGCGCCCGCTCGCAGATCCTGAGCGAATTTGGTGCAACCGCCTCGTCGCGCACGCGTCGCGGCACACGCCGGCAGGACGCCGGCGACGCGGCCTCGCGGCCGCTGCGCTGAATCTTCTGCCCTTTCGCCGGACGGCTCACGCTCCGGGCGACTTCAACACTTCGATCATCGCGGACAGGTCGGCTTCGGCCAGTCCGCGTCCGGCCGCCTGCGCGAGCACGGCGCGCGTCGCATCCAGCACCGGCATCGGCGCGCCTGCCTGCGCCGCCGCCGCGGCGATCGCCTCGGTATCCTTCTGCATCGTGCGGATCGTGGCCGTCACGGGGCGCTCGTCGCGCGTCATGCGCGGCACGAACGTCTGGAGCAGCACCGAATCCGCCCAGCCGCCCGCGAGCGCTTCGGTGAGGCGCGCCGCGTCGATCCCGCTCTTCTGCGCGAGGTTCACCGCCTCGGCAATGGCGGCGATCGTCGCGGACACGATGGCCTGATTGCACAGCTTCGACGTCTGCCCCGCGCCCGACGGCCCCATGTGCGTGACCCGCGACGCATACGCGCCAATCACGCCGCGCAGCGCGTCGATCGCGGCGGCGTCGCCGCCCGCCATCACCGCGAGCGTGCCGGCCACGGCCCCGCCGACTCCGCCCGACACCGGCGCGTCGACCCACGCGACACCCAGGTCCGCTGCGCGCGCGGCGTAATCGCGCGTGGCGTCGGGCCGGATGCTCGAATGGTCGACGATCCAGGCGGGGCGCACCGCCGCACCCGGCGCGTTCAGCACGCCACCGTCGCCGAACACGACTTCGCCCACCGCCTGCCCATTCGACAGGCACAGGAACACCGCCTCGCAGCCCGACAGCGCGGCGGGCGTATCGACGACCTGCGCGCCGTCGGCGGCGAGCGCAAGCGCCTTCTCGCGCGAGCGGTTCCATACCGACACCGCATGCCCGGCCTTCAGCAGATGCCGGATCATCGGCGCACCCATCAGCCCCGGCCCACAAAATCCGATCTTCACCGTCGCTCCTTCATGTCCTTTAATTGAAATCACATGGCGAACGCACCGCCATCTCGCATCTCGAGAGCATAACCAGCAAAGCCGTGGCGCACACCTTGCTGCAACACCGTTGCACGCCTCGCGATGCAACGCCAACCGCCTCACCCCAAGGAGAAGACCATGTCGGAACACGTATACAAGCACATCGAACTCACCGGCTCGTCCCCGCAATCGAGCGACGACGCCGTGCGTGTCGCCCTGATGAAGGCATCCAGGACGCTGCGCAACATGCACTGGTTCGAAGTGACCGAGACGCGCGGGCACATCGAGGACGGCAAGGTCCTGCACTGGCAGGTGACGCTCAAGGTCGGACTTCGCATCGAGGACTGAGCGGGCACGGCGCGCACGCCACACCCGAGCGTGCACGCGACACGAAAAAAGCCGCGCTTCAGTTCGAAGCGCGGCTTTTTTGTTCCCTTCCCGGCGCGACCGCTCCATGCGCCGTGTACCTTTTGCCACGCGCCGGCCGTTCCGGCGCATGGTTCACGTCGGCGTCATCGCGGCATCACCGCGACATCACTTCGGCAGCGAGCCGTCCACGCCTTCCACATACCAGTTGATGCGCTGCAATTCCGGATCGGTGAGCGTCTTGCCGGCGGGAATCTTCACCGCGCCCGTCTGATCCTTGATCGGGCCGGTGAAGACGTCCCACTTGCCGCCGTGCAGTTCTTCGCGCTTCGCGCTCACGGCCTGCATCGCGTTGGCGGGGATCGCGCCGCCGTTCAGGTCCTCCAGGTCGACCGCCTTCTGCGGCATGCCGAGCCATACCGGATCATTCTTCCACTTGCCGTCGAGGACCTGCTGGATCACCGCCGTGTAATACACGCCCCAGTGCGCGACCACCGAGCCCAGATGCGCGCTCGGGCCGAACTTCTTCATGTTCGAATCCCAGCCGAATGCGTAGACCTTCTTCTCGGCCGCGGTGGCGAGCGTCGCGTTCGAATCGGTGTTTTGCAGGAGCACGTCGGCGCCCTGGCCGATCAGCGTTTCGGCCGCCTGCTTTTCCTTGCCCGGATCGAACCAGCTGTTGATCCAGATGACCTTGGTGTGGACTTTCGGGTTCACCGAGCGCGCGCCCATCGTGTAGGCGTTGATGTTGCGGATCACCTCGGGGATAGGCACCGACGCCACGAAGCCGAGCGTGTTGGTCTTCGTCACGTAGCCCGCGGCGACGCCCGCCAGATACGCGCCCTGGTACATGCGCACGTCGTAGGTGCCGAAGTTCTTCGCCTTCTTGTAGCCGGTCGCCGTCAGGAAAATGGTGTCCGGGAAGTCCTTCGCCACTTTCAGCTGGAAGTCCTGATAGCCGAAGCTCGTGCCGAAGATGACCTTGTTGCCCTTGTTCGCGAGATCGCGGAACACACGTTCCGAATCCGCCGATTCGGGCACGTTCTCGATGCGCGAAATCCTGATCTTGTTGCCGAACTTCGCCTCAGCTTCCTTGCTGCCGACGTCGTGCGCGTAGGTCCAGCCCGCGTCGCCGGGATTGCCCAGATAGACGAACGCGATGCCCGGCGCGTCCGCCGCGTTCGCGCTCGCCGCCGCCAGCGTCGCGGACAGCGCGAGCGCCGCGCCCGCCGCGGTCACCGCGTTCAGCCATGGCTTGTTCATTGTGATTCTCCTCGTCGATGTTGTATGCGATGTTGTGTATGAAACGAAATCGTGCCAGTTTCGGCGGTCAAAAATGGGAGCGGAACCGCGTGCGGTCGCGTGCTGCCGCTGCGCAACACAGGGGCTGCAAGCGGGCGCCCGATGCGCGGGGTCGCGATGACGGGCGAATCTGCAGCACGGATGCGCCGCCCGGTGCGCAGCCGGTTTGCCTTCCGTTGCGCGACCCGGCACGCCGGCCGTCGTCAATTGCCGTCGATCAGCTTGCCGCGAAGAACGGCTTGCCGAGCGACGCCGGCGCGTTCAGCTTGATCGTGTTCGGATTGCGCGAGATCAGCACGAGCACGACGATCGTCGCGAGATACGGCAGCATCGCGAGAAACTGCGTCGGCACGGGCACGCCGACGGCCTGCGCGTAGAACTGCAGCGCCATCACCGCGCCGAAGAGGAGCGCGCCGATCATGAGCCGCCCGGGGCGCCATGTCGCGAACACGACGAGCGCGAGCGCGATCCAGCCGCGGCCCGAGGTCAGCTGCTCCTGCCAGATGTGCAGGTAGACGATCGAATAGTAGCCGCCCGCGATGCCCGCCATCGCGCCGCCGAAGAGCGTCGCGCCATAGCGCACGCCCACCACCGGAAAGCCCACCGAATGCGCGACCGCCGGCGATTCACCCACCGAGCGCAGCACGAGCCCCGCGCGCGTGCGGTACAGGAACCAGCCGATCACGCCGAACATGATGAACGCGAGATAGCCAAGCGGCGTGAGCGAGAAGAACGCGGGGCCGATGACCGGAATCGATGCGAGGCCCGGAATCGGCATCGCGTCGATCGACGCCCGCACCGCCGCCGACGTGTACGGCTTGCCCACGTACGCCGAAAAGCCGATGCCGAAGATCGTGAGCGACAGACCCGTCGCGACCTGGTTCGCGAGCATCGTGATGGTGAGAAAGCCGAACAGGAGCGACATGGCGAGCCCCGCGAGAACCGACGCGCAGATGCCGAGCCACGGGCTGCCCGTGATCGCGGTGACGGCGTAGCCGCTCACCGCGCCCATCAGCATCATCCCTTCGACGCCGAGATTGAGCACGCCGGACTTCTCGGCGACGAGCTCTCCCGCGCCCGCGTACATCAGCGGGATCGCGGCGACGACGGCGCTCGATGCGAGCGTGCTGGCCTGATTGATGTCCATCTTGCTATGAGCCCCGGAAGAATCAGGAATGCGCGGCGTGATGCGCGGGAACCCGGCGCCGCACGCGATAGTTGACGAACAGGTCGCAGCCGAGCAGGCAGAAGAGCAGGAGCCCCTGGAACACGCCCGCGAGCGCCTGCGGCAGTTGCAGCGACGTCTGCACCGCCTCGCCGCCGAGGTAGAGAAGCGCCATCAGCAGGCTCGCGAGCACGATCCCGAGCGGATGCAGCCGCCCGACGAACACCACGATGATCGCCGTGAAGCCGTATCCCGGGGACCAGCCCGCCTGCAGCTGGCCGATCGGCCCGGCGACCTCGCCCATCCCGGCGAGACCCGCGAGGCCGCCGGAGAGGAGCAGCGACGTCCAGATGGTTTTCTTGTCGGAGAAGCCGGCGTAGCGCGCGGCGAGCGGCGCCAGGCCGCCGACGTTCATCCGGTAGCCCGCGAAGCTCTTGCGCATGAAGAGCCAGACGAGCGGAATCGCGATCGCTGTCAGGAACACCGACGCGTTGATGCGCGTGCCCTTTAGCCAGCCCCAGTGCCAGTCGCCGTAGAGGCGCGGGAAAAGCGCGTCGTCGACGAACATCGCGGAGATCGGGAAGTTCATGCCCTCCGGGTCGCGCCACGGCCCGCTCACGAGGTAGATCAGCAGTTGCGTCGCGACGTAGGTGAGCATCAGGCTCGTGAGGATTTCGTTGGTGTTGAAGCGGCTCTTGAGAAGCGCCGGGATCGCCGCCCACGCCATCCCGCCCGCGACGCCGCCCGCCATCATCAGCGGCAGCGTCCACCAGCCGGACGCGTCGCCGACGTGAATCGCAATGCCGCCCGCCACGATCCCGCCGAGCAGCATCTGCCCTTCCGCGCCGATGTTCCAGACGTTCGCGCGGTAGCCGACCGCGAGCCCGAGGCCGATCAGGCAGAGCGGCGACGCCTTCAGCACGAGTTCGGACCAGCCGTTCACGTTCGAGAGCGGCTCGATGAAGAACGCATGCATCGCGCGCAACGGGTCCTGCCCGACGAGGCTGAAAATCAGAAAGCCGATGACGAGCGTCGCGACCGCGGCGACGAGCGGAACCGCGAGCTGCATCGCGCGGGACGGGCTCGGGCGTGCTTCGAGTCGGTAGGGAAAGTTCATTGTTGTTACTTGTCGATTGAGTCCACGGCGGCGGGCTCGCCGCGCCTGCCGTCGAAGAGCCCGGCCATGAAGAGGCCGATCTCCTCGGCGTTCGTTTCGCCGGTCGCGCGCACGGGCGAGAGCTTGCCGCGCGCGAGCACGGCGATGCGGTCACAGATGTCGAAGAGCTCCTCCAGTTCCTCGGAGATCACGAGGATCGCGACGCCGCGCGCCGCGAGATCGAGCAGCTGCTGGCGGATGAACCCGGCGGCGCCCACGTCGACGCCCCACGTCGGTTGCGCGACGACCAGCACCTTCGGCTCCTGAAGAATCTCGCGCCCGACGATGAATTTCTGCAGATTGCCGCCCGAGAGGCTCTGCGCGAGCGCGCCGCTGCCGCCGCAGCGCACGTCGAACGACTGGATGCAGCGCTCGGCGAACGCGCGCACCGCCTTCGCGCTGATCCAGCCGCCGCGCACCATGTTTTCGCGATGCGCGGTGAGCAGGCCGTTGTCCGCGAGCGACATGGCCGGCACCGCGCCCCGCCCGAGCCGCTCCTCGGGCACGAACGCGAAGCCGAGCGCGCGGCGCGCACCGGCGGAAAGCCGCGCGGCGGGCTTGCCGCAGATCACGACGGCGTCGGGGGCGGCATGCCTGTCGCGGATCTCGCCCGAGAGCGACGCGAGCAGTTCCGCCTGCCCGTTGCCCGACACGCCCGCGATCCCGAAGATTTCGCCCGCGCGCACCGAAAACGAGACGTTGTCGAGCGACGTGCCGAACGGGTCCGGGCTCGCCACCGACAGATTGAACACGCCAAGGCGCGCGTCGCCCGGCGTGTGGGCGCGGCGTGCGTAGTCGGGCAGCGAATGGCCGACCATCAGTTGCGCGAGCGATGCGTGGGTTTCCTTCCTCGGATCGACGCGGCCCGTCACGCGGCCGCCGCGCATGACCGTCGCGGACTCGCAGAGCGCCTGGATCTCGTCGAGCTTGTGGCTGATGTAGAGAATGCTGCAGCCTTCCGATGCGAGCCGCCGCAGCACCGTGAAGAGCTTCTTGACCGCCTGCGGCGTGAGCACCGAGGTCGGTTCGTCCATGATGAGCAGGCGCGGGTTCTGCAACAGGCACCGCACGATTTCGACGCGCTGCCGCTCGCCGACCGTCAGGCTGTGCACGTGCCGCTGCGGATCGACGTCGAGCCCGTAGTCCGCCGAGACTTCGCGGATACGCCTCGCCAAGGCCTTCAGGTCGAACTTCTCGTCGAGCGCGAGCGCGATGTTCTCGCCGACCGTGAGCGTCTCGAACAGTGAAAAGTGCTGGAACACCATGCCGATGCCGAGCTTGCGCGCCGCCGCCGGACTGCCTATCTCGACGAGCTCGCCCTCCCAGCGGATCTCGCCCTCGTCCGGCCGCACCGCGCCGTAGATGATCTTCATCAGCGTCGACTTGCCCGCGCCGTTCTCGCCCAGCACCGCGTGGATCTCGCCGGGCGCGACGGCGAGCGTCACATCGTCGTTCGCCTTCACGGCCGGGTACTGCTTGCTGATGCCGGCGAGCGCGAGGCGCGGCGCCGCGTTTGCGCCAGGCGGCGAGGTGGAGGTGAAAGTGGCGTCGCCCATGAGGTCAGGAAGTGCGCAATGCGAGCGTGACGTGGATACCGGGGCCCGGCACGCGCGCAGCGCGCGCAACCGGACTGCGGGCAGAAGATACCGAATTCGACGCATTCCGTCGATAACTCAAAATAGCGGCCGGCACCCCGCCCGCCCAATGCTTGCGGGTTAGCCCACCTTGACGCAATGTTTGTGTCATATTAAAAATGATATGTCCCACACCCCTGTCGATCAGCCCGAACATATAACGGAGATAACATGAGTCAGCAGCGCGAGGCGATCGATACCTATCTATTGCGCGTCTTGCATACCTTGCTGATGGAGCGCAGCGTCACGCGCGCGGCCGTCAAGCTGAACCAGTCGCAGCCCGCTATCAGCGCGGCGCTGCGGCGCCTGCGGGACATCACCGGCGACCCGCTGCTCGTGCGCGGCAAGTCGGGCATGGTGCCCACCGAATACGGCCTGCGCCTGCTCGAACCGACCCAGAACGCGCTGCGCGAAATCGAGCGCATCAAGGTCCAGCAGCACAACTTCGATCCAGCGACGTCGGTGCGCTGCTATCGCATCGGCTGCCCGGACTACCTGAACGTGCTGTTCGTGCCGACGGTCGTCGAGCGGTTCCGGATCGCCGCGCCCAACGCGACGCTCGAGTTCCATTCGCTCGGCCCCGCCTTCGACTACGAACTCGCGCTCGAGGACGGCAAGCTCGACATCGTCGTCGGCAACTGGCCGGAGCCGCCCGAACAATTGCATCTGTCGAACCTTTTCGTCGACAAGATCGTGTGTCTCGTTTCCAACACACATCCGTTCGCGAAGCGCGGCGGCCTCACGCTCGACCAGTACCTGAACGCCCCGCACCTCGCGCCGACGCCCTATTCGGTCGGCCAGCGCGGCGCGATCGACGTGCATCTCGCGCGCGAGCGGCTCAAGCGCCACGTGGTCGTCACGCTGCCGTACTTCAATCTGGCGCCTTACGTGCTGATCAAGTCGGATCTCGTCTTCACCACGACGCGCCTCTTTGCCGACCATTACGCGAAATTCCTGCCGCTCGCAGTCGTGCCCGCGCCGCTCGACTTTCCGCCGATGCAGTATTACCAGTTGTGGCACGAGCGCTGCCACTACTCCGACGAAGTCCGCTGGCTGCGCAGCCTCGTCGCCGAAGCGACGCGCTCGCTGATCGACACGCCCTGACAGGCCTCGCGCCTCACGGCGCGGTCCGCCGCGCGGCCCTGGCGCTCCCTCGCCCCGGCGTCAGGCCCGGTTCGCCAGCGCTCCTGCCAGCCGGTTGTGCCGCTCGACGAGCGCGCCGAGTTCGAGCGTCGTCAGGCGCCCTTCCCGCACGACCACCTTCCCGTCGATCACACTCGTCGAAACCTGAGACGGCGCGCAGAACACGAGCGCCGCCACCGGATCGTGCAGCGCGCCAGCGAACGCGGGCTGCGACAGGTCGAACGACACGAAGTCCGCGGCCATGCCCGGCGCGAGCGCGCCGATATCGTCGCGGCCGAGCACCTTCGCGCCGCCGAGCGTCGCGATTTCGAGCGCCTCGCGCGCCGTCATCGCGTCCGGGCCGAAACCCACGCGCTGGAGCAAAAGCGCCTGGCGCACCTCGCCCACCATCTGCGCGCCGTCGTTCGACGCCGAGCCGTCCACGCCCAGTCCCACCGGCACGCCCGCGTCGCGCATCGCGCGAATGGGCGCGATGCCCGAAGCGAGGCGCATGTTCGAGCACGGACAATGCGCGACGCCCGTCCCGGTGCGCGCAAAGAGATCGATGCCCGCGCGGTCGAGCTGCACGCAGTGCGCATGCCAGACATCGTGCCCGACCCAGCCGAGGTCCTCGGCATATTCGGCCGGCGTCATGCCGAACTTCTCGCGGCTGTACGCGACATCGTTCACGTTTTCCGCCAGATGCGTATGCATCGAGACGCCGTACTGCCGCGCAAGCACCGCCGAGTCGCGCATCAGTTCGCGGCTCACCGAGAACGGCGAGCACGGCGCGACGACAACGCGCAGCATCGCGTAACGGCCTTCGTCGTTGTAGGTTTCGATCAGCCGCTGCGTGTCCTTCAGGATCGCGTCTTCGTTTTCGACGACCGAATCCGGCGGCAGTCCGCCATCCTTCTGCCCCACGCTCATGCTGCCGCGCGCCGCGTGAAAGCGCATGCCGATCTCGCGCGCGGCCGCGATGCTGTCGTCGAGGCGGCTGCCGTTCGGATAGATGTACAGGTGATCGCTGGAGGTCGTGCAGCCGGAGAGCAGCAGTTCGGCCATCGCGGTCTGCGTCGATACCGCGATCATCTCGGGCGTCAGGTTCGCCCAGATCCTGTACAGACTCGTGAGCCAGCCGAACAGCTCAGCGTTCTGAGCGGCGGGAATCGCGCGCGTCAGGCTCTGATACATGTGATGGTGCGTGTTCACGAGGCCTGGAATCACCAGATGCCCGCGCAGGTCGAGCACTTCGTCGGCATGCTCCGGCAATTCGCTCGCCGGGCCGACGCCCTCGATGCGGTTGCCCTTGATATAAAGACCGCCGTCGCGAATCTCGCGGCGGCTGCCGTCCATCGTGACCAGCACCTGCGCGTTTTTGACGAGAAGCGTTCGTGAGCCTTGTTCCATTGTCGGTCTCCGTTGGGGAATCCAGGTCGGGGTGAAGGAAAAGCCCCGGTTACCCAGCGTCGATCGCCGTCTTCGGGACGCACCGCCCTGCTGTGCGAGGCACCACTGTCGGCAGCCAAAAACCGGCTGACAATCAGAACCCCGCCATAGTCGGGTTCACTATCCCGATATATTCGCGAATTTTGGCGCGGTTAGCATCGGACGGGGCATCGTCGGCGGACGGGGCAAGCGGCGCAAAGGCGGCCGTTCGAGCCCGCACCGCGCGGCTTGCACGCTGCCGTCATGCGCTGGGGATTATCTTCCCTATCGTTCGTGCACAGCGGCCCCCGAGTTTCTAAAATGCTGTACACGGCGCGCATCTGATCACGCCGACGGGTATGTAGCCACTCACGTGGAGCCTCGATCCGCCGCCGACGCACTGGTTGGGATCGATGCGCAGCCGTTCATCGCACAACACGAGGAACATGCGAATGGGCAAGCTCACAACCCATGTGCTCGACACCGCGCACGGACGTCCCGGCGCCGGCATCAAGGTCGAACTCTTCGCGCTGTCGGGCGACACCCGCCGCGCGCTCAAAACCACCCTCACGAACGACGACGGCCGCTGCGACGCACCGCTGCTCGAAGGCGAAGCGCTCGTCGCCGGCGAATACGAACTCGTGTTCCACGCAGGCGATTACTTCGCCGCTATCGGCGTGAAAGTGCCCGAACCGCGCTTCGTCGATCGCGTGGTGCTGCGCTTCGGCATCGCGGATGCGGCGTCGCACTATCACGTGCCGCTGCTCGTTTCGCCGTGGGCTTACAGCACGTACCGCGGAAGCTGAAAGAAGAACCTGAGAGACCTGAGAAACCTATAAGCGCGCATCGATGGCGCCCGCGTCCCCACGGCGCCGCCCGACGATCTGCGCCAAGACAAATACGTAGTGGAGGAGTTTCATGGAAGGCTTTATCACCGACTGGCTCAACCTCGCGCTGCGATGGCTGCACGTCATCGTGGCGATCGCGTGGATCGGCGAGTCGTTCTATTTCGTCGCGCTCGACAACAGCCTGAAACCGCCGAAGGACCCGACGCTCGCGAAGCGCGGCGTGTTCGGCGAACTGTGGCACGTGCACGGCGGCGGTTTCTACAACATGCAGAAGTACACCGTCGCGCCGCCGAACATGCCCGACGACCTGCACTGGTCGAAGTGGCCGTCCTACACCACGTGGATGTCCGGCTTCGGGCTCTTCATGGTGATCTACCTCGCGTCGCCGAGCACGTATCTCATCGACAAGAACGTGCTCGACATGGGGCCGGTCGTCGCGGTATCGGCGGCGCTCGGCTTCCTGATGGCGGGCTGGATCGTGTATGACTCGCTGTGCAGGATGCTCGGCAACAACGACCGGCTGCTCGGCATCGGCGTCGGCATCTACGTGGTAATCGCCGCGTGGCTCGCGTGCCATATCTTCGCGGGACGCGCCGCCTATCTCATCACGGGCGCCATGCTCGCGACGATCATGTCGGCCAACGTGTTCTTCGTCATCATTCCGGGCCAGCGCAAGATGGTGGACGCGATGCTGAAGGGCGAAGTGCCCAAGGCGATCTACGGCAAGCGCGGCAAGCAGCGCTCGGTGCACAACACGTACTTCACGCTACCGGTGGTGTTCGTCATGCTGTCGAACCACTACGCGATGACCTACACGCACAAGTACAACTGGGCCGTGCTGCTGCTCATCATGCTCGCGGGCGCGCTGATCCGGCAGTTCTTCGTGATGCGGCATCGCGGCCAGGTGCTGTGGTATCTACCCGCGACCGGCCTCGTGCTCGTGCTCGCCGCGTTCGCCTGGACGATGCCCAGGCCCTCGGCCACGCCTGTTCAGGTGGCGGGCGCGCCCACGCTCAAGGTGGCCGATATCGCGCCGATCATCCAGCAGCGCTGCGCATCGTGCCACTCGTCGCATCCAACGATGATGGGCAGCGCTCCGGCCGGCGTGCTGCTCGATACTCCCGATGAAATCTCGCAGAACGCGAAGCGCGTGCATCAGCAGGCAGTGACCCTCAAGGCCATGCCGATCGGCAATGTCACGCAGATGACCGATGCGGAGCGCCAGAAAATCGCCGCGTGGTTCGACAGCGGCGCGGTGCGGTAAGCCGCTGGTCGTCCGGGGGACTTGCCGCTTCGTGCAGCGCAACGGCCCCCGGAATTTTCCCTCTTCGAGCCGCGGCGTCGACGACGCCTGGCTCTTGGCAGCTCAGCGCTTGCGCCGGTAATGCGCGGTCATGAACGGGTTCCACTTGCCGTCGGCGTCGAGCATGTACGACGTCAGCGTGCGATGGTCGTCGTTCTCGAACGCGATGACGTCGCGGTACTGCGCATATTTCCCCTCGTTGCCGAAATCGGGGCCCTCCGCGCTCAACGTGAGCGTGCGGCCGTCGGCATCGAGGGAGCCCTCGTAGACCCACAGGTTGGTCATCATCGATCCGATGAACGTCCCGACGAACTGCTTTTTCTGCGTGTCGTAGCCGAGCGTCATCACGGTCGTGGCCGGATCGCCGTCGGGCATCTCGCCCTCGCCTTCGCACTGAACCCAGACATCGCCGATCGAACGCACATGCTCGGTCGTCTCCCATTGCTGCGGCGGCTGCCCGGGCTCCATCACCGCCTCGCCCTTCGCTGTCCAGTCGCCAAGCAGCTTTTGCAGCCAAGCGTGTTCCTTCTGCGGTTCCACTTTCATGCCCAGTCTCCTTGTGGGGTCAGTGCCGCAGCGCGGCACGGTCCGCGGCACAGTCGATTGGTTCCGGCAACAAGTCACAAGCGCCGGATTGAAAGGCGATTGTAATACTCAAGCCATTGGGATGCACGCTGCAAGAGCCACCACGTGTGAGCCAAAACAAAAAGGGACCGCATGTTGACGGTCCCTTATGAAAACGGCATTCAGCAGCCGCTTACCGCATCGCATCTCCGGTCAGCCACAGCGACTCGTGCAAATCCTGCTCGTGGAGATTGTGGCCCTCGCCGCCGCGATCGACGACGATGAAGTCACTCACCTGATCGAGCGCGATCAGCGGATGGTGCCAGACGCCCTTTGCGTAATTGACGCCCTGCCAGCCGCGTATGACGAATGCCCGGATTTCCTTCTCGTCCAGATCGCCCGCGGGCGCGACCACGACGAGATAAGGCTTGTCGTTCAACGGGATGAACGCCTGGCTGCCGAGCGGATGCCGCTCGAGCATCGTGACTTCGAACGGCAGCGCGCGCGGCTGGCCGCGAAACAGGTTCACGAGCGGGCGGCCGCCCTCGTCCTCCACGTCGATGTTCGCGAGATCGTGATAGCGGATCGTCGTACCGAGGTTGATCGGAATCTGTTTCGCGCCATCGAGCTCGATGACGTCGCCGAAAGGCTTGAACGCAGCACGCGTCAACGGGGCAATGGCGAGCTTTTTCATGCGAGCGTTCCAAACAGACGCAGACGCGATACGCCGCCGTCCGGAATGATGTTGAAGCGTACATGCGTGACCGGCCCGAGCGACTCCAGCTCCGACTCGAAGAAATGCTGCTTGTCCATCTGCAGCTTCTGCTCGCCCAGCAGTACCGGCCAGAACATCGCCTGCGTGATGAGCGAGCTGTCGGTGCCGCCCTTCACGTACGCCGCCTGCAGCGAGCAGCGGTCCGGATAGTTGCCCTTGAAGTGCGCGGTATCGACTTCGATCTTCTTGATGATGCCCGGCTGCGCCAGCGCGACGACGCACCAGTCGTTGCCCGGCTCGCGACGGCGCCGCGTTTCCCACCCGTCGCCCATGTTCACGCCGCGGCCCGGCATCAGCAGCGTGGACGCGAGGCCGAAGTGCTGGTTGTTGGTCGCGACGAGGTACGCGCCGTTTTCCATCGCCGCGAGGTCGAACAGTTCGCTGCGGCTCGCGCGGCTCCAGTCGAGCTGCGGCTGGCCGTACACGCGCAGGCGCGCGATGCCGCCGTCGGGGTAGATGTTCACGCGCAGATGCGTGAACGGCTCGGCCGAGGCGACGTCGAGGTAATGGTGGCTGTTGCCCTGCAGCGTGATGGAGGGCACGATTTCCGTCCATGCCGTCGACTGGTTCAGCGCGGCGCCCTCCGCAACATGCGCGCCTTCGATCGATGCCGCCGGCGGGAAGTTGCCGGTGAAATGGCTCGTGTCGAGGTCGATGCCCTTGATCACGCCCGGGCGCGCAAGCTTGACGACGCACCAGTCGTAGCCGGTCGTGCGCTTGCGGCGCGTTTCCCAGCCGTCCATCCACTTGCCGTGATCGTCGAATTTGCCGGGGATGAACACCGCCGGCTCGGGGTTCAGCATGCGCTCTTTCGGTGCAAAGAAATCGTCGCTGGCTTCGAGCGCCTGGGCACCGAGACGCGGGTCCGCGAGATTGACGTAGCGGCGCGTGAATTCGGGCGCGTTGGGGTCGAGTGTCGGAATTGCCATTGTCGTGTCCTGGTTCGTTGTACGGTGAAAAGCGGATGAAGCGGCGCGTCAGGCGGTGATCAGGTCGTCGAGCCTGAAACGCGCTATCCGGTAGATCTGGTCGAGACTTTCGCGAAGCTCTTCGGTGCGGCTGTGGTTCACGCGCTTTTCGAAGTTCGCGATGATGCCGTGGCGGTCATAACCGCGAACGGCAAGGATGAAAGGAAAGCCGAACTTCGCGCGATACGCGGCATTGAGCGCCTGCAGGCGGTCGAATTCCCCCTGCGTGCAGAGGTTCAGGCCCGCGCCGCTCTGCTCGCGCGTCGATTCCTCGGTGAGTTCGCCGCGCACCGCCGCCTTGCCCGCGAGTTCGGGGTGGGCATTGATGAGCGCGAGCTGCCGCGCTTCGCCCGCCGCCTCGACCGCGCCCGACATGGTTGTGTGCAGCGCGCCGACGCTCGCGAACGGCCGCTGCGACGCTGCCGCTTCGGCCACCCACGGCGAGTGCTCGAAAATGCCGGAGAGCACCGTGACGAACGTATCGGCGGGCAGCGTGTTGAGTTGTTCCAGTGTGTAGTGCATCGCCTTCATGCCGTGGTCTCGTTGGAGTGCTTGCCGCCCTCGCAGGGGTGATGTTCGCGCCAGTGCCGCGCGATGTCGACGCGCCGCGTCACCCACACGCGGTCGTGCTTCTCGATGTGATCGAGAAAGCGCTGCAGGCCGCGAAACCGCCCCGGGCGTCCGAGGAGGCGGCAATGCATGCCGACGGAAAGCATCTTCGGCGCTTCGTCGCCTTCTTCGTAGAGGACGTCGAACGCATCGCGCAGATAGGTGAAAAACTGCTCGCCGGTGTTGTAGCCCTGCGGGGTCGCGAAACGCATGTCGTTGGTGTCGAGCGTGTACGGCACGATCAGTTGCGGCGACTTCCTGCCTCCCGTGACTTCGACGTCCATCCAGAACGGCAGGTCGTCGCCGTAGTAGTCGGAGTCGTAGAGAAAGCCGCCGTACTCCGCCACCAGCCGGTGCGTGTTCGGACTGTCGCGCCCGGTGTACCAGCCGAGCGGGCGCACGCCCGTCACGCGCTCGATCGCCTCCATGCCGAGACGCATGTGCTCCGCCTCGCGCTCCGGCGACATGTCCTGATAGTGGATCCACCGGTAGCCGTGGCACGCGATTTCATGCCCCAGCTCGACGAATGCGCGTGCGAGTTCCGGATGCCGCTCGATCGCCATGCCGACGCCGAAGATCGTGAGCGGCAAACCGCGCTTCTCGAACTCGCGCAGGAACCGCCAGACGCCCGCGCGCGAGCCGTATTCGTAGATCGACTCCATGCTCATGTGGCGCGAGGGAAACGAGGCCGCCCCGACGATCTCCGACAGGAACTGCTCCGAGCCCGGATCGCCGTGCAGCACGCAGTTCTCGCCGCCCTCCTCGTAATTCAGGACGAACTGCACGGCGACGCGCGCGCGCCCGGGCCAGTTCGCCTGCACCGGGTGGCGGCCGTAGCCGATCAGGTCGCGTGGATAGTTCGGATCGATTGACATGGCGGTGAACGATTAAGCGGTGGATCGATGGATCAGTGTAGCGAAAACACCCCGGTGCGCCCATACGGCAGCGCAGATAATGCGGGTCACTTGCGGTGTATGTGCGCGGGCCTCGGACTGTAGTCGGCGAGCACGCCGTCGTAGCGCTTCTGCAACGGCCGCGCGAAGTCGCCGCGCTTGGACGTATGCAGCTTCAGCGCGACGAGCGCCTCGGTCCACTTCACGGCGGCTGTCACGCCTTCGACGACCGGCGCACCGATCGCGTCCTCGATTTCATGGCAGAACTCCGCCATGCCCGCGCAGCCGAGCACGATCGCCTCCGACCCGTCTTCGTCGAGCGCTCGGCGGCACTCGTCGATGATGATCGACCTCGCCGCCGAGCCAGGGATGTCGAGATCGAGCACTGCGACATCGGTGGCCCGCACGTTCTTGCAAAAGCGCGTCATGCCGTAGCGCTCCGCGAGGTGCCATGCCATGCCGCAGGTGCGCGCGAGCGTCGTCACGACGGAAAAGCCCGGCGCGATCACGCTCGCGGCGTGCATCGCCGCTTCCGCGATGCCGATCACGGGCCCGTGCGCCAGTTCTCTTGCCGCATAGAGCGCCGGGTCGCCGAAACACGCTATGACGTAGCCGTCGAAGCCCTGGCGTTCGCCCGCCTCGACCTCGGCAAGCAGACCGAGCGATGCAATCGCCTCGTCGTAGTAGCCCTCGATCGACGGCGGGCCCATCGCCGGGCTCACCGCCACTATTTCCGTTCCCGGCGCGGCGACTTCCTGCGCGCAGCGCGCCATTGCGTCGGTCATGCGCTGCGTCGTGTTCGGGTTGATCAGCTTGATTCGCATGTGCTGCTCCTTCGATGTTCAATGCCTCGCCTGCGTTCGCGGTGCTCGTGCCGTTGCGTGTGCCTGCCTTCGGACCGGCACCGCTCGCGCCTGGCGCAAATGATTCGATTCTGCTCCTGACTTCTGCCTCACGCTGCGCCTGCCGCCTTCCTGTCCGCGAGGAACCAGTAGAAGATGGCGCCGAGGCCCGCGCCGATGAACCACGAGAAGTTCGCCGCGCCCGCGAGCGACGGAATCAGCACGGATGCCACCGCGATCGCCGCTGCCGGCAGGAGTGCCGCCACCGCGCGGCGGTTCACGCCCTTCGTGTACCAGTAGCGGCCGGTCTCGGACGTCGTGTACAGATCATGCACCACCAGCTTGCCGCGCTTGACGAGATAGAAGTCGATGATCAGAACGCCATACAGCGGCCCGATGAATCCGCCGAGCACGTCGAGCGTGTAGTGGATCACTGCCGGGTTGTTGAACAGGTTCCACGGCGTGATGAACACCGACGCCACAGCCGCCATCATCCCGCCCATGCGCCAGCTGATGTGGCGCGGCGCGACGTTGGAGAAATCGAAGGCCGGCGACACGAAGTTCGCGACGATGTTGATGCCGATGGTCGCGATCGTGAACGTCAGCGCGCCGAGAATCACGGCCGTCGGGTGATCGATGCGGCCGACCGTCTCGACCGGGTCCGTGATCAGTTCGCCGAACACCGGCAGCGTCGCGGCGGTCGTGATCACGGTGACGAGCGAGAACGCCAGGAAGTTGACCGGCAGGCCCCAGAAATTGCCGCGCTTCACGCTGCGGTAGCTCTTGCAGTAGCGCGAGAAGTCGCCGAAATTGAGCATCGGGCCGGAGAAATACGACACCACGAGCGAGATCGCCGTGATCATCACCGGCACGACTTCCATGCCGTGATACTTCACGCCGCCGAGGTTCAGGCCGACGTTCTCGGGACCCGCGCGCCACACCATGTAGCCCGCGAGAATGAACATCACGACATACACCGCGGGGCCCGCGAAATCGATGAACTTCTTGATCATCTCCATGCCGCGCCAGAACACGACGGCCTGCAGCACCCAGAGCAGCATGAAGCCCGCCCAGCCGAGTGCCGAGAGCCCCACGAAGCCGTAGCGGTGGACGTCGGCATAGGGCAGCAGTTGCGGAAAGAACTTGAGCACGACGATGACGAGCGCGCTCGATGCAAGAAACGTCTGAATGCCGTACCACGCCACCGCGATGAGTCCGCGGATCACGGCCGGGATGTTCGCGCCGAGCACGCCGAACGTCGCGCGGCACGCGACCGGATACGGCACGCCCGCCTGCTGGCTCGGCTTCGCGATGAGATTGCACAGCGCGTTCACGAACCCGATGCCGACCAGCAGCGACACCAGCACCTGCCAGCTCGTCAGCCCGAGCGCAAAGAGACTGCCGGCGAACACATAGCCGCCGACGCTGTGCACATCCGACATCCAGAACGCGAAGATGTTGTATGCGTTCCAGCTCTGGTTCTTGAGCGGCGCGAGGTCTTCGTTATAGAGCCGATCGCTGTAGCCGGCGGGAAGACCCGACTCGCCGCCGGCCGTTTCTTCGAACGGCGGCAACGCGGAATCACTGGAAGCTGCACTGAACTGAGCCATGACTTCTCCTTCATTGAACAAGGCAACTGGTAATGAAAAAGGCAACGCGCGGCCCGACGCTCGATGCGCCGATTCGATACCTGGGCTGCTTGCGCGCGGTACGCTTCCGACTTGCGACGCGCTGGGCGGTGCTTTCGAAGAACCCTGACGATGTTTCGGGGCTGTTGAAAGCGACGCCGCGGCGTTTTGCGTTTTCATCGACGTTCTGGCGAGCGTCCTGTTCAGTGCTGCCGCACGCTGCGACTTCGCGCGCTTGCGGTCAATTGATTGCGCGCTCCGCTTTGCGGGGGCGCCGTCTCCATTTCTTCGATTCGATGCCGGTTGTGACCGGCTTTCGGTGCGTGACCCGCCGAACGTTTATTCCCGCTCGGCAGGCCTCGCAAAAACTTCACGCAGATCGACCGCGCCACGCGCCGGCCGCTCCAGCATTTTCAATTCGACATCCAGAAGGTGCCGCGCCATCAGATCGGAGGCTTTCGGGGCATCGCCTGCATCGAGTGCCGCGAGGATCTCCTCGTGGTCCTCGAACGAACACGAGCTCTTGCCGAGCGACTCATAGAGCGCCGAGATCAGCGTCGAGCGCGCGACGAGCCCGGACAGGCATTCGCACAACACGCTATTGCCCGTGAGCGCCGCGAGCTCCGTATGGAACTCGCCCGAGAGGCGGATCCACGCCGAAAAATCGTGGCCCTCGAAGGCGCGCCGTTCGCGCCCGATCGTGGCGCTGATCGACTTCAGGCGCCGCGTGCCGTGCCCGCTGCAGATCCGCTCGACCACCGCCATCTCGATGATGCGGCGCATCTCGAACACCTCGTGCACTTCCTGCAGCGACGGACTCGCGACGAACGCTCCGCGGTTCGGCTCCAGATCCACGAGCCGCTCGCCCGCCAGTTGCGCGAGCGCCTGGCGCACGGTGCCGCGCTTGACCTCGAACACTTCGCACAATTGCGCTTCGGTCAGCTTCGCGCCCGGCGCAAGCCGGTGCTCGAGGATCGCGGCGCGGATATTCTCGGCGATCGACTCGGCGTTGGCGCTGCCGTTGGCTGAAGCGTTAGATGAGGTGCTTTGTTTCGGGTCTGACATGATGTGGTCACTCGCATGTTGTGCATGTTAGAACGGACATAAACATTGTCAACAATTCAATTGCGGAATTGTCGGCGAAAGGGGTTTTTCCCATATGGCGATCGCGCTACGATCCTTTACAGACGGGCCTTACACGGAATAGCAAACTTTTTTGTCATCATTGACGCCACTTTTTTGTCGACAATTCGATGCACGGACTCAGTGCCACGTCAGAATGCGGATGGTGCATTGAAGGATCGTTAGTTGCGTTAAATGTCCAAAAAAAAGCGCCCATCGCGGGGCGCTCCGCGCGTCGCACGCGTCAGGCCAGATGCGGATAATCGCTCACCCGCAGCGTGAATCCCTGCGGCCGCGCGACGAGATGCGCGGTCGCACCGAACGGAAGCGTCAGGAGGTTCTCGACGTGACCGAACTGCAGCCCCGTCACGACCGGAATGCCTATCACCGCGCGCACCTGTTCGATCATCGCTTCGAGCGAATAGCCGTTGTCGTAGTCGGAGAGCCGGCCGCCCGAGAACTCGCCCATCACGAGCGCCTGCTGGCGCCCGAGAATGCCGGACTGGTGAAGTTGATAGATCATCCGTTCGATGCGAAACGGGTGCTCGTTGACATCCTCGATGAACAGGACGCCCCCCTCCACCGGCGGCATGTACGGCGTGCCGACGAGCGACGCCAGGATCGCCAGGTTGCCGCCCCACAGCATGCCCGTGACATCGACGGACTGTGACTGCGGCGCATGGCTCGTCACCGTGAAACTCGGGCGGCTGATCGCGCCCCAGAAATTCTGCATCGTGAACGTGCTCAGGCGCTCGGCGCCGAAGTCGCTCGCGAACATCGGGCCGCCGAAGCTCTTCAGACCCGCACGCGCGTAGAGCGCGCACTGGATCGCCGTGAAGTCGCTGTGCCCGACGATGGCGACCGGCTGATCGTCCAGGCGCCGCTGCAGGCCTTCGAAATCGAGCCCGTGCAGGATGCGCGCCGCGCCATAGCCGCCGCGCACGGCGAGCACGATGTCCGGCAGCCGGCGTGACGGATCGGCGAGCCGGTTCAGGTCGGCGGCGCGCTCGCCGTCGGTGCCGCCGAAGCGCTGGAAGCGCCGCTGCGTCGCCCGCAGGTTCTCCAGCCGGTGCCCTTGCGCACGCAGCCGCTCGATCCCCCGCTCGACGGCCGCGGGATCGTGCGGATAGCCGGAAGGCGCGACGAAATCGATGGTGCGGGGTTTGACGATCATAGGCTGACGGGATGGGAAGTGGGATCGGCGGCGGCTTCGCGGGCTTCTCGCGCACGGCGCGCGTCGCGTTCCTCGCGCGCCAGCTGGCGGCGCTCAGCGAAGAAATTCCTGAGCGCATGCCCGCATTCATCGGCGAGCACACCGCCGACAACCGTCGTGTGATGATTGAGCAGCGGATTCGCGAAGGCATCGACGACACTGCCGCATGCGCCCGTCTTCGGGTCCGGCGCGCCGAACACGACCCGCGCGATGCGCGCGTGCATGATTGCGCCTGCGCACATCAGGCACGGCTCGAGCGTCACGTAGAGCTCGCAGCCCGGCAGCCGGTAGTTTTCAAGCGCCTGCGACGCCGCGCGCAGCGCGACCATTTCCGCATGCGCCGACGGATCGTGCGCGCCGATCGGATGATTGAAGCCCGACGCGATCACTTCGTCGCCGCGCACCAGCACCGCTCCGACGGGCACCTCGCCTGCCGCACGCGCCTTGTCGGCTGCCTGCTGCGCGAGCGCCATGAAACGGCGATCACGCTCGGCCGCGTCGCCCGATGGGGGGGCGGCCGGCGTGCTCACTTCGGCTCCGCGGCAGCGCGGCTTTGCGCCCGCTCGGAGAGCCGTTCGGCGATGCGCCGGCGATATTCGTGCGGAACCGTGGAGCCGCCGCGCAGCGATTCGAGCGCCATGTCGAGCGCGAGCATCTTCGCCTGGAGGCGGCAGCGCGCGGCGGGGTCGGTGACCTGGTCGAACTCGGCCTGCAGGTCGCGCAGCGCCCTCAGTTGCTCGACGGCGGGCGGCACGAATCCGGCGTTCTTGAGAATCCGGTTCGCGACGCGAACTTCCTCGGGAACGAGGGCGTCGTCGTCGAATTCGAGCGGCGCGCCCGCACCGGGCAAATCGTCGAACTCGCCGCGTGCGGCGGCAGCGCTGATCCGCTGTTCGACTAGAGCATCTAGCAGTTTCATCGTGGATTACGATCGGCTTTCGGCCGGTGATGCATGGCCGGTGTTCCGCGATTTCGTTTGATAGCCTGGATCGAAACCGGCCTCGCCTTAAGCGCGCCGTTTTCGACAACTGATTTCGACATTCTATCAGCCAGTAAGCGGCGCAATTCGCTGATGAAACGAACGTTCGGAGCGAGTCTGGTTTATGCAACATTCCGCTTGTCCGGCGGCGCCGCGCCCGGGCGACCCATTCGTGCTAGAGCGCGGCGTCCACGCCGAACGCCTCGGCCACCTTGCGGCGGTAGCCTTCGGTTGCGAGCAGCAGGCTGCGCGTGTACTCGTGCGTGACCTCGCGCGCGCGGACCGCATCGATGGAAAGCTGCTCCACGATCTCGCCGTTGCGCATCACCGCGACGTTCTGGCAAAGAAAGCCGACGACCGCCAGATTGTGGCTCACCAGCATCATCGTGAGACCGCGTTCGCGATGCAGATGACGCAGCAGATTCAGGATCTCCGCCTGCACGGAGACGTCGAGCGCGGACGTCGGCTCGTCGAGCAGCAGCACGCGCGGCTCGACGATCAGCGCACGCGCGATCGACACGCGCTGACGCTGCCCGCCCGAGAGCTGATGCGGATAACGAAAGCGGAACGCCGGCCCGAGCCCGACCTCGCGCAGCGCGTTCAGGATGCGCTCGTCCTCGCCCCCGATGCCGTTGATGACGAGCGGCTCGCGCAATGTCTGGTCGACGGTGAAGCGCGGATGCAGCGAGCCGTACGGGTCCTGGAACACCATCTGCACCTCGCGGCGAAACGCGCGGCCGATCTTCCCGTCGAGCGAGTGCGCGCCCACTTTCATGCTGCCGCCCGCGAGCGGCACGAGCCCGGTGAGCGCGCGCAGGATCGTCGACTTGCCCGAGCCCGATTCGCCCACGAGACCGAACACCTCGCCTTCGCCGACATGAAACGACGCGTCGCGCACGGCATCGACGTGACCCGTCTTCGTCCTGAAGCGGATGTGCACTTGGCTCGCGTCGATCATCGCCCACCTCGCCTGAGCACTTCGAGCGGCTCGGTGAGCCATGCCGGATCGCGGCACAGGACGGGCAGCTCGGCGGGCGGATCGACGAGCGGCGGATTTGCCGCGAGCAAGCCGCGCGTGTACGGATGCCGCGCGTCCCTGAGTTCGTGCGCGGCGCACGTCTCGACCACGCGCCCGCCGTACATCACGACGACGCGGTCGCAGAACGACATCACGAGCGGCAGGTCGTGGCTGATGAAAATGAGCCCCGTGCCGTGCTTGCCGATCATTTCGTCGAGCACCGCGAGCACCTGTATCGACACGAGGACGTCGAGCGCGCTCGTGGGCTCGTCCGCGATCAGAAGGCGCGGCCCCGACGACACCATCATCGCGATCATCACGCGCTGCCCCATGCCGCCCGAGAGTTCGTGCGGATAGGCATCGGCGACGCGCTCGGGATTGCGGATATGCACGGCCGCAAGTGCCGCGACGATCTTTTCGCGCATCGCCCGCGCGTTGAGCTTCGGGCCGCTTCGCCCGAACGCCTCGCGCATCTGCTGCGCGACCGTCATCACCGGGTTGAGCGAGTATTTCGGATCCTGCAGGATCATGCTCATCTGCGTGCCGCACAGGCGCCGGCGCTCCTTCGGGCGCATCGCGAGCAGATCGTGGCCGTCAAAGCGCAACGCGTCGGCCGACCATTGCGCCGCGGGCGGCAATAGCCCGAGCAGCGCGCGCCCGGTAAGCGACTTCCCCGATCCCGACTCGCCGACGATGCCCACCCGCTCGCCCCGGTTCACCGTGAGCGAGAGGCCGCGCACGGCTTCGGTGAGCGTGCCGTCGTGCGCGGCAAAGCCGATGCGCAGGTTCTCGATTTCGCACAGGGGCGCTTGCGAAGACGCTTGCATGTCAGCCTCCGTGACGCGGATCGAAGACGTCGCGCAGACCGTCGCCGAGCAGATTGAACGCGAGGCTCACGAACAGGATCGCGAGGCCCGGGATCGTCGCGACCCACCATGCGTCGAGCAGCACGTTGCGCCCCGAGGCGACCATGTAGCCCCACTCCGGACTCGGTGGCTGTGCACCCAGCCCGAGAAAGCCGAGGCCCGCGACCGCGAGAATGATGCCGGCCATGTCGATGGTCGCGCGCACGAGCACCGACGACGAACAGAGCGGCACGATATAGCGCAGCAGAATGCGCGCGGGAGATGCGCCCTGCAGGCGCGCGACGTGGATGAAGTCCGCCTGCACGAGCCGCAGCGTTTCCGCGCGCGCGAGCCGCGCATAGGGCGGCCACGCGGTGATCGAAATCGCGATGACCGCGTTCAGCACGCCCGGCCCGAGCGCCGCCGCGAACGCGAGCGCGAGCACGATCTTCGGGAACGCCAGCGCGACGTCGGTGAGCCGCATCAGCACGGTATCGACGAAGCCGCCGCAAAAACCCGACGTCGTGCCTATCAGCAGGCCGATCGGCACGACCAGCACCACGACGAGAATCGCGATGGAGAGCGTGAGCCGCGCGCCGTGCACGAGCCGCGAGAGGATGTCGCGGCCAAGCTGGTCGGTGCCGAACCAGTGGGTAGCCGTGCCGGGCGGCATCAGGCGCTCGGCGAGCACCTGCCGCAGCGGGTCCTCGCTCACGAGCATCGGTCCGAACGCGGCCACCGCGATCAAAAGCAGCAGGATTGCAAGGCCGAACAGGCTGAGGGGATTGCGCGAGAACTGCCGCCAGCGGCGATAGGCGCGCCCGAGCGCCGCCTGCCTGCGCGACGCGGGGGTGTCGGTGAGAAGCCATGCCTTCCATTGCCGGGGCGTCGGCTTCATGGACCAGTCCTGGGTCGAATCATCGGTGGGCAAAGACATGCCGCAGCGCTCCGTGGATCATTGCGCCTTCTTCAGCGCGCACGCGGATCGAACACGCGATACAGCGCATCGGTCAGCAGGTTCAAGGTGATGAAGGTCGCGCCGATCACGAGCGTGCTGCCGAGCACCGCGTTCATGTCCGCGTTCAGGAGCGCGCCGGTCAGATACGAGCCGATGCCCGGCCACGCGAACACGATCTCCGTCAGCACCGAACCTTCGAGCAGGTAACTGTAGGCAAGCGCGATCACGGTGAGCAGCGGCACCGCGATGTTGCCGAACGCATGACGCCAGATCACGCGGCGCTCGGAAAGGCCCTTCGCGCGCGCGGTCGTCACGTATTCCTGGCTCAGCTGGTCCAGCATGAACGAGCGCGTCATGCGGCTCAGATAGGCGATCGAGTAGAACGCGAGGATGCCCGCCGGCAGCACGATGTGCGAGAACGCATTGGCGAACACGTCCCACTCGCCCGCGATCAGCGAATCGACGAGCAGGCTGCCGGTTTTCGTGTCGACCATGCCGTCGTAGACGGGATCGATGCGCCCCGGCCCCGACACCCAGTGCAGCCGCGCATAGAACAGCAAGAGCCCCATCAGCGCGAGCCAGAAGACCGGCACCGAGCTGCCGATCAGGCCGACCACGCGCGCGACGTGATCGATCCAGCGGTTGTGGCGCACCGCCGCGATCACGCCGAGCGGCACGCCGATCGCGACGCCCACGATGATCGAAAGGGTCGCGAGTTCGAGCGTCGCGGGAAAAACGCGCCGGATGTCGTCGATGACCGGGTTCGCCGTCAGGAGCGACATGCCGAGATGGCCGTGCAGCACGTCGCGCGCATAGATAATGAACTGCTCGATGAGCGGCTTGTCCAGGCCGAGTTCGAGACGCGCCGCCGCATACGCCGACGCCGACGCACGATCGCCGAGGATGGCGAGCACCGGGTCGATCGGAATCTTGCGCCCGATGAAGAACGTGATCGCGAGCAGCCCCGTGAACGTAATGACGAGCATCGCCGCCCAGCGCGCGAGCGCGAGCGTCCAGCGCACGCCTCGCCTTCGCGCGGTGAGCGCGCGCAGGCGGCCGAGCGCAGTGAGCGGAGTCGACATGGCGGCGCGCTTACTGCTTCTTCAGGTCGCGATACGACACGAGGTCATTGATCGGCCCCACTTCCAGCCCCGTCACGCCCGGGCGCGCCGCCACCTGGGACACCTTCTCGAACATGATGACGAAGGGCGAATTCGCGAGCACTTCCTTCTGCATCGCCTGGTACATCTGCGCGCGCTTGCCCGTCGACGATTCCGCGAGCGCCGCCTGCGTCTCTTTGGTCAGTTGCGGGATGTCCCACGAATTGCGCCACGCGAGCATCTTGAAGCTGGACTTGTCGGAGTTGTCCGGGTTCCAGACGAAGCCCTGCGCGTTGCTGTGCGGATCGATGTAATCCGCCGACCATTCGCCGATATAGATGTCATGCTGCCGCGCCCGGTAGCGGCCGAGCGTCTGCTTGTTGTCGCTCGGCATCAGCTGCACCTTGATGTTGCCGAGCGCGAGATTGGCCTGCACCGCCTGCGCGATTTCGCTGTACGGATAGTCGTTGCGCACGTCCATCTTCACCGTGAAGCCGTTCGCGAGCCCCGCCTTCGCGAGCAGCGCCTTCGCCTTCGCGACATCCTGATGGTACGGGTTCGTGTTGAGCGAGCCGAGAAAGCTCTCGGGCAGGAAGGTCTGGTGCACCTTGTACGTGGTGCGGATCACGTTCTTCTGGATACCCTGATAGTCGATCAGCCACTTCATCGCTTCCTGCACTTCGGGCTTCGCGAGATTCGCGTTCTTGTTGTTCAGGCCGAGGTACATCAGGGTGGCCTGCGGCACCGAGCTCACCTTGATCTTGCCCGCCTTCGAGAGCGTGTCGAGATCGTCGGGGCTCAGGTCGCGCGCGACGTCGATGTCGCCGCTCTCGATCATCAGACGCTGGCTCGATGCTTCCGTCACGTGGCGAAGCACGATGCGCTTCATCGCGAGCGGCAGGCGGTAGCCGTCGAAGCGCTGCAGCACGATCGACTCGTTCGCGGTCCATTTCACGAGCCGGTAGGCGCCCGAGCCGGCTTCGTTCGTCTTCAGCCAGCCGTTGCCGAGGTCGTTGCCCTGCTGATGCGACTCGACGAGCTTGCGATCGACCACCGACGCCGGCCACGCGCCGAGCACGTTGAGCACGAAGGTCGGCGCGTACTTCTGGTCGGTCGTGATCGAGACGGTCGTGTCGTCGATCTTCTTCACGTTCGCGAGCGCGTTCTCCTTCGTGAGGCCGATGCCCGCGAGCACGGCGGCCGCGCCCTTGTCGAGGAGCGCCGTGCGCTGGATCGACCACGCGACGTCGTCGGCGGTGAGCGGGTTGCCGGAGTGGAACTTGAGGCCCGGGCGGATCTTGAACGTGAACGTGAGGCCGTCCGGGCTGACCGTCCACGATTGCGCGACGTCGCCGTTGAATTTCGACGGGTCTTTCAGGTCGACGCGCACGAGGCGATCGTACGTGTTCGCCACGTATTCCTCGGGCACCAGTTCGTAGATCTCGCCGGGATCGAGCGTCGTGAATTCGTCGAGCAGCGTTGCCATCACGAACATGTCCTTCGGCGTGGCCGCGTACGCGAGCGAGGCGGTCAGGGTCAGCGTGGATGTGATGGCAAGTGCCGCGAGCGCATTGCGCAAAACCGGTTTCATGTTCGCTTGTCCGTGGTCAGGTGTGGGTTGTTGTTCTCGTGGCTCGCCTACATCAGGCGCAGCGGGCCGCATTCGCTGTTGTCGATCACGGCGAGTTCGCGCGAGCCGGGCAATTCGTAATGCCACCACTCGCTCGCGATGTGAGTGAAGCCGGCGCCGTGCATCACGCCGAGCAAAAGCGTACGGTTGCGCTGCACGTGCTCGGGCAGGCCCGGATGGAAATGCTCGGACTCGGCGACCATCGCGTCGAAGCCCGTGCCCATGTCGAGCTCGGCGCCGCTGGCATCGACGAGCGTCAAGTCGATCGCCGTGCCGCGGCTGTGATTCGAGCCGCGCCCGAGTTCTGCGATATAGGTCGGGTCGGGGAGGAAGTCCCAGAGGACCTGCTGCGCCTGCGGCGGGCGGTACGCATCGAAGATCCTGAGCGTCATGCCGATGCTTCTCGCAATCTCGACCGCCCGGCGCAGACCCGCCTCGGCGGGTTCGAGCAGCAGGCAGTGTGCCGTCTTGTAGATCGGCTTGCCGGTGAAGTTGCGATCGGTCGCGTAGACGAGGTCGATCTGTACGTGGTGGGTTTCGGGGGTGATTTCGACGAGGCGGCGCTGAGTCATTTTTTTGCGGGCGGGATGGAGGGATCGCGGATTTGCCACTGACGGGGCATCGGCATCGGCATCGGCGCGTAAGCGCGGTGGTCGGCGATGTGCGGTTGCGTTCGGTGCTTTCGGCAGGGCTGCATTCGCGAGGGAGGTGCTGCGGGCGGCGCTTCCTGCCCGTGGGCGGAGGCGCAGGTGCCGGTGGGGATGGCACCTTGAACCGACCCATCGCGCGTGCGGGGAAGCGAATGGTCCAGCCGGAATCGAATCTGGAGAACAGCCCGACGATCCGCGCGTCCGCGATTCGCGGACTGGCACGCGGCGGCGCGCAGTATTGCTGGCGGTCGATCGGGGAAACGAACTTCAAATGTCTTCGCGAAGCAAGTCGGCATTGGCGCGATAGTCGGTCGTCAATTGACGTATTGTGAACCAGACATTAAATCAGGCCAAAAATTGCAGGAAAATTATCGGGAGGGGTTTGGTGATTCCTCCAGTTGACACCGTGCTTTCATTTGCCGCAAGGCCCGGCTGTCGCGTCATTTTCACGTTCCGGGCCGTTCGGCCGGACCGAAGCATCCCACGCGGCCGCCCCGCGCGCTCACCCCCCCACCCCCCACCGCGCAAGCGGCACATACTCCGAGCGCCCGAGCAGACTGCGCACGAGCACAAACTCGCTCACAGTCCAGCCGATCGTCTCGACGGTCTCCTCGGGGAAATGACGCTCGTCGTAGAGCAAGGTCACGTGCGGGGTGAAGCGCGACTGCGCCTTGAGCACGAATCCGGCCGTCGCCATGGCGGCGCCGAGCATCTCCTGCAGCGCGATCAGCGGGACCATGCCCGCACTCGCTTTGAGAACAAAAGGCCGCTTGCCGCGTCTGCCCGAAAAGCTTCCGGCACGGTCGAACGCGACATCGAAGGGCGGCATCGCGACGCGTCCGGCCGCGTCACGCGCCATCGCGACGACGTCCTCCGGCACCCCCGCATATGCGCCGAGATGATGCAGCGTGACGTGGAACCGCTCCGCCGCAACGGGCCGCCCCTTAAGCCCGCGCTCGGCGCGCACCCGAAGTGCGAGCCGGGCGAGACGGACGGCCGCGCCGGCATCGGGGTAGATCGCGAAGAAAAGCGAGTCCGTCGGTGCGGGAGCGGTGACGGGGCGCCCTCGTGAGCGATCCACGCTCATGCGCCCCTCACGTGATGAAAGACGCAACACGCACACCGCCGCGTCATCGGACGATCGACCCGCCCCGCATGTTCAAGCGTTTTGCCCGTGATCGACATGGCGCCTCACCGTCGCTTTTATCGCGAATAACGCCGAGCTGAGTCAGCGCGGGACAGGGAGCGACTTCCCGGGCGACGCCCCCTTCACTCCCACTCGATCGTCGCCGGCGGCTTCCCGGAAATGTCGTACACCACGCGATTGATCCCGCGCACTTCGTTGATGATGCGGTTCGAAACATGCCCGAGCAGTTCGTGCGGCAGATGCGCCCAGTGCGCGGTCATGAAGTCGAGCGTCTGGACCGCCCGCAGCGCAACGACGTACTCGTAGGTCCGCCCGTCGCCCATCACGCCGACGCTCTTCACCGGCAGAAACACCGCGAATGCCTGGCTCGTGAGGTCGTACCACGACTTGCCGGTTTCCTGGTCGATGGTATTGCGCAGCGTCTCGATGAAAATCGCGTCGGCGCGGCGCAGCAGGTCCGCGAACTCGCGCTTGACCTCGCCGAGAATCCGCACGCCCAGGCCCGGCCCCGGGAACGGATGCCGGTAGACCATCGCGGGCGGCAGGCCGAGCTTCACGCCGAGCTCGCGCACTTCGTCCTTGAACAGCTCTCGCAGCGGCTCGAGCAGTTTCAGGTTCAGCGTTTCCGGCAAGCCGCCGACATTGTGGTGGCTCTTGATCGTATGCGCGCCCTTCTTGCCCTTGCCTGCGGATTCGATCACGTCCGGGTAGATCGTGCCCTGCGCGAGCCACTTCGCGTCGGTGAGCTTGTCGGCCTCGGTGTGGAACACCTCGACGAATTCCGCTCCGATGATCTTGCGCTTCGCCTCGGGATCGGTCACGCCGGCGAGCTTCGACAGGAACTCGGCGCTCGCGTCGACATGAATCACCTTCACGCCGAGGTGATCGGCGAACGTGGTCATTACCTGCTCGGCCTCGTTCTGGCGCAGCAGGCCGTGGTCGACGAACACGCACGTAAGCTGGTCGCCGATCGCGCGGTGCAGGAGCGCAGCCGCCACCGACGAATCGACGCCGCCCGAAAGACCCAGAATCACATGCTCGTCGCCGACCTGCGCGCGGATCTTCTCGACCGCTTCGTCGATGTAATGCCCCATCTCCCAGTCCGCCTTCGCGCCGCACAGTTCGAGCACGAAGCGGTCGAGCATCGCTCGACCCTGCACCGTATGCGTGACCTCGGGGTGCCATTGCAGGCCATAGAAGCGCCGGTCGTCGTCGGCCATTGCCGCGATCGGGCACGACGGCGTCGACGCCATCAGCTTGAAGCCGGCGGGCAGGTCGGCCACCTTGTCGCCGTGGCTCATCCAGACCTTCAGCATGCCGTGGCCTTCGGGCGTCTGGAAATCCTCGATGCCGTTCAGGAAACTCGTATGGTTGTGCGCGCGCACTTCCGCATAGCCGAATTCGCGCACCTTGCCGAGCTCGACCTTGCCGCCCAGCTGATCGGCCATCGTCTGCATGCCGTAGCAGATGCCGAGCACCGGCACGCCGAGGTCGAACACGATCTGCGGCGCGCGCGGCGACTTGGCCTCGGTGACCGAACTCGGGCCGCCCGACAGGATGATGCCCTTCGGCGCGAACTGGCGGATGAAGACTTCGTCGACGTCGTAAGGGTGGATCTCCGAGTAGACGTGCGATTCGCGGATGCGTCGCGCGATCAGCTGGGTGACTTGGGAGCCGAAATCGAGAATCAGGATTTTGTCGTGCATGGCAGCGGCCAAAGGCGAAGTGAACGGATACGGTAATGGGTGCGCGGGCGGGGGACGGTCATTGGGCCCCTCGCCCGCGCAGAAAAATCGACGGCCGGCGAAGGCCGACCGTGCTTGTACTTGTTGCGCCGGAACGCCGAAGCGCTGGATTCGGACCACGCGCGTTTCGATCATTCGACTAGCGCGGATCGCGGCGGGCCGGATCGGGCGCCAGCCCGGGCTCGATCCGCTCACCCGTTACCGGGTCGATCGGGCGGCCCGTGACGGGGTCGATGCGGGGGTCGATACGCGGGTCGATGCTCCGGCCCGTGGCCGGGTCGAACGAACGGTCTGGCATGCGATCACGCCCAGCCGGGTCCACCGTGCGGCCGGTCGCCGGATCGACTGCGCGGCCCGTGAGCGGGTCGATCGCCGTCGCGGCCGGCGCGGGCGCCGCCGGACGGCCCGCTGCGTCCACGGAAAGACCCGTCGCCGGATCGGTCCAGCGGCCGGTCGCGGCCGTCGTTGCCGATGTTGTAGCAGGCCCCGTCGCGACGGCCGGCCCGGTACGGTAAGCCGGGCTGGCCGGGGATGCAGGCGCAGCGGCTGCGGAAGGCGTCGTCCGAAGCTCGTCGCGCTTTTGAGCGGCGCGCTTCTCGGCCCGTTGCGCCGACGCGGCGCCCGCCAGCGCGGCGCGCTCGCGGCGCCGCACGGCGCCCGAAAGCCGCACGCTGCCAAGCCCCAGGATCAGCAGGATCACGCCGACCAGCGCGGCGACCACCTGGCCGAACCCCGACACCTCCGGCGTGCGCAGCCCGAGCAGCCAGACGAGCAGCACCACGCCCGACAGCCACTCGACATGCCCCGACACCTTCGCGGCGGTCGCCGTCAGCGCGCCGTCGATCGCGGCATGAAACGCGAGCCACGACAAGCCGATCAGCGCAATGCCGAACAGTTGCCCGGCGAACACCGGCTGGACCGCCACGAGTTGCAGCGCGCTGTACAACGTAACCCAGGGCGTTAGCAGAAACAGCACGCCGAACGCCAGAAAAATCAGGGCATTGATGACGAGTACGGCCCGCAGCAACGGTTTCATGATCAGTCCACGTGGTAGTTGGGCGCTTCCTTCGTGATCTGCACATCGTGCACGTGCGATTCGCGCATGCCGGCCGCCGTGATCTGCATGAATTCGGCCTTCTCGTGCATCTCGCGGATCGTGCGGCAGCCGCAGTAGCCCATGCTCGCCCGCACGCCGCCGACGATCTGGAACAGGATCGCGTTCACCGCGCCCTTGTAGGCCACGCGACCCTCGATGCCTTCCGGCACCAGCTTGTCGATGTTCGCGGAGTTGTCCTGGAAGTAGCGGTCCGCGGCGCCGTCCTTCATCGCGCCGACCGAACCCATGCCGCGGTACGCCTTGTACTGGCGGCCCTGGAACAGGAACACGTCGCCGGGAGACTCTTCCGTGCCCGCGAGCATGCTGCCCATCATCACCGCGTCCGCGCCGGCGGCGAGCGCCTTCGCGACGTCGCCGGAAAAGCGCACGCCGCCGTCCGAAATCACCGGCACACCGCTGCCCCGCAACGCTTCCGACACGTTCGACACCGCCGTGATCTGCGGCACGCCGACGCCCGCGACGATCCGCGTGGTGCAGATCGAGCCCGGGCCGATGCCGACCTTCACGCCGTCCGCGCCATACTCGACGAGCGCCTTCGCCGCCGCGGCGGTGGCGATATTGCCGCCGATCACCTCGATATGCGGATAGTTCTGCTTCACCCAGCGCACGCGCTCGAGCACGCCCTGGCTGTGGCCGTGCGCCGTATCGACGACGATCACGTCGACGCCCGCCGCCGCGAGCAGCTCGACGCGCTCTTCGTTCTCGGGGCCGACGCCCACCGCCGCGCCCGCGCGCAGCTTGCCGTGTTCGTCCTTGCAGGCGTCCGGGTGCTCGGTCTGCTTGGTGATGTCCTTCACCGTCATCAGGCCGCGCAGCTCGAACGCATCGTTCACCACGAGCACGCGCTCCAGCCGGTGGCTGTGCATCAGCGCCTTGGCCTGCGCGAGCGGCGTGCCTTCCTTCACCGTCACGAGCCGCTCGCGCGGCGTCATGATCGTGCGCACGGGTTCGTCCAGCCGTTCCTCGAAACGCAGGTCGCGGTTGGTGACAATACCGATCAGCTGCGCTCCCTCGACCACCGGAAAGCCAGAAATGCCGTGCTGCTGCGTGAGGGCGATCACGTCGCGCACGCGCATTTGCGGCGGCACGGTGATCGGGTCGCGCACGACGCCGGACTCGAAGCGCTTCACCTTCGCGACTTCGCGCGCCTGCTCGGCGGCAGTGAGATTCTTGTGGATGATGCCGACGCCACCCATCTGGGCCATCGCGATGGCGAGGCGGCCTTCGGTGACGGTGTCCATGGCGGCGGACACGAGGGGCATGTTCAGGGAGATCTTGCGGGTCAGCTGGGTCTTCAGGCTGGTGTCGCGCGGCAGAACGTTGGAGAACGCAGGCACGAGGAGCACGTCATCGAACGTGAGTGCTTTCTGGATCAGACGCATGGCAAATCCTATGGGCGCAAAAGCGAATTATACCGATAGTTCCCCGGTTTTTCACTGCCCGAACAGCGGCTTACGTCATTCGGATGCAATTTTTGCGCCTTGTGGCGCGCCCCGATTTCGCTTTTCGGTTCGGCCCGTTTTCGGGCCGCGTTCGGTTTTGCGGTTTGGGGCACGCCGCTCGCGGGGGGCGCTTCCGGTCGCATTCCGGGTCACATTCCGGCTCACACCTCGGACCATGCTCCGGGGCGCAGAAAGGCGCGGCACGCACGGCGGCGAGGCAGAGGCACGTTCCGTTGCAGAATTCGACAAGAACGTGGCCGACCCTGCGTGCTACTCTGCGCGCCTTCCTCGAGCAAATTCGGAGACGAAAGATGCAGCGCGGCGTGGTGTGTGGGGTGATGGCGGGCGCCATCTGGGGTTTCATTTTTCTCGCGCCGCGTCTGCTGCCCGATTTTTCGCCCCTCCTCTTGAGCAGCGGCCGCTATGTGATGTACGGGCTGGTGTCGCTTGTCGTGGCGCTGCCGTTCGCGAAAAAGCTCGCCGCGAAGCTCACGCGCGCCGATCTCGTCGCGCTCGTGAAGCTCGCGCTCGTCGGCAACCTGCTCTATTACATGCTGCTCGCGACCGCCGTGCAGATGGTGGGCATCGCGCCTTCGTCGCTGATCGTGGGCATTCTGCCCGTGACGGTCACGCTCGCCGGACGGCGCGATCACGGCGCGATCGACCTGCGGCGACTCTTCTGGCCGCTCGTGTTGGTGATCGGGGGCATCGTGTGCATCAATATCGATGTATTCAGCGACGCCGGCGGCAGCGCAACGAGCGTGCTCACCAAGCTCGGCGGGCTCGCGTGCGCGGCGGGCGCCCTCGCCGCCTGGACGTGGTACGCGGTCGTCAACGCGCGCTATCTGCAGGCGAACACGCATTTCAACGGCAACGAATGGTCGGTGCTGTGGGGCATCGTGACGGGCGTGCTTGGCGCACTGTTGTGGGTGCTCGTGCTCCTGCTGCCGTCCGGTACGGTGCAGGCGGCGGTGTCCACCGAGCGCTGGCAGATGTTCTGGGCCGTGAGCCTCGCGCTCGCGGTCGGCGGCTCGTGGCTCGGCAACACGCTGTGGAATGCCGCCGCGAAGCGCCTGCCGCTCACGCTGTCCGGGCAGATGATCGCGTTCGAGACGCTCTTCGCGCTCCTGTACGCGTTCGTCTACGATGCGCGGCTGCCGCGGCTGCCGGAGATTCTGGCGATCGTTCTGCTGCTTGCGGGCGTGAGCTGGTCGGTGCGGCAGCATGCCGTCGGGAAACCGGCTTCGCGCGCGGAACTCGAGGCGCCCGCGCACTGACGCTGGACAGCGAGGCACGCGGGCGCTCAGCTCAGGCCCGCGCGCCGTAGCGCCCTAGCGCGAATCTTTCGACTGCCACTTCCTGCCTTCGATCGATCCCGCCTTGCGCGACTTATCCACCCTTCGCTGGCGCGCGGTCTTCGGATCGACCTTGAGCGGCCGGTAGATCTCCACCCGGTCGAAATCGGTGAGCACGGTGTCGAGCGGCTTCAGCTTGCCGAAGACGCCGGCCTTCATCGTCGCGGGATCGATCTGCGGGTGGCGCGCGAGCACGCCGCTCGCGTCGATGGCCTCACGCACCGTCGCGCCATCGGGCAAGTCGAGCCGCGCGAGAAAGCTCTCGCCGCCGGGCAGGCCATAGCAGACATCGACGATGAGGCTCATGGCTTTCCGTATTTCTGGTCGGCGCGTTTCACGAACGAATCGACGAACGTGTTCGCGATATGGCTGAACACCGGCCCGATGATCTTTTCGAGAATGATGTTGGAAAACTCGTAGTGCAGCGCGAATTCGATCTTGCAGGCGTCCGCGCGCAGCGGCGTGAAGCGCCAGAAACCGGTGAATTTCTTGAACGGGCCGTCCATGAATTCCATATCGATGTTCGTCGGCCGCTTCTGCGAGTTGCGCGTGGCGAAATGCTGCTTGATTCCCTTGAAGCTGATGTCGATCTTCGCCTCCATGCCGTTTTCATCCTGACGGCGAATCTCGACGCCGCCGCACCACGGGAGAAAATTGGGGTAGTCGGCGACGTCGGTGACGAGGTCGAACATTTCTTCCGCTGAATGGCGGATCAATACGGTTTTCTGGACATCGGCCATAAAGGGCGCACAGCACGTGGCGAGAGTGAAGGCAGCGCGCCTTCTGCCCGACCAGCCGGCCCGGTTCGGCCCCGGCCGGCCGCGAGGCGGCCCGAAGGTCGTCCCGAGGGTGTCCCGGGGTAGTCCCGTGGCCCTGGCAGGCGCCGCGCTGCTAAAATCGCAATTTTAAACGAGTTGGGCACTTTCCATTCATGAGCATCATCGACAACAGAAAGGCGTTCTTCGATTACTTCATCGAAGACCGCTACGAGGCGGGGCTCGTGCTTGAGGGGTGGGAAGTCAAGGCGATCAGGGCCGGCCGCACGCAGATCAAGGAAGGCTACGTCATGATCCGCGACGGCGAGCTGTACCTGATCGGCGCGCACATCAGCCCGCTGCCGGAAGCGTCCACCCACATCCACCCCGATCCCGTGCGCACGAGAAAGCTCCTGCTGCACAAGGAAGAGATCTCGAAGCTGATAGGCAAGGTGGAGCAGCGCGGCCACACGCTCGTGCCGCTCAACCTTCATTACAAGGACGGGCGCGTGAAGTGCGAAATCGGCCTCGCCAAGGGCAAGAAACTGCACGACAAGCGCGAAACCGAGAAGAAGCGCGACTGGGAGCGCGAGAAGGCGCGCATCATGCGCACCTCGACGCGATAGGCGCCGCGCCATGACGAACGGGGCGTCGGCCTGTACGGCCGACGCCCCGTTTGCGCTTGCCGGCACCCCGGTTTCTTTTGCTCAGCCCTTCTTGATGACCCCGCCGCCGTCGCCCTTCACGATCGACAGCGCCGACGCGATCATCGAACTCATCTCCGACAGATTGCCCGGCACGATCAGCGTATTGCCCTGCTTCGCGATGTTGCCGAACGCGCCGACGTACTGCTCGGCGATCTTCAGGTTCACCGCTTCCATGCCGCCGCCCGACTGAATGGCCGCGCCGACCTTTTCGATTGCCTGCGCGTTGGCCTCGGCGACGGCCAGAATCGCCGACGCCTGCCCCTGTGCCTGATTGATCGCCGCCTGCCGCTCGCCCTCGGATTTGTGGATCGCCGCCTCGCGCGCGCCCCAGGCCAGATTGATCTGCTCCTGCTTGCGCCCTTCCGACGCCGCGATCACGGCACGCTTTTCCCGCTCGGCGGTGATCTGCGCCTGCATCGCGTGGAGGATCTCCTTCGGCGGCGTGAGGTCCTTGATCTCGTAGCGCAGCACCTTCACGCCCCAGTTCGACGCGGCTTCGTCGAGCGCGGTCACGATGCTGTGGTTGATGTAGTCGCGCTCCTCGAAGGTCTTGTCGAGCTCCAGCTTGCCGATCACCGAACGCAGCGTGGTTTGTGACAGCTGCGTGATCGCGTAGACGAAATTGCTCGAACCGTACGACGCCTTCATCGCGTCGGTGACCTGGAAGTACAGCACGCCATCCACCTGCAGCTGCGTGTTGTCGCGCGTGATGCAGACCTGGCTCGGCACCTCGAGCGGAATTTCCTTCAGCACGTGCTTGTACGCGACGCGATCGATGAACGGCAGCACGATCGTGAGACCGGGCGTGAGCGTCGCGTGATAGCGCCCGAGCCGCTCGAGCACCCACGCGTGCTGCTGCGGCACGATCTTGATGGTCTGCCCGGCGATCACGACCACGATCACGAGCAGGATTGCCCCGACGATAGTTACGTCCATCTCACCACTCCTTGTTGTTATCTCAATGCTTCAGCGCTTCAGCGCTTTGCCGCCACGACGAGCCGGTTGCCCTGCATCGCCATGATCCTGTACCAGCGCGCGCCTTCCGTTTCGCCGGGCGCGAGCTCGACGTCCCACTCGGCGCCCCGGTACATCGCCCGCGCGTGGCCGTCGTGCCACTCGTTCACCTGCAACGTCTCGCCGATGTCGAGATTCACGCCCGCATCGCGCGATGCGTCGCGCCGCCGCCAGCTTCCGAAACGTGAGCGGCGCAGCGCGATGACCGCGATCAGCGCCACGCCCGCGGCCACCGCCAGCTCGACGGCCAGTTCCGCGCCCGCCCAATGCGCGAGCCCGCCCGCGACGAAGCCGAGCGCGATCATGAGCAGATAGAAGGTGCCGGTGAACAGCTCCAGCACCACGAGCGCGCCGGCTGCGATCCACCAGAAAAGTCCGCTTGCCGCCATGTTGGTCTCCAGACGAATCCCCAATCGAATCCCCAAACGAAAACACCCCGGAATATCCGGGGTGTTTATAGCACGGCAGCCGTCTCTAAAACCGCCTGACTACGGCTGCGTGAAGGGCCCTGCTTACTTCTTCAACGCTTTTGCCAGCGTCTGCCACGTGTCGATGATCGTGTCCGGATTCAGCGACATCGACGCGATGCCTTCCTTCGCGAGCCACTCGGCGAGGTCCGGATGATCCGAAGGACCTTGCCCGCAAATACCGACGTACTTGTCGAGCCGCAGGCACGTCTGGATGGCACGCTGCAACATGAACTTCACGGCCGGGTCGCGTTCGTCGAAGTCCACTGCGAGCAGTTCCATGCCCGAGTCGCGGTCGAGGCCGAGCGTCAGCTGCGTGAGGTCGTTCGAGCCGATCGAGAAGCCGTCGAAGAACTGCAGGAACTCTTCGGCCAGGATCGCGTTCGACGGCACCTCGCACATCATGATGAGCTTCAGCCCGTTCGTGCCGCGCTTCAGGCCGAACTTCTCGAGCAGCCCGACCACGCGCTCCGCCTGCTTCAGCGTGCGCACGAACGGCACCATGATCTCGACGTTGTCGAGCCCCATCTCCTCGCGCACCTTCTTCAGCGCGACGCATTCCATCTGGAACGCCTCGGCGAAGTCGTCCGCGATATAGCGCGACGCGCCGCGGAAACCGAGCATCGGATTCTCTTCGTCCGGCTCGTAGCGCGAGCCGCCGATCAGCTTCTTGTACTCGTTCGACTTGAAGTCCGACAGACGCACGATGACGGGCTTCGGATAGAACGCCGCCGCGATCGTGGCGATGCCTTCGGTCAGCTTGTCGACGTAGAACGCACGCGGCGACGCATGGCCGCGCGCCACGCTTTCGACCGCCTTTTTCAGGTCCGCATCGACGTTCGGGTACTCGAGAATCGCCTTCGGATGAACGCCGATGTTGTTGTTGATGATGAACTCGAGCCGCGCGAGGCCGACGCCCGCGTTCGGCAACTGCGAGAAATCGAAGGCAAGCTGCGGATTGCCGACGTTCATCATGATCTTGACCGGAATCTCGGGCAGCTCGCCGCGCTGGACTTCGGTCACTTCGGTTTCGAGCAGGCCGTCGTAGATCTTGCCTTCGTCGCCTTCCGCGCACGAGACGGTCACGAGCGCGCCCTCCTTCAGCACGTCCGTGGCGTCGCCGCAGCCGACGACCGCCGGCACGCCCAGTTCACGCGCGATGATTGCCGCGTGGCAGGTCCGCCCGCCGCGGTTCGTGACGATCGCCGACGCGCGCTTCATCACCGGCTCCCAGTTAGGGTCGGTCATGTCCGCGACGAGCACGTCGCCCGGCTGCACGCGCTCCATTTCCGACGGATCGTGGATCACGCGCACCGGACCCGCGCCGATCTTCTGGCCGATCGCGCGGCCGGTGGCGAGCACGTTCGACTGTCCCTTCAGCTTGAAGCGCATCTCGGCCTTGCCGGCCGCCTGGCTCTTCACCGTCTCGGGGCGAGCCTGCAGGATGAAGATCTTGCCGTCGCGGCCGTCCTTGCCCCACTCGATGTCCATCGGGCGCTGGTAGTGCTTCTCGATGATCACCGCGTACTTCGCGAGCTCGATCACGTCTTCGTCGGAGATCGAGAAGCGGTTGCGCTGCTCGTGCGCCACGTCGACGGTTTTCACGCGGCCCGGCTCGCCCGGCTTCGTGAATTCCATCTTGATGAGCTTGGAGCCGATCGAGCGGCGGATGATCGGGTACTTGCCCTGCGCGAGCGTGGTCTTGAAGACGTAGAACTCGTCCGGGTTCACGGCGCCCTGCACCACGGTTTCGCCGAGGCCGTAGCTCGACGTGATGAAGACGGCGTCCTTGAAGCCCGATTCGGTGTCGAGCGTGAACATGACACCCGCGGCGCCCACGTCCGAGCGGACCATGCGCTGCACCCCAGCCGACAGCGCGACTTCAGCGTGCGTGAAGCCCTTGTGGACGCGATAGGAGATGGCGCGGTCGTTGTAGAGCGACGCAAACACGTGCTTCATGCGATCGAGCACGTCTTCGATGCCGACAACGTTCAGATAGCTTTCCTGCTGGCCCGCGAACGAGGCGTCCGGCAGGTCCTCGGCGGTCGCGGACGAGCGCACGGCGAACGACAGCTCTTCGGGCGAGCCGCTTTGCAGCGTTTCGAAACCACGGCGGATGTCCTGTTCGAGGCGCGGCTGCAGCGGCGCATCGATGATCCACTGGCGGATTTCCTTGCCTGCTTCGGCAAGCGCCTTCACGTCGTCGACGTCGAACAGCTCGAGGCGCTTCGCGATGCGCTCGGTGAGGTTGTTGTGTTGCAGGAAGTCGCGAAAGGCCAGCGCCGTGGTGGCGAAGCCGGTCGGCACGCGCACGCCGGCGTTCGCGAGCTGGCTGATCATCTCGCCAAGCGACGCGTTCTTGCCGCCGACGATATCCACGTCGGTCATTCGCAACTGCTCGAATGGAACTACATACGCCTGATCCTTTGCGACATCTTTCGCAACATTAACTGCGTTAGTCATACAAGCCCCTGAGGTGGATGGAATTCACGATCGTGCAAGCGGGCTCTCATGCGCGCGCGCTCATTGGAAGCGCGCCGCATCTTGCACAACCTGTTTGATGAGCCATCGCGGCGCAAGTCCAGGCCGGCCGGGAGGCACGACTGGAAAAGGCATCGATCCGGCAAAAAAATGCTCGAATCAACCACAAATTGCAGGGAAAACGCGCGATTCGGTAGCGATTCGGCGAAATCCCATATCAAATTGTTCGCAATTGCTTATCGAACAGGTTGCCGCTATTCTACCGTGCTGGCTCTCGAAATGTTTCAGCCGGGGCCACAAATGCGCAGCTAAATCGACGTCTTCGTGCCTGAACGGTGCGCCGGCGCACATCGTTCCGTTCAGTAGGCTCTTAGTCCGTCCGGTTCAGCGAGCGTTCCGGTTTGAGCGCCTTTGCCCACTCTCGTTCCCCTTCACCGATGCCGCCTTCCGTATTCATCGTCTCCGACGGTACCGGGATCACTGCCGAAACGTTCGCGCACTCGATCCTTTCCCAGTTCGACCAGAAATTCAGGCTCGTGCGCGTGCCGTTCGTCGATTCGAGCGACAAGGCCTACGCGACCGTCGAAAAGATCAACGAGGCGGTTTCGCTCGACGGGCGCCGGCCGATCGTGTTCACCACGCTCGTCGACAGCGAGTCGAACGAAATCGTGAAGCGCTCGAACGCGCTCGTGCTCGACATGTTCCAGACGTTCATCGAGCCGCTCGAGCACGAACTGGAAATCAAGTCGACCCACGCGATGGGCCGCGTGCACCAGAACGCCGACACCGAGGAGTACAAGAACCGCATCGAGGCGATCAACTTCTCGCTCGCGCACGACGACGGCCAGTCGAACCGCAACCTGACCGAAGCCGACGTGATCCTGGTCGGCGTTTCGCGCAGCGGCAAGACGCCGACTAGCCTCTATCTGGCGATGCAGTACGGCGTGAAGGCGGCGAACTATCCGCTGATCCCGGAGGATTTCGAGCGCGGCAGGCTGCCGACGCCGCTTCTCGACCATCGCGACAAGATGTTCGGGCTGTCGATCGATCCGCAGCGGCTCGCGGAGATCCGCAACGAGCGGCGCCCGGGCAGCAAGTACGCGGCGCTCGAAAACTGCCGCTACGAGATCAACGAAGCGGAGACGATGATGAAGCGAGAGGGGGTCAAGTGGCTATCCTCGACGCACAAGTCCATCGAGGAAATCGCGACCACCATCCTGCAGGAAATCAAGCCGGAGCGGCCGTCGTATTACTGAGCGGCCGCCATGCCGAAATCCGGCCTAGCTTGCGCGGCGCTGGCGGCACTGCTCGAAAAGACACACGGCGGCCGCGGCCGCCACGTTGAGCGACTCCATGCCGCCCGGCTGAGGAATCGTCACGCGGTGCGTCACCGCGTCGCGCCATGCCTGCGACACCCCCGCCCCCTCGTTGCCGAACACCCATGCGAGCTGCCCTGACAGGTCGCAGTCGTAGAGCGCTTTCGCGCCGTGGGAATCGGTGATCGTCACGGGAACGTCGAGCCGCGCGATCAGGCCGGCCGGCTCCACCTCCTCGAAGATGTTCAGCAGGAAGTGCGCGCCCATGCCCGAGCGCAGGACCTTCGACGACCACGCGTAAGCCGTCCCCGGCGCGCAGAACACGTTTTCGATGCCCGCCGCCGCCGCGCTGCGCAGGATCGAGCCGACGTTGCCCGCATCCTGCACGCCGTCCAGCACGACGCAGGTGGTCGACACGCGCGCCGGCAACTGCGCCTCGATCTTTTCGACGAACAGCAGCATGCCGACGCCGTGCACCACGCTCGACAACTGGCCGAAGAGCGCGTCCGGCAGCGTCAGCACACGCTTTTCCTCGATGCGAGCGACGATCGCGCGCGCTTCCTCGTGACGCAGCGCGCCTTCGGTGACAACGCAGGTTTCCGGCTGGCCGGCGGCATCGAGATACGCGGAGGCGAGATGGAGCCCTTCGAGCAGCGCGTGGCCGCTTCGGCGCTGCTGCGCCGTCGAGCCGGCGAGCGCCTTCAGGCGCTTGTAGAGCGGATTGTCCCGCGAGGTGATGGCTTTCACGTTCGGATGTCAGAAGGCGCGGGCGTCGGGGTCCTGGTCGGCCGCTTCGGCAGCCTGAAGGACCGCCGGCGCGATCTCCGGCAACACGATGCCGAAGCGTGCATGCGCCTCGCGAACCGGCGCGAACGAGCGCCGGTGGTGCTCGCACGGACCGTGCTCGCGCAGCGCGGCGAGGTGCTGCGGCGTGCCGTAGCCGGCGTGGGCGTCGAAACCGTAGACGGGGTGGATTTCGTGCAGTTGCAGCAGCATCCGGTCGCGCGTGACCTTCGCGAGGATCGATGCCGCCGAGATCTGCGCGACGAGCGCGTCGCCGCCGATCACGGCTTCCGAGCGGATCGACAGAACCGGGCAGCGGTTGCCGTCGACTTTCACCAGCGTCGGCGCGACCGCGAGGCCCTCCACCGCGCGCTTCATCGCGAGCATGGTGGCGTGGAGGATGTTCAGCGTGTCGATTTCCTCGACCGTCGCCGACGCGATGCAGTAGGCGAGGGCCCGGTCGACGATCTTCTCGTACAGTTCCTCGCGCTTTTTCGCGCTCAGCACCTTCGAGTCGTCGAGCCCGCGAATTTTCGCTTTCACCGGGTCGAAAATGACCGCCGCCGCAACGACCGGTCCGGCGAGCGGTCCGCGCCCCGCCTCGTCGACGCCGCAAATGACGTCGAGCGGCGAATCGAAATTCAGTCCGCCCTGCCTTGCGCCCGCCTGCGATGCCGCCCTTTTCGATGCGCCCGCCATTATCGCGGCCTCCGGGATTCGAGCACGCGCTCGACGGCCTCCGCCGCCCGCTGCGCCGTATTCTGGCGCAGCACGTGATGCATTTCCGTGAAGATTTCCGTCAGCGTACGGCGGTTGGCGTCGTCGTTCAACTGTTTCAGCGTGGCGTCGGCGAGCGCTTCGGGCGTCGCGAAATGCTGGAGGATTTCAGGCACGACGAAACGCCCGGCCAGGATGTTCGGCAAGCCGACATACGGCAGATAGCCCTGGCGCTTCATGATCTGGCCCGTCAGCCAGGGCACCTTGTAGGAGATGACCATCGGCTTTTTCAGCAGCGCCGCTTCGAGCGTCACGGTGCCGGATTTCACGAGGATCGCGTCGGCGGCGGTCATCGCGGTCTGGGCGCGGCCGTCGGTGATGGTGAGATTCAGGTGCGGGTGCGCGGCGACGAGCGGCTGCAGCAGTTCGCGCAGCGCCGGGTTCGCCGCCGGCATCAAAAAGCGCACGCCGGGCTCGCGCAACTGCATGAGCTCCATTGCGTCGAAGAACGTCGGGCCGATCAGCGAAATTTCCGAGCGGCGGCTGCCCGGCAGCACGGCGATCACCGGACCGTCCTCCCCGAGGCCTAGCTCGCGGCGCGCGCCCGCCGTATCCGGCTCGATCGGGATTTCGTCGGCGAGCGGGTGGCCGACGTACGTCGCCGCCACGCCGGCCTTTTCCATCAGCGCCGTCTCGAACGGGAACACGCACAGCATGTGATCGACCGCCTTCACGATCTTCTTGATGCGCCCGCCGCGCCACGCCCAGATCGACGGACAGACGAAATGCACGGTAGGAATGCCCGCGTCGCGCAACGCATGCTCGAGCCCGAAGTTGAAATCCGGCGCATCGACGCCGATGAACACCGACGGCGGCTCGGCAAGCAGTTGCCGCTTCAGTTCGTTGCGGATGCCGAGGATCTCGGGGATATGCCTGAGCGCCTCGACATAGCCGCGCACGGTCAGCTTGTCCATCGGCCAGTGCGCGTCGAAACCGGCGGCCTTCATGCGCGGCCCGCCGACGCCGCTATATTGCGTGGCGGCCGGCAGCCGCTCCTTGAGCCCGCCGAGCAGCGAGGCCGCGAGCAGGTCGCCCGATGGCTCGCCCGCGACCATCGCGATGCGCAAGGGATTCGTGATCAGCGTCATCCAGGCGGCCGGTCAGCGGATGATGCCGCGCTGCGACGCCGCGATGAAATCGCTGAACGCCGTGACGGGCGCGTCGCCGTCGCCGCCCGCCACGCCGAGCTCGCGCAGTTGCACCTTGGCTTCTTCGAGCGACAGGCCGCTCTTGTACACGACGCGGTAGGCCGCGCGCAGCGCCGAAATCGCCTCGGCGGAGAAACCGCGCCGGCGCAGCCCCTCGACATTGATGCCGTGCGGTTCGGCCTTGTTGCCCGCCGCGATGACGAACGGCGGCACGTCCTGCACGAGCGCGGAAGCGCCGCCCAGCATGGAATGCGCGCCGATGCGCACGAACTGGTGCACGCCCGACATGCCGCCGACGATCGCGAAGTCGTCGACGAACACGTGGCCCGCCAGTTGCGCGTTGCTCGACATGATCACGTTGCTGCCGAGCCGGCAATCATGGCCGACGTGGACGTAGGCCATGATCCAGCAGTCGTCGCCGATCACGGTCACGCCCTGGTCCTGCACGGTGCCGGTGTGGATCGTCGTGAATTCGCGGATGGTGTTGCGGTTGCCGATTTCGAGCCGCGTGGGCTCGTCCTTGTACTTCATGTCCTGCGGACGGCCGCCGACCGACGCGTAATGGCCGATGCGGTTGTCCTCGCCAATCGTGGTATGGCCCTCGATCACGCTGTGCGAGCCGATGGTCGTGCGCGCGCCGATGGCCACGTGCGCGCCGACGATCGCGTACGCACCGACTTCGACTGATTCATCGAGCTGAGCGCCCGGCTCGATGATCGCAGTTGGGTGAATCTTGCTCATGCGCCCTCGCCTTGTGTTCTGTTCATTCTTCGATGCCGCAGACCGTGGCGCGATTTACGCCTCGGTCCCCGTGTTCTTCACGGTACACATGAGCTCGGCTTCCGCGGCGACGGCGCCATCCACTTCGGCGCGTGCCTTGAATTTCCAGATGCCGCGCATGTACCGCTCGAACGTGACGTTCAGGATCAGCTGGTCGCCCGGCTCCACCACGCGCTTGAAACGCGCCCCGTCGATGCCGACGAAGTAATAGAGCGTCGTCTCGGGGTCGTGCGGCTCTTCCGCGAAGGTCAAAAGCGCCGCGGTCTGCGCGAGCGCTTCGAGGATCAGGACACCCGGCATTACGGGACGCGTCGGGAAGTGACCCTGGAAATACGGCTCGTTGATCGTCACGTTCTTGAGCGCTTTGATGCTCTTGTGCGGTTCGAGTTCTAGCACCCGATCGACGAGCAGGATCGGATACCGATGCGGCAGCAACGTCAGAATCTTGTGGATGTCGAGATTGATTTTTTCTGTGCTCATGGTCGTTCTGCTCGCGCGCTCTTGAGCGCGGGTGTTGACTGCGGGCCGCGCACGCGGCCCGCCTGGGATGCTGTTGCCTCTTCGCGGATCGTATGGCCCGCTTATTGTCCTTGCTGTCCTTGCTGTCCGCTCTCGCGGCGTGCTGCGTTCTACTCCTCCTCGCGCGTTCCGAGCGCCGCCTCGAGCGCCTTGATGCGATCGCGCAGCTTGTCGAGATTGCGCACCAGCGCCGCGCTCTTGTTCCAGTCGGCGTGATTCACGGCCGGAAACGCGCTCGTGTACATGCCCGGCTTGACGAGCGACTTCGACACACCCGACTGCGCCGTGACGATCACGTAATCCGCAAGCGTCACGTGGCCCGCGATGCCCACCGCGCCGCCGATCATGCAGTGCCGCCCGATCGTCGTGCTGCCCGCGATGCCCGCGCAGCCCGCGATTACCGTGTAGGCGCCGATCCGGCAGTTGTGTCCGATCTGCACGAGATTGTCGATTTTCACGCCCTCTTCGATGACCGTGTCCGCCATCGCGCCACGATCGATCGTGGTGTTCGCGCCGATTTCGACGTCGTCGGCGATATCCACCGCGCCGACCTGGGGAATCTTCACCCAGTTGCCGGTGCGCGCGTCGCCGTCGCCGACGAAATCCGGCGCAAAGCCGAAGCCATCCGCGCCGATCACCGCGCCCGCGTGCACGATCACGCGCGCGCCGAGCCTGCAGCCATGATAGACCGTGACATTCGGGTACAGATGGACGTCGTCGCCGAGCCTCGCGCCGCGGCCGACCACGACGCCCGCGTCGAGCTTCACCCGCTCGCCGATCACGGCGCCCGCTTCCACGCTCACGTGCGCGCCGATCACGGCGCTCGCGGCGACCTTCGCGGAAGGATCGACGAACGCGCTCGGATGCACGCCGGGCACGGCGGGCGGCGACGCGAGGTCGATGAAAACCTGCGCGACGCGTGCGAAATAAGCGTACGGGTTCGGGGTGACGATGAAGTTACGGCCTGCGCGCGCCGTCACCTTTTCGAGGTCGGCGGGCGAGATCAGCACCGCGCCGGCGCGCGTGGTCTCGACCTGCGACAGATATTTCTGGTTCGCGAGAAACGCGAGTTGCGCGGGCCCCGCCGCGTCGAGCGGCGCCAGACTTTCGACACCATGCGCCGCATCGCCGGCGATGTCGCCGCCGAAGCGCTTTACGAGTTCCGCGAGGGTGATCGCCTTGCCTGATGCCATGCGTGTGCGGCTCCTGATCAGTTCGAGCTGTTGGCGGCAAGTGCTTTCAGCACCTGATCGGTAATATCGATGCGCGGGCTCACGTACACCGCTTCCTGCACGATCAGATCGTAATGCTGCTGCTCGGCGATCTGCTTGATCACCTTGTTCGCGCGATCCAGCACCGCAGCAAGTTCCTCGTTGCGGCGCTGGTTCAGGTCTTCGCGGAATTCGCGCTGCTTGCGCTGGAAGTCCGCATCGAGCTGCGACAGATCGCGCTGGCGCGCCGCGCGGTCGGAGGGGGACATCGACGGACCGTTCTTGTCCATGGTGTCCGACATCGTCTTCAGACGCTGCGCCATTTCCTGCAATGCCTTGTCGCGCTTCGAAAACTCCTGTTCGAGCTTGCTCTGCGCCGCCTTCGCCGCCGCCGATTCCCGCAGGATGCGGTCGGAATTGACCGCGGCGATCCGGGCCTCCTGAGCGTTCGCGGTGGCCACACCCGAGAGGCCGAGGATGATCGTCATCGCAAGCGCCGACACCACATGTTTCGAGAGCTTACCGGTTCGCAAAGTGTTCCTCACGTTACTAGGGTCCGGGATCGGGTTACGGGACGCCACGTCAGAACGCGGTACCGATCTGGAACTGGAATTTCTGGTACTGGTCGCCCTCGTGCTTCTGTAGCGGGAAACCCAGGCTCAGCTTGAGCGGCCCGATCGGCGAAATCCACGCGAGACCGACGCCGTAACCATAGCGCAAACCGTTCGAGCCGCCCGACGTGCCGCCCTGGCCCGGGTCGCCCCAGACGTTACCGGCGTCGAGGAACGTGAACACGCGCAGCGTGCGGTCGTAGCCCGTACCCGGCAGCGGGAACGTCAGCTCGATATTGCCGACCGCCATGCGCGAGCCGCCGATCGGGTCGCCGGTGGTGGCATCGCGCGGACCGAGCGAGCTCGGCTCGTAGCCGCGTACCGAACCGATACCGCCCGCGTAGTAGTTCTTGAAGATCGGGAACGTCTGGCCCTGCAACCCCTTCCCGTAGCCGCCCTGCAGGTTGAAGCCCAGCACGAAGCCGCGCGCGAACGAGTAGTAATACTGGAACTGCGCGTCGAACTTGCCGTAGGTCGTATTGCCTAGCGGCGTGCCGTATTCGGCATTCGTCTGCAGGTAGTAACCGCGGCTCGGCACGAGCGCGCTGTCACGATTGTCGCGCGACCAGCCGACCGTCAGCGGGATGTTGTTCACCACGCGGCCGAATTCCTGCACGTAGAGCTTGTAGCTCTCCGGCGTATTCTGGTCGATGTCCATCGTGTTCTGCTCGATGCCGGCACCGAAATACACGGTGTCCTGCTCGGAGAACGGGATGCCGAACTTCGTATCGGCGCCCATCGTGATGATCTTGAAGCTCGAATCCGTCGAATAGAAGAGCGGCTGGTAGGTACGGTAGTACACGTCGGTGATGCGCTTGATGCCGTCGATCGTGAAGTACGGATCGACCTGCGTCACCGTCAGCGTGCGATACGTCTTCGCGGTATTGACGTTCACCGCGAGGCTCGTGCCCGAGCCAAACACGTTGTCCTGCGAGACGCCCGCCGAGAGCACCACCTTGTCCGTCGACGAGAAGCCCGCACCCAGCGTGATCGCGCCGGTGGGCTTTTCGGCAACCTTCACGTCCACGTCGACCTGGTCATTCGTGCCTTCGACCGGGATCGTGGTCACGTCGACGTCGGTGAAGTAGCCGAGACGGTTCACGCGGTCCTTCGACAGCGCGAGGCGGCTCGAATCGAACCACGAGCTTTCCAGCTGACGCATCTCGCGGCGCACCACTTCGTCGCGCGTACGCGTATTGCCCACGATGTTCACGCGGCGCACGTACACGCGGCGGCTCGGATCGACCTGCAGCGTGAGATCGACGGTGTGATTCGCCTGGTCGATCTGCGGCTGCGCATTGACCTGCGCGAATGCGTAACCGTATTCGCCGAGCTTGTCGACGATCGCCTTGGTCGTGGCCTGCAGCTTTTCCGCCGAGAAGCGCTCGCCCGGCTTGATCTTGATGAGCTTGTTCAGCTCCGCTTCGCGGTCGAGCAGATTGCCCGCGAGCTTGATGCTGTTCACCTTGTACGGCTCGCCTTCGTGCAGCGAAATCGTCAGGTACATGTCCTTCTTGTCCGGCGAGATCGAGACCTGCGTCGATTCGATGCTGAATTCGAGGTAGCCGCGGTTCAGGTAGTACGAGCGGACGTTCTCGAGATCGCCTGTCAGCTTTTCCTTCGCGTACAGGTCGTTCTTCGTGTACCAGGAGAACCAGTTCGGCGTGGAGAGCTGCATCTCGTCGCGCAGCGTGCTCGTGCTGACCGCCTTGTTGCCGATGAAGTTGATCTGGCGGATCTTCGCGCTCGGGCCCTCGGCCACAGAGAACAGGATCGCCACGCGGTTGCGGTCCACCGGCGTGACCGTGGTCGTCACTTCGGCCGCGTAGAAACCGCGCGTGAGGTACTGGCGCTTCAGTTCCTGCTCGGCCTTGTCGACGAGCGCCTTGTCGTATGAACGGCCCTGCGACAGCCCCACCGAACGCAATGCCTTCGTGAGGTTTTCCTTGTCGAATTCGTGAAGACCGGCGAAGTCGATCTGCGAAATCGCCGGACGTTCCTGCACCTGCACCACGACGACATTGCCCTGCGTGGCGATCTGCACGTCGTTGAAGAAACCCGTCGCATAAAGGGCGCGAATCGCTTCGGATGCCTTGTCGTCGGTGAACGTGTCGCCTTGCTTGATCGGCAGGTAGGCGAAGACCGAACCCGGCTCGATACGCTGAAGACCGTCGATGCGGATATCCTGCACGACGAAAGGCGTGGTCGCGTGTGCCGCCATGCCGGTTGCGGCCAGTGCCGCGGCCACAGCCGTCTTAGGAACAAAGCGATGAGGTTTGAACAACGTGCTTCCCCAGTGTGTAAAGCTGCATCAGTTCCGGCGGTCGCTCATGGGACGCCGCCAGAAATTGTGAAATGGATCAAAAACGGATCAGGCGAGCCAGATCGTTGAACAACGCAATCATCGACAGAGCGACGATGCAAACGAGGCCCGCCCGTTGCAGAACCAGCTGCCAGCGATCTGATACCGCTTTGCCAGTAACGGCTTCAACCAAATAATATAACAGATGCCCACCGTCCAAAACCGGAATCGGTAACAAGTTCAACACGCCGAGACTGATGCTCACGAGTGCGAGAAACGAGACGAAAGCGGTCAATCCGAGCCGCGCGCTCTTGCCTGCGTAGTCCGCGATGGTGACCGGGCCGGAGAGATTCTTGAGCGACGCCTCGCCGACGATCATCCGTCCGAACATGCGCAGCGAATACACGCTGATGTCCCACGTGCGGTTCACGCCGAGCCGCACGCTTTCGATCGGACCATAGCGCACGTCGACGCTCGGCAGCTGGTTCGCGAGCGCCGCGCCGATACGGCCCACGTCGTGGCCCGTCTGCGCGTCGCGCTTCACGTCGGGCACGACCTGCACGGTGCGCGCTTCGCCGCCGCGCTCGATCGTCAGCGTGATCGGCTTGCCCGCATGCGCCTTCACGTAGTCGATGAAGTTGTTCGCGTTGTCGATCGGACGGCCGTCGATCGCGCGCAGCGTGTCGCCTGCCGCGAGGCCGCTCTTTTGCGCCGCGCTGCCCGCTTCCACGCCCGCCACCGAGAGCGTGCCGCCGCCCGGCATGAAGCCGAGCTTGTCCATGAAATCCTGTTCGGCGTCCGGATCGCTGATGCCGGCCACGTCGACCGGGAAGTCGAACGTGCCTTCCGGCGTCTTCGCCGTGAGCACCACGCGGCGATGGTCGAACGACGCATCGAGCATCTTCCAGCGCAGGTCGGACCAGGAGCGGATCGGGTGCGAGTCGCCGCCGCTTTGCGCATCGCGCATCGACACGATCGTTTCGCCGCCCTCGAAGCCCGCCTGGGCCGCGGCGGTATCGGGCGCGGGCGCGGAGACGATCGCCGCGGGCTCCGTGACGCCGCCCGCGAACACCGCCGAAAAAAGCACGATCGCCAGAATGAAGTTCGCCGCCGGCCCCGCCGCGACGATTGCGATGCGCTTCCACACCGATTGCCGGTTGAACGCGAGCGGCAGGTCTTCGGGCGGGATACTCGAGTCGGCTTCGCGCTCGTCGAGCATCTTCACGTAGCCGCCGAGGGGCAGCGCGGCAATGGTCCACTCGACGCCGGTCTTCTTGCTCACCCAGCGCACGAGCGGCTTGCCGAAGCCAACGGAAAAGCGCAGGACTTTCACGCCGCACATCCGCGCGACGCTGTAATGGCCGAATTCGTGGACAACGACGAGAACGCCTATCGCGACGACGAAGGCAACGATTTCGGTCAGGATGTTCATGACGGCCTCAATGCGCTATGCGCTCGGCGCTCGGCGCGCCTGCTGCCGGCGTGCCGGCGAAGCGGGAAGCGAAGCGGGACGCAAGGCGGCGCGCCTCGGCGTCGGCGGCGAGCACGTCGTCGAGCGTGGCGGCGCTCGTCACCGGCAGCGCGTTCAAGACGCTCTCCACCACCTCGCCGATCGCCATGAAGCCGATGCGGCGCGCAAGAAACGCTTCGACGGCGACTTCGTTCGCGGCGTTGAGCGCCGCGCTCGCGATGCCGCCCGCCTCCAGCGCCCGGATCGCAAGCGCGAGGCACGGAAAGCGCTGAAAATCGGGCTTTTCGAACGTGAGCGTGGCGACCTGCGCGAGATCCAGCTGGGCGACGCCCGAATTCACGCGGTCCGGAAACGCGAGCGCGTGGGCGATCGGCGTGCGCATGTCGGGATTGCCGAGCTGTGCGAGCACCGAGCCGTCGGCGTAGGACACCATCGAATGGATCACGCTCTGCGGATGAATCAGCACCTCGATGCGCGAGCCCGGCAGATCGAAGAGCCAGTGCGCTTCGATCACTTCCAGGCCCTTGTTCATCATCGTCGCGGAATCGACGGAAATCTTGCGGCCCATCGCCCAGTTCGGGTGCTTGCAGGCCTCGTCGGGCGTGACGTCGACGAGCGTGGACGGCTCGCGCGTGCGAAACGGCCCGCCCGAGGCGGTCAGGATGATCTTCGACACCCCGCCGTGCAGCGCCGCCTCGCGCGGCAAGCACTGGAACACGGCATTGTGCTCGCTGTCGACGGGCAGGAGCACGGCGCCGTTGTCGCGCACGGCGTCGATGAAAATCTGCCCCGACATCACGAGCGCTTCCTTGTTGGCAAGCAGAATGCGCTTGCCCATGCGCGCGGCGGCAAGCGTAGGCGCGAGCCCGGCTGCGCCGACGATCGCCGCGACGACCGTGTCGCACCCGGCCGACGAAGCGGCATCGACGAGCGCCGCCGGGCCATGGTGCACCTCGGTCCTGCAGCCGGCGGCGCGCAGTTCGGCGGCCACTTTCGCCGCCGTGTCGGCGTCGCCTACGACCGCCACGTCGGGCTGAAAGCGCAGGCACTGGGCGACGAGCTTGTCGCCGTTGCGATGAGCGGTGAGCGCGTGGACCGAGAACCGGTCGGGGTGCCGCGCCACGACGTCGAGCGTGCTTTCGCCGATCGAGCCCGTGGAGCCGAGCAAAGTCAGACGTTTTTGCATAAATCCTTCTTTAGCCGACGACGAGGAGTGCGATCGGCAGTACAGGCAACAGTGCGTCGATGCGGTCCAGAACGCCGCCGTGGCCCGGCAGCAGACCGCTCGAATCCTTGACGCCGGCCTGGCGCTTCAAGAGCGACTCGAACAGATCGCCGACCACGCTGAACGCGACCAGCACGGTCAGCGCGAAAAGCGCCTTGATCCAGCCGAGTTGTTGGACGAATGCCGTGAACAGCGTCGGCGCGAAAATGCTTGTTGCAGCGGCGATCGAACCGATCACCATCACCGCGAGCCAGCCGCCGATGGCGCCTTCCCAAGTCTTGCCGGGACTGATCGAAAGCGCGAGCTTGTGGCGTCCGAAAGCTTTTCCGGCGAAGTATGCGCCTATGTCGGCGAGCCAGACGACTAGTAAAAGCGATAGCACGAAAGCCACGCCGATCGTCCGGGCCGCGACGAGCGCGTGCCAGCAGGCCACGAACACGACGATGCCCGCGAAAAGCAGGAAAATCCGCCATGCGCCGGCCGACAGCACGGGCTTGCGCAGGAGCGCAAATGGCCCGGCCAGCACCCAGAAAATCACGGCCATCTGAAAAAGCCCTTTCGGCGCGACGCCCAGATAGGTGCTCGAAACCAGCGCCAGCGCGGCAATCAGCGCATAGACGACCGGGCCGGCCCCGCCCATTTTCAGGAGGCGCGCCCATTCCCAGGCGGCAAAAACGACCACAAACGCGATCAGCGCCCCAAACGCGCCGACCGGCGCGAACAGCGTGATCGGCAGCAGCACCGCCAGCAGAACGACTGCCGTGATGACACGGGTCTTTAGCATGAAAAGGTGTCGGCCTTCTGCGATTGCGGCTCGAGCTGCGCGCTCGTGCGCCCGAACCGCCGCTCGCGCTCGCCGTACGACTCGATCGCCCGGCCGAGCGCATCGGCGTCGAAATCCGGCCAGTAGGTATCGGTGAAATAGAACTCGGTGTAGGCGAGCTGCCACAGCAGGAAGTTGCTGATGCGCTGCTCGCCGCCCGTGCGAATGAAGAGATCCGGCTCCGGCGCGTAAGCCATGGCGAGGTGCTGCGCGAACGATTCCTCGTCCACGAGAACCGCCTGCCCCTCCACCGCCGACTGCTCGGCGAGCTTACGGGTTGCTTGCATGATGTCCCAGCGGCCGCCGTAGTTGGCCGCGATGGTCAGCGTGAGCCTCGTGTTGCGCGCGGTTTTCGTCTCCGCGCGCTGAATCAGGGCGCGGATGCGGTCGTCGAACATCGAAATGTCGCCGACGACGCGCAGCCGGATGCCGTTCGCATGCAGCTTGCCGACTTCGCGCTCCAGCGCCGTGACGAACAGGCGCATGAGAAACGAGACTTCCTCGGTCGGGCGGCGCCAGTTTTCGGAACTGAAAGCAAAGAGCGTCAGGTACTGGACGCCGCGGCGCGCGCAGCTTTCGACCGTCGCGCGCACCGCATCGACACCGCGCGAATGTCCCGCGACGCGCGGCAAGCGCCGCTGCGTCGCCCAACGGCCGTTGCCGTCCATGATGATCGCGATATGACGCGGCACAGCGGCGACATCGGGCACGCGAACGGTTGAGCTGGTATAGGTCATGGCCGCTGAGTCTTATTATCGACGGAATCAAGCGCCAGCAAGGCTGGCAAGACCGGAATCGGCCTCAAACCGTCATGATTTCGGCTTCTTTCGACTGGACCAGCTTGTCGATTTCCGCGACGAATTTGTCGGTGAACTTCTGGACGTCGTCGCTTGCGCGGCGCTCGTCGTCCTCGGAGATTTCCTTGTCCTTCACGAGCTTCTTCAGTTGCTCGTTGGCGTCGCGGCGCAGGTTGCGCACGGCGATCTTGGCCGTCTCGCCTTCGCTCTTCACGACCTTCGTCAGCTCGCGGCGGCGCTCTTCGGTGAGCGCGGGCATCGGCACGCGGATCAGGTCGCCCTGCGTCGCGGGATTCAGGCCGAGGTCGGACTCGCGGATCGCCTTCTCGATGACCCCCACCATCTTCTTTTCCCACGGCTGCACGCCGATCGTGCGCGCGTCGACGAGCGTCATGTTCGCGACCTGCGAAATGGGCACGTTCGAGCCGTAATAATCGACCTGGATATGGTCGAGCAAGCCGGTATGGGCGCGACCCGTGCGGATCTTGGCCAGATCAGCCTTGAACGCCTCGATCGACCGCTGCATCTTCTGGTCGACGCCCTTTTTAATGTCAGCCACACTCATTTGAACCTCCGAACCTTGGGTTACTGGCGATAGGGGCACACCCGGCGCCGGCCTTCGAGCCGCGCCGCGCCCGTTACCGCGAGAGTTTACACGTGGACGAGCGTACCTTCGTCGTCGCCTTGAACGATGCGCTTGAGCGCGCCCGGCTTGTTGATCGAAAAGACGCGGATCGGCAGCTTCTGGTCGCGGCACAGCGCGAACGCCGTCGCGTCCATCACCTGCAGATTGCGGCCGATCGCCTCGTCGAAGCTGATCGTGCTGTAGCGCGTGGCATCCGGGTCCTTCTTCGGGTCCGCCGAATACACGCCGTCGACCTTGGTCGCCTTCAGCACCACTTCCGCGCCGATTTCCGAGCCGCGCAGCGCAGCGGCCGTATCGGTGGTGAAGAACGGGTTGCCCGTGCCGGCCGCGAAAATCACAACCTTGCCTTCCTCAAGCTGACGGATCGCGCGCGGCCGGATATACGGCTCGACGACCTGGTCCATGCGCAGCGCCGACTGCACGCGCGCCTCGATGCCCGCGTGACGCATGGCGTCCTGCAGCGCGAGCGCGTTCATCATCGTGGCGAGCATGCCCATGTAGTCGGCCGTCGCACGGTCCATGCCGGCCGCGCCGCCCGCCACGCCCCGGAAGATGTTACCGCCGCCGATCACGACCGCGAGCTGGGTGCCCAGGCGCACCACTTCCGCGACGTCCGCCACCATCCTTTCGATGGTCGCGCGATTGATGCCGAACGCATCGTCGCCCATCAGGGCTTCGCCGGAGAGTTTGAGGAGTACGCGTTTGTAGGCTGTGGGCATAGAAGTTTCCGTTTCGCGCCGAGGGAGGTTGCAACAACGTAGAACTGTAGGGGTGAAACGATATTTCGGGCAAGCGTGCCAAATTGAAGCACCGGGGAGAAATAAAGGGTTAACCCTGGCTCTCCCGCGAGGCCGATTTGCCTGCCTGAGAGCCGCGAAACGAACGTCCCGCGGCGGTTGTTTCCTGCTGCTGGTGCTGCTTTTTTCCGCGGGCGCGGCGCCTTTCGAGCCAGCGCGGCGCCCGCTGCGGGCTTAGCCCTGCTTCGCTGCGGCGACTTGCGCGGCCACTTCGGCTGCGAAATCGTCCTGACGCTTCTCGATGCCTTCGCCGACCACGAACAGCGCGAACTTCTGCACCGACGCGCCGGCTGCCTTCAGCATCTGCTCGATCGTCTGCTTGTCGTTCTTAACGAACGGCTGGTTGAGCAGCGACACTTCCTTCAGATATTTCTGCACGCTGCCGTCGACCATCTTCGCGACGATTTCAGCCGGCTTGCCCGATTCGGCGGCTTTCTGCTCGGCGATGCTGCGTTCCTTCGCGATCAGGTCGGCCGGCACGTCGTTCGACGACAGCGAGACCGGCTTCATGGCCGCGACGTGCATCGCGACATCCTTGCCGACCTGCTCGTCCGTGCCCGTGAACTCGACCAGCACGCCGATGCGCGTGCCATGCAGGTACGAGGCGAGCTTGTTGCTCGTTTCGAAGCGCACGAAACGGCGGATCGACAGGTTTTCGCCGATCTTGCCGACGAGCGCGAGGCGCACGGCATCGACCGTCGCGCTTTCGAGCGGCAGCGCGCCGAGCGCGGCGACATCCGCCGGATGATGCTTCGCCACGATTTCGGCGATGGTCTTGCCGAACGCGAGAAAGTCGTCGTTCTTCGCGACGAAGTCGGTTTCGCAGTTCAGTTCGACGAGCGCGCCCACGCCGCCTTCGATGTGCGCCGTGACGATGCCTTCGGCCGTCACGCGCGACGCAGCCTTGCTCGCCTTGTTGCCGAGCTTCACGCGCAGCAGTTCTTCGGCGCGGGCGAGGTCGCCGTCGGCTTCCGTCAGCGCCTTCTTGCATTCCATCATCGGCGCGTCGGTCTTCGCGCGCAGTTCTGCCACCATGCTTGCCGTAATTGCCGCCATCATTCACTCCTTGAGTCTGTTTGGTACGTGCCGCCGGCGTCTGAGCCCGCGGCAGGAATTTGGTTGCCGCCGGTTCGTCTTTTGCGCGTCTTTCCGGACCGCCCGCGCTGCGGCAGCGGCGCAGCGGCCGGCCGGCTAAAAAAAAGGGGCCTTTCGCGAAGCCCCTTTTTTGCCGGACACAGGGGCTCTTTACGCCTCTGCGTTGACCTCGACGAACTCGTCGCCTTCGCCGTTGCGGGCGGCCTGGACGACTTCGTTCACCGCGTTCGCACGGCCTTCCAGGATCGCGTCGGCCACGCCTTGCGCGTACAGGATGACGGCCTTGCTGGCGTCGTCGTTACCCGGGATCACGTAGTCGATGCCTTCCGGCGAGTGGTTCGTGTCGACCACGGCGATGACCGGAATGCCCAGCTTCTTGGCTTCCGTGACGGCAATCTTGTGATAGCCGACGTCGATCACGAAGATCGCGTCCGGAATGCCGCCCATGTCCTTCACGCCGCCGATCGACTTTTGCAGCTTGAGCATTTCGCGCTCGAACAGGAGCGCTTCCTTCTTGCTCATGCGCTCGGTTTCACCCGATTCCAGCGACGCTTCCATGTCCTTCAGGCGCTTGATCGAAATCTTGAGCGTCTTGAAGTTGGTCAGCATGCCGCCGAGCCAGCGTGCGTTCACGAACGGCATGCCGGCGCGCTGCGCTTCTTCGGCGATGGTGTCGCGCGACTGGCGCTTCGTGCCGACGAACAGGATCGTGCCGCGATTGGCTGCCAGTTGACGCACGTACTTCAGCGCGTCGTTATAGAGCGGCAGCGTCTTTTCGAGGTTGATGATGTGAATCTTGTTGCGATGACCGAAGATATACGGGGCCATCTTCGGGTTCCAGAAGCGCGTTTGGTGACCGAAGTGGACACCGGCTTCCAGCATTTGACGCATGGTAACTGCCATGAAAATTCTCCGCGAGGGTTGGGTCTTAAGCCGACTGCCGCATCCAGCGCCCTTCCCCGCCTCATTTGGCTCATTCGGGATCGAACGCCGGACACCCTGGGTGCGCCGGCTTGCGAATCAAGTCTGGTCCGGGCTTTGCTGCGCGCCACGCTTGCTGCTCGTGAGATCAACGGTTGACCAACTACTGACCAAGCGCAAAGTAGGACTAGACTTAGCCAAAGAGTATAGCACGCGCGAGTTACACCATTCAAGTCGCCCGTTTGAGTGAGAAATTCGGTGAAAGCCGGAAAAAGGGGGACCGTTCAGCGCGCCATGGCCGTTTCCAGCGCCTTCGTTTGCCCGCGGCGCCCGTCCGGACGCCGCGGAAAAACGGGCGGGCGCAAGCCCCGCCCCGGGTGCGGCGCCCGCCCTAAGGTGCGATAATGCCGCTTTCGCGCCTCACGGCTGCCTACACGAATTTTCGATCCACGTCATGTCCATTACGCTGAAAAACGAACACGATATCGCGCAAATGCGCGTCGCCTGCCGGCTCGCCAGCGAAGTGCTCGACTTCATCACGCCTCATATCGTGGCGGGCGTGACGACCGGCGAACTCGACCGCCTCTGTCACGAGTACATGGTGAAGGAACAGGGCACCGTTCCCGCGCCGCTCAACTATCAGCCGCCCGGCTACCCGCCGTATCCGAAGGCGACCTGCATTTCGGTCAACGACGTGATCTGCCACGGCATCCCGGGCGACAAGGCGCTGAAGAGCGGCGACGCGCTCAATATCGACGTCACCGTCATCAAGGAAGGCTATTTCGGCGACACGAGCCGGATGTTCATCGTCGGCGAAGGGTCGATCCTGGCGAAGCGCCTTGTTCAGACCACCTTCGACTGCATGTGGCTCGGCATCGACCAGGTACGCCCCGGCGCGCGGCTCGGCGACATCGGCCACGCCATCCAGAAGCACGCCGAGTCGCAGGGCTACAGCGTCGTGCGCGAATATTGCGGCCACGGCATCGGCCAGGTGTTTCACGAGGAGCCGCAGGTCCTGCATTACGGCCGCCCGGGCACCGGCATCGAACTGCAGGCGGGCATGATCTTCACCGTCGAGCCGATGATCAACGCCGGGCGCCGCGACATCCGCACGATGCCCGACCAGTGGACCGTCAAGACGCGCGACCGCAGCCTGTCGGCGCAATGGGAGCACACCGTGCTCGTCACGCCGACCGGCTACGACGTGCTGACGGTGTCGGCCGGCACGCAGGCGCCGTCGCAGCTGATCGCCGCCACGGCGTGACGGCGGCATGAGCGGGCTGTGAGCGCGCTGTGACACGAGGGCGCCGTTGACCGAAGGGCCCGAGCGGCCTCCGGCGTCGACGGCACGGAGCCCTCGATGGCACGAAGCCCTTCAGGCCCGAACCCGAATGACGCACCGGAATCCTTCTGCGCGAGCGCACCCGAGCGCTGAAGTGATCGAATGAAGTCCCGGTCGAACGCAGTCCCTGTTTGCATCGCACGTCCCGCGCCGCCGGCTGCCGGCGCACCCTGAGCTGAACCGAGCCGAACTGAAACGCAGCAGTCGAGCAAGCGCCTTTCTCCGTCCAACCGATCCGCTTCCGCCCATTTCCATCCATGAGCGTCACCGCCGTCGCCCCGCCCTGTGAATCGCTGAAAGCCTCCTACAAGTCGGCGAAAGCAGCCCTGCTCGAGCGCTTCCAGAGCGCATCGAACGTGGATTCGCTGATGCACGCCCTCGCCCGCGCCACCGACTGCGCGCTCACCGGCGCGTGGGACGCGTGCGACATGCCGCCGGCAGCCGCGCTCGTCGCGGTCGGCGGCTACGGACGCGGCGAGCTCGCGCCCTATTCCGACGTCGACATCCTCGTGCTGCTGCCCGATCACATGCCCGCCGATTCGGGCGAAGCACAGATCAACGCGCGCATCGAGCGCTTCATCGGAATGGCGTGGGACCTCGGGCTCGACATCGGCAGCAGCGTGCGCTCGGTGTCGCAATGCATCCACGAGGCGAGCAACGACATCACCGTGCTGACCTCGCTCCTCGAGGCGCGGCGCATCTGCGGCGACGCGCCCCTCTTCCAGGAATTCTCCTCGCGCTATCAGCAAACCCTCGATCCGCGCTCGTTCTTCCAGGCGAAGGTCCTGGAAATGCGCCAGCGCCACGCGAAATTTCAGGACACGCCTTACAGCCTCGAACCGAATATCAAGGAAAGCCCGGGCGGCCTGCGCGATCTGCAACTGATCCTGTGGATTTCGCGTGCGGCGGGCTTCGGCAGCAGCTGGCGCGAACTCGACGCGCGCGGCCTCATCACCGAGCGCGAAGCGCGCGAGCTGCGCCGCAACGAAGGCTTCCTGAAGACGATGCGCGCCCGCCTGCACGTGATCGCGAAACGCCGCCAGGACATCCTCGTGTTCGACCTCCAGACGCCGCTCGCCGAGAGCTTCGGCTTCAAGGCGACCGCGGCCAAGCGCGCGAGCGAGCAGCTGATGCGCCGCTACTACTGGGCCGCCAAGGCGGTGACGCAGCTCGCGACCATCCTGATCCAGAACGTCGAGGCGCAGCTTTTCCCATCGACGAGCGGCATCACGCGCGTGATTTCGGGACGTTTCGTCGAGAAACAGGGCATGCTCGAAATCGCCCGCGACGACGTGTTCGAGCGCGAACCGCACGCGATTCTCGAAGCCTTCCTGCTCTACGAACAGACGCGCGGCGTGAAGGGACTCTCGGCGCGCACGCTGCGCGCGATCTACAACGCCCGCGACCTGATGGACCGCCACTGGCGCCGCGACCCGGAAAACCGGCGTCTCTTCATGGAGATCCTGAAGCAGCCGGAAGGCATCACGCACGCGCTGCGCCTCATGAACCAGACGAGCGTGCTCGGGCGTTACCTGCTGAATTTCCGGCGTATCGTCGGACAAATGCAGCATGATCTGTATCACGTCTACACCGTCGATCAGCACATTCTGATGGTGCTGCGCAACCTGCGCCGCTTCGCGATCGCCGAGCACGCGCACGAATATCCGTTCTGCAGCCAGCTGATCGGCAACTTCGAGCGGCCGTGGGTGCTGTACGTCGCGGCGCTCTTTCACGACATCGCCAAGGGCCGCGGCGGCGACCATTCCGTGCTCGGCATGGCCGACGCCCGCCGGTTCTGCCGTGAACACGAGATCGGCCGGGAAGACAGCGAACTGATCGTATGGCTCGTCGAGCAGCATCTGACCATGAGCCACGTCGCGCAGAAGCAGGACACGAGCGATCCCGAGGTCATCAAGCAGTTCGCGTCGGTGGTCCGCACCGAGCGCCGGCTGAGCGCGCTTTATCTGCTGACCGTCGCGGATATCCGCGGCACGAGCCCGAAGGTCTGGAACAACTGGAAAGGCAAGCTGCTCGAGGACCTGTACCGCGCGACGCAGGCCGTGCTCGGCGGCGCGGAGCCGGACGCGCACTCGGAACTGAAGTCGCGCCAGGAAGACGCGCTCGCGCTCCTGCGGCTCGAAACGGTGCCGGAACACGCGCAGCGCCGGTTGTGGGAGCAGCTCGACGTCGGCTATTTCCTGCGCCACGACGCCGCCGACATCGCCTGGCAGACGCGCGTGCTCTACAAGCACGTCGAGAGCGAGAAGCCGATCGTGCGGGCGCGCCCTTCGCCGATCGGCGCGGCGCTGCAGGTGCTCGTCTACGTGCGCGACCGGCCGGATCTTTTCGCCGGCATCTGCGCGTATTTCGACAAGAACGGCCTGTCCGTGCTCGACGCGCGCGTGACGACGACCCGGCACGGCTACGCGCTCGACAATTTTCTCGTCGCGCATCCGGACCATGACGGGCATTATCGCGACATTGCGAACCTCGTCGAGGAGCAGCTGAGCACGCTGCTCACCGCCGAGCGCATTCTGCCGGAGCCGTCGAAGGGCCGCGTGTCGCGGCTCGTGCGGACGTTTCCGATCACGCCGCGCGTGGACCTGCGTCCCGACGAGCGCGGCCAGTACTACATCCTCTCCGTGTCGGCCAACGACCGGCAGGGCCTCCTTTATTCGATCGCGCGGGTTCTGGCCCAGCACCGGATCGGCGTGCAGGCGGCACGGATCAACACACTCGGCGAACGCGTCGAGGACGTGTTCCTCCTCGACGGCAAGAGCCTTTCCAGCAACCGGACCCAGATCCAGGTCGAAACCGAACTGCTGCGCGCGATCGCAGCCTGAGAATTTATGCGCGTCAAACTGACAGCCAAACATCCGCGCCCGGCGTCGCCGGCACGCTCCCCCGTTCGTTCCGGCAGCGCCGCCGGACGAAAGCCCGTGCGCGCCGAGCCGCCGGACGGAGACCGGCCCGTGCGCGGGGCGGCGGCGCCTGCCAAGGGGGCGCCGCGTGCGTCGTCGCCGGGTGACAGGGCGCCGGCGCGCGGCGCGCGGCCGGGTACTGGCGACGAGCGGCGGCCGTTCAAGGCCCGGGGCGAGCATGCGCGTTCGGCTTCGGCTTCCACTGGCGAGCGCGGGACGAGGCCGGCGTTCGGCGATCGCGGCGCCACGCGGGGCAACGATGAGCGCCGCCCGTTCAAGGCGCGCGGCGAGGATACGCGTTCGGCTCCCGCTTCCGCTGGTGAACGC
>NZ_JFHC01000022.1 GCF_000698595.1 Caballeronia glathei | reverse complement strand
CGCGTCGAGCGCGGCGAACGGCTCGTCGAGCAGCAGCAAGCGGGGCTCCTGCACGAGCGCGCGCGCAAGCGCGACGCGCTGCGCCTGACCTCCCGAGAGATTGCGCGGCCAGTCGCCGAGCCGCTCGCCGAGACCCACTTCAGCGAGCGCCGCGCGTGCGCGCTCCTCGCTCTGCGGACGCGGCGGCAGGCCGAGCGAGACATTGCGAAGGAGCGATTCCCAGGGAAGGAGGCGCGGTTCCTGAAACACGACGGCAGGCCGGCGCGGACCGTCGATCGCTCCGCCGTCGATCGCATCCAGTCCGCACAGGGCGCGCAGCAGCGTCGTCTTTCCGCAGCCGCTTTCGCCGAGCAGCGCGACGAACTCGCCGCGCCCGATCTGCAGATTCAAACTGTCGATCACGACACGCTCGCCATACGCGCGCCGCAGATTGCGCACGACGACCGCGGGCTTCGTCGTGTCGTCAGGATGCGAACTCATGAGCGTGCCCCCTTCGCGTAGTTCGGATGCCATGCAAGGAGCCGGCGCTCGAGAAAGCGCGCCAGCGCATCGGCCAGAACGCCGATGCCTGCGTAGATCACGATCGTCATCACGATGACGTCGGTGCGGAGGAACTCGCGTGCGTCCATCGCAAGAAAGCCGATGCCAGTGCTGGTCGCGATCGTCTCCGCCACCACGAGCGCGAGCCACGCGGTCGCGAGCGCATAGCGCACGCCCGCGAGTACCGACGGCAGCGCGCCCGGCAACACGATGCGCCGGATCAGCGTGCGTGTGGGCAACCCCATCACGCGGCCAAGTTCCAGCAGTTTCGGATCGACCTGCCGGATGCCGAGCACGGTATTGATATAGATGGGGAACATCACGCCGAGCGAGACGAGGAAGATTTTTCCGGCCTCGCCGACCCCGAACCACACGATCACGAGAGGCAGCGCGGCGAGAAACGGAATGGCGCGCAGCATCTGTATGTTGCGATCGAGGAAGGCTTCCGCGACGCGCGAAAAGCCGACGGCGGTGCCGAGCGCGAAGCCGAGCGCGCCGCCTATCGTGAAGCCCGTCGCCGCGCGCAGGAGGCTCACCGCCATGTCGCCGATGAGGCGCCCCTGCCCGATCAGCACGAACGCGGTCCGCGCGACGCTGGATGGCGCCGGCAGCACTTGCGCAGACAATACGCCGGTGCGCGCCAACGCTTCCCAGATCAGAAGGATCGCGAGCGGCATCGACCACGACACGCCGCGCAGCCACCGCGGCGTACCGGCGCGATTCGATGCCTGCCGATGAGCGCCTGCCGGTCCCGCTCGCGGGCCGGCGGTGTCGTGGGGTTCGAGCGGGGACACCCGGCGGGGAAATACGTCCGACATCGTTAAGGCTCCTCGTTCTTTCGCATGGACATGTCGACGCAGCGCCTGCGTCATGCGTGCGCGATGCGCGTGTCCGAGATCGCACGCACGTCGATGTGCTTCGGCAGCATCGCGTCCCGATACGCGATGTCGGCCACCTTCTGAAGCGCGGCGATGTCATCGTCGGCCACGAAGCGCTGCCTGAGTGCCGAGCGCGCGGTGATCTTCCTGGCGGCATCGAGCGGAAGCCGCGTGAGCGATGCATAGACCTGCGCGTAGGCATCCGGATGGGCGATCGCCCAGTCGCCGGCACGTTGCAGGCGCTGCAGGACATCCGCTATGGCGACGCGCTTTTGCGGGTCCGCGGCGGCCGCACCCGAGGCGGTGACGAAGCCCAGCCCGCTGTTGATGCCCGTGCCGTCGCGCAGCACGCGCGCACCGCGCTCGACCGCGGTGCCGTAGTAGGGATCGAACGTAGCCCACACATCGATGCGTTCGGATTCGAACGCTGCGAACCCGTCAACCGGCATGACAAAGCGCACGCTCACATCGTCGCGCGAAATGCCTGCTTCGGCGAGCGCGCCATAGAGCTGGAACTGCGAGATGCTGCCTCGCGCCGACGATACGTACACGGTGCGGCCCTTGAGTTCCGCCACGCTGCGCAGCGTGGAATTGCGCGGCACGAGGATGCCCAGTTGCGCAGCCGAGCCGACGCGGGTCGCAACGATCTTCAGCGTGGGGTCCCCGACGGCGGCGGCGAGCACGGGCAGATCGCCTGCGGGCGCAAGATCGACTGCGCCCGAGCGTTGCGCTTCGAAGAGCGGCGCCGCGCCCTGGAAGTTGGCCCAGCGAAATGCGTAGGGCGTGCCCTCGAGCACCTTCGCGGCTTCGGCGAGCGCGCGTGTCCCGCCCGCCTGATCTCCCAGCACGAGCGTCACCGACGAGAGGTCCGCGCTTGCCGCCCGCGCCGCGCTGAGCGCAAGGCCGTCGAGCGCGATGGCGGCAGGCGCAGCGGCGAGCATGCGCAGAGCACGGCGGCGTCTTGCGGAAAATTCGGGATCGAAGGCTTGCATAAGTCCTCATCGGCAAAGTCACGATAGAGATTAACCACGCGACTCGACCGTGGGAATCATTCAATTTCGATATGTTTATTCGATCGGCGTGTTTAAGGTTTGCATGTCGCGACGTCGTAGCGATTCCGTTCGGCGCAAGGGATGTACGCGCCGTTTCGGGGCTTCGGCAAGGAGCGGTTCGTTGCTCGTCTACGAGGTTGCTGTCTGCACTTTTGAATTGGTGGCGCATTGCGGGGGCCGTGCGTGTCCCGGCCCGGCAGGCCCCGCTATTCCTGTCCCGGAGAAGGGATGAAGGCTGCCACTTTGAAAATGCTGGACCCGGAGACTTCCGCCACGAAGAAGTTGCGGGTCCGGGTTTGCGGGGCGGACGAAGTCACGATATGCGTTGATGTTGAGGGCGCGACCCCGTGCACGCTCAGGTGCAGGAAATCGTGCAGACCGTCGCGCGTGGCGAACTAAGAGTCGCGACGCGCGTTCGGTCGCGTGCTGCTGCGTCCATGAGGCCAGCTTGCCGATGGAAGGATTGGTGTTGAAACAGGCGTCGGCAGGTCCGCGGGGCTAAGCCCGGACCCGAGCGCCGGCAGTCCGGCTCCTCCGTCACGCGTTCCTGAGCTGCACGCGCTTGATCTCTCCGACGATGACCAGATAGCTGACAATCGCGACCAGCGCGTTGCAGGCAACGAAAACCAGCGCCCCGCTGAAATTTCCGGTGGCCTTCACGATGTAGCCGATCACGATCGGCGTCGTGATCGCGGCGACATTGCCAAACGTGTTGAACATGCCTCCGCTCAGACCGGCAATTTCCTTGGGCGAGGTATCGGCGACCACGGCCCAGCCCAGCGCGCCAAGACCCTTGCCGAAGAACGCGAACGCCATGATCGCCACGACGAGCGTCGAGGAACTTACATAGTTGCAGGCAATCATGGTGGTCGACATCAGCATGCCGACGACGATCGGCGTCTTGCGCGCGAACGTCAGCGAATGGCCCTTGCGGATCAGGTAATCCGATATCAGACCGCCCAGCACGCCGCCGATGAAGCCGCATATCGCCGGCAACGCGGCGATGAAGCCCGCATTGAGGATCGACATGCCGCGCTCCTTCACCAGATAGACCGGAAACCACGTGAGAAAGAAGTAGGTGATCGTCGTGATGCAATACTGGCCGATGTAGACGCCGAGCAGCATCCGGTTGCTGAGCAACTGCTTCATGTAGCCGAGCTTGGGTGCCGCGTTGGCAGCGGGCCCCGTGGACGCCAGGATATCGGCGCTCTTCACGACCCCCGGCTCGACGTCTGCCTGCTCGACGTAGTCCAGTTCAAGCTCCGCTTCGGTGACGCGCTTGTCCTTCTTCGGCCGGTCCATGTCCACCAGCGCGCCGCCCTGCTCGATGTAGTCGAATTCGGCCTTGCTGATTCCCGGATGCTCCCTGGGGCTGTGGATGACCTTGAGCCAGAGCACGCTGACGACGATGCCGACCGCGCCCATGAAGTAGAACACATAGGGCCAGCCGAACGCATGCGTGATCCAGCCCATGATCGGCGCGAACAGCACGGTGGCGAAATACTGGGCGGAGTTGAAGACAGCCGAAGCGGTGCCGCGCTCGGCGGCTGGAAACCATGCGGCGACGATGCGCCCGTTGGCGGGAAACGATGGCGCCTCGCTGAGTCCCACCAGAAAGCGCAGCGTGAAGAGCATGCCGATTGCACTCGCGACGCTGAGGTAGCTGACGGCGCCCTGCAGGAGCGTGAACACCGACCAGATGAAGATGCTCGCGGCGTACACGGGTTTCGAGCCGAAGCGGTCGAGCAACCAGCCGCCCGGCAATTGCCCGATCACGTAGGACCAGCCGAACGCGGAGAAGATGAATCCCATCGTGACGGCGTCGAGACCGAGGTCCTTCGAGAGCGACGTGCCCGCAATCGAGATCGTCGCCCGGTCCGCGTAATTGATGGCGGTCACGAGGAACAGCATGGCGACAATGCCGTAGCGGACACGCGTTGTCTTCAGGTCCATCACACCGCTTGCATTCATCGTTGCATCCTCCATGACGGGCGGCGCTTGCCGGCCGTTGGTCTTCGTCTTCGAGCGCCCGGTGCGGTTGCCTGCGAACACGCGCGGCGCCGTCGGCGCCCGCTGGCGCTCATGTTGTCTGACGTCTGATTTGATATTACCGTCATTTGCTTGGCTTACGAACGCATGTAAACCCCGATATTTGGGCTATTTTTGCCACGTTATTACGTATCTGGCCTCGCCACAGTTATACGATGACCTATATCATCCGGAAATAGATGCATCCCGAACGAGAAACGCGGCCGCAAATCCGATTGCGAGCAGGAGACCGTTTTGCCATGCGTACACTGCCCTAAACATCTAGACGTCTATACATAATCAGACGATAATGAACCGCCAAACCATCCCAGGACCAGCATGCTCAGCTATACAGGCGGTCTCGTCATTTTCGCAGCCCTGCTTCACGCGACCTGGAACGCGATCCTGCATGGCAATCGCGACCGGTTCGTATCAATGACATGGATGAGCATCGCCATTGCGACGATCTCTGCCGCCGTCGTGCTGGTGACGCCTTTTCCGCCAGCGGCCGCGTGGCCGTATATCGTCGCGTCCGGCCTCGTTCATATCGTCTACAACGTCAGCCTCATCTATGCCTATCGCCGCGGGGATCTGGCAGAGGCCTATCCGATCGCGCGGGGCTCGTCGCCGGTGCTCGTCGCGTTCGGCGCAGCGCTGTTCGCAGGCGAGCGCATCGGCGCCGTACACGGTCTCGGGATTGCGATGGTATCGGGCGGAATCGTCGCGCTGGCGCTCCAGGGGCGCCACGTATCGCGCGCGAATGCGCTGGCCGCGCTGCTGACGGGCGCCACGATCGCCGTCTATACGGTGATCGACGGGGTCGGCGTGCGGCTCTCGGGCGGTGACGCCCTCGCCTACACCGCGTGGATGTTCCTCTTCTATTGGCTGATGCCGCTGATCTTCATCGCGGTGCGTGGACCGGGTGCGCTGTGGTCGTCACTGCGCGCCGCGCCGATGGACGTCGGCACATCGCTCTGCGGCGGCGCGGTGTCCATCGCCGCCTATGGCATCGTGATCTGGGCGATGCAGCTGGGCGCGATGGGCGTGGTGTCGGCGTTGCGCGAAACCAGCGTGGTGTTCGCGGTTCTGATCGGCCGGGTGTTTCTGCGCGAGCGGGTCAGCGCGAATCGTCTGATCGCGTGCTTCGTCATCGCAGCGGGCGCGATCTGCATCGGCACCTGAGCACTCCGGGCTGCACACGCGGGCTACTGCTCGACTTTCAGACTCGCACCGAAGAACCGGAGCGCCGCGCCGCCGATAAACTCGTGAATGGCGGAACGGCCGGCGGCCACAAAAACAATGCGGCTAGGTCGCGTCGAGACCGCCATCGACGGTGATCACCTGCCCCGTGATCCACGCCGCATCGGACGATGCAAGCGACACGATCCAGCCGGCGACGTCATCCGGCACGCCGCGCCGCCCCAGTGGAATGCGTGCGCGTTCCTGTGCCTTGACGGCTTCGACCTGTTCGTCCGAGAGCTTCATGCGCTCGGCCAGGAAGTCGGTCTCCGTGGGGCCTGCCGCGACGGCGTTTACGCGTATGCCGTCGGGCGCGAGTTCGAGCGCCCAGCATCGCGTCATGTGCTCCAGCGCCGCCTTGCTGCCCGCGTAGTGCGAGAGCGACGCCGCAGCCTTGTGACCGAAGGTGCTCGACACGTTCACGATCGTGCCGATCGATTTCTTCAGGTGCGGGAGCGCGGCGGTCGCGAGCATCGAAGGTCCGAACACGTTCACCGCAAAGATCTCGGCGATCTGCCCGGCACTCGCCTGAGACAAGGGCAGGATGGCGCCCGCGCCGGCATTGTTGACCAGCACGTCCAGACGCCCGTACCGGCTCACCACTTCTTCGACGGTTCGTGCAGCATCCGCGGGTTTGCCGGCGTCGGACACCAGGTAGTCGATGCCGGGGTGGCTTCGCGAAGCCGATGCCAGCGGCGGCTCCCGGCGCCCGGTGATGACGACGCGTGCGCCACGGCGCGCAAAGCCGACGGCGGCAGCGAGTCCGATGCCGCCTCCGCCGCCGGTGATCAAAACAACTTTATTGTCGAACTGTGTCATGGGGATGCTTTACAAGATTGGCTTAATGTTTGGCGCTGTTCGCGGCGAGGCACCCTGCCAGCGTGGCCGTACTCTTGCGCACGTTGACCCGTGATCTTGAACTGCGCCGACGCGCCGCACATGCAGGTGGGCGCGCCGAAGATGATCGCGTCCATCTCCTCGAGCGACTCCCATTGGTCGTTCGCGCGGATCAGCACGCTGCGGACGCCCTCGACACCGGCGACGGCTTGCGCCTGTCTGGCGGAATGACCGAAACCACGATGGCAGACAACGGCGACTCCAGGGTCGGCAAACCGACTCACATTTCTCGCCCGGGTATCTGGTGTGCGGCTGCGTTATTCGATCGGCATGTCGGACACTGGCATCTGCATGCCGATCGCCATGCGGTTCCAGGCGTTGATCTGCGCGATGGTCCAGCACAGTTCGACGATCTCCTGATCGCTGAAATGACCCTTCAATTCTTCGAAGTCCGCGTCGTGGCTGCGATGCCCGATGAGCTTCGTCATCGTCTCCGTCCAGTTCAGTGCGGCGCGCTCGCGCTTGCTGTAGAGGCTGGTTTCGCGCCACGTGGAGAGGCTGTTGATGCGTTGCCACGTCTCGCCGTGCTTGCGCAGGTCGCGCGCATGCATGTCCAGGCAGAAGGCGCAGCCGTTGAGCTGGGAGACGCGGGTCTGCACGAGCTCCATCAGGACGGGGCCGAGCGAGGACTTCGCGGTGGCGGCGTTGACGCTCGCCATCGCCTGATAGGCCTTGGGAGAGATGTCGGTCCAGTGAAGGCGGGGCTGGTTCATGATATTTCCTTGTGTCATGGTTGGGTTCACAGACATCAAGACGTTCCAGGACGCTCCCTTGTGACATTCAGATCGCGACCGAGCATGGCGGCGATGCGCGCGAGCTTGTCGGGATTGCGCTGAACGTGAATGCGCACGATGCGCTCGCCGTCCGTTTCGAACGACTGCGCTGATTCGAGCGCGCCGTCGATGAAGCGCAGCAGCCCCCATTGGCCGTTCAGCACCACCACTTCGAGCCGCACCAGGCCGGGATATCGAAGCGCGGTGGCGAGGTACAACTGGGCAATGCGTTGCCCGCCCACCATCGGCACGCCGAGGCTCGGCACTTTGCCGCCGCCGTCGCCGATCAGTTGCGCGTCGTCGGCGAGCATGGTCTTGAGGGCGGAGAATTCGCCGCGCACGGCGGCGTCGGCGAACGCGCGCAGCAGCCTCATCTGTGTCTCGCGCGCGACGGTGTGCCGCGGGCGTTCGTCGCGCAACTGGGCTTTGGCGCGATGGACGATCTGGCGGCAGGCAGCCTCGGACTTGCCGAGGGCCTCGGCGACTTCGCCGTAGTCGGCATCGAACACTTCGCGCAGCAGATAGGCCGCGCGAGCTTCCGGGCCAAGGCGCTCCAGCAGCGTGAGAAAGGCGACGGATACATCGTCGGCCCGTTCCAGCACCTGTTCCGGCGACACGGGGGAGTCGGAGAGAAGCGGCTCGGGCAGCCACGTGCCAACATAGTGCTCGCGCTGGATCTTCGCCGAGCGCAGCCGGTCGATGGCGAGCCGCGTGGTGACGGAGACGAGCCAGGCTTCGGCGCTGTCGAGTTGCGCCTGGTCCGTCTCGTGCCATCTCAGCCATGCGTCCTGGACGATTTCCTCGGCCTCGGCCGGAGAGCCCAGCATGCGGTAGGCAATACCCTGAAGACGAGGGCGCAGGCGGTTGAATGTGTCGGTTGCGTCGTTCATACCTACCCCAGAAGTTTGATAGCGCCATTTTGTGATGCGGCGCCTGAATTTGGAGGCCCGAAGCCCCGTTCACGCGTTCGAACGGGCGTGCGCCTGTATGCAGTAGCCGCTCCGTGCCCGTCGGCTTGAACGTTCGGGGATGCGCACGGCGCATGCTTTGCGAAGGGGCGGGCAGGACCTTGCCCGTCGTAGCGCCTGCTTTGCAAGCTTCGGGATCACCGGCAGCGGAAACGTGCAGGCGGATTGTTTCGCTTGTCGAAACGACGGATCGGCCATGCATGGCGGCATGCGGACCCATGCACAGGAATACCGGGTTTCGCGGGTCCACGCAAACGCGATGACCGGCCCGCCTCGATAGAGCCAGCCAGTCCGGTGTTTCAGTTTGTCGCTTCGTGGCGGGGAGGATCAGCGCGCGCGGAGCCGCTGCGCGATTCGGCCAGCGTGCCGGAGACGGGAAAATCGGGGACGCCCGACTGTCGAGCAGGATAGCGTGGTGTATCGGTGCCCCGGCCTCATCCCGCCCGTGCAGGGTTCTGTTCGCGAAGCAGCGAGTCGAAGGCTTCCCGCGCGTCTTTCAGCTCCTCTATCGCAGCAGCGAAACGCGCCAGTTCGAGCGTGGTCGGTGAATGGGACGCGCCCTCTACAAAGTGCACCTCCAGCGCCAGCGAGGCCGCCTGCACTTCCCGCGCGGCATCCGCGACGCGCTCGAGCGCACTCGCCTCGCTTGACTTCTTCTTGCTCTGTGTCATCGGATGCAATCGGGCTAGCGTGCGAAATCCTGCGATGTGAGGTCGATCTTGTCCACCGACAGGCGGCGCGCCTTGCGCTCGGCAATGGCGGAGATCCGCTTCTGCCCGTCGAGAAACGTACGCAGAAGGCGAGTTTCACCGGCTCCTGGCTGTAACCAGAAGTGATCTTCGAGCGCCTCGCGGGTAACTGAACATGTGATCATCCGTCCGCGCATGTCGATCTCGAACTGCACGGCATCACCGTTTCTAATTACCGTCGCCAACGACACAACGTTCGCGTCCACCTTCGCACCTGCGTTCTTCTTTCGTCTTAAACAGCAGCCGCGGCAATTAAACCAGCGGTGCCTCTCTCACTCTTCCCGACACAACCGGAGCGCTAGAACTCCGGGTTGGCGAGGTCGCCTTCCACAATTCGCTCGCCATAAATCTGCGCCGCGGCCAGCGCTTCCGTCTGCGTCGCAAACGGTCCGATGTCCTCCGCGCCTTCGAACGGATAGAGCATCTTTCCATCTGTTTTCCGTACCACCCGCAGTCTTCCGAAGAAACGCCGATAGCCCTTCAGCCGATAGCTCGTCAAGACTTCGAAGTCATCCTCGGTCGACGCCGGAACGCCGGGCCTGAAACCAATGTTGCTCAAAGCTGTTTCCCTTTCTCTGTTGCTCTCAGAGCAATTCCTTGCACACGACCATCATTCTTTGCACCACAGTGCTCGCATGGTTCAGCCCCATCTCTCCCGTGAACAACGCCTGCACGTCCGACTGGCGCACCGTGATACCGGCATCGCGCAGGTCCCGCCTGGCGACTTTCAGCGCCAGCTGGCCCAGTTGGACGCGTTCGAGCCAGTGCATCACGACCGCGTTTCTCGTCAGCCAGATGCGGCAGCTCTTGACAACGTGATCCACGCGCCACTCTTGTGTGAGCGAATGCGAGGCGGCGGCGGTCGCCACCAGGAAGCACAGCAGTTCGGCGCGAGCGCCGGGCCGTTCATCGATATCGTACTTCGACATTCCCTCTCCTACGCAAGTCACCGTGTCATTTATGGGCGGAAGCGCTCTAATCAACGGCGCGGACAGGATCGCGCCTCACGCAACGGATGCTCGCGCAAAAGCAACCGACACACCGTTGCGTCGGTCACCATCCGTCACCAAAACGGGGCAATTCGCTGCTGGCCTTTTCGACAGTTACTGTACATCCACGCGGCAATTGGCGCCAATTGCCGCCTTACGGAAACACGCCGAGCCGATGCGCCGAGCGATGCGTCGCCGGCTCGAATCGCGCGTGCGCGTAGAGACGGCCGGCATCGACTGCCCGGTGCAATGTTTGGAATTTCACGGTGGCCGCGTGCCGCGGAGTGCGTGAGCCGGGCCGCGGATCGATGCGGGCCGGGCGGACAGACGTCTTATTGCAATACGATTACAAAAAAATAGTCGCGACACCGCCATCCCGTTCATCAGGATGTTATCGGCTAGCGGAGCGAGATCCGTGACCGGCAATGAGCGGCGCGCCGGGAGCGTCGCTCTCCCGGGCCGACGATTCGAAGCTCTACAGCGGCTGAATAGTGGAAGCCTGCTTGCCCTTCGGACCCTGCTTGATCTCGAAGCTCACTTTCTGGCTTTCCTGTAGCGACTTGAATCCCTTGCCCTGAATCTCCGAGAAATGCGCGAACAGGTCTTCGCCGCCGTCATCCGGCGTGATGAAACCATATCCTTTCGCATCGTTGAACCACTTCACCGTACCCGTTGCCATTTTCCTGGACCTCTGCAATTGATGGACACACGTTGACCCTGCACTGACGAAGCGCGAACGTCGTCAGTGCATCAGCTTTTTAGCACGTCAGCCTCGGTTATCTCAATGGGCATTTTCGTTTAATTGAATGACAAGATGCCGTTGGTCGATCGCGTCTGTATACCCACGCAGCGTAATCGATTGGCGCGGCCAGAAGCCGCTGCCGGAGGCGTGTATCACTTTGGTGCTTCGCGCGGATTGATGAACCTTTTCTCCATGCCGATGCATGATTCGAGAGCGATGACGAACTCGCGGAAAGCATCCACTTTGAACGCTGCATGCCGATTCGCCGCAGCAAGCCCGTTCCCTGTTCCACGATTGCGCAATCGCCGCCGCTTGCCTGCAGCGGCGGCGACGGTCATTCCGGCCGCCTCGCGGCCTCGACAAGCTGAGAAACACGCCTGATCAGGCGCTCGAATAGTTCCGCGGACGTATTGCCGTATCCGAGCACGAGGCCGTTGTCTTCGGGCAGGGGACGCAGTGCGAAGCTCGAAAGCGGCGCGGGTGCAATGCCGAGACGGCGAGCCGAATCGACGACCTCGCGGTCCGGATAGCACGGCGGGAGCCGCACGGTCAGATGCATTCCGCTATAGCCGCCTCCGATGACATGCGGCACGCTCAGATGCCGCATCAACGCCTCGCGCAGCGCATGCTGCCGTTCGCGGTACAGGCGTCGCATGCGGCCGAGGTGGCGCAGGTATTGGCCACTTTCGATGAATTCGGCGAGCGCGAGCTGCTCGTGGCGGTGGCCGCCGCGCAGCATCTCCTGCAATGCGGTGCGCGTCTGCGTCAGCAGCGCCTCCGGCATCACCAGAAAGCCGAGACGCAGCGACGGAAACATCGTCTTGCTGAAGGTGCCCACGTACAGCACCGGTGCTTGCGCGACAAGGCCCTGCATCGCACCTATCGACTCGCCCGCATGACGGAATTCGCTGTCGTAGTCGTCTTCGATGATCCACGCGCCGTGTTCCCGGGCCTTCGCGATCAGCGCGAGACGGCGCGACGCGCCGAGCACGGCGCCCGTCGGGTACTGATGCGACGGCGTGGTGTAGATGAGCCGCGGCGGCTGGGACGTCCATGCGGCTTCCGGCACGACCACGCCCTCGCCGTCCACGCGCACCGGCACCATGTGGAGGTCGCCCGCGTGCATCGCGGCCTTCGCACCCCGGTAGCCGGGATCTTCGATCCAGGCCGTGTCGCGAGGATTCGCGAGGAGACGCACGCAAAGTGACAGCGCTTCCTGCGCCCCCTCGGTAATCACGACTTGCTCCGGAGCGCAGCGCACGCCGCGCGCGACACCGAGGTGACGCGCGATGGCCGAACGCAGCCCGGGCTCGCCCAGAGGGTCGCCGTAGCCGAGGCTCGACACCCCCGCGCGGCGAATCGTCCGATCGAGCGCGCGGTGCCACGCGCCCAGAGGAAACTGGGACAACGCCGGCACGCCGGGACGCAGCGCGCCCGCGCCGGTGTCGCTTCGCGCACTCGGCAGGATCAACGCAACGCGCGAAGCAACCGGCGGCGCAGGCGGCGTGTCCTCCGTCCGGGAACACAGCGCCGGACGCGACAGCTCCGCCACCCGCGTACCCTTGCGATCCAGCTGCAGAAAGCCCTCCGCCGCGAGCAGGTCGTACGCCGCCGTCACCGTGTTGCGCGAGATCGACAGGGCTTCCGCCAGCGCCCGGGAACCCGGCAGGCGGCAACCCGGCGCGAGGCGCCCGTCCAGCACACCCGTCTTGATCCGATGATGCAGTTGCCGCTGCAACGGCATTGCGCCGCGATCTCTCGCCATCGGAGATTCGAGCAATACCTGAAGCACGAGGGGCGGAGGAGTCGTCGCCATGAAAGATGCGCCAAGGTCCGTGCCGAGGCGCTCGTTCGCGCGTGGCACCATGAGATTGCGAAGCGGTGGAGCTTTTAACGGGTCCACGAATCGCGTAATTTAGCAGACATGTGCTCATCCGAGGAAGCCGTCGTGCCCCAGATCCTGAATCCCTATCAGCAACCCATCGGCGAACCCGTGTCTGGCTGGACCGCGCGTCCGCTGCCCCCTCGCACGCCGATCGACGGACGGTACTGCCGCCTGGAACCACTCGATCCTCAACGCCACGCCGCGGAACTCCATGCGGCGTACAGCGAGGCGCCCGATGGCCGCGACTGGACCTATCTGTCGGTTGGCCCGTTCGAAAGCGCATCGAGCTTTCGCAGCCATGCGGAGCGTTTCGCGCTCAGCGCGGACCCCCTGCATCACGCGGTCATCGACACCCGCACGGGACGCGCCGTCGGAACACTCGCCCTGATGCGGATCGACCCGTCCAATGGCGTGATCGAAGTGGGGCACGTCACCTTTTCCCCGCTCATGAAGCGCACGCCGATTTCCACCGAGGCCCAGTATCTCCTGATGAAGCGTGCGTTCGACGAGCTGGGCTATCGGCGCTACGAATGGAAATGCGACAGCCTCAATGCGCCTTCGCGGAAGGCGGCCGAGCGACTGGGCTTCCAGTTCGAAGGCGTGTTTCGCCAGGCAATCGTCTACAAGGACCGCTCCCGCGACACGGCGTGGTACTCGATCATCGACCGCGAGTGGCCCGCCTTGCGCGCGGCCTTCGCGGCGTGGCTCGCGCCGGAGAACTTCGACGCGCAAGGGCGGCAGCGCAGGTCGTTGACCGAGATGCGCGCGACGCACTCCGCCCGCGCGTAGCTTTTTCCGGCCCGCGACGTGCGATGCCGTCGATGGCGAACGCCCGTGCGGAACTCCTGCCACCCCTGTCGTATGGAATGACCATGAAACTCACGCACCAGCCCGTAATCAAGCCATTCGCTTCCGGCGACTTCGATGCGTGGCTGCCGTTGTGGCGCGGCTATCAGGCCTTCTACAAGACCGACATCGCCGAGGAAACGACCAGCGTGACCTGGACGCGGCTGCTGAATCCCGCGGAGCCGATGTTCGGTGCGCTCGCGCTGATCGGCGATCGTGCAGTCGGCATGGTGCACTGGATCATGCATCGATCATGCTGGACCATCGGCGACTACTGCTATCTGCAGGATCTGTACGTCGACGAGGAACTGCGAGGCTCGGGAATCGGCCGCAAGCTGATCGAGACGGTGTATGCGAGCGCCGCCGAGGCGAAATGCTCGCGGGTCTGGTGGCTGACGCACGAAACCAATACCTCGGCCATGCAACTGTACGACCGGATCGCAGACAAGTCCGGGTTCGTGCAGTATCGGAAAGCGATGGCGTAGGGACATGAATCGGGTGAAGACTCGGGGCCGGGAGGGCCAATCGCCGTGCGATCATCCGTTATTGACAGACTGGTCCATAACCCATATGCTTGATTCATGGTGAGACCAAGAGAGTTCGATCGGGACGAGGCGCTGGACCGCGCTACACGCGTGTTCTGGGCGAAGGGTTATGCCTCGACTTCAACCGAGGATCTGCTGGCTGCGATGAATATCGGGCGGCAGAGCCTCTACAACGCGTTCGGCGACAAGAAGAAGCTCTATCTGGAAGCACTGGAGCGATATCAGCAGACAAGCAACGCCGGGCATCTCGAACGCCTGAACAGTAGTGAATCGCCGCTCGGCGGAATCGAGGCGCTGCTGCTGGGCCTCGTTTCAGACAATGACGACGCCCGCGCACTCGGGTGCATGGGCGTCGGTGCGGTCGGCGAATTCGGGACTGCGGATCCGGACCTTGTCATGCTGCGCAGCAAGGCGGGGCGAGCCCTTTCCAGACGATTGGTCGAACGCCTGCGCGAGGGGCAGGCACGCGGGGAAGTCGATCCTGCCATCGATGCCCGGGAAGCCGCCGCATTCTTGCAAATGACGATGCAAGGCATTCAGCTCGGCGCCCGCGCGGGCGGTGACGCGCGGAATCTGCGTGCGCTGGCGAGGTTTGCAATCCGCCGTCTTGGCGCGCGCTGAGCGATGAGGACCGACGCGCGTTCAATGCACGCCCATTTATGGACTGATCTGTCAATAACGGAGTATCGAGTGAACGAAGGTCGCAAGCTTGCAGGGAAAATTGCCATCGTCTTTGGCGGTTCAAGAGGCATCGGCGCAGCAGCGGTCAGGCGTCTCGCACGAGACGGCGCGAATGTCGCCCTGACCTACGTTTCGGCGCCTGAACGGGCCGCCGAAACGATCGCCGCGATCGAAGCCGATGGGCAGGCCGGCATGGCGATCAGGGCCGACAGCGCCGATCCGGCAGCCATTGAAGCCGCCGTTGCGCAGACCGTCGATCGTTTCGGGAAGCTGGACATAGCGGTCGTCAACGCGGGCATCCTGCGGCTGGGTGACATCGCGACCGTGAGCGTGGATGATCTCGACACGATGCTGAATATCAACGTGCGGGGAGTGTTTCTTTCGATCCAGGCTGCGGCCGCGCGTCTTTCCGACGGGGGCCGGATCATTACGATCGGCAGCAATACGGCCGTGCGGAGCGGGCATCCCGGATCGAGCGTCTATTCGATGACGAAAGCCGCAGTTGCCGTCATGGTGAAAGGCATTGCCGTCGACCTCGCCAGCCGCGGCATCACCATCAACAATGTGCAACCCGGCCCGACCGTCACGGACATGACGGCCGCGCACATCGACGCCATCAAACCCCTCATTCCGCTCGGGCGGGCTGGAGACCCGGACGAGATTGCCGGCCTGATCAGCTACCTCGCCAGCAAGGAGTCGGGCTATATGACGGGCTCCAGTCTGACCATCGACGGCGGCATGGCACTGTGAGCGTCCGGCGATCACTGCTCCGAATCCTGAAGCGGGGAGCCCCTTGCTGATCCGTCGACGCAAGGTTGATGTGGATCAACAAGCGATCGGGAATCGCGCCTAGAGTAAAGCGATTCGCGCGCTTTTTGCGCCTGCCAGGAGATCGAGCATGAAGGCACTCGTTTATCACGGACCGGGCCAGAAATCCCTCGATGAGCGGCCCATGCCGGAAATCGCGGCGCCGACCGACGCCATCATCAAGGTCACGCGCACGACGATCTGCGGCACCGATCTGCACATCCTGAAGGGCGACGTGCCCAGTTGCCAGCCCGGCCGGATACTCGGGCACGAGGGCGTTGGCATCGTCGAGCAGGTGGGTGGAGCGGTCGCGGCGTTCAAACCCGGCGATCACGTCCTGATCTCCTGCATCTCGTCATGCGGAAAGTGCGACGCCTGCCGGCGCGGCATGTATTCGCACTGCGCGACGGGCGGATGGATTCTCGGACATCGCATCGACGGAACGCAGGCCGAGTACGTCCGCATTCCGCATGCCGACACGAGTCTCTACCCCGTGCCGCAGGGTGTGGAGGAAGAAGCGCTCGTCATGCTCTCCGACATCCTGCCCACCGGCTTCGAATGCGGCGTGCTCAACGGCAAGGTTCAGCCCGGCAGCACCGTGGCAATCGTCGGGGCCGGCCCGATCGGCCTCGCCGCCCTGCTCACCGCGCAGTTCTATGCACCGGCGCAGATTGTCATGATCGACCGCGATCCCAACCGCCTCGAAGTCGCGCAGACGTTCGGCGCAAGCGCCTGCATCGATATCGCCCGCGCGGACCCGGTCGCCGAAATCATGACTCTCACGGACGGTGCGGGCGTCGATTGCGCGATCGAGGCCGTGGGCGTGCCCGCTACGTTCGAACTGTGTCAGGCGATCGTCGCGGCGGGTGGCACGATCGCCAATGTCGGCGTGCATGGCGTGAAGGCCGATCTGCATCTGGAGACGCTCTGGGACCGCAACATCACGATTACGACGCGCCTCGTCGACACCGTGAGCACGCCGATGCTGCTCAAGACCGTGCGCGCAGGGCGCCTCGCGCCGATGAAACTGATCACGCATCACTTTCGGCTCGATGACATCATGAACGCCTACGACACCTTCGGCCGCGCCGCCGAGACCGGTGCACTCAAGGTGATCATCGAAGCTGCATGAGGCAGTGCCTCTGGAAGACATGCAGGCGCGGCTCGTTTCGCGTTATTCGAAGGACAGGCGCGTCAAGGAGGCGATAAATGAACACACCCGCACCCAACGCAGGCGTCGAGGGCTTTTCGCGCATTCTTTTGTGCGTCGACGGCTCGCCTGCTTCCGAACAGGCTGTCGCTTTCGTCCGGCGGATGGCGCAGGGCGGCACGACGGTGCGCATCGCAAGCATCGTCGAGAACCCGCGCAATCTGGTTCCGCTCGCTCCGCTCAGCGGATTCGATCTGGGCGCAATTCACGCAGAGATATTGGAGGATGCCGAAGCCGCGCTTGCCCGGGCGCAGGAGGCGTTCGCCGGTTTGCCCGCCACCGTCGAGCCGCACCTCATCGATCTGGTCAAGCAGGGCGGCGACGTCGTGCACGCGATCGCTGCCGCGGCGCACGAATGGCGCGCCGATGTGCTCGTGCTCGGCGCGCGCCAGCATCGCGGCTTGTTGCGCTGGGTCGAGGGCACGGTGTCCGAGCCGGTGACGCGGCTTGCACCCTGCCCGACGATCGTCGTACCGGGTACGGCCACCGGCAACTCGAACACGCCGCCCAAGCGGATCCTGTTTGCCATCGACGGCAGCGAAACGTCGAGCAACGCGCTGCGGACCGGTGCGAGGCTCGTGAGCGAGGGGGCATGCGTTCGCATCGTCTACGTCGTGGATCGGGCGGTGCGCTATAGCGACATCGTGCCCATCACGCTGCTCGAGGACGCCTTCGTCGAAGAGGGTCGCGCGACGCTTGCACAGGCAAAGGAGATGTTCGCCCAATTGCCGGGCCTGGAAACGGTTCCGCTGGAAGCGGCCCTCGTCGACACCGAAACAAGCAACGACGACATCGCGCACGCCATCGTTCGCGAAGCGCAGCGCTGGAACGCGGATCTGCTCGCGCTCGGCACGCACGGACGACGCGGTCCCGCGCGCTGGCTGCTCGGCAGCGTCGCGAGCCGCGTGGCGCGCATTGCCACCACGCCGCTGATGCTCGTGCACAAGGACGAGCAGGAGTAAGCAGGCATACGTGCAAGCCGGCGCGGGTGACTCCGCTGAATCTACGAAATGGGCGTGGAGTGAAACGCGTCAAGAGCCTTCGCCCGCTCCGACAGCGCGTGAAGCGCGGGATACGCGCCAACGCGTGAGGCCGCTGTATCCGGCAGAATGTGTTGCGCGAACTGCCACGCGACGGCGGCAGTAACATCGGCTTGCGTGACGGAACGGCCGAAGAACCACGGGTCTGCCGCAAGCGCGTCCTGTTCGATCAGACGAAATGCCGCGTCCATTTGCGCCTGCACACGCTCGACCCACGGTGCATGACGCTTTTCCTCTGGCCGGAAAAAGCCTTCATAGATGGTCTGGATCGTCTTTTCAGCCGCGGCCAGTGCCAGGCCCGTGACGCGCAGACTTTTGCGGCGTTGCATGGCGTCGACCGGAATGAGCGAACGACCGGGACTCGCGAGCGACTCTGCGTAGTCGATGATCAGCGTCGAGTCGATCAGCATGTCGCCCTCGTCGGTAATCAACGTGGGAGCCTTGCCGACAGGATTGACCTCGCACAATGCATCGAAATTGCGCACTGCGCAAAGCGCCCGACGCTCGAACGGCAGGCCGAGCAATTTCAGCGTGATCGCGACACGGCGTACGAACGGCGATTCGAAGACTCCAACCAGCACCATGGGCTCAACCTCGCCGTCAAGAAACCGAACGCGGGGTCCAGACTGAAACGATCCTGTCCACGATACACCCACTTCCCATGTCACGCCATGCGTTCGGGCGGCAAAGCCCTGAGCGCTTCAAGGCTCTTCAAACAGGCCCTCGCCTCGCGCACCTTTGCACGGCATGCGTTGCTCCGCGAGAGGTCGCCCTTCGATAGCGTGCTGCGCAAGAAACATGATGCCGCGCACGTTCACGGCAATCCGGACCGTTCATGACACGCCTGACCAAGATAACGCCCACCCGATCTGACACGCGCGAGCCTGAATTTGATTGCGGCGTTAAAGCAAACTGCCCCGGAGTCGATCCTTCTACAGACTGGATTCAGGCGCCCAGTTCGTCTTCCAGAAAACGGATCGCAAAGCTAATGACAGGTTGCCTCACACGCAACGACCTCGAAATCCGTTCCCATAACAGTTCACCATCGAGACGATGAATAATAAGTCACTTCATTTTTGCCGCTCGTACGCTGAAAATCGTCTGGACGTCATGCTGGACGACGCCGATCTCCCGCCCGATTCACGGCGTCGATACCTCTGCTGATCGACGTGCTCGCGTGCTTCAACGGAACCATTGTGCGAAGGCCGCCGTCAAGCATGATGGGTTCAGAAAACGGAAGCGAGTAATCGACATGACTCGATCAATGAGTGTTGCCGTTATCGGCATGGGAGGAATCGGCGGTGCGGTAGCAGCCTGCCTCGCACTATCCGGCCGGCACCGCGTGACGGCGTGCGTGCGACGGTCCATCGGCGAGATCACGCTGGACACGGCAGAAGGGTCGGTCCGTCTTGCTCTCGACACGGCAACGAGCCCGGCAAGCGTCAATGCCGTCGATTGGGTACTCGTGTGCACCAAGGCGCACGACACCGCCTCGACGTCGTCCTGGCTCAAGCGGCTTTGTGGCCCGATCACGCGCGTCGCCATGATGCAGAACGGGATCGGACACGCAGACCGGGTTCCGCAGTTCGTCAGCGCATCGGCCGTCGTACCGACCGTGGTCCATTTCAATGGAGAGCGCACCGCGCCGGATCATTTCCGGTTACGGCACGCCAGCCATCAGGACGTGTCGGTTCCCGATACGGAGGCCGGGCGATCGTTCGTCCATCTCTTTGACGGAACCTCCTTGAAGACGGCATGCAGTGCGGATTTCCATACGCTTCAGTGGAGCAAATTGTTGATCAACGCCGCCGCCAATCCCGTCACGGCCCTTACCCGTCAGCGACTCGCCGTGCTACGCAGGGACGACATCCGGACCTTATGTCTGCGGTTGCTCGACGAAGGGGTAGCAGTGGCCCGTGCGGACGGTGCCAATCTCGCCGAAGATGCCGCCCCGCGCATCTTCGATGCACTGATGGAGTATCCACCCGAAGTCGGAACCTCGATGTACCTCGACAGCCTCGAAGGCCGGCCACTCGAAGCCGACGCCCTGACAGGCGCGATCATTGACGCGGGCACCAGATTGGGCATCCCCACCCCGGTCAACGAGACGCTGCTTGCGCTGCTGCACGCCATCAGCGCCCCGGAGGCATAGGTTCGGCTCGGCCCGTGGATGCCGTATTCCGCCGATTCATTCCCGAACCGATTGCGCGAAAACAACTTGAGTCAGGCATTCATGTGCGCATGAACGTCCCGCGATTCTGCAATCCGTTGCGGATCGCGAATCAATCGAAGGACACGAACCGTGACGGGGATCACGTCTTTACTCATGTTCCAGGAAAGCATCGCTGTTCGTCGACTGCGAATCGAAAGAGAATGGCGATCGGGTTTGTGCCTTGTCTTCCGAACGCGGTACGCACTTTATGCCGCGTGAGGCGTATGGCCTTAGACGCCGGCTCGCATGATTCAGCGATCGATTCTTCGCGTCATGCAAACTGAACCCGCCATAGCGAGCGATCGCATTCGGGTATTTGGAATAAAGCTGCAATCGAGTTGTTCTATGTTGCGAAGTTCAAACCGACATAGAGGACTTATGCAGAGCACCAAGCGGATACACACTCTCCCAATCGTTGCCGCAATCGCGATGTTTGCCTCCGCGGCGCAAGCGGATACCGTCGTCAAGATCGGCCACGCCGCTCCATTGACCGGCGAGATCGCGCACCTTGGCAAGGACCAGGAGAACGGGGCACGGCTCGCCGTCGAAGAGATCAACAAGAAGGGCCTGACGATAGCGGGTCAGAAGGTCACCCTGGAACTCGATGCACAGGATGACGCCGCCGACCCGCGAATTGCTACCCAGGTCGCGCAGAAGCTCGTCGATGACAAGGTCGCCGTGGTCATCGGGCACCTGAATTCCGGAACGTCCATCCCGGCGTCGAAGATCTATTCCGATGCCGGCATCGCGCAGATCTCGCCTGCCGCGACGAATCCGCAATATACGTTGCAGGGCTTCAAGACCACGTTCCGCGTGGTCTCGACCGACGCGCAACAGGGCCCCGCGCTCGCGAACTATGCGATCAAGACGCTCAAGGTCAAGACCGTTGCGGTGGTCGACGATGCCACCGCGTATGGCAAAGGCCTCGCAGACGAGTTCGAGAAAACGGCGAAGGCCAATGGCGTCACGGTGCTGTCGCATGAGACGACCAACGACAAGGCGGTCGATTTTCGCGCGATCCTCACCAAGATCAAGGGCGAGCGTCCGGACGCCATCATGTACGGCGGCATGGACGCGACAGGCGGTCCTTTCGTGCGCCAGGCGAAGCAGCTCGCGATCAAAGCGAAGGTCTTCGAAGGCGACGGCGCCTGCACCGAGAAGCTGTCCGAGCTCGCCGGCCAGGGAACAGACAACGTGATCTGCTCGCAGCCCGGCATGGCGCTCTCCAAGATGCCTGGCGGCCCGGCGTTCGAGCAGCGTTACGTGGCGCGATTCAAGCAGCCCGTCCAGATCTATGCGCCGTTTGCCTACGATGCGGTGTACATTGCCGTCGACGCAATGAAGCGCGCCAATTCGACCGACCTCGCGAAGATCCTGGCGGTGATGCCCTCGACCCGGTACAACGGCATCAGCGGACTCACGCAGTTCGACGCGAAAGGCGATCTGAAGACGCCGGTCATTTCGCTGTACCACTACACTGGTGGCAAGAAATCGCTGCTGGACGTCGTCACGATGTAGGCCCTGCTGCGGTTGGGCACGAAGAGTGCGCCGGCTTTGCCGGCGCATTTTTTTAGAGCACGAGATGCGAGACGTTTTGTCGTTAGTGGGCAGGTGATTTCACGGACCGGCTATCATGTGCGGAATCCATAAACCCGCCGCCCCTTGCCGGCAATCCGGCCGGAGACTCCATGGCCTCATCTCAGGAAAGCGTCAGCATGGCGCTGTTTTGCGACTTCGAGAACGTCGCCCTCGGCGTACGCGACGCGAAGTTCGAAAAATTCGACATCAAGCCCGTGCTCGAGCGTCTGCTCCTGAAGGGAAGCATCGTCGTCAAGAAAGCCTATTGCGACTGGGACCGGTACAAGGCCTTCAAGGCGACCATGCACGAGGCCAACTTCGAGATGATCGAGATTCCGCACGTGCGGCAGTCGGGCAAGAACTCGGCGGATATCCGGCTGGTCGTCGATGCGCTCGATCTCTGCTACACCAAGTCGCACGTCGATACGTTCGTGATCATCAGCGGCGACTCGGATTTCTCGCCCCTCGTGTCGAAGCTGCGCGAGAACGCGAAAAAGGTGATCGGCGTGGGAGTCAAGAATTCGACCTCGGATCTCCTGGTCGCCAACTGCGACGAATTCATCTTCTACGACGACCTCGTGCGCGAGCAGCAGCGAGCGACCGAGAAGCGCGAGGCGCGCGATGCGAACGCCGCGGCTGCGCGCTCATCCGAAGAGGAAAGGCAGCCCAAACACGAGGTGGAAGCGCGCAAGGCGAAGGCCATTGCGCTCGCGGTCGAGACGTTCGACGCGCTCGCCTCCGAGCGCGGCGAAAGCGGGAAGATCTGGGCATCCGTGCTGAAAAGCGCGATCAAGCGCCGCAAGCCGGACTTCAGCGAGTCGTACTACGGTTTTCGCGCATTCGGCAATCTGCTCGACGAAGCGCAATCGCGTGGTCTCCTGCGCGTCGGCCGCGACGACAAGTCCGGCGCTTTCGTCTACCGGCCCAGTCAGAATCAGGCCGCTGCAACCGAGGCGGCGAAACCTGCCGAAGCTCCGGTGCCGGAAGCCGTTGCCCCGGCGCCGCAGTCTTCCAGCGAAAAGGGACGCCATCGGGGCCGAAGCGCCCGAAAGCAGGCTCAGGCTCGCGAGCAGGTGCCGTTGATCGAGGAAATGCCTGTAGTCGTTGCGGAGCAGGCGATCGTCGAGCAGAGCGTGATCGAGTTCGACGAGCCGCGTGAGGCGCCGAAGGACGAACGGCCCGCGCCTCGCCGGGGCCGCAAGACCGCGGCGAAGAAAGCGCCGGCCGGCGCCGATCAGGTCCCGCGTGACAAGGCTCAGGCAGCGGCTCCGTCCGTGGATCCGGCGAGCACCGACAAGCCTGTCAAGCCGTCGCGCAAATCGTCATCGCGAGCACGGCCCAAGCGCGAGGCCGCCGCTCCGGAAAGCGGGCGCTGAGCTGGGAGCGCGCGTGCCGCTCGACGAGGCATCGCCATTGCGGCATCGATCCCGTCCAGGCACGCTTCGCCCGCTTGCGAGCCGTTCATTCGACTACGCCAGCGAGATCCTCGATGTTCTTCTCGATACGGCCGCGGGCTTCCCTGATCGCCTCGTCGCGCGTCTTGGCGATCAGCGGAAGGACCACCCCCGTGCCCTTGATGTCGTGCTCGAACTGCACCCATCCGGCATAGACGCACACGCCGGATGCCTTTTGCACCACGTTGAGTGTCACGTCGTACGTGCGTCGCTTGCCGCGCATGCGGGTGTACTGGAACTTGGTGATAACCGGTCTGTACATTGGTTCGCCCTTCTTGCTCCGTGGATCAGTGAGACTCGCTTGCCGACTGACACGCCGCGCGCTATTGGCTCGCGCCCGACGCGGGAGCCGCATCCGATGCGGCGGCGGCCGGCGCCGACGCGGCGGCGGCGTCGCTGGCAGCAGCCGGGGCAGCCGTCTCGCCAGGCTTGTTGCATGCGCCGAGCGCGAGCGCGCCCAGCAGAAGTGCTGCGAGGAGAGATTTGTTCACGATCAGCTCCTTTCATTGGTCAGGCACGAGCAATGCAGATGTGCGCGGCTGCTTCGCCGGACACCGCCGCACGCGTGCACCTGGGTGGAATTCGATCGACGCCCGTCCGAGCGCCGACATTCGCGCCCATGACTACCCGATGGCACGGCCTTCGAACGGACTGCGGGGCATCGGTGCGCCGTCGACGAACGCAGTCGCGCTGCGTACCGCGAACTCATACGCGGAGCTCGGGCTCGCGAACTGGCCGAGATCGCCCAGTGACGTGGATTCGCCGTCCTCTTCCAGAATGCAGGCGCGCGCGATGAAGATGTTGCCGCGCCGTGTGATCGACGGTTGAATCGCCGCGCCCCGGTGATAGATAACCATCGAAATCTCCAATCACGAATAGTCGAAAGGAAATTGTAATGTTTCTTGTCGACGAAGGGGCGAAAGTTACACTTCTCCGGAAGGCATTTACATAGCGGGGAATGCGTCGGCGACAGGAACGACAACGCGCCTGCCGCTTTGACAAGCCGCAGGCGCGCCTCCTGCGGGGCGCGCGAATCTTCCACGCGGCCCCGGGATGAATGACGAGTCGAAAAGATCAGGAATACGGCAACCGCAGACCCGGTTCCGGCCATTCCATGGATACGAGCTGCCCCGTGCCGGACAGCGTAATGAACGCGGTTCTGAGGTCCGCGCCGCCAAAGCAGATATTGGTGACCATCGGATCAGGCAGCATCACCTGCCGCAGCACATCGCCGCCGGGCGTAATCACAGTTATGCATCCCGTCACGAGCGTCGCGACGCAGATATTGCCGTATGCGTCCACGGCCATGCTGTCGAATCGCTGATAGCCGGGCAAGCCGCACACGAGCCTGCCGCCATGCGGAGAAGGATGCGGGTGCTTCTTCGCGCGGCCAGGCTCTTCCAGATCGAAGGCCCACAAGCGCCCGGTTTCGGTTTCCGATACATAGACGACTGAATCGTCCGGTGACAGGCCGACGCCATTGGCTGTCGTCAGCGGGTACGCTACTTCCACGATCATCGAACCGTCGGCGCGCCCATAGTAGAGGCCCGCATGATCGCGGTCGCGCGCGCGGTTCTTGCCGAAATCGGTGAAGTAGAAACCGCCCGCGTGATCGAAGACGAGATCGTTGGGCCCGCGCAGCGGAAAGTCGCCGCAGCGGTCATACAGCGTCTGCAGTTCTCCCGTTGCCGGATCGAAGCGCTCGATGCGTCCGCTCGTGTAGTCGGGATGCACGCCCGCGCGCGTCCTGTTGAATCCCGCAATCGTCTGAAAGAGAAAGCCGCCGTTATTGCAAAGGTAGTACGCGCCTTCCGGCCCGATCGCGAGACCGTTCGGGCCGCCGCCGACGTTTGCGATCACCGACACGGTGCCGTCGGGCGCGACGCGGCTGATGGTCTCCCGCTGAATCTCGACAAACGCAATCGAGCCGTCCGGCAGCGCGACCGGACCCTCGGGAAAGAGCAGCCCGGTTGCAAGGACATTGAAGTTCTGCATTGAATCTCCCGCCAGTTTGCGTTGATACCTGCACGGTCCTTCCGCGGCAATCGACGAACACGGGCGTCAGCGCTTGTCCGCGCGCAGGACATAGCTGTTGTCGTAGGTCGTGGTCAGATCGACGTTCGCCGCGGCCACCGCCGGATCGAAGGCGGCAAGCACGCTGCGCACCGTCTTCGGCGCGTCCTGCGCCATCAGGCCATCCTGCGACAGGCATTGATGCATGTTGGAGTACGCCTTCACGAACACGGCCTTGTCCGCTATCGCATACTGCGGCGGAACGGCATCGGCGATCTGCTGGGGCGTCGCCTGCGCTATCCACTTCTCCGCAGCCACCATGGCGGTCGCGATGGCCTGAATCGTCCGCGGGTTCTTCGCAATGAACTTCTCCGTGGCATAGATGCTCGCCTCCGGGTAGTTGCCGCCGAGCGTCGCCTGCGTCTCCTTCACATTGCGCATCATCGCCAGGGGGAACAGGTCGCCGCTGTCCTGCAGCACGGTCGCCACCGGGTCGTTGGTCATGAGGGCGTCCACCTGGCCGCTGCGCGCCGCCGCGATCGCGCCGGAAGAGGACCCGACGCCGATGATCGACACATCATCGGGCTTGAGGCCCGCCCTGCTCAGCAGATAGTTGACGCCCATGTGGAAGCTGGAACCGGGCGAACTCACGCCGATCCGCTTTCCCTTCAGGTCCGCGTACGACTTGATCTTGTCGTGGCTCGCCCTGGTGACGCCGAACACGAAGCCCGGGCACACGGCCTGCGTGACGAACGACACGATCTTCTGTCCGTTCACGGCCATCGTGATCGTATTCGAGTAGGCGCCCGCCACGATGTCGGCGCTGCCGCCGAGCAATGCCTGCAACGCCTTCGCGCCGCCGCTGTAGACGCCGATCTCGACATCGAGGCCCTGCTGCCTGAAGTAGCCTCGGCTGCTCGCGATCACGAACGGCAAATAGGGAAAGCCCACGCCGGCCGCGGCAAGATGGATCTTCGGCTGCTCGGGCGCGGACTGCGCACTCGCCTCGGTTGCCGAGGTCGCCGCAGTCCCGATGGCGAGGCACGTCAGCAACGCAATCCGGCCCATGCAAAGACGCTTCATGATGGTGTCGCTCCTCAACGCCGGTGAATCGGCCGGCTGCCGCAAAGACGCGCCGCCCGGCGAGCACGCTGGAACAGTCCGGCGACTCGCTCAGTACGTGGCGCGCCCGCCCGACAGGTCGAACACCGCGCCGGTGGTAAACGAATTCTCTTCGCTGACGAGCCATGCAATCATCGCCGCCGCTTCGTTCAGTTCCAGAAAGCGGCCTCGGGGAATCTTGCCGAGCATGTAGCTGATATGTTCGGGCGCCTGCCGCATCGCGCCGGGCGTGCGCGCCACGGCGGGTGTCACGCAGTTCACGGCGATATCGTGCGCGGCAACTTCCTTGCCGAGCGACTTGGTCATCGCGATCACGGCCGCCTTCGCCGCGCTGTAGGCGGCCGCATTCGGATTGCCCTCCTTGCCGGCAACGGACGCCACGTTCACGATGCGCCCATAGTTGCGCGCGGTCATCACCGGGATCACCGCACGACAGCAATGGAACGTGCCGTTCACGTCGACGTCGATCACCTGCCGCCAGTCTTCGAGCGGATAATCGGCAAGGGTCGCGTTGGGTCCGACGATCGCTGCATTGTTGATGAGAATATCGACCCGCCCGAACGCGGCGAGCGTGCCAGCCAGCGCGCGTTCGACGCTGCCGTAATCCGCAATGTCGACCTTCTCCGCGTGCACCGCGCCCTTGCCCGCGTCGCTCAGCTCGGCTTTGGCCTGTTGCAGGCGTTCTTCGTCGATGTCCCAGACCGCTAGTTGCGCACCGGATGCGAGCAGGCGCTGGCCGACGGTCAAACCGATGCCCTGCGCACCGCCCGTCACCACAGCCACGCGGCCGTTCAAGTCGATCGTGTTCGTTTGCAAGATGCTGTTCCTGTTTTCGGGTTGGAGGCGTATTCGCGAGTCACGCATGCCCACTGACCGTCTGTCCGGCGGAGGGCTGCCATCGCATGAAGTGGTCTTCGACGAGCGACACGGTCGTGTCGAGCACCAGCGCGAAGACGGTGAGCAGCAGAATGCCCGCGATGACCGAATTGATGTCGAACACGCCTTCTGCAAGAAGAATCAGATAGCCGACGCCCTTTTCCGAGCCGAGGTACTCGCCCACCACGCTGCCCACGAAGGCAATGCCGACCGCGTTGTGCAGGCTCGAAAAGACCCAGCTCATCGCCGAAGGCAGGTAGACATGACGCATCAGCTCGCGCGAATTCGCACCGAGCATGCGCGTATTGGCGAGCACGGCCGGGCTGACTTCACGTACGCCCTGAAACACGTTGAAGAACACCACGAAGAAGACCAACGTGACGCCGAGCGCCACTTTCGACCAGATGCCGAGCCCGAACCACAACGCGAAGATCGGAGCGAAGATCAGCCGCGGCATGGAATTCATCGCCTTGATGAACGGATCGGTCACCACGGCAAGGAACGGATTCAGCGCGAGCCAGAGACCGCAGGCGAGCCCCAGCACCGTTCCGATGAGAAAGGCAAGGATCGTCTCGACGAGCGTCGTATAGAGATGGGTGTACACCGACCCGGTGACGAACCATCCGGCTATCCGCCGCGCCACGCCGACCGGATCGCCGAAGAAGAACGCCGATATCCATCCGCGGCTGGTCAGTATCCACCAGAGCAGTATGCCGCCGGCAAGCAGCGCGAAACGCGTGACGAGAACAAGAAGCCGGTTGCGTGGGTCAAGGGCGATTGCGCGCATAGCCTTTCAATACCTCCCCTCTCAGCACTTGCCAGATTTCGGCGTGCAGTTGCAGGAACCGCTGCGTCATGCGTATTTCGGAGACTTCGCGCGGACGCCGCAGGTCGATGTCGAATTCCGCGATCGGTCTCGTCGCCGGGCCCGCCGACATCACGATCACACGGTCGGAGAGGGAGATCGCCTCTTCGAGATCATGGGTCACGAATACGACCGACTTCCGGTCCGCCGACCACAGCCGCAGCAATTCGTCTTCCATGAAGTGCCGGGTCTGGATATCGAGTGCGCTGAACGGTTCGTCCATCAGCAATATGCGGGGATCGAGCACGAGCGCCTGAGCGAGACCCGCGCGCTTTCTCATGCCGCCCGACATCTGGTGCGGATACTTGTCTCCGTGTCCTTCAAGGCCGACGCGAATCAGCCAGTCGCGTGCGCTCGCCATTGCGTCGGCCTTCGTCCTGCCGTGAAAAAGCAGGCCCGCCGCGATATTCTCCGCGGCAGTCTTCCACGGCATCAGCGCATCGACCTGGAACAAGTAAGACGCTTGCCTGTTGAGCCCCTGGCCGAGCTTCTGCCCGAACACGCTCAAGGTGCCCGCCGAGGGCTGGATCAGGCCTGCCGCCACGTTCAGCAACGTCGACTTGCCGCATCCCGTGGGGCCGACGATCGAGAGAAACTCGCCGTCGCGAACGCTCAGGTTCACGTCGCTGACCGCGGTGTAGTTTTCGCCGCGGCCTCGGTTGCTGGCGAACGTGCAGGTCACGCCTTCGAAGCGAAGCGCTTCCCGTATTTCGAGCGGACGATCCAGCGTATCGGCGCTGCTCGTGGCGAGCCTCACCGAAGCGTCTCTTCTTTTGATGCCGACTGCCGCAGTGAATGACATGACGGTGTCTCTCTCCATGATGTTCGGCCGATGCATGCGGTCGCCGCGAACGCCGGTCGCCGGCGTTGCCGATACCGACCGGCGTCACGCTCCAGGGCTCACTGCGACAGTTCTTCCAGACTGCGGTTGAGCGTGCGCGGGCCGAACCCGCCCACGGCCACGACCATCACCAGCATCGCCGCGCCGATGAACATGGCAACCCCCATGGTGCCGCCCTCATGAAGGAAAAAGCCGATCAGGAGCCCCGCCAGCGCGGCGCTCACGCGGCTCCACGAATAGACGAAGCCGATCGCGCGCGCCCGGATGCGGGTGGGATACTGCTCCGCCTGAAAGCCGTGGAATACGAACGAGATCCAGTTGTTGAACAGCGTGACCAGCACGCCGAACACGATGATCCAGGCAGGGCTGGTCTGCTTCGCGAAGAACATCATGAAGATGCCGATACCCACGCCCGCCGAGACGATCTGCCATTTGCGCTCCATCCTGTCCGCGATCCAGATGCCGAGCAGCGGCCCGACCGGATTCGCCAGCGCGATGATGAACGCGTATTGCAGGCTCGTGGTGACGTGGATGCCCTTGGAGATCAGCAGGGTCGGCACCCACGCGCCGAAGCCATAGAACGCGATGGTCTGGGTCAGGTTGAACAGCGAAAGGACCAGCGTGCGCTTGCCGTAAGGCGCCTTGAACAGTTCGGAGAATTTGCCGTCGGCCACGACGGGCTCCGAAGGCGGCGCCGGCGGCAAGGCCGTGGCGCCTATGTCACGCGCGATCTTCGTTTCGAGGTCGCGCATGATCCGCTCGGCCTCGCCCTCCCGCCCATGCAGCGAGAGCCAGCGCGGGCTTTCGGGCAGGCCGAGCCTCAGCCACCACGCAGCAACGGCGCCCACCGCGGCGAACATCGCGACCCAGCGCCAGCCGTCGATGCCGAAGGGGCTGATCGGCACGAGCAGCCAGCCGAGCAGCGCCACGACCGGCACGATCAGAAACTCGATGAACTGATAGAACGCGAACGCCTTGCCGCGCCCCTGCGGCGGAACGAGTTCGGTGAGAAACGTATCGATCGTGACCTGTTCGAGCCCGACGCCGATCGCCGCGATGAAGCGGCACAGGTCCACGCCTGCCGCTGTCGTCTGGCACGCCATGGCGGCGGTTGCCAGCGAATACCAGATGAGCGAGAACGTGAACATGGAGCGCCGCCCGAGCCGGTCCGCGACCGATCCGAACACCATGCACCCGAGCCACATTCCCGCGAACGTGCAGAAGACGAAGAAGCCCACGCCGCTGATGCCGAAGAAGCTGCCCGACGTGGTGCCGAACAGCCCGCTCCTGACGAGGCCCGGCGCGATGTAGGCCGTCATGAAGAGGTCGTACAGCTCGAAGACGCCGCCGAGGGAAATCAGAAAGACCAGTCGCCAGAGCGTGCGCGTGAAGGGAAGCCGGTCGAGCCGCGCCGCCACTTGTCCGGAATACGTGTCCACCTGCTCGAACGTCGTGTCGGCATAGATGTCTGTCATCGTCGTCTCCGCACGGCGTGCGATCGCCACCGTGGTTATTTATGTATTCAGGTCGCCGGCACATGGAGCGGGCGAACCGGTCCGCGCCGCGGCGCGAGCCCTCAGCGAAGCGCGGCGAGCATCGCGTCTCCCATTTCGCGGGTTCCCACCCTCTTCGTGCCGGGCTCGTAGATGTCCGCCGTACGGTATCCCTCGGCCAGCACCGCGCTCACCGCGCGCCGGATCCGGGCCGCCGCCTCCTGCATGTCGAACGAGAGGCGAAGCATCATTTCCACCGACAGGATGGCCGCCAGCGGATTCGCGATGTTCTTGCCCGCGATATCCGGCGCCGTGCCATGCACCGGTTCATACAGTCCGAGGCGGCCGCTGCCGAGCGATGCCGACGGCAGCATGCCGATCGAGCCCGTCAGCATGGCGGCGGCGTCCGAGAGGATGTCGCCGAACACATTGCCGGTCACGATCACGTCGAATTGCCGCGGATTGCGCATCAGCATCATCGCGGCCGCGTCGACGAACGTATGCGTCAGTTCGACATCCGGGTATTCCGTGCCGACCTCGGTCATGACGTCGCGCCAGAGCTGCATCGTCTCGAGGACGTTCGCCTTGTCGACCGAGCAGACCTTGCGGTTTCGCATGCGCGCAGCGCGGAAGGCCGCATGCCCGATACGCCGCACTTCGCTTTCCGAATACCGCATCGTGTTGATGCCGACACGCTCGCCGCCTTCGTTCGTGACGCCGCGCGGCTCGCCGAAGTACAGGTCGCCCGTCAGCTCCCGCAGGATCACGATGTCCAGACCATCGACGATCTCGCGCTTGAGGCTCGAAGCGTCCGCCAGTTCGGGAAACAGGAACGCGGGCCGGAAGTTGGCGAAGAGGCCGAGCGCCTTGCGAAGACGCAGCAGGCTCGCGCCGGGGCGCATGTCGAACGGGATCTTCTCGTCGCCTGGCTCGCCCGCCGCGCCGAACAGGATCGCATCCGACTTGCGGGCCAGTTCGAGCGTGGCGGAGGGCAACGGATCGCCGGCCGCTTCCACGCCCGCGCCGCCGATGGGCGCGTGTGCGATTTCGAGCGCGGCGCTTTTCGGAACCACGGCCTGCAATACCCTCAGGGCTTCCGCGGTGACTTCCTTTCCGATTCCATCGCCAGCGAGCACGGCAACTTTCATGTTGTGTCCTTTGATATCTGAGTGTTTCGTGATCCGCCGTTCAATACGCGTAGCGGCGCTCGAATTCCCTGATCCGGTCGAGTTGCGTCAGGGTGTGGCCGAGTTCGTCGAGACCTTCGCTCAGGCAGCGCTTCTGGTATGCGTCGATCGCGAACCCGTGGGACACGCCGTCGGGCGTGGATACCGTCTGACCCTCCAGATCGACGACGACGTGCAGTCCCGGCTGTGCCTCGATCCTGCGGAGCATGCCGGCCACCGCGTCCGCGGGCAGCAACACGACCAGCAGGCCATTCTTCGACGCGTTGGACGCGAAGATATCGCCGACGCTCGGTGCGATCACGGCACGCACGCCGTAGTCATGGAGCGCCCACACCGCGTGCTCGCGTGACGACCCGCAGGCGAAGTTCTCCTTCGCGACCACGATGCGGGCCGACCGGTAGGCGGGAACATTCAGGACGAAGTCTTCGGCCTCGGAGCCATCCGGGCGGGAACGCAGATCGCGAAACAGGTAATCGCCGAAGTTGTCGGAGCGAGGCTTTTGCAGATAGCGGGCTGGAAGGATCTGATCGGTATCGAAGTTGGGCCGCGCGATGGGCAGGGCGACGGCGTCCAGACAGACGAACGGTTCCATCAGTTTGCCTCCGCAAGCATGGGCCGCACATCGGTGAGATGACCGTTCAGCGCCGCGGCGGCAACCATGGCGGGACTCATCAGATGCGTGCGCGACCCCGGTCCCTGCCGCCCGACGAAGTTGCGATTCGTGGTGGACGCGCTGCGCTCGCCGGGGGCGACCGTGTCGCCGTTCGTGCCGAGGCACATGGAACAGCCCGCCTCACGCCATTGAAAACCCGCGTCCGTGAAGACCCGGTCGAGCCCCAGCGCTTCGGCTTCCTGCTTGACGAGCCCCGATCCCGGCACGACCCACGCCTCTACCGATCGCGCGACCTTGCGGCCCTTCACCACGGCGGCGGCAGCCTTCAGGTCCTCGATGCGGCCATTCGTGCACGAGCCGATGAACGCGCGGTCGATCTTCAGGCCATCCATCGGCATGCCCGGTGTCAGGCCCATGTAATCCAGGGCGCGCTGCATCGACACCTTGCGTTCCGCATTCGGCGCCGTTGCCGGGTCCGGTACGCGACCGTCGATGGGCAGCGCGTCCTCGGGGCTGTTGCCCCAGGTGACCATCGGCCGCAGGCTGCTCACGTCGATCGATACTTCCTTGTCGAACGACGCACCCGGGTCCGATGCGAGCGCGCGCCAGCGCGAGACCTCCTGGTCCCAGCGCTCGGCCTGCGGTGCGAACGGCTTGCCTGAGAGATAGTTGAAGGTCGTGTCGTCGGGCGCGATCATTCCCGCGCGTGCGCCCGCTTCGATCGACATGTTGCAGACGGTGAACCGGCCTTCCATCGACATGCCGCGCATCACGGGGCCCGCGTATTCGATCACGTGCCCCGTCGCGCCGCCTGCGCCGATCTTCGCGATGATCGCGAGAATGACGTCCTTCGCGCCCACACCCTGGCCGAGCCTGCCCTCGAGCGTGATGCGCAGCGCCTTCGGCTTGCGCTGCCAGAGCGACTGCGTCGCGAGCACGTGGGCCACCTCGGTCGCGCCGATGCCGAAGGCGAGCGCGCCCACCGCGCCGTGCGTCGACGTGTGGCTGTCGCCGCACACGATCAGCATGCCGGGCCGGCTGAGTCCCTGCTCCGGCGCCACCACGTGAACGATGCCCTGACGGATGTCGTCGAGGCCGAAATAGGTGATGCCGAATCGTTTGCTGTCGTCGCGCAGCGCGTTGGCCATCGCGCGCTTCTCGGGGTCGGCGATGCTCGTCAGGTCGCGGCCGCGCGTCGGCACGTAGTGGTCGGGGGTCGCAAAGGCGCGTCGAGGCGCATGGGCCTGCAAGCCGCGCTGGCGCAGCATTTCGAAGGCGGGCGCCGATCCGTCCTGGAGAAAGTGGCTGTCGACGTAGAGCAGGCTCTGGCCGTCTTCACGTTCGAGGACGTGATGCCCGCTCCATATCTTGTCGAAAAGCGTCCGGGGCGCCGGGGTCGTCAATGTCACTTCGATGTCTCCTTCTGCCGGCGCCGCGGGGGCGCCGATGCGCATGAGTTCGCGCCGGTGAGACGATCATAGGCAGTTCTACCTCGTTTGCAACGATCGATATATCATGGGCGGCATGAGAAATCCTCATGCGAGCCATGCGACGAAAACTTCCACCGCTCAATGCACTACGCGCGTTCGAAGCATCAGGACGTTACTCGAGCTTCACCGGCGCTGCGAAGGAGCTGCTCGTGACACAGGGGGCCGTGAGCCGGCATGTGTCATCGCTCGAGGACTGGCTCGGCGTCAAGCTCTTCCTGCGGACACATCGCGGAATAGAGCTGACTCGCAAGGGCGAGGCCTACATCCGCGCGCTGAGCGTTGCATTCGACCAGATCGATTACGCGACGCGTGAGGCACGCGATCAGACAGAAGGCTCGGTGCTGCGCCTCAAGGTGCCGCCCACGTTTGCCATGCGCTGGCTCGTGCCGCGACTGACGCGATTCCAGTCGATGCATCCCGGCATCGAGCTTCAGGTGACGACCTCGCATGAGCCGGCAAATTTCCGTCAGGAAGACGTGGACGTGTCGGTGCACTCGCATCCCTTTCCGCCAGTCGATTCCGGCCAGCACCGGCTGTTCCGCGAAGTGCTGATGCCGGTATGCAGCCCGAATCTGCTGAAGCGGGAACCGGGCTTGCGCTGCCCCAAGGACCTGGCGCGCCATGCGCTGCTCTCGTCGCGGCATCGTCCGATGGACTGGTCGCGCTGGCTCATCGAAGCAGGCATCACCGAGCTGGACAGTCCCGGCAGTATCGACTTCGACAACGCGGCACTGGCGTACCAGGGCGCCATCGACGACCTCGGCGTGGTGATCGCGGTGCGCGCGCTGATCGAGGACGACCTTCGCACCGGGCGGCTCGTGGCGCCCTTCGACCTGCAGGTGTCCACACCGGGCGGCTACTATCTGGCCTGTTCGCAGGTGAGTTCCAAGTCCCCGCAACTCGTCGCCTTCGAGGAGTGGCTCGTCAAGGAGGCGGAGGACTACGAGCGGTGGGTCCAGCCAGCGACTGAACCCTTCCCGGGCGGTGCGTCAGCAACGCGCTAGCGAAGACCGTTGCGTCCTCTCGTGCGAACGCCCACGAATACGCTGCATGGCCCTGACGTTCGATACGCCCTGCCGACGTGTCCGGAAAGTGGGTGGTGAGGAGCGTCGCGCCGTGTTCGGCGGCATGGCAAGCCGAGGCGGCGCGAGGTCCGCGCCGCCTGGGCATCGACCCATTCGGGGCAATAGACCTGATGGAAGGCAACCGGCGCGGCCATTGCGGCCGAAGGCGCCGCGCGCCTTGAGCGCCCGTCGCGCAGACGGGGCCTGCACAAGTCCCCGTCTGCGCATCGATCGACGCTCAGCCCTTGGCTACGCTCTCGGGCAGATCACGACCGTGATACTTCTTGTAGATCGCGTTGAGGTTGCCGTTCTTCATGTTCGTGCTGACCCACTTGTTGACCCAGTCCTTCAGCTTCGGCTCGTCCTTGTTCATCGCGATGCCGAGATCGAAGTTCTTCTGCTCGAACTTCAGTTCGATATGGCGGCCCGGCGCGCGCCGCTGCATCTCCTGCAGATTGGACGGCGTGCTCGAGAACACGTCGATCTGCCCCGTCACCATGGACGTGATGAGCGTCGCGTCGTCTTCATAGCGCTGGATCTGCGCGCCCTTCGCGAGCTGCGTCGTGAGCGTGTCGTTCACCGTTGCGCGCGTGAGGCCGATCATCTTGCCGTCGAGGTCCGCGTAGTCCTTCACCTTGATATTGTTCGTGCCGCCCACGATGATCGTGATCACCGCATACGGAATCGAAAAGTCGACCACCTTCGCGCGCTCCGGCGTAATCGACAGGTCGGCGATGACCAGGTCCGCGCGCTTCGCCTGCAACGTCGGCACGCGCGCCGCGTTCGTGATCTGCACGAGTTCGAGCTTCACGCCCAGGTCTTTCGCGAGCGCGGCGGCGGTGTCGACGTCCGAGCCCGCCGGCTTCAGGTTGGCGTCCGCGTAGCTGAAGAGCGGCGTGCCCATCGCGATCGCCACGCGCACCACGCCGGCCTTCTTGATGTCGTCGAGTTGATCGGCCAGCGCGCCCTGCACCACGCCCGCGAGCAGGAGGGCCGTCACGCAGGTGCGTGCAATGAATCGGTTCGCTTTCAAGTCTGTCTCCGTTGTTATCGATAAAAAAAAACGTCGGGCCGTTACAGGCCGTTGTCGAGAAAGGCACGCAATTCGGGCGTTCGCGGTGCGTCGAGCATGCTGCCGTCGCCGACTTCCCAGACCTTGCCCTGATGCATGTAGATGATGCGGTCGGCGACGCGCTTGGCGAACGCCATCTCTTGCGTGACGAGCAGCATCGTCATGCCGTCCGCGGCGAGATCCTCCATCACGCGCAGCACTTCGCCCGTCAGTTGCGGATCGAGCGCCGACGTCACTTCGTCGAACAGCATCACTTTCGGCGACATCGCGAGCGAGCGCGCAATCGCGACGCGCTGCTGCTGTCCGCCCGAAAGCTGCTCGGGGTAGGCATCGGCCTTCTGTGCGAGACCGACCTGTTCGAGCACCTTCATCGCCACGCCCCGTGCTTCGTCGCGCGAGCACTTCTTCACGTGACGCAGCGCGAGCATGATGTTCTCTTCGACCGTCAGGTGAGGAAACAGGTTGTAGCTCTGAAACACGATGCCGACTTCGCGGCGCAGGCGGTGCAGATCGACATTCGGGTCGTCGACGCGAATCCCGCACACTTCGATTTCCCCCTGATCGATCGTCTCGAGGCGGTCTATGCAGCGCAGCGCGGTGCTCTTGCCCGAGCCGCTTGCGCCGATCACGGCGATCATCTCGCCCTTCATCACCTCGAACGACACACCCTTCAATACCTGGTTCGAGCCGAACCGTTTGTACACGTCGCCGAGCTTAACGATTGCCGACATTGAGCTTGTTCTCCATCGATTGGCTCCAGCGCGAGAGCGGATAGCACAGTACGAAATAGAAAGCGCCTACCAGTCCGAACACGAGGAACGGCTGGAAGATCGAGTTGTTGATGATCTGGCCCGCGCGCGTCAGTTCGATGAAACCGATCACCGACGCGAGTGACGTCATCTTGATCACCTGCACCAGAAAGCCGACGGTCGGCGGCAAGGCAAGGCGCATCGCCTGCGGAATGATCACGAGCCGCAGGCTCTGCCAGCGCGTGAGCGACAGGCACTCGGCCGCTTCCCACTGCGGCTTCGGCATGGCTTCCACGCAGCCGCGCCAGATGTCGCCGAGATAGGCGCTCGAGTAGACCATCAGCGCCATGCCCGCCGCGACCAGCGCGGGCACCTGAAAGCCGTACACCGAAAGCCCGAAGTACACGATGAAGAGCAGGATCAGGAGCGGAATGCCCTGAATCGCCTCGATGTACACCATCGCGGTGCGCGAGAGCCAGCGGCGCGGCGAGATGCGCGCGAGCATCACGCCAAAGCCGCCGATCCCGCCGAGCACGAACGCCAGCGCGGACAGCACGAGCGTCCACCAGATCGACTGCACCAGATACAGCAGGTGCGCTGCCGTGAAGCCGCCGCTCATGCCGCACCTCCGGGGATCACGGTGTCGATGCGCGCGGTATCGGACGGCGCCTTGCCGGCACGCCGCGCTGCGAGCCGGATCACGCGCCGCCGCTTGAACACGTGCTCGCCGACCGCCCATGCGATCAGCTTGATCAGGAGCGAAAGCGCAAGGTAGAGCGCTGCCACCACGATGTAGGTTTCGAGCGAACGGAACGTATCCGACTGCACGGTGTTGGCGACCGCCGTCAGTTCTTCCGCGGAGATCTGCGACGCGATTGCGGACGCCTGCATCATCAGCAGGAACTGGCTCGTCAGCGCCGGATACACCTTCTCGATGGAAGGCTGCAGCATCACATGCCAGCCGATGCGCCAGCGCGAGAGCCCGAGGCACTCGGCCGCTTCGATCTGCCCGCGCGGCACCGACTCCAGCCCCGCACGGATGATCTCCGCGGCGTAGGCGCCGATGTTGATCGTCATCGCGAGCGTGGCGGCGGCGAACGTCGGCATGCGCAGGCCGATGCTGGCGAGGCCGAAATAGAGCAGAAAGATCTGCACGAGAAACGGCGTATTGCGCACGGACTCGATATAGATGATGCACAGGCGCGACAGCACGGGCACCTTCGCCCGCTTCGCAAACGCGACCAGCATCCCGACGATCACGCCGAAGCACACGGCGACGCTCGTCATCTTGAGCGTCAGCCACGCGCCTTTCAGGAACGTGGGCCAGTAGGGCAACAGCGGACTGAAATCTGGGACAAACGTCATTGCAGCAATGTCTCCGAGTGTTTGAGTCATCCTCTCCCCCTGCTGAAAGGAGATCGGACAGGCTAGACGTACGACAACTGACTAATTAGCACTCCCATTGCCCTCGACGGGTTCGAATGGCCCGGCTTGCGTGAACACGCCGCCCTGCAACACGGCGACGGGGTCGTCGGCGGCGGGTGGCGGCGCAGCTTCGACCTTCGCGCGAAACTGTTCGGACGAGTCGCGCGGCTCGAAGCCGAGCACCGCCGCGTGACGGTTGTCCCACCACGTGAGCGCATTCGCGGACGCACCGAACACGATCGTGTGGCCGACGCCGGGCGTGAACAGGCTGCGCCGCAGCAGGTCGTGCAGGTCGTCGTAGCTGAGCCAGCTCGCCATCATGCGGCGGTCTTTCGGCTCCGGGAACACGGAGCCGATGCGGATGCTCACGGTCTCGATGCCGTAGCGGTCGAAGTAGAACTGCGCGGTGTCCTCGCCGAACGACTTGGACAGGCCGTAGTAGCCGTCCGGCCGCTTCGGCGCGTGAGCGTCGATTTTCTCGTCCTGACGGTAGAAGCCGGTCACATGATTCGAGCTGGCGAAAATGACGCGCATGACGCCGTGACGCCGCGCGGCCTCATAGAGATTGAACACGCCCTTGATGTTGGCTTCGAGAACTTCTTCGAAAGGCCGCTCCACCGACACGCCGCCCAGGTGGATGATCGCGTCGCAGCCCGCGACCAGCGCGTCGACCGCCTGCCGGTCCGCGAGATCGCACGCGACGATTTCCTCATGGGCCGCAGCGTCGTCGGGCAATGCGCGCGGCAGGTCGGACAGCCTCACGCGCGTGGCGAACTCGGCCATGCGAGGCCGGATCGCTTTGCCGATGCCACCCGCCGCGCCCGTCAGCAAAAGACGGCCATACGGCGAACGGTTGACCTGATTTTCCATTGGTGTCTGCTCCATCGAGAGGTATCTGCTTAGGGAATACCCTCTCTTTCTTGTACGTTGTCATATGACGCTGGATGCATAAAATCATTTACGGCTGATTTTGTCAATGAGCGCCGGGGTCCGGGTGGCCGGAGCACTGCGGCGTCGCGCGCGTGGAGGAGGGGCAGCGTGAGGAGGACAGCGGTTGCGATGCAATCCGTTCGACTCACGACAAAAGGGCGAGTGTGCGTGCCGATGCCGCATCGTGCGCGGCCGAAGGCGCGTGCGATGCGGACGAGTGTCGCTACACGGCTCAGGAGCAGAACACCGGCGAGGGGGCATTCGAGTGCGGCCCATCGGGGCGCGTTTTCGTGGCTGTCGGCTTCGATTGCGCGCCGCATTCCACGACGCCGTACCCAGGACGCCATACCCAAGGCGCCTCGGGCGTCATGCGCGCGGCGCCAGCGGCAGCGAAACCGGCAGCGGCCGCGCGGGCCAGGCAGGTCAGGCAGGCCAAGCAGGCCGGCATCGATCGATCACCGGCCATTGGCGGCCGTCAAGGCCTCTGCAACGTCGCGGGAAGCTCGCCCAGGGGGGCGCCCATGGGCCGCAGGCGGATAGCCGGGTCGAGCCGCTTCCAGGCGAGGGCCGAAGGATCGGCGGCCATCGGTCCCGGTGCCTTGGCGACCAGTATCGAATCGGCGATCGCCTCGAAGTCCGCGCGAAAGTGCACGGAGCTCTTGTTGACCAGTATCTCCATCCGCTCCGGCTCGATGCCCGCAACACGGTAGAGATTCCTGTCGAACATCTGCATCTTGATCGTGCTGACCGCGATCCTCACGCCGTCGATACGAAGGCACGCAACCGGCCCGAGCTCGCCTCGCATGCCGTTCATCATCGGACCATCGAAGCGGAAATGCCCGTCGGAGAGGTGCTCCACTTCGAAGGTCCCGACTAGCGGCTCGTCGCCGTGCACGCCCGAGCGGCCCGCCAGCGCGAGTTCGACCGTGCCGCCGACACCCGCCCGGTGCGCGGCCGCTGCTGCTTGCGCGTCCCATATCAGGCCGACTGCCGCGTTTTGCGCACCGTTGCGAAGGAGCGCGCGCACCATGCCCATCGTGTTCGAGTCGCCGCCCACGCCCGGGTTGTCCTGCGTGTCCGCGATGATGACGGGCTTCGCCGCATCCCGGCCAAGCCGCATGGCTTCGACCACGGCCTCGTCGGGCGTGAGGAAGTGCACCTCCCAGCGGGGTTCGTCCGCCACGATCTTCTGGTAAAGCGCCTCGACGGCCTGAGTCACCGCACGCTCGTCGAACCCGTACCCCCAGACCACCGGACCGCATTCGGGGAAGTCGGCGGCGGGAAATCCCGGGGCGAAGGAGAGCGAGACATCCTTGTCCCGTTCGAGCAGCGCAAGCTGCTCATACAGGCCGCGAGCGGGCTCGACGAGCGTGCACATGGCGTTCACCGGAATCAGGAACGGCACGCGGCGCGCCGCGTATTTCATGCTGCCGCCTTGCGCGACCAGCCGTTCGAAGACCCGGAAGGTGCGCTCGCCCGTCGCGGCCATATCGACGTGCGGATAGGTCAGATAGGCGACCAGTGCGTCCGCGAGATCGAGCATCCGCTGCGTCACGTTGGCGTGCAGGTCGAGCGATGCGACGAGCGGCATGCGATCTCCCACGACCGCGCGCACGCGCGCGAGCAGTTCGCCTTCGCCGTCGTCGATATGCTCCGCCACCATGGCGCCGTGCAGGTCGAGGTAGATGGCATCGAAGGTCTCGGACCTGACCGCGTCCAGAATCTCGCCGGCGATGCGTTCATACGCGTCCCGCGTGACATGCGCCGACGCGCTGGCCCCGGCCCAGATCACCGGGATCAGTTCGTGCCCCGCGGCCTCGGCCTGCGTGATGAAGCCGCCGATCGGCACGTTCACGTCGCGCAGGTTCAGGACGTCGGCGCCGCGCACGAGCGGCGGAAAGCCTTCGCCCTGCACGAAGCTCTGATAGGACGCCTTCGTCGGCGCAAAGGTATTCGTTTCATGCTGGAAGCCTGCAATCAGGATTTTCATTTCATGCTCGCCTTGTTTGAGACGTGAGGGAAAAGCGTTGATGTCGTCCGGATGCGCCGGGCGGGATCACGAAGGAGAGACGCGCGGACCCGCCCGGGCGTTCATGCGCGCGACGGAAGCCTGTTCGCCACCAGCAGCAGCGCGGCCACGGCGAGCATGCCGGCGATGACGAGAAGGCCAACGTGCATGCTGCCGGTCGCCGTCTTGGTCCAGCCGATGATGGCCGGCCCCCAGAAGCCCCCGGACAGCCCGATGGTGTTGATGAGCGCGATGCCGCCCGCAGCCGCGGCGCCCTTGATGTACTCGGAGGGAATCGCCCAGAACACCGTATAGGCGATCCACATCATGGCCGTGGCGAACGTCAGCAGGATCAGCGTCGCGACCAGATGGCCGTCCCAGAAGATCGTGCACGCAAGAAGGACCGCGCCGAGCAGCGCGGGCACCGCGCTGTGATAGCGCCTTTCGCCCACGCGGTCGGATCTGCGCCCGCCGAAGTACATGCCGAACGCAGCCGCCACATACGGGACGGCGACATACCAGCCGAGCTGGATCGTGTCAGTGACACCCTGGTCCCGGAGGATCGAGGGTAGCCAGAAGCTCATCGCGTAAATCGACGAAATGATGCAGAAATAGGCAAGCGCGAGGACGTACACCCGCACGTCGCGGGCGACTGCCCGGAACGAATGGTCACGCGGCGCGGTAGAGCCGGCGAGTTCGCCCGCGAGCACGCGCTTGTCTTCGGCGCTCAGCCACGCGGCATCCGCGGGCCGGTCCGGCAGGCAGAAGAAAGTGACCACGCCGAGGACGATGCACGGCAGCGCTTCCAGCAGGAACATCCATTGCCAGCCGTGCAGGCCGCCGGCACCCGCGAACGAGGTCATCAGCCACGCGGAGGCGGGCCCGCCGATCACGCCGCCGATCGGGCCCGCGAGAAACACGATCGCGATCGCTCGCGCCATGCGCGCGGGGCCGTACCAGTAGGACAGGTAGAAGATCATCCCGGGGGCGAAGCCCGCTTCGAAGATCCCGAGGAGAAAGCGCATCGCGTAGAACATCGGCACGTTGCGCACGAAGAGCATGCTCGCCGACGTGATGCCCCACAGCACCATGATCCGGCTGAAGGTCTTGCGCGCGCCGATTTTCGGCAGCATCAGGTTGCTCGGCAACTCGAACAGCACATAGCCGATGAAGAAGATGCCTGCACCCACGCCGTAGGCGGCGTCGGAGAATCCGAGATCGTGCTGCATCTGGAGCTTGGCGAAGCCCACGTTCACCCGGTCCAGATAGGCGAACATGTAGCAGACAAGCAGGAAAGGCAGAAGCCGCCAGTTGACCTTGCTATAGACGGCCGAGATGCCGTCGCGCCCCTCCAGGGCCTGGACTGTTGACATGGTTGTCTCCGTTGCTCGATCGGTCGTTATGAATTCGCATGGCCCCATGGTGGCCACACGAAAACAATCGAACAAGAGCAACTAAGTTCACATGTCGTTGCTCATTGGACAACGCAGGGGAAATCGCGCGATGAGCGTTGCGGATCGCAGCTGTCAGCCGAGCCCGTCCGGAGCGTGAATGGCGCCGATCAGCAGGTCGAGGAACGCGCTGACAGGCTTGGGCAACGTGCGCCCCGCCATGGTCTGGACCTGCAGCGTGCGCTGGTGCAGCTCCGGATTGCTGATGGGCACGGCGGCCAGCCGGTCGGGCTTCAGGCGGCTGCGCACCGTCAGATAGCCGGCCAGCGTGACCGCGTCCGTCCGCTGGACGAAGCTCTGCAGCGCCGCGTGGTAGTTGCTCACGAAAATCGGCTCGAAGTTCAGGCCTTCGAGGCTGCACGCGATATCGAACAGTTGCCTGACCGTGACGCCCTCCCCGTATATGGCGAGCGGCCAGGGCACCAGGTCGGCGAGCGACACGGCGTCTTTTCGCGCAAGCGGGTGATCCTGCGTGACCAGCGCGTAGATCGGCGCCCGCTGGGCGTAGTGGACGCTCACGTCCTTCTCCGGCGAGACGCTGAAGCACACCGCGACGTCGGCCGTGCCGTCGCGAACCCGCTGCGTCGCCTCCGACGGCGCCGACACTTCGAGCTGAAAATGCGTGGCCGGATGCGTCTTCAAAAAGCGCGCGAAGACTTCCGGCAGAAAGTCGCGCGCCACGCCTTCCGAGCTTGCCACGCGGATCGTGGCCCGGCCGCCCGTCGTGAGGTCGCGAATCTCCCCGGTCACGCGCTCCTGTTCGAGGATGCTCCGGTGCGCATGCGCGGCAAGGAGCCGCCCCGCCTCGCTCAACACCATGCCGCGCGGCCGGCGCTCGAACAAGGGCGCGCCGACCTCGTCCTCCAGCTTCGCGATCTGCCGGCTCAACGCCGACACCGCGACGAACAGCCGCTCGGACGCCTTGCTCAGCGAGCCGCTTCGCGCAACTTCGAGGAAATACCGCAGGGCCGTGCTGTGCATCGTGAACGCCTCGTCAGGTTTGCCGTTTCGGCAACGGAATCTGCGAAATATTGTGATTGTCCATAAATATCGGCGACATGAAGATCCGCGTGATCGATTTCCATCAAGCATCGGCGCCCCGGGCGGTGCCCTTACCGGAGAGAGAATTGACACGCGACATCGCCATTCAGGCTGCGGCCGGGCTATACGATTCCGGCGCCTTCCTCGAAGACCTCAGTCGCCGGGTCGGCTATCGCACGGAGAGTCAGGAGCCGGAAAGCGGCCCGCTCTTGCGCGCGTACCTGACCGACGAGATCGCGCGTGTGCTGACGGAACTCGGCTTCCGTCACCGGCTGGTGGAGAACCCCGCGCCCGGCGCGGGACCGTTTCTGGTCGCGCATCGCCATGAAGGCGACGCCCTGCCGACCGTGCTTACCTACGGCCACGGCGACGTGGTGCGCGGCTACGACGCCCAGTGGCGTGACGGCGTATCGCCGTGGGAAGTCACGGTCGCAGGCGAACGCTGGTACGGCCGCGGCACCGCCGACAACAAGGGCCAGCACAGCATCAACCTCGCCGCGCTCAAAGCCGTCCTCGATGCGCGCGGTGGACGGCTCGGCTTCAATCTCAAAGTGCTGTTCGAAACCGGCGAGGAAACGGGCTCGCCCGGGCTTCACGCAGTATGCGAGGCACTGCGCGACGAGCTCGCCGCCGACGTGCTGATCGCCTCCGACGGCCCGCGCCTGGGCGCCCGGCATCCCACGCTCTTTCTCGGCTCACGCGGTCTCGTGAACTTCAGGCTCGTGCTCGAATGCCGCGACGGCGGCCATCATTCGGGCAACTGGGGCGGCCTGCTTCGCAACCCGGGCGTGGTGCTCGCGAACGCGATCGCGTCCATGGTGGACGAGCGCGGACGCATTCTCGTCGAGGGCCTGCGCCCTCCGGCGATACCGAAGCCGGTGCGGCAGGCACTCGAAGGCCTCACCGTGGGCGGCAATCCCGGCGAGCCCGAAGTCGACGAAGACTACGGCGAGCCCGGCCTCACGCCCGCCGAACGCGTCTTCGCATGGAACACGCTCGAAGTGCTGGCCTTCAAAACGGGCAACCCGGAAAAGCCGGTCAACGCGATCCCGCCGCACGCGTTCGCGTGCATGCAGCTGCGGTTCGTGGTCGGCACCGACTGGGAAGACCTCGAATCGATCGTGCGCCGGCATCTGGATGAACACGGCTTCGCGCAGGTCGGTGTCGAGGTGGAGCGCGGCGTGCCGGCCACCCGCGTGGACCCGGAAAACGCCTGGGTCCAGTGGGCATTGCGCTCGCTGGAACGGACCACGGGACAGGCGCCCGTGCTCTTGCCCAACCTCGGCGGCACGCTCCCCAACGAGGTGTTCGCCCACATCCTCGGCATGCCCACGCTCTGGGTGCCGCACTCCTACCCCGGCTGCTCGCAGCACGCACCCGACGAACATCTGCTTGGCCCCGTCGCGCGCGAGGGACTGCGGATCATGGCCGGGCTCTTCTGGGACCTCGGCGACACCGACACGCTTCGACACGCGACACAACCAGCGAGGGGTGCATGATGAGTTCGGATTCCGCCAGCCAGGCCTTGCCCGGCGTCTCGAGCGACACCGGCATCTACCGGCTGATCGTCGCGACGTCGGTCGGCAACGCGCTCGAGTTCTACGATCTGGTCGTCTACGGCTACTTTGCTTCCACGCTTTCCAGGCTGTTCTTCCCGACGAGCGACAAGACCGTCTCGCTGCTGCTCACGCTCGGCACCTTCGCGCTTTTGTATCTCGCGCGTCCCGTCGGTGCGTTCGTGCTGGGCTCGTATAGCGACCGCAAGGGGCGCAAGGCATCGCTGACGCTGTCCATCGGCATGATGACGCTCGGCACCGGCATGGTCGCGCTGATGCCGGACTATGCCGCGATCGGCGTGATCGCGCCGATCGGCATCTTCCTGTCGCGGCTCCTGCAGGGTTTCTCGGCAGGCGGCGAGTTCGGCAGCTCGACGGCCTTCCTGATCGAGCACGTGCCCGAGCGCAGCGGCTTCATGTCGAGCTGGCAGTTCGCGAGCCAGGGCGCGAGCGTGCTGCTCGCTTCCGCGTTCGGCGCGGTGCTCACGGGCACGCTCGACGCGCATCAGCTGGAAAGCTGGGGCTGGCGCATCCCGTTCCTGTTCGGCATGCTGATCGGCCCGATCGGGTGGTATATCCGCCGGCATATCGACGAGACGCCCGAGTTCGAGCACGCGGAAAAGGCTGTCTCGCCGATCCGCGAAGTGCTGACCGAACAGAAGGAACGCGTGCTGGTGTCGATCGGTTCGCTCGTGCTGACCACGACCGCGAACTACATGCTGCTCTACATGCCGACCTACGCGGCGAGGCAGCTCGGGCTCGCGCCGTCGTACGGCTTCATCGCGACGCTGGTCGCGGGATTCATCGTGATGATGCTCACGCCGCTCGTGGGCCACTGGTCCGACAAGGTAGGGCGCACGCGCATCATGCTGGGCGCCGGATCGCTCTTTTTCGTGACCATCTATCCTGCGTTCATGTTCATGAACGCGCATCCCTCGCTGCTGACGTTGCTGGCAGCGGTCATCTGGGTCGCGGTGCTCAAGGCGGTCTACTTCGCGCCGATCCCTGCCCTCATGTCCGACCTCTTTCCGACCCGCACACGCACCACCGGCATGGCGGTCGGCTATAACCTCGGCACGACCATCTTCGGCGGATTCACGCCGCTCGCGGTGGCTGCGCTGATCGCCGCGACGGGCAACAATCTCGCTCCCGGCTTTTATTTGATGATCGCCGCCATGGTGAGCCTCTTTACGCTCGTGTGGGCGCGAGTGCGCCTGAAGGCACATTAACCCGCAGGAAAAATCAGGCATTCGAACAGGAAAGATATGCAGAAAGACTTGCAGCAGGCCGTGCAGTTCGCCATCGACCACGAATCGCTCTGGGACCGCAACGTGGACGGAGTCTGGGGCGTGCATCCCAGCGATCCGCCGCCGTGGAACCGGCTGCTTGGCCCCGTGCACGATCGCGGCCCCGTCTCCGGAGCCATTTCGCTGGACGGCCGCACGCTCGCCACGTGGGGCGAACCGGATCGCGCCGACCTGACCTTCAGCATCGCGAAGACGTATCTGGCGCTGCTGGCCGGCGTCGCGCATGACCGCGGCCTGCTTCCCGACGTGGATGAACCCGTGCATGTGCGCGTGCCGGGCATCGGCTTCGATGATGCGCACAACGCCGCCGTCACCTGGGCGCAACTGCTTCAGCAGACGAGTGAATGGCAAGGCGAGTGTTTCGGCCTTCCGGATCAGGCCGATCATTTTCGCGCAGTCACTTTCGGCAAGGCACCCGAGGGCAGGAAAGGGGATCGGCGCACGCTGCAAACGCCCGGCACATACTGGGAATACAACGACGTGCGCATCAACCAGTTTTCTCTCGCGCTGCTGCACCTGTTCCGGCGCCCCTTGCCCCACGTGTTTCGCGACGCGATCATGCGCCCGCTCGGCGCGAGCGAGAGCTGGCGCTGGGTGGGTTACGACCATGCGTGGGTGAACATCGGCGGCGAGCGGATGCCGTCCGTTCCCGGCGGGACGCATTGGGGTGGCGGCCTGTCGATCAGCGCCAACGATCAACTCAAGGTGGCACGCCTCTTCGTCGAAGAAGGCCGAGTGGACGGGCGCCAGATCCTGTCACGCGAATGGCTCGCGCGAATGCGCGCGCCATGCGCGATCGCGCCGTTCTATGGCTATCTCGTGTGGCTCAACCACGAGCGGCGCGTGTTTCCGAGCGTGCCGGCGTCGAGCTTCTTCGCTATCGGCGCGGGCAGCTCGTTTACATGGATCGAGCCCGAGCGGCGGATGGCGGTCGTGGTCCGCTGGCTGAATCCGGACCACGCCGACGAATTCTTCGGTCGGGTTCTCGCCGCGGTGGATCGCTGAGAAAGCGCTCTCCAACGCCGACGGGGCCGCATGTCGCGGCATTCATGCGGGTTGGCGCGAGCAAATCCTCGACATCCCACGCGAAACGCGCCGTTTCGCGTGGGATTCGAAATGGCGTGAACTCAGCCCTTGACGCCCTTGAAGGCGGCACGCCTTTCGGCGCGCTCATTCGCAAACGCAGGACTCAACGACGCGTCCAGATCACTGCGCTCGACGCCCGTGCCGCATACCGGGCACACGTTGCCCAGCCCGACGTCATGTCCGCATGAGCGGTGTGTGAAACGCACGGCGATTTCTTCGTGCTCGTCCTTGCACCAGGTCTCGCCCCACGCGCGCAGCGCATGCACGACCGGGTAGAACGACCTTCCCTTTTCCGTCAGCCGGTACTCGTAGCGCAGCGGTTTTTCATTGTACGGATGACGCTCGACCATGCCGTCGGATTCGAGCGACTTCAGACGGGTGGCGAGCATCTGCGGCGTCGCCCCGGTCTGAATCTGGATCTCTTCGAACCGCGTGGCGCCCATGAAGAGCTCTCTCAGGACGAGCACGGTCCACCGGTCGCCAACGATATCGAGCGACCGGGCAACCGGACAAACCGTGCCCGCTTTCTCCGCGTGTCGTACCACGATCCTCTCTCCTGTTCACTATTAATTTCATAGTAACACTGTTTCACTCCCTGCGTGCATACGCACAAGCGGGCGTTTCCCGGCGCTTTCAGGCCGCATCGTCCGATCTAGGAAATCAGCTCCAGACCGCGTCTCGCTTGACACTATGATTTTCATAGTGATATCTTGCCGTCACGATGTTCGATTCGTGAGACGTCACGAATCATCCGACGATGCAGCGAGGCGCCGACTGCGGAGCGCGGAATTCCTTCCTCCCCTTCTCTCACACTGGAGAACCGAAATGGCCGATTCCCTCTATCGCGCAGAGCGCACGGGCCTGCTGCTGGTCGATCCCTACAACGACTTTCTGTCGGAGGGCGGCAAGCTCTTTCCGATGATCAAGGAAGTCGCAGACGACGTGCGTCTGCTCGACAACCTGCGCGATGCCGTCGCGGCGGCGCGCAAAGCCTCTATCCGCGTGTTCTTCGTGCCGCACCGTCGCTGGCAGCCGGGCGACTACGACGGCTGGGACCATCCGAACCCGACCCAGCGCGCGGTGCAGCAGCGCCACACGTTCGCCAAGGGCACGTGGGGCGGCGAGTGGCATCCCGACTTCGTGCCGCAGGAAGGCGATATCGTCATCAAGGAGCACTGGGCCCAAAGCGGCTTCGCCAATACCGACCTGGACTTTCACCTCAAGCAGCAAGGCATCACGCACGTCGCCGTGGTCGGCCTGCTCGCCAATACCTGCATCGAATCGACGAGCCGCTTCGCGATGGAACTCGGCTATCACGTGACCCTCGTCCGCGACGCGACCGCAGCGTTCACAAAGGAAATGATGCACGCGGCACACCAGCTGAACGGCCCGACATTCGCCCATGAAATCCTGACGACGGCAGAATGGCTCGCCGCGCTTCCCGCCTGAACGAAGGAGAGCGACATGCAAATCAACGGAAAGCTCCTGATCGGAGCGCAGGAAGTCTCCGCGACCAAGGGAACGATGAAGGCACTCGATCCCGCGACGGGTGAAGCGATCGAACCGCCGTTCGCCCTGGGCGGGAGCGATGAGGTGGAGCGGGCGGCGCAGCTCGCCGACGAAGCCTTCGATAGCTACAACCGCACGACGCTCGCCGAACGCGCGCAGTTCCTCGAGCGCATCGCCGACGGTCTCGACGCCATCGCGCCCGAGCTCGCGCGCCGGGCATCGCTGGAAACGGGGCTGCCTGTCGCGCAACTCGAAGGAGAGGCCGCCAAGTCGGCAACGCAGTTCCGGCAGTTCGCCGCGGTGGTCCGCCAGGGGCGCTTTCGCCAGGCCACGATCGATCCGGCACAGCCTGATCGCGCGCCGCGCGCCCGCATGGATCACCGGATGCAGAAGATCGCGCTCGGACCCGTCGCCATCTTCGGCGCCAGCAATTTTCCGATCTCCTATTCGGTTGCAGGCGGGGACACCGCGTCGGCCCTCGCAGCCGGCTGCCCGGTCATCCTCAAGGCGCACAACGGACACCCCGGCGCATCCGAACTCATGGGCCGGGTCATCCGGCAGGCAGTCGCCGAGTCGGGACTGCACGAAGGCGTCTTTTCACTCGTTCGCGGCGGCGGCAACGAGATCGGCGAGGCGCTCGTCGATCATCCGCTCGTCAGGGGCGTCACGTTCACGGGCTCGGAAGCCGGCGGCATGGCGCTCTATCGACGCGCTCAACTGCGTCCCGACCCGATTCCGGTCTTCACCGAAATGACGAGTGTCAATCCGACGTTCGTGCTGCCCGCCGCGCTGGCTGCGCGCGGCCACGCGATCGGCGACGGGTTTTCCGAACGCATGCTGGTGACGGTGGGCCAGGCATGCCTGAAGCCGGCGATCCTGCTGGCCATCGACGGCCCCGGATACGACGGGATGAAAGCGGCGATGGCCGCGCGAGTCGAGGCCATGGCCGCGCGCACGATGCTGACGCCGGGCATCCACGAGGCGTACCGCAGGAATGTCGCACGACTGGGCGATGCAGGCGCCGCGCGAATCGCCGCGGGCGGCGCATCGCAGGGCCCCTGGGAGGGACAATCCATCCTGTTCGAAATCGAGGGCGCGCGCATGCTCGACGACCCCTCGCTCTCCGAAGAGGTGTTCGGTCCCGCCGCGCTCCTCGTACGCGTGGCGGATGCTGAACAGCTCATCGCGATCGCAAAGCAGTTTCGCGGACAGCTTTCGGCGACGATGCAGATCGATCACGCCGATCTTTCCCTCGCGGAACGCTTGCTGCCGCTGCTCGAACGGCGTACCGGCCGCATCGTCGTCAATGCGTTCTCGCATCCGCAGGAGGTGTCCCACGCGTCGATCCACGGCGGTCCGTTTCCGGCCACCTCGGACAGCCGCTTCACCTCGGTCGGCATGACCGCGATCGAGCGCTTCCTTCGCCCGGTGTGCTATCAGGGCTTCCCGGATGCGCTGCTTCCAGAAGCGCTCCGGCAAGGGAATCCGCTCGGCATCTGGTGTCTCACCGACGGCGAGCTTTCCAAAGCCTGAACGGCGCCGCCTGCGAAAAGCATCCTCATCCGCATCCCGTACTCCGGGCCGCGGGTGCGGCCGCAGCGGCAAACCCTCCCACTGCATCCTTTCGCGCCGACCGGAAGCCTCCGGCGGTCGGCAACCGAGCGCTTCGACGATGCCTTAAACTGCGCCTGACACCACGATCCCCGCCGCATTCGCGAATACAGATCATGCAATTGCCCCTCTCGTTGCGACCCGCGACCCCGAATGACGAGTCGTTCCTGATCCGCCTGCGCAAGCTCACGATGACCGGGCACCTCATTCGCGCAGGTGAACCCGCCGATGATGAAACGCACCTGCAACGCGTGCGCTTCCGGTACGGGGATGCATCCATTCTCATGTACGGCGCCGATGACATCGGTCTCGTCAAGGCCGCGCGTTCCGGTTCCGAATGGTTCATCTTCCAGCTGCAGATCCTGCCGGAATATCAGGGGCGCGGGCTCGGCGGCCACGTGCTTCGCCTCATGCTCGCGGACGCGGAACGCGCGGGCTCGTCGGTGTCGCTGACCGTGCTCAAGGACAATCCGGCGCGCCGGCTCTATCTCGGCCTGGGGTTTCGCCACGTCGGCGAAACCGATATCGAGTACAGGCTGACCTGGCATCCGTAGCCCCTTCCCACGTTCGCACGCCCCGTGTACTCCCGCTTCTGTCCGCTTCGGGCATGACCGGCATGGTCCCGCGACCCTGTGAGCGCGTGCAAACCGACGCCGCACGCACTGCTCGCCGGATGAAGGTCAGGCTCCGGCGCGCGTGCCCTGATGCTCAACTCTCCTGTTTTTCTCAAGGCGTGCGCGCCGCCTTGATGGCCACCCTCCTTGATGCGATCATCCGGTGAATGACCCTCTGAGCCACCCGCCGCCCGGCCCATGTCCGACCACTCACGCCGCAAGACCAGCATGGCTGACATCGCCCGCGCAGCCGCCGTGAGCGAAGCCACCGTCGACCGCGTGCTGAACGGCCGCGGCGGCGTCTCGCGCGAGAAGGAAATGCGCGTGCTCGAATGGGCGCGCAAGCTGAAGATCGACCGGGCGCTCGAAGCCGTGTCGGTGCGGTGGCTGCGCATCGCGATCCTCATGCAGCAACCCGTCGCGCCGTACTACGTGCACCTCAAGCAGGGTTTCGAAGTCGCGCAGAAGACGTTCGAGTCGCAGCGCGTGATCTGCGCGGTCACGTACTTCGAAAGCCTCGATGCGTCGCGCGTTGCGCAAACCATCCGGCACGCGACGCAGAAGGCGGACGCGCTCATCATCGTCGCCTACGAGCACCCGGACATCACGGCCGCGCTGCGCCACGCGAGCCACGCCATGCCGGTCATCACGCTCGCAAGCGACCTGCCGGGGACCGGGCGCCTTGCCTATGTCGGCATCGATAACCGGTGCGCGGGCCGCGTGGCGGGCGAACTGATGGGACGCTTCATCGGCGACGCGGGCGGCAAGGTGCTCGTCATGACCGGCATGCATGATTTCCTCGGCCATGAAGAACGCGAAAGTGGCTTCCGTTCGGTGCTGCGGCGCCGCTTTCCGGGCTGCGACATTGTCGAGACCGTCGAGAGCCGCGAGCAGTCGGCGCTCACCGAACGCCTGACGCGCGATGCGTTCAGGCGCTATCCCGACCTGCGCGGCATCTACAACATCTCGGTCGGCGACGAGGGCATCGCGGCCGCGCTGCGCGCGCTCGACCGGGTTCGCTCGACCGTGCTGATCGGCCACGAGCTCAACGAAAGCTCGCGGCGCCTTCTGATCGAAGGCGCGCTCGACGCCGTTCTCGATCAGAACCCCGCAGGCGAAGCGATGCGCTCGATCGAGATCGTGCTGCGCCACTACCATCGCGACCCGGGCATCGCGCTGCCGCAGCAGATTCCCGTCACGGTGCTCCTGCGCGAAAACCTTCCGCTTACGGACTGAGCGCCCGGCTGATGCACGTCGGACCGCCGGGTCATGCCGGCTCTGCGGCAACGAGCGGCTTCAGCTTGACGTCGCGATCGGCGAGCAGCGCCGGTTCGATCACCGCTCGCCGCGCGATGAGCGCCTGTGCGATGCGCACGTCGCGTGCAATTTCGCCCACTGCGCCCACACCGCTCGCGCCCACCATTGCGCCCTCGCGATCGAGCGCGAAGAAGATGCGCGAACGCTCGCCCGCCTCGCGCACGACCGTGTCCACGCCGAACGCCGGCATGCCGGCGATCTGGATCGCCATGTCGTACTGATTCGACCAGAACCACGGCACTTCGGAATAGGTCTCGCCGCGATCGAGCATGTTGCGCGCGACGATGCGCGCGTGATCCTCCGCATTTCTCCAGCATTCAAGCCGTATGCGCCGGCGAAAGAGCCGATGCGGAAACGAGCAGACGTCGCCCGCCGCGAAGATGTGCGGATCGTTGGTGCGCAGTGTGTCGTCGACTGCGATGCCGTCGGCCACGTCGATGCCCGCCGCCTCCGCGAGTTCCGTGCGCGGTTTCACGCCGATGCCGACGACGACGCAATCGCAGGGAATCGTCGTGCCGTCGGAGAGCTTCACGCCGCTCACGCGGTCCGTGCCGATGATCCTTTCCACCTGCACGGCAAAGCGCACGTCGACGCCCATCTCCCGGTGGCGTTCCACCAGGCACGCCGCGACGATCTCGGGCACCGCGCGCATCAGCGCCCGCGCGGCGGCTTCGATCACCACCACTTCGCAGCCGCGCGCGACCGCGGTGGCCGCGATTTCGAGTCCGATGAACCCCGCGCCGACGATCGCGATGCGCCGCCCCGGCGACAATTCGTCCGCGATCGCCTCGGCATGCGCCGACGTGCGCAGGCAGTGCACGCCGGCAAGCGCCGCGCCGGGCACGGCGAGTTGCCGCGGCTCGGCACCCGTCGCGATCAGAAGACGCTGATACGCAACCGACTGCCCGTTCTGCAGCACGACCTTGCGAGACCCGCGATCGATCTGCTGCACGTTCGCGTCGATGCGCAGGTCGATCCTGTGCTCGCGATAGAAGGCGTCGTCGTAGAGCGCGCATTGCGCCGTGGTTCTCTCGCCGAGGAGCACCTGCTTCGAGAGCGGCGGCCGGTCGTAAGGCGCGACGCGCTCGTTGCCGAGCAGCGTGATCTCGCCATCCCAGCCGTTGTTGCGCAGCGCGTGGGCGGTACGCGCGCCGCACTGCCCTGCTCCGATGATCACCATCGCGGGAGTCGCTTTCATGACGCCTCCTGCGCAGGTACGCCGAGCAGCACCTGTCCGTCTTCGACGCGCACGGGATACGTCTTCAGATGCACGCACACGGGCGGACTCATCGCCTTGCCGCTCGGGATGTCGAAGCGTCCCTGATGCAGCGGACATTCGATCTCGCGATCCACCACGAAGCCATCTGCCAGATGCGCCTGTTCGTGCGTGCACCAGCCATCGGATGCATAGAAGCCGTCCGATATGCGATACACCGCATAACTCGCCCCCGCATAATCGAAGCGGATCACGTCCTCTTCGTCGATGTCGCCGGTCGCACAGGCCGCGACCCAGTTGACGGTCTTCGTTTCGACGCTCATGCAAGTCTCCTTTTTCGTTGAGGACAGGGAGCCGTCAGACTCCGGACTGCGCCGCGAACGCCCCGCCCGGCAGCGTGCGCTCGATCACATGCGCCGGATCGGAGCGCTGCCGCCAGAGCGCCGGCACCATCTCGCGGTACGCCGCGTAAAGGCTCGGATAGGCGGGCGGAAGCTGGTCCCTGATCGCATCGTGAAGGCGCGGCAGCGCGTGGAAAGGCACCATCGGCAGCAGGTGATGCTCCAGGTGGTAGTTCATGTTGAGATACAGAAAGCGGAAGACAGGGTTGAGATGCACCGTGCGCGTATTCAGGCGGTGATCCTTCACGTTGACCGCGAGGCCCGCGTGCTGCGTGAGGCCGAGCAATTGATGCAGCCAGCCGCCATAGAAGCGCGGGGTCCAGACGAACATGAGCGGCAGGAAGCTGTGCGTTGCGATGGCGAGCGCGATCGTGGCGAGCACCACCGCCAGATAGATGCGGCACGAGCGGATCATCTTCGGCTTTTCGGCGGCCGGCAGGAACGCGTCGGTCGCGGCCTCGACGCGGCCGAACGCATGTCGCACGATCTTGGCGATCTCGAGCGTGGCGCCGACGAGCCCGAAGAAGTCGGCGATGATCGGCCACACCCTGGTCGGCCGCGCGACCTGGATTTCCGGATCGCGTTCCTGAAAGTAGGTGTGGGTGTGATGCCGCGCGTGACTCCAGCGCCACCAGTAGCCCTCGCGAATCGTCATGAACGACGACAGGTGATAGAACGCGTCGTTGATCCGGCGGGTCTTGAACGGCGTGCCGTGCGCAAGTTCGTGCCAGCGGGCATCGCTCGACGAATAGATCGTGCCGTAGACGAAGAACGCCGGCACGGCCCACCATGTCCCCCATGCAAATGCTGCCACCGCGCCCGATGCCGCGAGCAACGCGAGCCAGAGCCCGAAGTTGCGCCAGCCTTCGGCGTCGCTGCGCTTCATCAGTTCCTTGAGCACGGCGCGCGGAATGCGCGGCTGATACCACTGCTCGGAAACGCGCTCGTCGAAGGTCGAATCGGTCAGCGCCGGCGTGGCGGCGCTTCCATCGACGCCGGAAGTCGAGGACATGAATCGTCTCCTGTTGAATCGGTTGACTCGCTTGCAGGTTTCCCGTCAACGCTTTCGGACCGGCGTGACGGGTACGCTGTTCGCTGAGCTTCTCGGTGAGTCAGAAGATAGCCGATTCGAACCGGCGCCTCAGCCCGAAAAATGATGGATTTCCCTCAAGCGCCACCTGGGTCCGCGTCAGGCAAGGCCCCCGGATGAGCAGGGTTTTCCTCATACGGCCGGGAGCGGCGATCCGGCAGGCGCGCGGATGGATTCGGGCCGGGCAGATTGTGTAAGATCGATCGGCAGCCACTTCCCGCCAAGGGGCACGCCCATCGGGCCGGCCGCGTTCTTGCCTTTCGCTGGACCTGTTCAACCATCACGGCGCGCAGGCACCGCTGCGTGCATATCGCGGAGGGTCGACAAGCATGCAGGATTCCACTGATGTTCTGATCATTGGCGCGGGCCCCGTCGGGCTGCTGCTGGCAACCGAGTTGCGCCGCGACGGCACCGACGTCATCGTGATCGAGCAGCATCCGCAGCGCGCCTATTTCTGCAAGGCGCTCGGCGTCACGGCGCGCACGCTGGAAATATTCGAGGACATTGGCATTGCCGGTCACGCGATCGATTCCGGCGTGTGGCTCACCGGCGTAGAGACGTGGACCGACGGTGCCCCCGTTCCCGCGCAAAGCATGCTGATACCGCCGCAAGGCTTGCCGTATGGTTCGCTGTCGCTGGCTCAGTACGAAACCGAGCGGCTGCTCGAAGCCGCGCTGGCGGAGCGCGGCGGCCACGTGGACTATGGCTGGACCCTCGACGGATTCACGGAAGCCGACGATGCCGTGCTCGCGAACCTGACCGGTCCGAACGGCGAGTCGCGCACGGTGCGCTGCGGGTGGCTCGCGGGCTGCGACGGCGCGCACAGCAAGGTGCGCTCGGGACTGGGGCTCAGCTTCGAAGGCGGCCAGTTTCCGCAGACGTTCGCGCTCGCCGACCTCGAAGTCGGCTGGCCGCTGCCGCGCGGCCCCATGTACCGCTTCAACTGGAGCGGGGGCGGCCGTCCGCAGACGTCGCTCGCCGCGGTGCCCATCCGCGGCTCGGCGAGCCGTTACCGGCTCTCGATCATCGTCGCGTCGGAGGAGGACGCGGCGCAGCTTGCCAGCACACCCGCGCCCGACTTCGACACGATCACGCGCCTCATGCTGCCGGCGCTTCCGGAAGGCACGCGGCTTTCCACGATGCGCTGGTCGTCGGTTTATCGTGTCAGCCACCGGATTGCATCGGCGTATGGGCGCTCGCGCGTGTTCATTGCGGGCGACGCGGCGCATATTCATCCGCCGGTCGGCGGCCAGGGGATGAATACGGGTCTTCAGGACGCGCACAATCTGGCGTGGAAGCTGTCGCTCGCCGCCAGCGGTCTCGCGGGTCCGCAGTTGCTGGGCAGCTACGCGGAGGAGCGACGTCCAGTCGGGCTGGATGTGGTCCAGTCGACGAGCGCCGCCCTGAACGCCGTACTGCTGCGCGAAGCGATCAAGCCTGCCATGCGCGAGACTCAGCTGCTCGTCACGTACCGGGGCAGCCGGATCGTGGCGGACGAGTGCCCGCAGATGGACGCAGCGTCTCCCGCACCGGGCGACCGCGCGCCGGAAGTGGGTGGCCTTTCGCAGGCATACATCGGGCACGACAGGCGTTTGCGCGAATTCATCGGTCGCGGGCGGCACGTGCTGGTGGGTTATGTCGATCGCGCGAATGATCAGGTCGATGCTTTTATCGACGGATATCGCGCGCTGCGATCCGTGCTCGGCGATCGGGCGGCGGGCGTGCTCGTGTCGGCACCGGATTGCGAGGTGCCGCGCAGCGAGGAAGTCACCCTGCTGACCGACGCCGGCGACGAGTTCGCGGACGCGTTCGGCGCGCCGGGCGGCACGTTCTGGATCATCCGCCCCGACGGGCATATCGGCTGGCGCAGCGCAACGTGCTCGGCGCTATCGGTCACGAACTGGCTGCAGCTGTCGCTCGGGATTTGACGGTTGCGCCTGCGTCGGGAAGGACGGTTCGTCTTGTTCAGACTGAAGGCGGAAACATCGGGCAACGGTGTGGGTGCGCGCGGCACTCGAAGCATGCGCGCACCCACTCACGGTACATCGGGCCGGTTCGGCGTCCGCGCTGGCGACGCGCGATTCCAGCGCGCAGTCCCGCCGCGGTCCGCCGCCGCGTCAGTGCGAATGCCGCGGGTTGCCGCGCTCTGCGATCACCTTGAGATAGAGCGTCGCGGGCTCCAGGCAACCGCCGGTCGAGAGCTGCCCGACCGTCTGACGATAAAGCTCCTGCCATGGCGTTTGCGCCGCCGGAATCTCGAATGTGGCGGTTTCGCGCCGCCGCGCCAGTTCATCGTCGTCGACCAGCACGTTCACGCTGCGCGCATTCAGATCGACGCGAATGCGGTCGCCCGTGCGCAGCAGCGACAACCCTCCGCCGACGGCCGCTTCCGGCGACATGTTGAGAATCGACGGGCTCGCCGACGTGCCACTCTGGCGTCCGTCGCCGAGCGTGGGCAAGGACGTGATGCCCTGGCGCACGAGTGCGGCGGGCGGCGCCATGTTCACCACCTCCGCGCTGCCCGGATAGCCCACCGTACCCGCGCCGCGAATCACGAGAATGCAGCGCTGGTCGATTTCCAGCGACGGATCGTTGATGCGCGCGTGATAGTCCTCCGGTCCATCGAAGACGATCGCGCGGGCTTCAAACGTGTTTTCCGCACCAGGCTCGCTCAGGTAGGTCTGCCGGAACGCGTCGCCGACGACCGACATCTTCATGATGGCGCTGTCGAAGAAATTGCCTGACAGCACGATGAAGCCCGCGCCGTGCTTGAGCGGCTCATCGGCGGTCTTGATGACGTCGCGGTCCGCCGGCGGCGCATCCGCTGCGATGTCGCCGATCGTGCGGCCCGACACCGTCAGGCACTCGCGGTGCACGAGGCCGCCGTGCGCAAGCTCGCGCAGCACGGCGGGCACGCCGCCCGCCCGGTGGAAGCTCTCGCCGAGATACTCGCCCGCCGGCATGCAGTTCACGATGAGCGGCACCTGCTCTCCCACCCGCTGCCAGTCGTCCAAACTCAGCTCCACGCCCATGTGGCGCGCAATCGCGATCAGGTGCGGCGGACAGTTGCTCGAAGCGCCGAGCGCGGACGCGACGACGATAGCGTTTTCGAATGCCGCTTTCGTCATGATGTGCGATGGCCGCACGTCCTCACGCACCAGGTCGACGATGCGCTTGCCGGTAGCGTACGCCATCTGCCCGCGTTCACGATACGCCGCCGGAATGCTCGCGCAGCCCGGCAACGACATGCCGAGCGCTTCGGCAAGACTGTTCATCGAAAGGGCTGTCCCCATCGTGTTGCAATGCCCGATCGACGGTGACGATGCCGTCGTGAGTTCCATGAAGCCTTCATAGTCGATCTCCCCGGTTGCGAGCAGATTGCGGGCATGCCAGATGACCGTGCCAGAGCCCACGCGTTTGCCCTGATGCCAGCCGTCGAGCATCGGTCCGCCCGACAGGACGATGGCCGGCATGTCCACCGTTGCCGCCGCCATCAGGCAGGCGGGCGTGGTCTTGTCGCAGCCGGTGGTCAGCACCACGCCGTCGAGCGGAAAGCCGTGAAGGATTTCGACGAGGCCAAGGTAGGCCAGATTGCGGTCGAGCGCGGCGGTCGGCCGGCGGCTCTGCTCGGCCAGCGGATGAACGGGGAATTCCATGGGGATGCCCCCGGCGTCGCGGATGCCGGCTTTGGTGCGCGCGGCGAGCTCGATGTGATGCCGGTTGCACGGCGCGAGGTCGCTGCCCGTCTGCGCGATACCGATGATGGGGCGGCCCGACTGCAGCTCTTCGCGCGTGAGACCGTAATTCATGAAGCGCTCGACATAGAGCGCGGTCATGTCCGCGTTCGCAGGGTCGTCGAACCATTCCTGACTGCGCAGGCGCCGTGCGGTGGATTGGGACATGGTGCTGATCTCCTTTGCTTGTGTGACGACGACCCATCGTCTGCGCCGTGCAATGTGGCCGACGCCGCGGGTGCCTGATTCGTGTACTGCGTGATCGGCGCGGCGGTGACCGATGGGCCGCTCTCATCCTTGTTCAGGTGGCGTACGTTACCGGTAACATGACTTGCATGTCAACGTGCCTCTGCATGTGCAGCGAGCATCGCGTGCGAAACGCGCTTGCGCGTTTATGCGCTTTCGCGCGCTATGACCGTGTAGTCGATTTTGACGCTTTTGCGCGAGCCCTGCACGCCGTCGCCCGCCAGCGCCGCGAGCAGCGTCTCGCCGGTGCGAAAGCCGATGCCGTGCGCATCTACCGATACCGTCGTGATGGACGGATGCGTGCAGGCGGCCACCTCGAAGTTGCCGAAGCCCGCGACGGCGATGTCGCCGGGCACGTTCAGCCCCAGCCGGTGACACTGCATGATGGCGCCGAAAGCCGACATGTCGCTTACGCACATCACGGCGTCCGTGTCGGGCCACCGTGCCAGAAGCGCGTCGAATGCGGGGCCGCCGTGGCTCATCGTGATGGGCGAATCGCCGAGACGCACGATACGCGGCTCGCCAAGCCCCTGCGCCCTGATTTCCTGCTGATAGCCCTTCAGCCGCTCGAGGCCGCGCCGGTCGAGGTCGCTCGCGCCGCCGAGAAAGCCGATCTTTCGATAGCCGCGCTCCGTCAGATAGCGCACCATCTCGCGCGCCGCCTTGACGTTGGAAAAGCCGACCGCCGTATCGATGGGGTCCGACGGCAAGTCCCACATTTCCACGACCGGTATGCCGGAGCGCCGGAGCAGCGTGCGCGTCGCGGCGGTGTGCTGGGCACCGGTGAGCGCGATGCACCGTGGCTGGTGCCGCAGCATCGAGCGCACCAGCCGCTCTTCCCGCTGAAGGTCGTAGTCCGTGTCACCGAGCAGCAGCTGCAGTCCCTGCGGTTCGAGCGCAGCCGCGAGCCCTCGTACGGTGTCGGAGAAGTTCGAGCTCGCGAGCGACGGCACCAGCACCGCCACGAACTCCGAGCGTCCGGAAGATAGCGCGCCCGCGGCCGCATCGGCGACGTACCCCAGTTCGTCGATAGCGTGCTGCACGCGCTCGCGCGTCGCGAGCGCCACGCTATGGCCCGCGAGCACGCGCGAGACCGTCATCTTCGAGACGCCCGCCATGCGCGCCACATCGGACATGCGTGGCGGTCCCGATAACGGGGCTGCCCTGGGAGCGGCGCTGCGAGTATTGCTTGAGTTCCCCATATGGTGCGGGTCGGTCCGGTCGTGAATGCGCTTGCGCGCGAAAGTCAGCGCATATGATACGGCCGCCCTGCTGCGGATGCTCGGGAGAAACCCCTAGCTTGTCGAGACGACGCTCTCCGTGCTATTTTCCGTTACCGGTACCAGTCAGACGACAGAAAACCGCACTCCAATATGTTACCGGTAACATTTTAAGCTAAATTGCTCGGGCAATTTCGCGAAACGGTTGAGACAGCGCGCGCGAATAAAGACGCTCGAGGAAGGCTTCAAAGTTCAGGAGCTGCGAGCGCGATCAGCGCGCATTCAGGATCCACACAAAAAGGAGACATGGACATGCCAACAATCACCCGGACCGCGGCGGCGCCGGCGGCCGTCGACGAGGTCGAAGAGCAGTTGTACCGCAAGGTGATGCGCCGCATCCTGCCCCTGCTGCTGCTGTGTTACGTCGTTGCTTATCTGGACCGCGTGAACGTAGGTTTCGCGAAGCTCCAGATGATCGACGACCTCGGCATGAGCGACAGCATCTACGCGATCGGCGCAAGCATCTTCTTCTGGGGTTATTTCCTCTTCGAGATGCCGAGCAACCTGCTGCTGCATAAATACGGCGCGCGCTTCTGGATCGCGCGCATCATGGTGACATGGGGGATCGTCTCGTCGTCGCTTGCGTTCATCGTGCCGCTCGCGAGCTTCTTTCACGTCGAGACATCGACGATGTTCTATATCCTGCGCTTCCTGCTCGGCGTGTGCGAAGCAGGCTTCTTTCCCGGCGTCATCCTGTACATGAACTACTGGTTTCCCGCGCGGCGGCAGAGCGTTGCCATGTCGGGCTTTCTGATCGCCATTCCGATGAGTCTCACGCTCGGCGGCATCGTTTCCGGCTGGCTGATGGAGAACACGCACGGCATGCTCGGGTTCAGCGGCTGGCAATGGATGCTGCTGCTCGAAGGCATTCCGTCGGTGCTGGTCGCTTTCGTGGTGCTCTTCTGCCTGGGTGACGGCATCCAGTCGGCGAAATGGCTGAGCGCAAGCGAGAAGGCGCTGCTGCAAAACAATCTGGAACGTGAGAGCACAACTAAGACGCACAGCATCAAGGCTGCGTTGAAGAGCCCGCGTGTGTGGCTGCTGACGTTCATCCTGCTGACCTTCAACACAGGCTTCTACGGCCTCGCGTTCTGGCTTCCGTCCATCATTCGCGCCTCGGGCGTGAAGAGCACGCTCGACATCGGCCTCCTGACCGCGATTCCCTATCTCAGCGCCGTGGTCGCGATGGTGTGGAACGCGGCGCACTCGCGCAAGACCGGCGAGCGCCGGCTGCATGCGGCCATTCCCGCATGCATCGGCGGCGTCGGCCTGATTCTGAGCGCCCTCTTCGCACACAATATCCCGGTGTCGATTTTCTTCCTGACGATCGCGACCTGCGCGATTCTCGGACTGATGCCGATCTACTGGACCTTCCCCGGCCAGATTCTCTCGGGCACGGCTGCCGCCGCGGGCATCGCGCTCATCAATTCCGTCGGCAATCTGTCCGGGTTCACGGGTTCCATGATCACCGGTGTGGCAAAGCAACTGACCGGCAACATCAACAACGGCACCTACGCGCTCGGCGGATGTCTCCTCGTCAGCTGCGTCCTCATTCTGCTGATTCCGAAGAGCATGCTGAGCCGCGAAAACGCGTGACGACCACGCGGCACGCTCGGTGACGCGCGCTTCACCGGGAGTGCCGCGTGCTCAGATCGAGAAGGTCGCCCGGGGTCTGAAACATCCTCGCGATGTTCAGGCCCAGCAAGGCGCCCGGCTGCGTATAGCCCCACGCGACCGCGCTGAACGCGATCCCCACGCGTTTCGCGGCATGGGCATCGCGTATCTCGTCTCCGATATACATCGCTTCGTCCCTGCTGGTCCGCGTGCTGGCAAGAATCCGGCGCAACCGGCGAGACTTGCCGAAGATCGACGCGCCGCATTCGACTGCAACGAAGCATCCAAGCAGGGATGACCCCAGCACCGCCTCGACGATGTCCGCGGAGTTCGACGTAGCAATTGCCAGCGCGACGTGCGGGTCTTCGGCAAGCGTGCGCAAGGCATTCGGTACACCCGGGAACGGCTTGATCTCGCCGATCCGCTCACGCATGATCCCCCGAAAATCAACGGTCACCGCCGGCAGACGCCTGAGCGGCAACTGAAGCTCGGCCAGCACCTGCGCAGCGCTGAGCCCGCGCAGCTTAGGCACATCGACGGCATCGACCTGCCGGAACCGATGCTTGACGGCCAGCGTGTTGATGGAATCGATGAACACGGGGTAGGTGTCGGCCAGCGTTCCATCAAAATCGAAGATTGCGAGTTTGGTCGACATGCTGAAAAGTGGGTGAGATGCCGGTCTTCGGATTGAGGACGATATGTCCCGAGACGGCCGGAGGAACTGACACTTGCGCTGCCCGGACGACAATCAGTCTGTATGAGCTTCGCGAATCCAGCGGGTAATACTAGCAAGGGCCGGTGAACATCGTGTTCCTTGATCCTGGAGCAGCGCCGAATGGCCCCGCGATGCGTTGATTCTGCAAACGCATCAGTGCCACGTACATGACGTCCCCTGTGGCCGGACACCCCCGCCGAACCGATCGTTCGAAAGCGAAATCGGCGGCTCGTGAATGGCTGCATCCGGATGAATGAGCGGCGCCTGACAGCGGCGAGTCCGATCATCCGCATCCGTTCCGAAAACGCATGAATCGATGCCCTGATTCGCGCTACTGCCCGTGTCCTGTCGCCACGCATCCGCGCGCACGAGCGTGCGCGGTGAAAGGATCGTTGGATGTGCCGCTCTACGATGGCATCATAGAATCTTCGCGACTCGCACATTCCTTGCCGCCGCCATGTTCGATCTTTCCATGCTGGGCCGCTTCTCGTTCACGCACGCCGAGCCGGTGAAGGGCGCATTGCCGCCTGGCCGCCATCATCTGGGCATCTCGGCGGAGCGCGATGCAGTCCTGTTCGTGCCGGGCGGCCTCGACGAACACACGCCCGTTCCGCTCTTCGTGATGTTCCATGGCGCGGGCGGCTTTCCCGAGAAGGTGCTGCCGTTCATCGAGGAACACGCGGAGCGCGGCAAGTTCCTGATACTCGCGCCGCACTCGATGTATCCCACCTGGGACATCGTGGTCGGCGGCAGCGGCCCCGACCTCGAACGGCTGCAGGAGGCGCTGACGGAAGTCACGTCGCGCTACCGGATCGACCGTGATCATCTGGCTTTTGCCGGGTTCTCGGATGGAGCGAGTTATGCGTTGTCCATCGGCGTCACCAACGGCGACATTGCGAGTCACGTGATCGCATTCTCCGGCGGCTTCATGTCGATTTTCACGCAGGAAGGCGCGCCGAAGGTGTTCATCGCGCACGGCCTGCAGGACGAGCAACTGCCCATCGAGACCAGCGGCCGCGCGAACGCCACGAAGCTCAAGGCGGCAGGCTATGAAGTGCAGTACGTCGAATTCAACGGCTTGCATGCGATCCAGCCGGTCATCGTCGGCATGGCGATCGAGTTCTTCCTCAAATAACGCGCCGGCCCGGCGGGCACCGCCGGCGACAATCAACGGGAGTGTGGTGATGGACCTCGAAATACCGGAATCACTGATTCATGCCCTGCTCGGGATGTTAGAAACCGGATCGCCGCTTGCAAGACGTCTCAACGAACACGGGGTCTGCCACGGCAACATGATCGTGCCGAGCAACCTGTTCGATGCCAAGTCGCTCAATACGCTCTATTCCCTCAGCAAGTCGCAGAACGAACGTGCGCTGATGTTCCAGATGCTCGCGCTCGACAACATCTACAACGCGCCGCAGGCTCGCACCATTCCTGCGCTGGACCAGCTGGTGCCGGGGCTTGTTGCATACCTGTCGCGCGACGCGATCGACGGCTGGCTGTACCGCCGCAACAAGGACGGTGCGCTGCTGCCGTGGCTCGTGCACCGCATCCGCTACGTCGAGCCTGAACAGGGCATGCCCTACGTCACGCTCGACATGCTGGCGAATACCATGCAGTCGGCCAATTCCGAACTGACCGACCATCACAAGCGCCGCTCCGGCATGACGATGACACTCGTGATCAACCGTCATGACATCGTGAACCGCACGATCCCCGAGCTGCTCGCCGAATTCGGGTTCTACAGGGAATGCGCGGAATTCAAGCGCGAATACGAACGGCATGCGCAGCGCTTTCTGACGTTTCAGCCGCGCTTTGGCGCGCAGTTCGTCGTCACCAAAGGCGCCTTCACGATCGACGCGAAGGGTGTCGCGGAGTTGACGCGCATTGCCGAGGGCGTGAGCGCGAAGTGCGTCAACGACGAAGAAACGCTGGAACGCCGCTTCGAAATGATGACGGACGCCGACTTCTGGCGCACCGCCGGCGTGCCCGAGGGTTTCGAACGGGTCCCGCTGCATTGCTACGTGCACCTGTACCACCTCGAGTGGCACAGCAACATCTGGGTGCACGTGCAGCACATGAGCGAGTACCGCTACCAGCCCGAGCTGCGCGACAAACTCGTCCTGCCCGACCATCATCGCGACCTGATCGACATCCTCACGTCGAACATGAACGTGCTCGTGCAGGACTTCGTCCCCGGCAAGTCGGGCGGCACGACCATTCTGTGCCAGGGTGCGCCCGGGCTCGGCAAGACGCTGACCGCGGAGGTCTATTCGGAAGTGGTCGGCAAGCCGCTCTACCGCGTGCATTCGGGGCAGCTCGGAACCACGGCGGCATCCGTCGGCGCGACGTTGTCCGGCATACTCCGGCGCGCGGTGCGCTGGGATGCGATCCTGCTGCTCGACGAGGCCGACGTCTACATCCGCCGCCGCGACAACGATCTCGAACACAACGCCATCGTCGCGGAGTTCCTGCGCACGCTGGAGTACTTCAACGGTCTGCTGTTCATGACCACCAACCGGATCGACGACGTCGACGACGCGATTCTGTCGCGCTGCATCGCGACCATCCACTACGAGACGCCGCCCACGCCGCATGCGGTGCGGTTGTGGACGCTGCTCGCGGACCAGTTCGGCGCGGATCTCAGCGGCGATTTGATCGACGCGCTGACCGTGGCGTATCCGAAGGCGAGCGGGCGTGACATCAAGGAGTTGCTCAAGCTAACGACCCGGTATTGCAACGTCAAGCAGATTCCGCTTTCGATGGAAGCGTTCAGGCTGTGCGCGCTGTTTCGCGGGTATGCCGATGCGTCTTCCCGATGAGGAATTGAGCGGGACACGATAGCGAAGGCGCCCGACGCGCTGACACGGCGCGCGGCAGCATTGCACTGCCGCGAGCTTCCTTCAGCCTTGCAGGTTCGGCGTGACCGTCCGGCGCGCGAAGCGCCCCGCGATCACGCGGCGCGCTCACTGAGTTCCGAAGTCGATGTGCTTGACGAACACGATCTTGCCGCCGTCGTTCCTGACGATGTTGTACCCGTGCAGTCCGTCGCCGTTCGCATCGAATGTGTAGGCGCCTTCCACGCCCTTGTAGTCCTTGATCGCATGCAGCGCCTTGGCGATGTCGTCGGGCTTCGTGCTGTTCGCGTTCTTGATCGCGAGCGCGAGCAGTTTCACCGAGTCGTACGCCCATGCCGAATAGAAATCGGGATCGACCTTGTAGGCCGCGCGATACTTGTCGGCGTAGGCCTGTGCCTGTGCGCTCGAACCCGGCGAGAAATCGGCGATCGAGTACGAGCCGTGCAGCGCGTCACCGGCCAGCTTCATCGCGGTATCGGTCGAGACCGACGGCGAGCCGACCCACGCCGCCTTGACCCCGAGCTGGCGCAACTGCTTGGCGAAGATGGCAACGTCAGTCGAATTCGCGATGTAGGTAGAGACGATGTCCGCGCCCGAGTTCTTGATCGCGAGCACGATCGGCGTGAAGTCCTGCGAGTTGCTCGTGAAGCCCTGCACCAGCACCGGCGTGACGCCGGCTGCCTTGAGCGACTCTGTCAGGCTGTTCTTGCCGCCGTTGCCGAAGGCGTCGGTCGAATGGATGATCGCCCACTTCTTCAGCTTCAGCGTGTTCAGGCCGTAGTCGGCAATGACGCGCGCCGAGTATCCGTCGTTCGGGCGTGCGCGGAAAATCCACGGATTGTTCGCGTGCGTGAGCCCCACGTCCGTGCCGCCGACGAGAATCGGCAGGCGCGCACGCATGACCGTCGGCGAGATGGCCTGAATCTGCGTGCTGCGCACGGTCGCGATGAGCGCGGTCAGGTCCGCGCCGCTCGTGAGCTTCGATATCGCGAGCACCGAACCCGGATTGGTGCTCTGATTGTCTTCATTGCGCAACTCGAACTGACGGCCGAGCACACCGCCGGACTGGTTGATTTCGTCGAGCGCGAGCTTCGCCCCGTTGGCCTGATAGATGCCGGCTTCGGAACTCGGCCCGGTGCTCTCCGTCATCATTCCGATCTTGATCGTATCGGCCGCCTGCGTGCTGAGCGATGCAACGCTGAGCGCAACCGCGGCAGCGGCCGTTGCGGACTTGAACATCCATGACAATCTTGTTTTCATTGCGTGTCTCCAGGCATTTTTGGATGAGGATGCGGGCGTGCGGCAGCGCCGCGCATCACTCACTCGAAGCGTCGCGCTTGTGCGCGACGAGTTGCATCAGGCGTTGATCGCGCCACGCCTGACGCGCGGGACGCTGCTGCGCCGGCAGTTCCGCGAGGCGCTCCTGTTCCAGCTTGCCGATCAGCGCGTCGTTCCATTCGCGCGGCGTGGCCTGCTTGGCAATGTCGAGGTAGAGCGGGCCGTAGCGGCCGCAATAGTCGCGAATGCCGCCCGGCGCATTCAGATCGATGGTCTCCATCGGACCCATGAACGCCCAGCGCAGGCCGAGACCATCCTTGACAGCCTTGTCGATGTCGCCGCTGCTGACGTAGCCGTCCTCGACGAGCCGGAACGCTTCGGCAAGGAGCGCACCCTGGAGGCGATTGACGATGAAGCCCTGAATCTCGCGCTGCACGACGATCGGCACCTGTCCCGCGCGCGCGTAGATGGCGCGTGCGCGCTCGATCACGGCGGGATCGGTCCAGGGCGCGGGCACGAGTTCGACGAGCGGCACCACCGACGGCGGATTGATGGGATGCCCGACGAAGCAGCGATGCCGCCCCGCGAGATCCGCCGTAAAGCTCGATGCCGGAATGCCCGAGGTCGAGCTCGCCAGCAAGGTGTCCGGTCCGGCGAGCCTGTCGAGCAGCGCGTAGATCTCCTTCTTCGCATCGACGGTCTCGCGCACGTTCTCCTGCACGAGGTCGGCGCCGAGCATCGCCTCTTCCAGCGAGGACGTGACGCTCACGCGGCCGAGCACCGTGTCCGGCTGCTCGGTGATGAGGCCGAGGCCGTGCAGCTTGACGAGTCCGGCCTCGATGGCGTCGCGCGCTCCGGCGAGCGCGTCCGCGTTGATGTCGTAGAGCGCGACGGCATGACCCGCGCGCGCGAACACCGAAGCCCAGGCGCAGCCGATGAGCCCCGCGCCGATGATTGCAATCTTTTCCATCTTTGAACTCTCCTGTGTATTCGAAATCCGGATGCGTGACGACGATCGAGCGCCTCGCTCAACCCGCCACTGCATGCGCGCCGCCGCCCAGATAAGCGGCGCGAACCTCTTCGTTGTTGAGCAGCTTGTCGGGCGTGCCTTCCACGATCACGCGGCCGGTGGAAAGCACGTAGCCGCGATCGGCCACCGACAGGGCCATGTTCGCGTTCTGCTCCACGAGCAGAACCGTGGTGCCATGCGAGCGGATCGTCCGGATCGTCGCGAAGAGCTGCTGAACGATGATGGGGGCGAGCCCGAGCGAAGGCTCGTCGAGCAGGAGGACCTTCGGCTTCGACATGAGCCCGCGGGCCACAGCGAGCATCTGCTGCTGGCCGCCGGAGAGACTCCAGCCGAGGGCACCGGACAGCCGCTTGAGGTCGGGAAAGATCGCGAACATCTCCTCGACTTCAGTGTCGAGCTGCCGCCGTCCGAGATGGCCGCGCGACGATGCGCCGATCATGATGTTCTCCCGCACCGTCAGGCCGGGAAACACGCGGCGCCCCTCGGGCACGTGTGCGAGGCCGAGACGCACGATCTTTTCCGGCGATATCCGGTTGATCGGCTTGCCCTCGAACAGGATTTCGCCGCGCGTGGGCGCGACGAGGCCCGAGATGTTGCGCAGCGTCGTGCTCTTGCCAGCACCATTTGCGCCGAGAAGCGTGACGATCTCGCCCTGCTCGACGTGCAGCGACAGGTTGCTCAGCGCCTGCACGTGCCCGTAGTGGCTTTCGACGTTACGCAGTTCAAGCAGCGGCATGAGTGGTCTCCCCGAGATAGGCGGCGACGACATCCGGATGACGCAGCACGTAGCCCGGCTCGCCCTCCGCGATCTTCTTGCCGAAGTTCAGCACCGTGATGGTGTCGGAGACCTGCTCGATCAGGCTGATGTCGTGTTCGATGAGAAAAATGGTGAGACCGTGCCCCTTCAGCCGCTTGAGCAGTTCACCGAGGCTTTGCTTTTCGGTCTGGTTCAGGCCGGCCGCGGGCTCGTCGAGCAGCAGGAAGCTGGGATGCCCCGCCAGCGCCCGGGCAATCTCGACGAGGCGCTGGTGGCCGTACGGAAGGTTCTTGACGATCGTGTGCGCCTGATCCGCCATGTTCACGAACTTCAGCGCGGACAGCGCCCGCTCCTGCAACGCAGCGCGGCTCGCGCCGACCGGATTGTTCGCGCGCTGCGCGCCGACCATCACGTTCTCGAGCACCGACATCGACGCGAACAGACGGATGTTCTGGAACGTGCGGCCGATCCCGAGCCCTGCGCGCTGGTGCGGCGTCATGGCGGTGATGTCGGCGCCGTCGAAGAAGATGCTGCCGCCCGTGGCCTTGTAGATGCCGTTCAGGACGTTGAGCGTCGTGGTCTTGCCCGAGCCGTTCGGGCCGATCAGCGTATGCACCGTGCCGCGCGCCACTTCGAGCGAGATGCCGTCCACTGCCTTCACGCCGCCGAAATGCTTCTGCACGTCGACGATGCGAAGGATCGGTGCCGGGTCGCCCAGCGGCACGTCGAACTTGAGCGCGGCGATGCCGTCGACTTCGACTGCGGCGTGCTTCCTGAACTTGTCGGCCCGGCCGCGGATGATGCCCCAGATGCCGGTCGGCAGGAACACCATGATGAGGATCACCGCGAGGCCGTACACCGCGAGATAGATGTCCTTCAGAAAGCGCAGCCACTCGGGCAGAACGATCAGGAGGCCCGTGCCGAACACGCCGCCGAACGCGGAGTCGGCGCCGCCGAGGAGCACCATCGTCAGGAACTCGATGGAGCGGGCGAAGTTGAAGTTGTCAGGGCTGATGTAGGCGAAGCCCGCGGCGTAGAACGCGCCGCCGATCCCCGCGAGCGCCGCGCTCAACGTGAAGGCGATCACCTTCACCCGCAGCGTGTCCACGCCGGTCACTTCGGCCGCGAGTTCGTTCTCCCGCACGGCCCGCATCGCGCGTCCCGTGCGCGTTTGCGGAAGCCACCAGACAAAGGCGATGGCCCCATACAGAAAGACGGTGCACAGGAGCAGGTAGAAGCGGTCGTCGGCGAAGAGGAAGCCGAAGATCGATGGCCGCGCGATGCCCGCGATGCCGTCCGGTCCGCGCGTCACGTCGGCCCAGTTGACCAGCACGAGATCGAAGATCTGCTGGAAGCTGATCGTGATCATCGCGAGGTAGTGGCCGCCGAGCCTGAGCGTCGTGAGGCCGAGCACGAACCCGGCTACCGTCGCCATGCCGATGCCGAGCAGCAGCGTGATCCAGAAGTTCAGGCCGAGCACCACCGTGCCGAGCCCGACGGCATACGCGCCGAGGCCGAAGAAGGTCGCCTGGGCGAGATTGATCTGGCCGGTATAGCCGAGCACCACGGTCATGCCAAGGACAGCGATGGCGTAAGTGGCCGCCTGCATGAAGATGTTCAGCACATAGGGGCTGAGCGTGAATACGAACGGCACGAGCGCGACCGCGATCGCGACGGCGAGCAGCAGGGCCAGGCTCAGCGGCGAGCGCGTGCGGCGCAAGGCCGATGCCGGTTTGAGGGAGGCGGGAACGTGGCTCATGCCTTCTCCGAAATCTTTTCGCCGAAGATGCCTTGCGGTCTCAGCAGGAGGAACAGGAACAAGAGGAGGAACGCGAAGGCGTCCTTGTAGGCAACCGAGATGTATTGCGCGCCGAAGCTCTCCACCACGCCCAGCAGCAATCCGCCGATGATCGCGCCGGTGATGTCGCCGAATCCGCCGATGATCGCCGCCGCGAATGCCTTGAGCGCGATGATCGAGCCCATGCCGATGGACACGAAGAGAATCGGCGAAACGAGCGCGCCCGCCAGGCCGCCGAGCACCGCGCTGTAGAAGAACGTGAACGCGATCATCGCCGTGACCGGAATGCCGACGAGCCGCGCCATGTCCTTGTCCTGCGAGGTGGCCTGCAGCTTCTTGCCGAGCAGCGTCCGCTCGAACAGCATGTACTGGAAAGTCACCGCGATCGCGGTGAAGGCGAGGATGGCGAGGTACTGCGTGTCCATGAACACGCCGCCGACCTCGATGCCCGGCGTATCGAAGAGCCGGTTCATCGCGCGGGGCTGCGGGCCGAAGAGGTACAGCACCGTGTTCTGCATGAAGATCGACGCGCCCAGCGTGCTGATGATCACCGGCAGGAACGACCGGTGACGCAGCGGGTAATACACCCCGAGCGCGAAGATCACGCCGAACACGCCAAGCACGAGAAGCGCGAGCAGGAAGCTCGCCCAGTACGGCAGGCCGCTGCTCAGGAACGCGACGATCGCGAAGCCGCCCAGCATCGCAAAGTCGCCCTGCGCGAAGTTGACGACATTGGTCGCCCGAACGATCAGCACGAAGCCGAGTGCGACCAGCGCATAGATCGAACCCAGTGCGAGTCCGGCGAACAGCACCTGGACATTGTTGACCACGAAGCTCATCGCTGCTTCTCCTCTGCTGTCCAGCGCGCGTGGAGCGCAACCCGCGCCGGTGACGCCGCGGCTCGAAACGCGGGCGCCAGTGTCTCCCTTGAAGCGGCGGCAGGCTCTGCGGGAACATCAGAAGCCTTCCGCCGCTGTCTCAACATGTATAAAATCTGTTTGCGAGATATTATTTAGCTGTTTCAAAGCTGTCAACAGAAATTGGATTGAGTACAATCGAGACTTTGATGCCTGCCTCCGAAAGGACACCACCGATGAACCCGTCGACGCCTCCGGTCTCCTCCGACGCGCTCGAATCCAGCGGGACTTTCAGCTCCGGCACGCTGGGTGAACGGGTCGCCGAAAAGTTGCTCTCGAAGATCCGCAGCGACGGCCTGGCCGCGGGCACGCGGCTGCCTTCCGAACACGCAATGGCCGTGCATTTCGGCGTGAGCCGCACCGTCATGCGCGAAGCCATCGCGCTGCTGAAGTCGGACGGGATGCTCACCACGCGCAAGGGGAGCGGCGCCTTCGTGTGCAAGACCGCGCTCCCGCATGCGGCCATGGTCGATCCGCTGACCGAGCAGTCGGTGCAATCGCTGCTGAACCTCACTGAGGTGCGTCGCGGACTGGAAGCGGAAACCGCTGCGCTCGCCGCGGTCAGGCGCACGCCCGGGCAGCTTGCGGAAATCGAGCATGCGCTGCGCCGCGTCGAGGAGGCCATGGCGGCCGGCGGCGACGGCGTCGAAGAAGACGTGCAGTTTCACCTGCGCATCGCGGAGGCGACGGGCAATCCCTACTGGGCAAGATTCGTGGAGATGTTTGCGCAGCAGATTCGTCTTGCCATCAAGGTCACGCGCGCGAACGAGGCGCGCCGCATGGACTTCGTCGCTCAGGTGCGCGAGGAGCATGAAAAGATCGTGGCGGCCATCGCGGCGGGCGACCCGGACCGCGCCCGCGCCGCCGCGGGGGATCACATGATGTGCGTCGCCGAACGCGTGCGCCTCGCCGACCGGGATTTCTGGGCCGGCAGCGGCGGAGCGCTCGCACGCGACCTCGTGCGCAATTTCGGCGGCGATTAGACTGGCGGCTGTATCGACCGCCCTTCTTCACCGTATGACGAGCCCGCTGATTCCAGCCACGCTTGCTTTTCGCGCGAACGGCACGCCGTATTCGCCTCATTTCGACGATGTCTATCACAGCGCCGTGGGCGGGGCCCGCCCAGGCGCAGCACGTGTTCCTGCAGGGCAACGGCCTCCCCGGGCGATGGCAGGGGCAACCACGCTTCACCGTGCTGGAAACGGGCTTCGGCATGGGCATCAACTTCCTCGCCACCTGGGCCGCATGGCGCTCTGACCCCGCGCGCTGCGAGCGGCTGCATTTCGTGTCGATCGAAAAGCATCCGCTGTCGGCGCAGGATCTGCGCTGCGCCTACGCGGCGACGGTAACCGACGAATCTCTGGCGACACTCGCCGCCATGCTCGCCGACGCCTGGCCGCCGCTCGTGCCCGGTGCGCACCAGTTGCCGTTCGACGCGGGACGCGTGACGCTGACGCTCGCTTTTGGCGATGCGGCGGACGTGCTGCCCACCCTTTCGCTGCGCGCCAACGCGTTTTTCTCGACGGCTTTGCGCCCGCGAAGAACCCCGACTTGTGGACGGCCGCGATCTTCAGTTCGCTCGCGCGTCTCGCCAACGACGGCGCGACGTTCTCCACCTACACCTGCGCCGGAAACGTGAAGCGCGCGCTGAAGGAAGCCGGGTTCGCATACCGCAAGGTGGCCGGGTTCGGCTGGAAGCGCGCGATGCTCGCGGGCCGGCTTGCATCACGGTAGATCCCGCGCCAACGTGTGAGCCATCCGCCCGGCGGCAAAACGGCCGCAAGCGCTTCATTCGAAGCGGCGGGCGCCGGCGAGCCTGCGCGGTATTCGTTCGATGAGCGCGCAACTCACGCTTCGAGCAGCGCCGCGAAGCGATCCGCCAGTGTCGGGCGTGAGCGCATCGGCCAGATCGCGCTGAGCTCGAACGGCGGAAGATTGTCGCCGTCGCGAACGTCGCAGAAGCGCACGCCCGTAAACTGCACCGCCGTCGCCGATTGCGGCAGCAGCGACGCGCCGCATCCCGCCGCCACGCATGCGAGCACGGTCAGCGACCGGTTGGCGTCCTGCACCACGTTCGCTTCGCATCCGGCCTTGCGAAACGCGCTCAATATGCCCGCGCGGATCACCGGCAACTGGTCGCTCGGAAACCAGACGAGGCCGGCCTCGGAGAGATCGCGCAAGCCCACGCGGCCGTCGCCGCCGATCGCGAAGGAACTCGGCAGCACCGCGAGCAGGCGTTCCCGCACGATCAGCTTCTCCCGCATCCTTCCGCCCACGGCGACAGGCGTATGCAGCAGGCCGATATCGATTCCGCCCTTCTCCAGCGCGCTCGCCTGCTCCGCGTTGCTCATCTCCCGGAGCGCCAGCTCCACGTTCGGCACTTCGCTGCGCAACGCGGCGATCGCGCGTGGCAGCAGCCCGAACAGCGCGGCGGACACGAATCCGATGGTCAGCCGCCCGCCGCGCTGCGCGCCGATCTCGCGGGCGCGATGCGATGCCGAATCGATACGCGCGACGCTCAGCCGGATATCCTCGACGATGGCCTCCCCCGCCGCCGTCAGTTGCGCGCCGCGCCGCGTGCGCTCGAAAAGCTTGACGCCCAGGTCGCGCTCCATGCGCGTGAGCGCCTGGCTGAGCGCCGGCTGCGCGATGTCGAGCACCTCGGCCGCGCGAGTGACGCTGCCCGCGTCCACCACGGCGAGAAAGTATTTGAGATTGCGTGTCTCCATCGCGTGAGCATATCAAAACGATATGAAAGATCAACGTATCCATAGTATGCGATGGATCGTTTCATTTCTAGAATGCAAGCACAGGATCAGACGCCATGACGCTCGATCACTGCTGAACCGCCCCCGAATCACCGACAACGAGAGCCGGCCGCACCGGCACTGGAGACAGATACATGAACTGGTACCGCGAGATATCGACGCCGGAGAAGCGCACGCTATGGGGCTGTTTCGCCGGATGGGCGCTCGATGGCATCGACACGCAGCTGTTCAGCCTCGTCATCCCGACGCTGATCGCCACCTGGGGCATCGGCAAGGGGCAAGCGGGCCTGATCGGCGGCGCGACGCTCGTCGCGGGCGCGCTGGGCGGCCTGCTCGCAGGCGTGCTCTCCGACCGGGTGGGCCGTGTCAGGGCGCTGCAGGTGACCGTGCTGTGGTTCTCGCTCTTCACGTTCCTGAGCGCGTTCGCGCAGAACTTCGAGCAGTTGCTCGTGCTCAAGGCGCTGCAGGGAATCGGCTTCGGCGGCGAATGGACGGCCGGCGCCGTCCTGCTCAGCGAGACGATCCGCGCGAAGCATCGCGGCAAGGCGATGGGCATCGTGCAGAGCGCGTGGGGCTTCGGCTGGGCGGGCGCGGTGCTCCTCTACACGGTCGTGTTCTCGTATGTCTCGCCCGAGGCGGCGTGGCGCGTGCTGTTCGGGATCGGCCTCGTCCCGGCGCTGCTCGTGCTCTACATGCGGCGCAATATCGTCGAGCCGCCGCGCGAAGCGCCGGCGAGCCCGGCCGACAGGCCCGGCGCGTTCGCCATTCTTGCGGGCATCTTTCATCCGTCGGTGCTTCGCACGACCATCGTCGGCGGACTGATCGGGCTCGGCGCGCACGGCGGCTATCACGCGATCACGACCTGGCTGCCCACCTATCTGAAAACCGAGCGGCATCTGTCGGTGCTCGGCACCGGCGGCTATCTGGCCGTGGTGATCACCGCGTTCATCATCGGCTGCTTCGTGAGCGCGTGGCTGCAGGACAGGATCGGGCGCCGCAAGAACGTGATCCTCTTCGCGATCTGCTGTGCGGCAACGGTCAACCTCTATGTCTTCCTCCCGATCGGCGACACGGCGATGCTGATCCTGAGCTTTCCGCTCGGCCTCTTCGCGGCGGGCATTCCGGCGACCCTCGGCGCGCTCTTCAACGAACTGTATCCGCAAGGCGTGCGCGGAACGGGCGTGGGCTTCTGCTACAACTTCGGGCGCGTGGTATCGGCTGCGTTTCCCGTGCTCGTCGGCCACATGGGCAACTCGATGCCGCTCGGCTCCGCGCTCGGCATCGATGCGGGCATCGCGTACGGGATCGTCGTCATTGCCGCGCTGCTCCTGCCCGAAACGAAGGGCCGCCGCATCGCGACCGTCGCTCCGCAGACGGCGCCCGCGCCCGACAAGCGGTCCGCCACGCACGTCTGAGGGCTGGACGAAGGCCGCTCACCGAAATCCGCGAACGATGAACCCAGTGCACATGACCCCTACTGACGAAACCGGCACGCTCGCGCCGCAAAATGCCGGATGGCTCGCGTCGAACGACACAGCCGTCGAAGCCATCGACACTCATGCCCACGTGTTCGTGCGCGGCCTGCCGCTCGCGCCGCAGCGGCGCCACGCGCCGGATTACGACGCGACACTCCACGTCTACGCGGATCATCTGCGAACCCGCGGCATCACGCATGCCGTGCTCGTGCAGCCCAGCTTTCTCGGCACGGACAACTCGTTCTTTCTAGACGTGCTGCGACGCTATCCGCATCGGTTTCGCGGCGTCGCGGTGGTCGATCCGTCAATCCCCGAGGAAGAGATGCGCCAGCTCGCGGCGTCCGGGGTCGTGGGCGTGCGCCTGAACCTGATCGGGCTGCCGCTGCCCGATCTTCGCGCGCGGCACTGGCTCGAACTGCTCGCGCGCGTGAACGCGCTCGGATGGCACGTCGAAGTCCATTGCAACGCAGCGGACCTGCCGATGGTCGTGAGCTCGCTGCTGGAGGCGGGCTGCACCGTCGTGGTCGATCATTTCGGCCGGCCCGAGCCCGCACTCGGCGCGAGCGATCCCGGTTTCCGCTATCTGCTCTCGACGGCGCAAAGCGGGCGGGTCTGGGTGAAGCTCTCGGCGGCCTACCGGTCGGGAGGCGGCACGTCGGGCCTCGACGTGGGGAAAGAACTGGCCCACGCGTTACTGGACTCGTTCGGCGCCGTTCGTCTGGTGTGGGGAAGCGACTGGCCGCACACGCAGCATCAGGAGCTGATCGACTATGGCGCATCGCGCGATGCGCTCGACCATTGGGTGCCGGACGCTTCGGTGCGCAGGGTGATACTGCGCGACGCCCCGCGCGCGCTGTTTCGCTTCCCCTGCTGAGAACGCTTCGGAAACCGGGCGTAGCCGTAATGAACGAATTGCGGCCCGATCCGCTCAGCGAGCCTGGACGCCCATCAGCGCCCGGACATGCGCGGCGGTACCCGTAGCCAGCCCGTCCAGACTGTAGCCGCCCTCCAGAATCGACACGATGCGCCCTTCGCACGCCGCATCGGCGATACGCATCAGCTCACGGGTAATCCAGCCGAAATCGTCGTCTTCGAGGCTCAGGCCCGCGAGCGGGTCCAGACGGTGCGCGTCGAAGCCGGCTGAAATGATGATGAGTTCCGGGTTGAACTGGCGCACCGCCGGCAACATGTCCGCCTCGATCCGGGCGCGAAAGAGCGCCGAATCGCAGCCGCGAGGCAGCGGGACATTGACGATGTTGTGGCTCACGCCGGTCTCCGACGCGGAACCCGTGCCGGGATAGAGCGGCGACTGGTGGCTGGAGGCGTAGAAAAGCTCCGGTCGGTTGAAAAACGCCGCCTGCGTGCCGTTGCCATGATGCACGTCGAAATCGACGACCGCGACGCGCTCCAGCTTGTGCACTTCGTAAGCGTAGGCTGCCGCGATCGCGGCCTGGTTGAAGATGCAAAAGCCCATTGCCCGGGCCGGCTCGGCGTGGTGGCCGCACGGGCGAGTGGCACAGAACACGTTGCGCGCCTGCGCGTCCATCACCGCATCGACGCCGGCGCAGGCCGCGCCGACGCAACGCATCACCGCTTCCCACGATCCCGGCGACATCACCGTGTCGCCGCCGTCGAGCGGTATGTAGCCGTGCTGCGGGGCAATGTCCGCGATTTCGTCGACGAAGTCGCGGTCGTGGATCAATTCCACTTGTTCGAGCGTGCCCATCGGCGCTTCCCGCCACTCCAGCGACGAAAACTCAGGCGCGCGCAGCGCGCCGAGCACGGCCTTCAGGCGCTCGGGCGACTCCGGATGAGCAGGTCCCGGACGATGTTCCAGACACGCGGCGTGGGAATAAACAAGGGTAGTCGTCATATGCGGCTGATGCGCGGTGCGACCCGCACCGTCTCCTTATGCGTACACGTTGGTGGCTCGCTGGCACCGCTGCGGGTGCGCGATGCAATCGCCGCGCGCCACGCTACGAGCCCGCGGCCGCCTCGGAACTGCTCCTCGAGAATAACGCCCCACGTGCATTCACGACAGTTAAACATTGTTTAACACATCATAGACTTATGTTTATGAACGACTGCGGGTCTGCGGGATGCCAGCCGGCTCCGGTGCGCTTTGCCACGGGTGATAGCGTGGAGGCTGAAACGACCACTCCGGTACGGTCTCAGAGACGGCGAGGAACCTGATCGACGCAGGCTTCGGCGAGGCGAACCGCGACACGCCGGTCTTCGCCGCGCACGGCACGTTCGACGACGCCCTGCCGATCCGCCTCGCCGCGCTGATGGGCCGCCGCGTGCTTTGTCCCGTGGATCGGGAGCAAGCTTGCCGCGCCATGCACCGTGCGGGAGGCGAGATCGGACGCGGCGTGCGGATCTCACCGTGTCCGATCAATTCGTGCGCGGCTTGCGGCCGCTCGCGTGTACGCGCACGGACCGGCTGCAAGCCGCTGTTCGGGGCGAATCCACGACGCGGGCGACTGCGCCATGCAATCGGCCGCGCGGCATGACTAGGACTTTGCGGGGCGTCCCGTCTTGACTTGCTCGAGCGCGGATACCGCCGCAACGAGCTGCTTTTCGGACGCTCCGGCGAGCAACTGAAGCGCGGCGCGCAACAGTTCGCTCTTCTTGGCGGTGACGCCCGCAGCCAGACAGCGCTTCTTGAGTGCGGCGATTTTCTCGTAATCCGACTTGGGCATGGTGAAGCTGTCGCGAACGACCTTTTCCTTCTTCACACGCCGCTGCTTTTCAGTCGATCCGTTGGTGGCAGGCTCCGGCACCTTGACTGCGACTTCCTTTGCTTCGCTCTTTGCGGATGACGTCTTCTTCGATGCGGCCCCCGTCTTCACGGCCGCCTTGATTTCCTTCGCGGGCTTTGTCTTCACTGCGGGCTTGCGAGCTTTCGCGGCCGGTGCGTCGGCTGCAGGGAGGGGCTTTTCGCCGCTCTTCGGAAAGTGGAAGGCTTTCTTGGTCGGCGGTTTCGTACTAGGTGTATTCATCGATGTTCCCGGTAATAACGGTATAAACAGTATATACGGTTTCCGGGGGTTCATTGACGAACAGTGTTTGGTGCCCCACCGCCGGCATTTCGTTGCCAGGCGGTTGAAGGACAGACAGTTAGTTGCGTCAGATCGAGGGAAGGTTCGGGCCATCGCGATCATCGGGAGAGCCGCCGCATTCAGCGCAGCGGCATGTTCTCGATCAGTGCAGCTTGACGCGCGGCGATGTCCGCTTCATCAGGAAACGGCCGAGCGCGGCAAGGGCCGTCGGCAGCGTCCCGATCACGGCCTGATGGTGCAGAAGATGGAGACTGGCATACATCATCCGCGCCAACTGGCCCTGGACGTAGAGACTCTTGCCGACCAGCACGCCCATCAGACTCCCGACACCTTCCGCCTGCCCGACAGAAACCAGCGATCCGTGGTCGCGATAGACGAACGGACCGGACGAGCGCTGCGCCCCTTTCATGCGCGACGTCAGGCTCCTGAACAGATACGCGGCCTGCTGATGCGCGGCCTGGGCGCGGGCAGGCACGGACTTCGAACGTGCCGTCCACGGCGCCTGGGCGCAATCTCCGAGTGCGTGGATATCGGGGTCGACGGTACGCAGGAATTCGTCCACGACCAGCTGATTCAGCCCGTTCGTGACGAGCCCCAGTTCGCCGAGGAACGCGGGCGCCTCGATGCCGGCTGCCCAGACGCAGATGTCCGCCGGATAGAAGGTTCCACGCGTGTCCTTCAGCCCGTTCGCCTCGACGTTTGCCACGCGAACGCCGGTCATCACGTCGATGCCTCGCGCCGACAAAAGCGCGTGAGCCGCCTGTGAGAGCTTTTCGGGCAGCGGTGCCAGGATGCGCGGTGCGCCTTCGATGACCGTGATGCGAATGTCTTCGCGAGGTTCGATGCCGGTCAGCCCATAGAGCGTGATGCTCGCACACGCTTCGCGCAGCTCCGCCGCCAGCTCGACCCCCGTCGCGCCGCCGCCCACGATCACGATATTGAGCGGCCGCCCGTTGCCCGCGCGCTTCGCGGCATGCATCGCGTTCAACGCACGCAGCAGCCTGAGGCGAAAACGCTCGGCTTCGGTCATCGAGTCGAGGGCGAACGCGTGCTCCGCGACTCCCGGGGTGCCATAGAAATTCGACTTGCTCCCGACCGCGAATACCAGCGAATCGTAGGACACGTCACGAGGCGGCACGACTTCTTCGCCCTGATCCGACATGAGCGGCCCGAGATGCGCAAACTTGCCTGCGCGGTCCAGACCAAGGACTTCTCCGGGCACGAAAGTGAAGCCGCAATGCTTGGCCAGCATCGCGTAGGAAAGGCCTTCCTTGTTGACATCCAGCGTGCCTGCGGCGACTTCATGCAGGCTCGGCTTCCAGATGTGAAAGAGGTGCTTGTCGACGAGCGTCACGCGCCGCGGCCCGAAGCGCCTGCCAAGGCGGGACGCGAGCTCGAGTCCTCCCGCTCCGCCGCCGACGATCACTACCCTGTGGTCTCGATGTCCATGCATCTGGTGCTCCTGTCGTGGGACGGGTTGGTGCACAAGAAAGTCACGGACAGTATAGGCACGAGATCAGGGAAAACCCTAGTCGATCAAAATTCGACGTGGCTTTGAGATCACAGCCTATGTTGCGAAGCGGTGCTCACGCCGGCCGGCGCGCGCGCCGCGAGCAACGGCGCGTCGCCTATTCCCGGTTATCGCCCGGCATTGCGCGGCGCTTGCGCTGAATCACGACGGGCGCGTCGCCGGTCGCGTCGGGCTTCGCCCTCGGCGGTTTGCGTGGGCCGCCGCGACTCGCGCCCGACTCGGGCTGCAGCGTCGAGATGGCATGCTTGTACACCGCCTGGACGCCGACGGGCGTGCGCAGCATGACCAGGTACGGGTCGAACGATTCGATATGACCGACCAGCCGGATGCCGTTGACGAGGTAAATCTCCACGCGCTTGCGCTCCTTGCGCATGGCGTTAAGTACTTCATTCTGCGATGACTGGGGAGCGTTGGTCGTCGACATTGTGTTCAGTTTGCGGGGCTCATTGATGGATCGAGTATCGTCGCACGGGCCGCGCTAAAACAACGCATGCGTGCGTTCCCTCTGGCTGCGCGAGACAATCATTCACATGATGATTGGCTTCGATCCGTTTGCGCACAGACGACATTTTTCCCGAAATGCCCGGCGCGCCGACTGCATTTTGCATCGACCCGCCCTGCGCTGGCCCATCGAGGGAAAATCGGATTATCCACCACCTCGTTGATGTTGTGATGTCAATCGCGCGCCGATCAGGGTGAATGCGAAGCGTATCCACGGCGCATCTGCACGCCGCCCGTGATGCGGGCCGTGCGTGCGAGGACGCTCGCGAAGTGTGACCGCCGCGCGAACCCCCGCTTTTGCGATTCACACCAGCAGGGTGTGCGAAGCAAGCGAATACGCGCTCCGAACGCCCGTGCGAAAATGGCTGCCGGGAGGCCGCACGGCGGGCATCGGCGGCCATGGACCGGCAAGATTCCCCCGCGTGATTGCGCGGTAGACTATTCACCATGAACAAGTGCCGTTACTGCGAAAAGATTCGTGACGAGTGGGATTGCCACGGAGAAGATTGCCGGAGAGCCATCGCCAAGGCCCTCCGAAGGCAACGCGCGGGTCTGCCGATGGTGCCGAAAGTCATTCGCAACGAAGTTCCTGCCGGGGCGACCACCGGCGAGATCATTACCGTGTTGTCGCGCCAGCGCCTGCGTGCGCGCCGTGGCAATGAGGAGCGGCGCGACCGCAAGGAAATCGACGACGACGAAAGCTGATTCCGGCATCGCAACCGACGTCCGCGTGACGCTCCAAACGCGATGCCGGGACACCATCGATCGCTGCCGCGCGAGCGAGGATGCGGTCAATGCCGTCGATCGGAACGCTGATGCCGCGCTCCGCCTGCCAGTGATGCGCGCGAGCGGCCGTTCTCCGCTATCGGCGCAACGGCAAGCGACGCCCGGGCGCGATAAACGGACGCCATCGCCGGGTCGTTCGATTGCGCTTCGAGCGTCGCCATGTCGTCGAGCACCCATGCCGCATTCGGGTGCTCCGCAAGCAATCGCAGCAGAAAACCGCGACTCCGCGCCAGTTCTCCCGCGCGCAGCATGCTCGCGCTCAACGTGCGATCGAACAGGTCGCGCTGCGCGTTGCTGCCGCCGATACGATGGAGCGCCGGCAGCAGCGAGGCCAGCGTGCCGATCGCGGTACGGTCGTCGCCCGCACGATAGGCCACGAGCGCACGGCACGCCGGCGCGGTCACCTGTCGACGGATTTCGCCGAGTTCGCTCGTCGTCTCGCCAGCGTCTTCGTTGAAGCCAGCCAGAAATCTTTCGACTTCGGATTGTCGTCCGGCGGCGGCAAGCGCCATCGCAATGTGTACGTCCAGAAATCCGTTCGCGTGCCGACCGGCATGCGCCGACCACTTGTCGGCCAGTTCGGCCCATCGGTCGCCGACACTCGCGCCCGCCAGTTCGAGACGCCATAGCAACGAAGTGCCGTCCGTGAGGCGAAAGGCGCTGCTCACATTCACTTTGGCGAGTTGCTCGTCGTAGACCGCAAGCGCTTGCTCGAATCTGCCGTCCGCGACGTACCGAAGCGCAAGATGCCACCAGATGTGCGCGGCAAGGAGCGGCTGATTCACCCACCGCGAGCGCATCGCATCGAGCAGCGACAGGCAATCGAAGTGGCGGCCCTGCATCTCGTACACGTGCGTCAGCGCGTGGAGCGCCCAGCAATCGTCCGGTTCGAGTTCGAGCGCAAGCCGCGCCGGCCCTTCCGCGGCCGCGTACTGATGGCATTCCTCCAGTCCGAAAGCATGCTGCCCGAGCACGAAGCCGTATGCTTTCATGTCGGGACGCCAGTGAGGAAGCGCGGCGGATACGGACCGCAGCATGCCGTTCGCATCGCCGATCAGGAAATAGGCTTCATGAGCGAGCTTCATGGCGACGATATCGAGGGGATGCTCCATCAGAACCCTGTCCCAGCATCCGGCCGCCAGACTGATGCCGCCCTCGGCGCAGGCACGTACCGCGCGTATGTGGCCCTGCTCCTGCGCGCTCACTGCATCGTGGAGCGCTTCGAGCCTGCGCAGAATGCTGCTGACTTGCGGTGAACTTGCGGTTGCGCCGTCGAAGACGAGCATCGTTGCGGCAAACACGTCGCCCATCACGAACGATCGGTCGTGCGCCAGTTCGAGCGCCTCCGACACCGGATCGCCCTTGAACGTGAAGTAATCGAGGATGGCTCGATTCCACCCTTCGATCGTGTCGGCACGTTCTGCGCTCAGGCTTTGCCCGAAGATATCTTTGAAGCGACCCATTTCCCTGCCCGGCTTTCGGCTGCTTGCTCGTGGAAGACGCGAGTCCCGCCGACGAGCGATTGACGGATGCGCCGCTGGCATACGCAAGAGCCAGGCACGCAGGCGCGGCCGCACGTTATGCGGGACAACGCATTGTTGATAACACCTGGCGCGCGAACTTATTCCGCGACGTCTGGTTGGATGGACGTTCCCGTGACGGACAGAATAGCCACCGTGAGAATGACACGCGTATTCGCCGCATGACCGCGCAGCAGGCGTGAAGCGTGATGGCGCGCGTCAGGACGGGCCTTCGGCAGAAGCGCGATCCAGTCCGCCGAACCGCCCCATCGAGAAAGGCGAAAGATCCAGACGGCTCGCACCCAGCGTGATGCGTTCGGCCAACGCCTCTCCGATCGCGCTGGCGAATTTGAACCCGTGTCCGGAGAAACCGGTTGCGACGTGGATGCGCGAGCAGGCAGGCAGCCTGTCGATGATGAAATGTTCGTCCGGCGTCATGTCGTACTCGCAGGTCTTTCCCGTGCGCAGCTTTCCCGCGCCCGGCAGATGACGCCGCAAGAACCCTTCGAGATCGGATACATCGGAAGGGTCGTCGCCGAAAGGAGCGAGCGGTGCGTTCGCTCCAACGGGCTGACCGCCATCATGGCGGCCGACTTTCAGGCCGCTGCCGTCCAGATCAGGAAATCCATAGTACTGCCCCGCCTCCGAAGCGATGGCGAAACCGGGGAAGACGTCCGGTGCGAACAGGAGCGGGTCGCCGTCGAACCACGCAAAGGATTTCCTGACGCGGGTAACGGGAACCCGGAGGCCCAGGGGTTCGAGCAAATCACGGCACGATCTGCCGGCGCACACGATCAAATCGCGGCACGTGAAGCGCTCGCCCCGATCGGTGACGACGCCGACGCCGCCCTGATCGAGCAACTCGATGCGCGCCACCATCGTGTTCGCGCGAAGCTGCGCGCCGAGCGCGGTGGCGAGCCGCCGGAAGCCGAGCACAGCCTGCTCGCAGTACAGCACCCCGGCGTCGGGTTCGAAGGCTGCCATCTGACCGGGCGAAAGCCGCCATGCAGGCCATCGCCGGCTGGCTTGCGGACCGTCGAAAAACTCCAGCGCCAATCCGTACTCTGACGCGCTTCTCGCGACCTCGCGCATGAACGGGTCATCGTGCGTGCCGATGTTCACGACGCCGGTCCGCGTAAAAATGGGCGCCTGCGCTTCCTGCTCGAGCGCAAGCCAGAGATGCTGCGCCCGCAGCGCCAGCGGGACATAGGCCGCCCCCTCTCCGTATGCGTGCCGGATAAGACGCGTACTGCCATGATGCGAGCCGCCGGAATGAGGCGGATCGCCTGCGTCGAGCAGCAGCACCTTGTTTCCCGCGCGGCTGAGAAAGTAGCCGGCAGCCACGCCGATCGAGCCCGCGCCGACAATCAGCGTGTCGAAGAACTCGTCGGAAGCAGTCAGTTGATGCATGGGGGATCGTCCCACGATGGAGACCCGGATATTAGCCGCTTTCGCAAGCATTGACCGCATGGCTCACATGCATGCGCGCGCGCATCGAGGGCGAACAAAAAACCATGGCGGAGATTGATCGCCGCATGCGGACTGCGCGCGCCCTCCTCACACGCCATTGAGCGCCATCAACTCACGCCGGTTTCATACTTCGCGCGGCGACGAAACACCTGCGGGGGCTGTCCGAAGACCCGCAGGAAGGCCTCCCGCATGCGCCGGCCATCGTGAAAGCCGGTCTGTCCGGCAATCTGGTCGAGCGTGTGCCGGCTGTCTTCCAGCATGATCCGCGCCGCTTCCAGACGCAGGTTTTCGATCGCCTTCGCGGGCGACTGGCCGGTTTCCGCCCGAAACGCGCGGCTGAACTGGCGCGGACTGAGGCGCGCGGCGTCCGCCAGCTGCTCCACGGACAGCGGCGAGGCGAGATTGCGCCTCGCGTACGTCAGTGCGGTCTGGATACGGTCGGACTTGGGCGCGAGTTCGAGCAGCGTCGAATGCTGCGACTGGCCGCCCGCGCGACGGTGGTACACCACGAGCGTCTGCGCCACCCGCCGGGCCTTGTCCGCGTCCAGATCGTTCTCGACCATCGCCAGCGCCAGGTCGATGCCGGCCGTCATGCCGGCCGACGTCCATATCGAACCGTCGACGACGAAAATCCGGTCGGCATCGACCTGAATCGACGGATACCGGGCCTGGAGCGCCGGCGCGTAGTTCCAGTGCGTCGTTGCCCGGCGGCCGTCGAGCAGCCCCGCCTGCGCCAGCACGAATGCGCCGGAGCAGATCGACGCCGTGCGACGCGCCGTGCGCGCATGGTCGCGCACAAAGGCAAGCAGGCCCGGGGGCGCCGCCTCGATGACGGAGTCCCCGCTGCCGACGATCACGGTATCGAAGACCTGGTCGTCAAAGGGTTCCGTCACGACCGAGAGGCCCATGGACGAACGCACGATCCCCCCGTGCTCGGACAGAACGACCGTTTCGTAGACCGCCTCTCCAGCCGTTGCGTTGGCGTATTCGAACACGGGGAGCGCGGAGAGCGACATCGACTGAAAACCGTCGAAAACAATAAAGGCGACTGACAGGGCTGGCATGTTCGGGGCTTTCCGGCTGATGTCCTGAAAACGTACTTTATACGTCCTTTGAGACATGAACAAGCGGCGATATAAATACGGCATCGAGCGGCAATACCTGCGATCCGCGAATCCGGCGAGTCCGGGCGGGTGAGCAGTTTCACGGCATGCGCCGATCGAATCCCACTTTGCGAGAGACATCTCTCCAGACAATTGAAAGGATGCAGCATGACTACCATCAAAGCCGCGGCAGTACAGATCAGCCCGGTGCTATATAGCCGCGAGGGAACGGTCGCGAAGGTCGTCGCGAAAATTCTCGAACTCGGCCGCCAGGGCGTGCAATTCGCCACATTCCCGGAGACCGTGGTCCCGTACTACCCCTACTTTTCGCTCGTGCAGGCGCCCTATGCGATGAGCGCCGAACACCATCGGCTCCTCGAGCAGTCGGTGACCGTGCCGTCGGTCACGACGGACGCCATCGGCGAGGCGTGCCGGCAGGCGGGCATGGTGGTCTCCATCGGCGTCAACGAGCGCGATGGCGGCACGATCTACAACACGCAACTGCTGTTCGATGCCGACGGCACCCTGATCCAGCGCCGCCGCAAGATCACCCCGACGTACCACGAGCGCCTCGTCTGGGGACAGGGCGACGGCTCCGGACTGTGCGCCGTCGACAGCGCGGCCGGCCGCATCGGCCAGCTGGCATGCTGGGAGCACTCCCTGCCGCTCGCCCGCTACGCGCTGATGGCCGACGGCGAGCAGATCCATTCGGCGATGTATCCCGGCTCGCTCGGAGGGGACCTGTTTTCCGAGCAGATGGAGGTGAACATTCGCCAGCACGCGCTGGAATCGGCCTGCTTCGTCGTCAACGCGACCGCCTGGCTCGATGCCGAACAGCAGGCCCGGATCATGAAGGACACGGGATCTCCGATTGGTCCGATCTCGAGCGGCTGCTTTACCGCGATCGTCTCGCCGTCGGGACAATTGATGGGCGAGCCGCTGCGCTCCGGCGAAGGCGAGGTGATCGCGGACCTCGACTTCCGCCTGATCAACGAACGCAAGCGAATGATGGACTCGACCGGCCACTATAGCCGCCCGGAACTGCTGAGTCTGCTGATCGACCGCACGCCTGCCCGCCATTTGCATGAGCGCGCACCGCATCTCAGGTCCGTCGATGTCGAAGCGCTTGCCGAAGCAGGGAGCCAAGTCCTTTGAACGTGGAGCATCGGCGCGAGAGGCCCGAAGAAATCGGCAAGCGCGCCGCTGCGCCCTCGCCCGCGCGTTTCGACGGCGACGCCAGCGGCCTTGCCGCGCGCCGGCTTTCGTCAAGGAGACGCCGTGCGATCGAGATTCAGATCGAGAAGGATCAGGTGACTGAGAACGTTCATGCCGCGAAGCGCCGTGATATCGCCGCTCGCTCGCAACATGAAGCCGGCGAAACCCGTGCACGTGAGGCGCCCGTGCGGGATCTCCGCAGAAACTTACGCCCGGCGCTTTGCGCTGTCGGCTGGACGGTCCGACCCAGGACTCAACGGGCGTTCATATGACTCCGACCACGCATGCAAATGGTGCTCGCGCGACGAAGGGCCGCGCGCGCGATGCCTCGAGCAGCGGGCCTCGCGTTCAGTCCGTCGATCAGGCGAGCCTGCTCGCATCGTTGTTGCCAAGACTCTGGGCATTCGCCCTGCGCATCTCGGGAGACACCTCCGACGCGGAAGCCCTGGTTCGACGTGCCTGTACGCGCAGTGTCGAACAATCACAACGCCGCCGGGAAAACGTGTCGCCCATCTGCTGGATGTTCTCGATCGTATGGGCGATCTGGAGCGACGATCTTCGAGCGCGTGGCGACCCTAAACTCTCATACGCACCGTGGTCCCGCGCGATGCTGGAAATGAGCGACGGGCCGGGAGCCGAAGAAGCGGATCAGTCGCCACTGCACGCGCGAATCATTCGCGCTGTCGAGCGCTTGCCGCAGGCCCAGCGCGCGGTGTTGATCCTGGTGCAGGTCGAAGGGTTCGACTACGCCGAGACCGGCGAGGTGCTCGATATTCCGATCGAATCGGTGATCGCGTGCCTGTCGCGCGCGCGACTGACGATCGCGTCGACGCTCGACCATGTCGCCGCCGGTTGAGGCGCCGCGTGAAACAGGCCCGCTGCCCGGATGAAGCGAACGCGCGACGGCCCGCTTTCGCTGCGTGAGACACGCCGTTTGCGGCCTGCGCCATTGACAGCACGGTGGCGATCGCAAGCGTCGATGCGCCTGCTCGCCCCAATCCGCTTCACCTTGGCGGCTGAGCCGGTCGCTCGTCAGGGCGGGCGCGAAGACTGCAGCTCGTCATCGTTTAACTCGAGGTCTTCGCGATGCTGCGGCCCTTTGTTTCTCCGCGCGTCGATATCCAGGAGACGTCGACTCTCGCCTGCTGCGCATGCGGCCTGGCAAGCGCGCTTAGTTCGTTTTTTTGCTCGCGCAGCACCATGCCGCTGACGCGATCGTCAAGCGCGGCGCCGAAATCGTTCGCGGGATCATGTATCTCGCAAGCTGTTTCAGTTTGCGGATCATCGCGGATAGCGTGGAAACGGAAACGCAGCATCGGGCCTTGTGCGGTATTGGCATTCCGTCCAGTCAGGGCGGTTTTCAGCATCGTGCGCTGCGGGCGGAACAGTTCGAGTCGGCGATGGCGCGTCTCGGACAGGACGCCTCCATTCGCTGACAATCGCCACGGGCGGGCCCGCGAAGCATGTGCCAGAACGTATGGCCCGATCGCTCCGCCACGCCGCCGAGACGCGCGCCAAGCACGTGCCCGGCACCGCGCGTCGATCATGAAGAACGCCCCGCCCTGCCCTCGCTACTCGGGTGTCGCCCTGCAAGGAAGCGCATCGCGCGCGGCGCTTTGCGCTTGCGTGCCGATGCTCGCGAGCGCCGCGAGACCCAGCAGCGCCAGTGAACTTCCCAACAGGAAGTCGGCGCGGATGCCGACGTGATCGACCACCGCCCCGCCCACCGACGAACCCACCGCGATCGCGACCTGAATGATGCTGACAAAAAGCGCCGACCCGGCTTCGGGCTGGTCGGGCGTCGCTCGCTGGATCCACACGCTGAAGCAGAGCGGAAGCGCGCCGAAGGAGATTCCCCAGGCCAGCACGACGGCGATCACGCCGAACTGCGAATGACGCAGGACGGGCATCAGCACGAGAGCGAACATCAAGAGCGACACCATCGCGGCAACCGATGGCCGCAGGTTCCGCACGACCGTGGCCGAAGCGACGAAGTTGGAAACGAAGCCGATGATGCCGAAGCCGAGCAGCAGCCAGGTGATCGTCGACATGTCGAAGTTCGCATCGTGCAGCAGGAATGGCGTGATGTACGTGTACGAGGAGAAGTGAGCGCCGAACACGAGCGCCACCATCAACAGGCTTCTGCGCGGATGAGAGCGCCGCACGAGCGACGACAGGTCCGAAAACCGCAACGCAACGCCTGACGGCAGCGACGGAACGAGGAACAGTTGCGCCACGAGTGCGACGCCGACGAGGCCGCCGGTCGCCAGAAACGACCAGCGCCAGGACGCGAGGCCTGCGATGAAGGTGCCGAGCGGCACGCCGATCACCGTGGCACAGGTCACGCCGGTCAGGATCATGGCCATCGCCTTTGCAGCGTCCCTGGGTTGCACGAGGCGGGCCGCGGCGGAAGTTGCCAGCGTCCAGAATCCTCCGAGGGCGGCGCCCAGCAGCGCCCGCCCCATGAGCATCACGGTGAAATTCGGCGCGAACGCAGACAGAAGGTTCGAAGCCAGAAGCAGCGCGGTCAGGAACAGGAAGACGAAGCGGCGGTCCATGCGCCCCGCTCCGAGCATGAGTCCGGGCGCGGAGATCGCTGCAATGACGCCGGGCGTAGTGACCATCAGTCCGGCCGTTCCGGGCAATACATTCAGTTCGCGGGCGACATGCGGCAGCAAGCCCACCGGCAGGAATTCGGTCGTGACAAACGCGAATGCACCGATCGTTACCGCTCCGACGGCCAGCCACTGCCGCAACGAGGACGACACGCTGTCGTTCGCCGGCAAGTAGCTACCCGTCGGCGGATTGTTTTCCGTCAACATAGTGTCTCGAATTTACAGAAAGGATTGAAGGTTGAACGAGGGCGCGGCCCCGATGCCCGCGTACGTCCTCGCACTGGTTTGCTTGCGAAAGCTGTCGAGCCGTAGCGTCGACCATTCGTTTGTTGGCGAAGTCGGGCTCGGGAAAACCAGTTGTTGCATGAACATACCATTGCATTAACAGGCTTGCAGAATCGAGCCGCTGGCCATCGGTGAGCGAGGGAACGGGCTGGTTAGTTCACGGGGCCGGGAATCGGGGAACTGGCGTGTTCAATCGAGTGTGGTCTGCGTGGGCCGTACGTCGGCTGGTTATGCGGGACGTGCACTTGACCCGATATGGACATGGACTCGCTCCGGCTACGCGTTACGTGGACGGTTGGGGTCGCGTGGGCGGTGGATGTCAGCAATCGTTATTGCGCTCTGTTCGATACCGCTTTGGGGTTACGAACGACTGGACCCCAAGGGGGTTCACCTCAGCGGCTCGGATTGAGTTCGTGTGAAAGGTTGAGGGAAAGGCGTATCGCGCACATTGGGGAGCATCACGATGCGCGGCGTTGATCGTGTTCGATGGGCGCGCGGTTCGGGCGAAGTTTTGCAATCGGATCTTCAAAGGGACGAGTGCGTTGTCCGTAAGCCTGAGCGGTGACGAATCGTCGCGATCAGTGGGCGAATCGATTATTGGGGAGTTCACGCCCGACGGTTTTCCGGAAGGGAGTCGCGCGCAGGACATCGATCGGAAAAGGGTCATGCTTTTGGGACTTGCAGGGGCATGTGGAGTAGGACGTGGTGTAGGTCGGGAAGTTTTTTATGGACTCACGTTGTTTACTTTGAATAACACTTTGAATCGTTTACATACGTTTACGTCCGCGAAGTGATTGATTTTACGGACGAAATTGAGCGACTGGTGAAGCTGGTTGTGGTTTAGGTGCACTGCATTGGGACCTGTGGTGCACGGGCTTGTTACTTTGGTGAATGGCTGTGGGACAGGGGGTGAGTGGACATGGGAATCAGGTGAAGTGAATTGGGATGAAGTGGCAAGGAAGAGACTGCCGGCTCAAAGGTGAACGAATTTGGGAGATGGGCCGGTACGGGTTTTTCGCGTGGCCCAAGCCGTTTTTCCAGATGATTCAAGTAGCTAAAGGAGCCTCGTCGCCCAAAGGTGAACTGCATTGGGATCGAATGCCCGATGGCTGGGAGTTCAAGCGGCGGATGATGGGTTGAGGTCGGGTGGGCCACCAGGGTCGAGCCTTAGGTGAACGGTTTTGGGACGCTCAGAAGCAGAAAGCGCAGGTTCGGCATTGCATCGGCGCGAGGACGCGGACAGCCGACGGCATAAGGTGAACGGCGTTGGGGCAGGATAAGGTGCATCGCATTGGGATGGGCGCGTGTCGAAATCGTGTGGCGGACGAGGTGGACCGACGGGGAACTTCGGCCTGAAAATCCTTAATAAACAAGCTCCAGGAAGGAGTAGAAGCGCCGTCGGCTCTCGCCGATTCTGTCGAGCCAGGACCTCGGTTTGTACCGGAATGCAAGGCGTGAACCGGATCTGGCCGGTTGATAGGTGAACACGCTACTGTTAGCATTTCACCTATATTCAGTCGCCGAGACCTTATGAAACAGCGCAAAGAAGGCCAGCTCGCCTTGTTTCAGCAATCGCCCGCACCCCAACTGCTCAAAAAGGCAGTCCAGGCGATTCACGCTTCGCCCAAGAAGGGAATCATCTCGCTTCAGCAGCGACGCATTTTCAATGCGCTGATCAAAAACGCCATCTCGCAGAACCAGGCTCAGCCCGGGCGCGCCCAGTTCGAAATGCCGATACCCGAGATCAAGAGCATGCTCGAACTGACGACCAACAACGTCAGCTATATCAAGGATACGATCCGGTCGCTGATCGGGATCGTCGTCGATTGGGATCACCTGAATACGGATGGCACCAAAGGCGCGTGGACGGCTTCGGGGCTGATCGCGGGTGCGCGTATCGACGGCTCGCTGCTGCACTATTCGTTCTCGGCTGAAATTCGCTCGGAGCTTCTGGATCCGGAGAAGTACGCCATGCTCGATCTGCGCATTGCGGCGCAGTTCCGGCGGGCGCACTCGCTCGCTCTGTGGGAGAACACGGTCCGGTATGAACGTGTCGGACAAACGGCGCGCATGCCGCTCGCGCGGTTCAAAGACCTGATCCTCGGGCAGGAGGAAGGGGCGACCAAGTACAAGGAATACAAGATCTTCAAGCGAGCGGTTCTCGCGCCTTGTATCGCGGAAGTGAACGAGCTGTCGGAGCATACGATCGAACTGGTGGAGTTCAAGAACGGGCGCTCCGTCGTCGCGTTGCAGTTCAAGGTGACGAGAAAGGAGACGAACAGCGCTGAGACCGACGCTGATCCCGATCTCGTGCTGGCGATCACGAAGCTCGGTGTGCCGTTGTCGGAGGCGCGCAAGCTCGCGCGCTCGCATGCCAACGAGAAGCTGAAGGGTGCCATCGCGTATACGAAAGCCCGTCAGACGAGGAAGAATTCGCCCCCGCTGGACAACGTGCCCGCCTATTTTCGGCGCGCCCTGGCAGCGGGCTGGGGCGACGGCGCGGCTTCCGAAGCGACGGCGCCGTCGAGCGCGCCTCCTCCCCTGCGCCAGCCGGAGGCCATGACGACCGGCGAGCTGCGCGCCAAATATCTGGCCGCGCAAGCGCACGATGCAAAAGGCTATTTCTCGGAGCTTTCGGACGAAGACCAGTCCGCTCTGGTCGAGGAATACAACGCCTTGGTACCCGCGGCGAACCTGAAGGTGAAGGCGGGCAAGGCGCTGACCAAGCTGGTCGAGACGTCTTTCTTTGCGTGGCTCTCGACTAAGGTGTGGGGCGAACCGTCTGCGGATGACCTGCTGTCCTTTGTGTTGCGCGGCGCCCTTCCGGCCGGTGATGCTGCCGCCAAGTGATCTAACGCTCAATTGAGCGGTTCACCTGCCGTTTGGTTGGCATCTCTCTAAGTCACTGATTTTATTGAAATCACAACTTGTGATCATGATTGGTGAACGAATTTGGGTCGCGGCTGCGATTCACTACGCCTTATTAGCCCCGCACACGCGTTTGTGGCGCCCTCATGGCTACTGGACGGCCAATTCGGCTTACGAGACTCCCGTATAGCTCGGTGTCCGGGCCGAATGCCCTTCGAACTGTCTCTCATCAAATGTCGGCCTTTTAGCGTCTTGGGAACCGTTCCCGGCGCCCAACACCTCTTACCCAATCTCGACGCGAGGATGAGTCTGTCGGCGCACTCGTTCGGACAATGGTCGACATTCGGCGGGTGAAGGAACGTTCTATCTGGGAGTGTTGCGGCGCCAGATAACCAAATACCTCAGCATGGGCCCTAAGCCGCCGCGGAAGCGCCACGCGCAAACTGCCCTCGTGCTCAACCGCTCCTGGGCCATGGGATCCGTATGCAATCGGCGGTCTTGTCGAATTTTGGGCGCGACACTATGCAGGAAGGCGGCTCGCATTATCGTCCCTACCCGTTTCCTCTCACATCCCTTTGCTTTCTCGACCGTACGGTTTCCTTCTACGCTGCAATCACGCAATCATTAACCGCTGGGAGGATCACGGAAGAGGGCGCGGATGTTCCGTGGGAGTTGTTGTTCACGAGAAATGGCGCGCCGCGCTGTCACGACATAGTCGGACGCTGGTGCAGCTTTTGTGCGCAGGTGAACGTCGTCGCAGAGGGATACGGAGCGGCCCTACTATTGGACGGACGGAGAGTCATCAGGGGAATCTTCTCGCGGCGTGAGATGGCCCGCAGGTCGGGGCGTCTCGGTTGCGACCGGCTACGCAGTACCGGAATCTGGCGAAGATCATGAAATCGCAAGCATTGGCCTGTTGCCGATGCCCAGAATGACTGCGAAGGCGTTCACGTGCCGTCTAAGAGACGGCATCCATTAGCATGACGGAACGTGGAACAATGTAAGCTAAAATCGTTGTGTGATATTCGTATATTTATCAAATATTTAGTGCAACAATTTCATTTTGTTTCACGAATAATCGGCAGATTTCGGTCGGTTCTGCGCGTTGTCGGGCTCAAATTGCGATGTCCCTCCGACGCTGACCCATATCGCCGATATTCGTATTGCTTGATACGTAAAACGTAATTTTTGCCACGTATAGTGCGCCGTCGGTTGGCCACCCACAGAACATCGATCCTTGCCGATTTTCTAAGTCATTGTTTCTTAACGAATCACAACTTGTGATCCCGCCTACTCTGCTTTCACCGATTCCGCGATAAACTCATGCAGACGCTTCGCCCACTGCTCGGCGTCCGTCACATCCGGTCCAAGCTTGAGGCCGATCACGTTGCCCCGCACCGAGATCTCGCAAAACTTCTTCTTCCCTCGACGCACCACCAGCGGTTCGTTGACCACCCGTTGCGGCTTCTCCCTCACCATCGAAACCGCCTGCGCCTGCGTCATCGCCGGATCGGCAACGAGCGCACGGATCGCTTCCGTGATCCGCTCGGGGTGGCGACGTCCCGCTTCGATCAATTGCTCGGCGGCCGCGCTGCCCAGTCGCTCCGGCCGATCCGCAAGGATTGCCTTCGCTTCCTCTGGCAGGTCGTCGAATTTCATGATTCGCGTGACGTGCTGCGCGGAAATGCCGGCCGCCTTTGCAAGTTCAGCCTGGCTCACGCCCGACTGCGCCTGAAGCGCCCGGAACCCCCAGTATTTTTCGAAATCGGAAAGCGTGGGCGAAAGCAAATTGGAGAAGAACGCCGCGTACTCGATCAGCCCATCCTCGATCTGAAGCACGCACGCGGGAATCGTCGTACGGCCGAGATCGCGATAGGCTGCAACGCGGTTGTGTCCCGACAGCACTTCGAATTGCGCGGGCCCACGCCGCACGACGGTGATCGGCGTGGTCAGAGGGTATTTCGCAAGGTTCGCGCGAAGCTCCTCGTACTCGGTTTGCGTCAGCTTGCGCCGCCGCCCGGGAATCTCGACGAGTTCGTCCAGCGAAACGTCGAGCGCCGGACCGTCGGACAGTTGCCGCTCCAACTCTGCGATCTTCTGGTTGGCCGAGTTCAGATGGGCGGAAAGGATCATGTTTCCCCCGACTGCCGTCTTCGCCGCCGCTGGCGCCGCCGCGCGGGACGTCCGGTCCGCTTCGTCCACCTTCACTGCGCCGAGCCGCTTCATGCGTTCTGCCATGCTCATTCGCTTTCTCCCGAGCGTTTCTGCCACAGTTCGACAATCTGCGCGTGCACATGGTCGACCAAGGCGTCATACGCCTCGCGCGCGCGCGAGAAAGTCTGCGCGCTGCCGGCGTACTCGGACACCTCGTACACTGATTTGAACTCCGCGTTCGAATTGCTGAGCACCGAAGTCTTCGGAATCTCGAGCGGCAAAATGAAGTCGCCGTAGCTCTCCGAGAGCCAGCCGCGCACCGGCACCGTCACCGAACTGTTTTCCACCTTCGAAAGCAGAATGTCGATGAACTCGAACTGCTTTTCCTTTCCGTACGCGCCGAGCGCCGTGGAAACGTCGGCGAACAGGTTCCAGAACTGCGCGGAACTCGCGAAGTCGAGCGGCTCCGGGACGATCGGAACGATCAGGCCGTCGGCGGCGATCATGGCGTTGATCGTCGTATAGGAAAGCGAAGGGGGCGTGTCGATGAGAATCACGTCGTACTGGGAACGCAGCGGACCGAGGCCGCGGCGAAGCACTTCCCAGAACTGGAAGGTCGGATCGTCTTTCGTGCGTGACGGCAGGAAGAATTCGGCGTTATATAGTGCGGGTCCGGCCGCGACGAGATCCAGCCCCGGCCAGTACGTTTCACGCACGGCGTAGCGCAGATCTTCCTCCTCGCCTTCGAACAGCGGTTCGGCGGTCTGGTCGCGCGTGACGTGTGCGTCGGGGATGATGCCGAAGAGCTGCGTCAACGAGCCTTGAGCGTCGAGGTCGATGAACAGCACCTTCAGGTCATGGAGCAGATTCAGCCCTTGTCCGATGGAGATCGTCGTCGATGTCTTGGAGGCGCCGCCCTTGAAATTGGATGTCGTGATGACGGCTGCCTCGACGTTCGCCGGCTTGCGCGGGAGCGCCTTGCAATGACGCAGCCAGGCTTTCGTTTCCTCGAAATTGAACTCGCGCGAGCGCCCGTGTCCGCGTGAGGTGCCGCTCGGAAGTTCGACGCCCGCGCCGTCCTTCAGGTAGAACTTGTAGGTGTGTTGTGAGAGGCCGCACAGTTTCATCAGCGAGGGGCCGGTTTGCGAAGGCGGCGTCTTCTTCTCCAGCGGTTCCTGTGCGCTTTCGTTCACCTTGCCGAGCACGCCCGTCGCCCGGTTGGCGAGTTCCCAAAGCGCTTCACTATTCGCAGGTCGTAGCAACGAGCCTTTTGCAAGCATTATTCTTCCCCTTTCAGCTTCCCAGCTACAGTCAAGTCTTAGCTTACTCTCCATCTAGTCGGAGAAATTCAAGCAAGATGGAGAGTAGACTGAAAGATGGGGAGTCGCAACAAGTATTTTTGCGCTCGCAGGGCGGCTTCATCGCAACAATGCGGGCGTTTGTGGACGGTTGCAGCGCGGGATGCGTCGAAATCCGGCATTGGCGTCAAAAGGAATCGTCCCAAAACCGTTCACCTGACGACGCGTGAAGATGCGCGCGAGGCCAATTTCGCTTCGCCGATCGCAAACCATCGATGCAAAGGCGATCCCAAATCAGTTCACCTTTGATGTCGACGGGCCCAATCTGGCGGGCCAGAGGGCGAAGAGGGGAGTTTTTCGCGTCCGCGAAACAGAGAATCTGGAGGCGAGGCGAGGTGCTGTCCTGCAACGGATGAATTGCAGACCACTCGATGAGTTGCCGGCGCGTCGTCCCAAATCCGTTCACCTTTGCGAATCGACGGATCACGCTGGGACACTGCGGTAAACCCGCTCCGCGTTGCGCGGTATTAAAGCAACACTTGCAAGCTCGCCTGTCGCGAATGAGAAAAGACACAAGAAAAAAAACCGCGCACGCGTTGGCGCGTGCGCGGCTCAACTCCGACGGCCAGAAGCGTCGCGGAATGCCCCACGATCCCGCCGCCGATCGCAGGCACGATCCCCCCGACGAACGGCAGCAAGCACGACCGTCCCTGAAGAAACTGCCCGGCGGTTCAGATTCCCAGCACGTTCGCGCCGATGCATGGATCGATACCTCGTTCGAGGCGCTTCTCATACCGCAGCAAGGTGATCTCCATCGACCCCGTGCCGACTTCGAGGTCGAGCAGATGGCCGCCGAAAGCGTTGAAGTTGCGGTCTCCCGCAATTCCGTGGGCGTGAATGGACGGCTTTCCCTCCTTCCAGGCAACCGATCCGACGATGCTGCCCATCTCCACGTTCCGGAAGGTCTTCGCATCGAAGGCTTTCTTGGTGGCGTCCCAAAAGCCGAACGTGGCGTGCCCGAAACCGATCGCGTTCAGCGTCGCAGCCGGGATCTGTTCCGCGATCGCGAACTTCGTCAGTTGTTCAAAGACGTTGTCACCCATGCGCAGCACCATCAGATAGCCCGTAGGGGTTCTGATGTAGCGGCGCTGCACGTCACCGCTGCTCGACGCGATCACGCCGGCCTCGCATTGCGCGAGCGATGCGTCCCCGCCTCCCTGCGCGAACGCGCGATTCATGCCCAGTCCTCCGACCGCCGCGCCAGCCGAAAGCGCCGCGACGCTTCTGAAAAAGTGTCGGCGCATGTAGCTGTCTTCCATTCGCTCCTCCGTGTTCTCGTTGTACCGGTAACCGGCTGCCCCGGAGTGTAGGCAACGCGGCATCGAGCGACTACTGACAGCTTCGACTAGCCCTATAACCGCGCCTCATGATGCATCGCCGGCCGCGGCATCGCGCATCGAGCGCGCCGGATCGAGCAGCGCGTCGTGCAGCATCCGCGCCCCCGGCGAAAGCGGCGCGCCGCGCCGCGTGACGAGTTCATAAGGCTCGCTTCTGGATGCGAGCGCGAGCGGCAGCATGCAGGTGATGCCGTGACGCGTGCAGAACTTCGCGACGTCGATGGAAACCAGCGCCACGAACGAAGGGTTCTTCTGCAGCAGGGAGAGCGTCGCGAACGCGGAAGTGGTTTCGAGCAGATAGACGGGAAAGCGGATACCGGCCTCGTGGAATTCGCGTTCGAGCAAGAGCCGCATCGGCATGTTCGCGCGGTACACGACCCAGCGATAGTCCGCGAGTTCGCTCAGCATCACGCGCTCGGCGTGCGCGAGCGGATGCGCGACATTGGCGACCACGGCGAGCGTTTCCTCCTGCACGTTCACGCTGTCGTAGAGATACGGCGACTGGCTCACGCTCGTGCGGCAGATGGCGAGGTCGAGCCGGCCCGCGTCGATCTGGCTGAGCAGCGTCGCGCTGGTGTCCTCGACGATCTCGACCGACATCTCCGGATGCCTCGCGATCACCGCCGAGATGGCTTCGGTCAGAAGCGGCACCGCGCCCATGATCACGCCGACCGAAACCCGCCCGCCATAGCCGCGCATGATGCCGACGATCTCCTCGCGCAGGTGCGCGAGATCGGTATGGATCAGACGCGCGTAGCGGATCACGCAATGTCCGACCGCGTTCGGTTCGAGTCCGCGGTTGGTGCGCACGAAGAGCGGCGTGCCGAACGTGGTCTCGATTTCCTGCAGCGCCTTGCTTGCACCGCGCTGAGTGAGGGCCACCTGGCGCGCGGCCGAAAGCAGCGATCCGTGGTCGCCGAGCGCGATCAGAAGACGCAGTTGCTTGATGTGCAGCCGGGAGATGATCGAATTGAGCGAAGGGGTCATCAGAACTGAGCAAAAGTTATAGCTATATCAGTTGTTGTCAATATCGGGATAAAAGCGCCGCGCCTATACTGCCTCACCAGATCGCCGGTTGGCAAAGGCTCGGTGGCATGCATAGCGGCATGGTTTACCCGCCCTGAAGTACGCCTCGCCAATATCCGGATAACTCCTTATATAACTTTTGCTCAATATCATGTCGCTCATCAACTACATCACGCAGATCCAGTTCGACTTCGGCGCGGTCCGTCTACTGAAGAGCGAATGCGAGCGCATCGGCATCCGGCGGCCGCTTGTCGTGACCGACCGGGGCATCAGGGCGGCGGGCATCGTCCACACGGTGCTCGACGCGCTGGGGCACGGCGCATCCGTGCCGATCTACGACGGCACGCCGCCCAATCCGAACGAAAGCGCAGTGCGCGAAGCGGTGGCGCTCTACAGGCAGTCGGAGTGCGACGGGATCATCGCGGTGGGCGGCGGTTCGTCGATCGATCTCGCGAAGGGTGTGGCCGTGTGCGCGACCCATGACGGGCCGTTGCACAGCTTCGCGGTGATCGAGGGCGGCGCCGCGCGCATCACATCGGCCACGGCGCCGGTCATCGCCATTCCGACCACGGCGGGTACCGGCAGCGAAGTAGGGCGGGGCGCGATCCTGATTCTCGACGACGGCCGCAAGGTCGGCGTGATCTCGCCATACGTGGTGCCGAAGTCGGCGATCTGCGATCCCGAGCTCACGCTCAAGCTGCCGCCTACACTCACGGCCGCCACCGGCATGGACGCAATCGCGCACTGCATCGAGACGTTCCTTGCGCCGGCGTTCAATCCCCCCGCCGACGGCATCGCGCTCGACGGCCTGTGGCGTGCATGGCGGCATATCGAGCGCGCGACGCGCGAAAGCGGCGACCGCACCGCGCGGCTGAACATGATGAGCGCGTCGATGCAGGGCGCCCTCGCGTTCCAGAAGGGCCTCGGCTGCGTGCACAGCCTCAGTCATTCGCTCGGCGGGATCAATCCGCGCCTGCATCACGGCACGCTGAACGCCATTTTTCTGCCCGCCGTGATCGACTTCAACCGCGACGCGCCCAGCGTGCAGAGCGAAGGCAAGCTCGCGCGGCTCGCGCAGGCGATGGGACTCGGGTCCGGGGACGAGATCGGCGCCTCGATCCGCGAGATGACGGCGCGCCTTGGCCTGCCCGCCGGTCTTTCCGAGCTCGGCGTGACGCCTGATCTGTACGGGCGGATCGTCGGCGGGGCGCTGAAGGATCACAGCCACAAGACGAACCCGCGCGAAGCCACCGCAGCCGACTACGAAGCGATGCTCGAGCGTTCGATGTAACGGCGCGCATCCGGACCACATCCTCGGGTACGCGGCGGCAGCGCACCCCGCACCCCAACATTCCACGCAAGGACAGGCATGCAAACGCAAATCACCGTAGAGCGGGAAGACACCGTCGCCACGGTCACACTGAACAATCCCGAGAAGATGAACGTGCTCACGCTCGCCATGTGGCGCGACCTGGGCACGGCCATGAGCGCGCTGTCCGCCGACGACACCCTGCGCTGCATCGTATTGCGCGGGGCGGGGCACAAGGCATTCGCGGCGGGCGCGGACATTCGCGAGTTCGCCACCGCGCGCTCGAACAAGGACGAGGCCCGCGAGTACGCGCAGGTCACGAGCCACACGATGGAAGCCATTGCGCAGTGCCGCCATCCGGTCGTCGCGATGATTCACGGCGCATGCGTGGGCGGCGGGCTGGAAATCGCCTCGCTTTGCGACATCCGCATCTGCGGCGAATCGAGCCGCTTCGGCGCGCCCATCGGGCAGCTCGGGCTCACCATGTCCTACGACGAACTCGGCGCGGTGATCGCGCTCGCGGGCCGCGCTGTTGCGCTCGAGATGCTGCTGGAAGGCCGCATCTACAGCGCGCAGGAAGCGTACGCGAAGGGGCTCGTGTCGCGCGTGGTGGCCGACGACGCAGTCGAAACCGAGACGCTCGCCACCGCACGGCGCGTGAGTCGCGGCGCGCCGTTCGTCGCGCGCTGGCACAAGGCGGCGGCTCGCCGGCTGGCCGATCCGGCGCCGCCTGGAGCCGCCGAAATCGAAACGAGCTTCGACTGCTTCGACACCGAGGACTTCCGCATCGGCGTGGCCGCATTCGAAGCGAAGACAAAGCCTGTTTTCAAGGGGAGGTGAGATGGGTCCGCTACAGGGGATGAAGGTAATCGAACTGGCCCACATCATGTCGGGGCCGGTATGCGGGATGATGCTGGCCGACATGGGTGCCGACGTCATCAAGGTGGAGAAGGTGCCCGACGGCGACGACTCGCGCCGCTTCTCGCCGATCCTGCCGAGCGGCGAATCGGCGTCGTTCATGATCGTCAACCGCAACAAGCGCGGCATCGGCCTGAACCTGAAGAGCGCGCGCGGCCGCGAAGTGCTTGCGCGCCTCCTGAGCGACGCCGACGTGGTCACGGAAAACTATCGCGCGGGCACGATGGAAAAGTTCGGGCTCGGCTACGAGACGCTCAGGGAACTCAATCCGGGCCTCATCTACTGCGCGATCTCGGGTTACGGGCGCACCGGACCGTACGGCGAGAAGGGCGGCTTCGACCTGATCGCGCAAGGCATGAGCGGCATGATGAGCATGACGGGTGAAGAGGGGCGCGAGCCGATCAAGGCGGGTTCGCCCGTGGCCGACATCAACTCCGGCATCCTCGCCGCGCTCGGCATCGCGGCGGCGTATGTGGAAAAGCTGCGCACCGGGCGCGGCCAGATGGTCGATACGTCGCTCTTCGAAGCGGGCCTCCAGCAGATGTACTGGCCGGCAGCGAGCTATCTCGCGGACGGCACGATCCTGCCGAAAATGGGCTCGGCCAATTCGACCAGCGCGCCGTATCAGGTGTTTCGCACGCTCGATGGCTGGATCAACATCGGAGCGGCGAACCAGAGCAACTACGAGCGCCTGCTCGAAGTGCTGGATGCACCGCAGCTCGCCGCCGATCCGCGTTTCGCGACCAATGCGTCGCGCCTTGCGCATCGCCAGGAACTGGTCGAAATCCTGACGGCGCGGCTCGTGCAGCGCACCACCGACGCCTGGATGGTCGAGTTCGATCGTATCGGACTGCCGGCCGGGCCCGTGCTGGATATCGCGGCGGCGCTCGCGCATCCGCAGACCATCGCGCGCGACATGGTGGTGGAAACCGATCACCCGAGCGCGGGCAAGGTCCGCGGGCTCGGCCTCCCGATCCACTTTTCCGGCGCGAAGCGCGGCGCGAGCCGGCCGGCGCCGCTGCTCGGACAGCACACGCGCGAGGTGCTCGCGGAATTCGGCTACTCCGACGGCGAAGTGACGACGCTGATCGACGAACGGGCGGTACTCGCGCAGGCCTGACCGAAGCAACTGCCGGAATCACGCGTGCCACGAGACACGATCCATCGTGCGGCACGACAGAACAATCACGGAGACAGACATGACCCAATCCCTATCGCGCCGGACGTTCATCGCGTCGGCCGGAGCGGCGGCCGCCGCCACCGTCACGGGCGCGCTTCTGCCCGCGCGCGTCTTCGCGCAAGGCGCCCCGATCACGCTCAAGTATGCGAGCAGCCTGCCCGACCGGCACCCGCTCAACGCGCGCATGAAGGACGCAGCCGCTGCCATCAGGAAGGAAACCAACGGGCGTGTCGACCTGCAGATCTATGCCAACGCGCAGATGGGCGGCGATACCGACATGCTCTCGCAAGTGCGCGCGGGCGGCGTCGATTTCATTCCGCTGCCGGGCGCGATCCTGTCGACACTGGTTCCGGTTGCGTCGATCGAGAGTGTGCCGTTCGCGTTCAAGAACTACGACGACGTATGGGCGGCGATGGACGGCGGCCTCGGCCAGCATGTGCGCGCCGAGGCGGCGAAAGCCGGGCTCATCGCGATGGACAAGATCTGGAACAACGGCTTCAGGCAGGTCACGAGTTCGACGCGTCCCATCAGGACCCCCGCCGACCTGAAGGGCTTCAAGATCCGCGTGCTCGTGAGCCCGCTGTGGACTTCGATGTTCAAGACGCTCGGCGCGGCGCCCACGGGCATCAGCATCAACGAAACCTATTCCGCGCTTCAGACGAAAGTGGTCGAAGGGCAGGAAAATCCGCTCGTCGTCGTCGAGGCTGCGCGCTTCTTCGAGGTGCAGAAATACTGTTCGATGACGGATCACATCTGGTCGGGATTCTGGCTGCTCGCGAGCGGCAAGACCTGGCCGAAGCTGCCGAAGGACGTGCAGGAGGTCGTCGCGCGCCACGTCAACGCGGCGGCCCTCGTGCAGCGCAAGGAAGTGATGGATCTCAACGCGAGCCTCGAACCGGCGCTCACGGCGAAGGGCGTCGCGTTCAACAAGGTGGACCAGCAGGCGTTTCGCTCCGAGTTGCAGAAAAAGGGCTTCTACGCGGAGTGGAAGAAGAAATACGGCGACGCCTCGTGGGCGCTGCTCGAAAAATACGCCGGCCAGCTTTCTTGAGAGGGGGCGACCATGAGCGTCGAGATCCAAATGGAAAAAATTCCGCAGGCCGCTGCGTTCAAGGCCGGCAATCCCGTCGCGCGGATCGGCTGGCGGCTGGAGACGGGCATCCGCTGGCTCACCGAAGTGGCCGCAGCGGGCCTGGTCGTCGCAGAAGTCCTGCTGCTCTTCGCCAACGTGTTCTATCGTTACGCGCTGCACGACCCGCTCGTCTGGGGCGACGAACTGGCGTCGCTGCTCTTCATCTGGCTCGCGATGCTCGGTTCGGTGATCGCGCTGCGCCGCGGCGAGCACATGCGGCTCACCACCTTCATCGCGCGTCTGGCGCCGCCGCGGCGCGCGTTCGCCGACACGTTCGGCGCGGTCGTGGTCATCGCGTTCATTCTGGTGCTGCTTCAGCCCGCCTGGGAATACACCACCGAGGAGTGGGCCATCACGAGCGCCGCGCTGGAGATATCGAACGCGTTTCGCGTGGCGGCGATCTCGGTCGGCCTTTCGCTGATGCTCGCGATTTCCGTCGCGCGGCTGATGGAGCGCGCGAGCGCGCGGCATTTCTGCGTGTCGGTGCTCGTTGTCGCCGGCGTGGCCGCGCTGCTCTACGTCGCGAAGGCGGCGATGACGGCTTTCGGCAACTGGAACCTCGTGCTCTTCTTCGTGGTGGGCGTGGTGTTTATGATCGTGATAGGCGTGCCGATCATGGTCGCCTTCGGACTCTCGACGGTGGCCTACCTCACGACCGTCACCTCCACACCGATGCTGGTCGTGGTCGGACGGATGGACGAAGGCATGTCCGGCCTGATCCTGCTCGCCATTCCGCTCTTCGTCTTTCTCGGCGCGCTGATCGAGGCAATGGGCATGGCGAACGCCATGATCCGCTTCCTGGCCTCGCTGATCGGGCATCTGCGGGGCGGGCTGTCGTACGTGCTGATCGGTGCGATCTATCTGGTGTCGGGCATCTCCGGATCGAAAGCCGCCGACATGGCCGCGGTCGCACCCGCGCTCTTCCCCGAAATGAAGAAGCGCGGCGAGGACGAGAACGAACTCGTCGCGATGCTGAGCGCATCGGGCGCCATGTCGGAAACCATCCCGCCAAGCCTCGTGCTCATCACGATCGGCTCGGTCACGGGCGTCTCGATCTCGGCGCTCTTCACCGGCGGCTTCATGCCGGCCGTCGTCGGCGCGATGGCGATGGCGGCCGTCGTCTGGTTCAAGAACCGCAGGAAGGATACGCACGGCGTGGCGCGCGCGGCGCCGCGCGACGTGGGCCGGGCCTTCCTGATCGCGCTGCCCGCGCTCGCCTTGCCCTTCGTCATCCGCGCCGCGGTGGTGGAAGGCATCGCGACGGCGACCGAGGTGGCGTCGGTGGGCGTGGCGTATACGTTCGTCGCGGGACTGGTCTTCTATCGCTGCTTCGACTGGAAACGGCTCTATCCGATGCTCGTCAGCACGGCGTCGCTGTCGGGCGCGATCCTGATCATCATCGGCTGCGCCACGGCCATGGCATGGGCGCTCACGCAGTCCGGCTTCTCGCGGCAACTGGCGGAACTGATGTCGGCGGCGCCGGGCGGCCCTGCGGGCTTCCTCGTGATCTCCGCCGTTGCGTTCGTGCTGCTCGGCAGCTTCCTCGAAGGCATTCCGGCCATCGTGCTGTTCGGGCCGCTGCTCTTTCCCGTTGCGCGGACGATGGGCATCAACGAAGTGCACTACGCGATGGTCGCGGTGTTCGCGATGGGCCTCGGACTCTTCGCACCGCCCTTCGGCGTGGGCTTCTACGCCGCCTGCGCGATCGCGAAAGTCGACCCCGACGGCGCGATGAAGCGGGTCTGGCCGTATCTCGGCGCGCTGTTCGTCGCGCTGCTGATTCTCGTCGCGGTGCCGTGGGTGTCGGTGGGCTTCCTGCCTGCCGCATGAAGCGGCTTACGCGCGCGCAACTCATTTTCAGGGAAACGACAGGATGACTGGCAATACATTGAAAGTCGGCATGACGTTCACGCGCACGGTCGAGGTGGACCGCGCGCGCACGATCTCCTTTCTCGGCGAGGAACTGCGTGTCTACGCGACGCCGCAACTCGTGAACGACGTCGAGGAGGCGTGCCTCGATCTGCTGCTCGATCATGTCGGCGATGGCGAAAACTCGGTGGGTGCGGCCATCGACATCCGGCACACCGGCGCGACCTTGCAGGGCATGGCGGTGCAGATCGAGGTACGGGTGGCGCGTGTCGAGGGACGCACGGTCACCTTCGAGGTCGCGGCGTGCGATGCGTTCGAGCAGATCTGCGACGGCACGCACGCGCGCGTCGTGGTGAATGTCGAGAAGCTCCGGCAACGGGTCGCGGCGAAGGCGCGAAACGCAGCCGGGAAGGCGCTCGCCTGAGGCACGGAGCGCAGACGACATGCTGACACTTCACGAGCGCAACGGCCTCGACAATCACGCCCCCGGCGATGCGCTTCCGCTGATCGACGCGCATCATCATCTCTGGAACCTGAGCGAAGGGCGCTATCCGTGGCTTCAGGAGGCGTACCACGAAGACTTCTTCCTCGGCGACTATCACGCGATCCGGCGCGATTTCGGTCCCGGCGACTTTCTGCGCGTGACGTCGAATCAGCGGGTGATCGGCACCGTTCACGTGGAGGCCGAGCGATCGCGCAACGAGCAGATCGCGGAGACGCAATGGCTGCACCGCGTTCACGAGCGGTTCGGCTTTCCCAACGCCGTCGTGGCGCATGCATGGTTCGACCGCGATGATACCGCGCACGTCCTTGCCCGGCATGCGAGCTTTCCGCTCGTGCGCGGCATCCGTTCGAAGCCGGTCACGTCCGCCGGGCCCGGCGAGTCGGTCAGCGGACAGCGCGGAACGATGCAGGACCCGGCGTGGCTCGACGGCTTCGCGCTGCTCGAGCGCTTCGATCTCTCATGGGATCTGCGGGTGCCGCCATGGCATCTTCCGGAGGCGGCTGAGGTCGCGGCCGCCTTTCCGCGCATCCGCATCGCGCTCAATCATGCGGGCTTTGCCTGGGATCGCAGCGATGCCGGTCTGCGGCGCTGGCGCGGCTGGATGGAGAAGCTCGCCGCGCAGCCGAACGTCCACGTCAAGCTGTCCGAATTCGGCCTGAAGGACGAACCGTGGCGCTATGAAAGCAACCGGGTGATCGTCGAGGATGTGGTCGCCATGTTCGGCGTCGGGCGCTGCATGTTCGCGAGCAATTATCCCGTGGCGAGTCTTCGCGCAAGCTACGACACCCTCGCCGACGGCCTCGCCCGCATGCTCGCGCCGCTCGGGCGCGAAGCGCAGGAGCGCGTGTTCTACAGGAACGCGCTCGATTTCTATCGCATTCGAATGTAAGGACGGCCATCATGACTACCCGCGAACACGCAGCTGCGGAGATGACCGGTATCGACTGGCGCGCGCGCTTCATGCAGACCGGTTGCGACGACGACCTCCCGATCGCCGACGCTCACCAGCACTTCTTCGACATCGGCAGGAACTACTATCCGTGGCTGTGCGATCGTCCGCTGAAGCCGTTTCGATATGGCGATTACGAACGCATCTGCCGCAACTTTCTGCCCGCCGACTATTTCGAGCAGTGCGGGCCCCACAAGGTTCTGAAAACGGTACTGATAGAAGGGGAGTGGGACCCGCGCGATCCGCTGGGCGAACTGCGCTGGGTCGATGAAGTTGCGAGTCAGACGGGATTCCCTCACGCGATGTCGGCGCAGGCCTGGCTCGATCGTGACGATATCGCAAGCGTGCTGGCCGTCTACGGCGCCCATCCGCTCGTGAAGGGCATCCGCCACAAGCCTGCCGCCGTGCCGCGCGACGCGTATCGCGATGACTTTCGTGCACCGGGTTCGATGCGCGACACGAAATGGCGCGACGGCTACGCGCTCCTCGCGCGCCACGACCTCATGTTCGAGCTTCAGGTCTTCTGGTGGCACCTTGCGGAAGCAGCCGAACTGGCCCGCGACTTTCCGTCGACGCGCATCGTGGTGAACCACACCGCGCTGCCCTCGGATCGCAGCGTGGAAGGGCTCGCAGCGTGGCGCGCCGCGCTCGAACGGCTCGCCCGGGAGCCGAACGTGCATCTGAAGATATCCGGAATCTGCGTGCCGGGCGAGCGCTGGAACGTGGCACGCAATGGGCCCGTCGTGCTGGATGCGATCCGCATCTTCGGCGTGGAGCGTTGCTCGTTTGCGAGCAACTACCCGGTGGATGGCATCGTGGACCGGCTCGCCGATATCTTCGACGGCTTCAAGGCGATCACCCGCAGCTTCGACCCGCGTGACCGGTTGCGGCTCTTTTACGACAACACGGCGCGCATCTACGGTCTGTAGGACGCCTGCGTCCATTCACCTGCGCGAGGCGTCGCACCTCGCTGCGTTGTGCAGATGACCGGATCATTGCCGTCACCAGGGCGCGTTGACCGCTCGATTGGCGACACATGACGACCGACAGCAATACATCATTGCGTCAAACAAGGTGTCGCGCTGCATCGTTCGACTCTTAGACTGTTCGTCGGTCGCATGGCCCGCATTGGGCGCCTTCGCCCAACGACGGGCCAGCGGCCTCCCTCACAGTCGGAGAACCAATATGAAGAAGAAACTCTTGACCGCCTCGATGTTCGGCGCGGTCGCCGTGACCGCGCACGCGCAGAGCAGCGTGACGCTGTACGGTACGCTCGATGCCGGCCTCGTCTACACGAACAATCAACTTGGCCATAACAACTTTCAGCAGGCTAGCGGCACAGTATCCGATACGTATTTCGGCCTCAAGGGTAACGAAGACCTTGGCGGCGGCCTGCATGCGATATTCACGTTGGAAAGCGGTTTTAATCTGAATAACGGCCAGTTCACCGAAAGCAATTCGATTTTCAATCGCCAGGCTTTTGTCGGACTGAAAAGCGACCAATATGGTCAATTGACCGTGGGCCGCCAGTATGACTCGATGGTCGACTATCTCAGCCCGATCGCCGCTGCCGGTTATGGCTATGGCAACAATCTCGCCGCGCACCCGTTCGACAACGACAATCTCGACAACACCTTCTCGGTGAAGAACGCCGTGAAGTACACGAGCGCGAACTACGCCGGGTTCCAGCTAGGTGGCCTCTACGGCTTCAGCAATGCCGCCGGCCAGTTCTCGAATAACCGCGCGTGGAGCGTGGGCGCTTCGTATGCGAACGGCCCGCTGAATGTGGCGGCCGCCTACCTTCAGTTGAACAACTCGGGCAGCAACAACCTCAATGGTGCGGTGGCGTTTGGCGACGGCGACGCGAACATCGCCTCGACGCTGCAGCGCACGTACGGCGTAGGCGCGAACTACACGTATGGCCCGGCGACGGTCGGCCTGCTCTACACGCATACGCAGCTCGACGGCCTGCAGGGCATCAACGTAGGCGGCACG
>NZ_JFHC01000021.1 GCF_000698595.1 Caballeronia glathei | reverse complement strand
CGCGAAGAACAAGCTCGTCGACCAGTCGAGGAACTAAGGCATGAGCACGACAGCGGCGGAACCGGGCACCGTGACCGCATCCCGGGTATTGACGATAGAAGACGACCGGATGGCCGGCACCGAGATCATCGCGGAACTCGAAAAGTCCGGCTTCCTGGTGGACTGGGAAGACGACGGAAGCGAAGGACTCGCGCGCGCGGTCTCGGGCGGCTACGACGTGATCATTCTGGACAGGCTGCTGCCCGGCCTCGACGGACTCACCATTCTCACCACGATGCGCACCGTCGGCGTGCACACGCCCGTGCTGATGCTGAGCGCGCTCGGCGATGTCGATGAACGCATTCGCGGCCTGCGCGCGGGCGGCGACGACTATCTTACGAAGCCCTTCGATCCCGACGAGCTGACGGCGCGTCTCGAAGTGTTGCTCAGGCGCCGCCGCGAGCCCTCGGCACAGCCCAAGACCCGTCTGAGCGTCGGGCCGCTCACCGTGGACCTGCTCACGCGCAAGGTCACGCGCGACGGCGCGGACGTCGCCCTGCTGCCCACCGAATACCGCATCCTCGAATTCATGATGCGCCACGCGGGGCAGCTCATCACGCGCACGATGCTGTTCGAGGCCGTGTGGGGCTATCACTTCGATCCGGGCACGAACCTGATCGACGTGCACATCGGCCGGCTGCGCAAGAAGATCGACACGCCCGGCGTCGAACCGCTCCTCCAGACCGTTCGCGGCTCCGGATACATCCTGTCGTAGCGCCTTGACCGAAACGCGCTCCGCCCCGCCCCCGGCCGAACCGTCACGCCGCTGGCACACCACGGCCTTCAGATGGCTGTCGGTCTATGCGCTGATGTTCGCGCTCTCCGTGATGGCCCTGATGGGCTTCATCGGCTGGCTCGTGACGACGACGATGGAAGGCGACACCGACGTCGTCATGCAGTGGCAGCTGTTCTACTTCGACTCCGTCGCAGATGAAAAGCTGGCCGATGCCATCGAACGCCGCATCGATCTCGGGCAGATGCATGCGAACTTCTATGGCCTCTTCACCGCCGACGGCCGCCACATCGCGGGCAACATCCTCGCCGTCCCTCGCGGACTGCCGCCCGATCGCACCGGCCATACGTTCGACCGCACGCTCACGCTCGTGCCGGGCGAGCCCGTGCCCGTGGTGCGCGCCATGGCCGAGCTGCGCCGCAACGGCCAGGAACTCGTGCTCGCGCGCGACCTCACGCACGTGCTGCGGATTCGCCAGACGATGATTCACGCGCTCGTCGGCGCGGGCGTCTACTGCCTGTCGATCGGCATCGCGAGCGGCTTTCTGCTGAGCTTGCGGCAGATGCGCCGCGTGCGCGCGATTCGCCGCGTCACGCTGAAGATCGCACAGGGCGACCTGAATCAGCGGCTGCCCGTGGGCGACCGCGACGAGCTCGACATGCTCGCGCAACTCGTCAATCACATGCTGGACGAAGTCGAGCGTCTGATGAACGAAGTAAAGGGCGCATCCGACGGCATCGCCCACGACCTGCGCACGCCGCTCGCGCATATCCGCACGCTGCTCGCGCGCATCGCCGAGCGCACCGGCTCGCTCGACGACGCGAGCATCAAGGGCATGGTCGAGCAGGCCCGCACCGAAACCGACTCCCTCCTCGACCGCTTCCGCGCGATGCTGCGCATCTCCGAGATCGGCGCGCTGAAGCGCCGCGCGGGCTTCGGCACCGTCGACATGTGCTCGCTCATCGGCGAACTGTGCGAGCTGTACGAGCCGCTTGCGGAGCAGCGCTCGATCCAGTGGATCGTCCATCTCGATCCGGTGCAGCCGATCCAGGGCGACCGCGCGCTCCTGTTCGAAGCATGCAGCAACCTGCTCGACAACGCGATCAAGTTCTCCCCCGATGGCGGCATGGTGCACATCCAGCTTACCCAGGCCCCGTTCGGGCCGCGGCTCGGCATCACCGACAACGGCCCGGGCATTCCGGTGCACGAGCGCGAAGCCGTGCTGCAGCGGTTCTATCGGTCCGACCATACGCGGCACATCAGCGGTTCGGGGCTCGGCCTCGGCATCGTGACCGCGGTCATGCGCGTGCACGACTTCGTGCTGCGCATCTCCGGCGAGTTTCCCGGCACGACGATGACGGTGGAATGCTGGCCTCATACGCTTCAGTGACGGCGACGCATCGTCGCGCGTTCAACTCCCTGTAATTCCCGATGCGAGTTCTACTGGTATCCCGTTCACACGCCGACGAGGCGTATCTCCACAAGGCGCTGCGCGAAAACGCGCACAGCCTTCAGGCGACGCATGATCTGCACGACGCGCGCTACGTCGCCTCGCTGGATGCGTTCGACGCCATCGTCATCGTCGCTCTCGAACCGGATGCCGTCGCCACACTGTGCGCCCTGCTGCCCGAGTTCGGCCGGCAGCCGGGCATGCCCGCGATCATCGTGGTGCTCGCGCAGGCCACCGCGCCGGAGCGCGCATGCATCCTGCGCGCGGGCGCCGATGCGTGCCTCGTCCAGCCCTACTCGTTCATCGAACTGCACGAGCGCATGGTCGCGCTGCATCGGCTCGCCGCGCGCGAGGGCGCTGCAGGCGACGGCGCCGCTTCGATGTCGCTGCGGCTCGACGCGCTCACGCACGAACTCGTGGAGGACGGCAAGCGCGTAACCGCCACCTCGCGCGAGTATCTGCTCGTCGAATGCCTGCTGCGGCAGGCGAACTCGCCGGTCGCCCGCGATCAGCTCATCCGCTATGCGTGGCCCGATCGCGACGACGTGGATCCGTCGAGCGTGAACCTGCTCGTCTCGCGCCTGCGGCGCAAGCTCGCGGGCAAGTCGTTCGCCGCGCAGATCGAAACCGTCAGCCGCTATGGCTACCGCCTGACAACCTCGTCAGCAACGCGTTGAGCCTGCAGCGCGGGTCACTGCCCGAAGAACACGGTGCGGTTCAGGTCCCGCATCTCGCCGTCGTGCTCCGCGTGCACGAGTTCGCGATATACGTCCGCGCGGGTCTTCGCGGCGGGCGCCGCCGCGCTTCGCGCAGCGCCCTGGTCCGCCTGAGCGAACGAAGGCGCGGCGCCTGCAGCGGCCTCTGCGGTCGCTGCAGGCGCAGGGTCGTCCTGCGAAGCCGACTGGGCGAACGCAACGGGCGTGGCAAAAAGCGCGACGAGCACGCCGATGATGAGAGTCTTCATGTCGCTTTCCTCGATACTGACTGAACGGACCGCCGGGCGGCGGCACGCGAAGCACTGTCGATATGAGATTAGCCAGCGGGCCCTGTCGGAACGCTGGCACGCACATGAAAACTTATTCATCGGATGGGAAGCGGTGCCGCCCACAGCGTGCCGCGTCGGGACCATCGAGGGCGAAGCGCATCCGCGCGTCTAACACGCGCGCTACCCGAACATGAAGATTCTTTCAGACCACGCACCATAAAGGTGTGATTTACTGATTCGGCCCGTGCCCTCACGCACGGGGATCACGGGTGCAGCGACAGACCCTTGATCGCCTTGTCGACCCCGTTCTTCACGCCTCGTATCGCCAGACCGACAAGGTCGGGGGCGTCGGGCGGTTCGCGCCTGAATGCCTCCCGGTTCGCCTCGTCATGGCCGGTGGAGAACATCGCACGAACGTAGACGGCGCGGGTCAGCTCCCGCTCGATACTCTGACGATATGCCCGCAACAATCCAGATGCATTTGCCTTGTAGATCATCATCGGCTGCCCGAGCAGCCGGGCGTGGGTGCGCCCGCTCGCGTCCTCGTACGGCGCGCCGAGCGCATGCGGCGCCGCCCCTGCGATGCCCGTCGCGAGAAACGCCGTGACATTCAGCTTCTGCCATATCGCGAGATCCTCCAGCACGATGACCGCGACTTTCGTATCGAACTCCATGTTGCTCTCCATGCATTGCGTGCGCCTCGCCGCGTACGTCCGCAAAGGCGCCTGATTCAGGAACGACTCGAGCACGATGATATTGATGAACTGCCGGCCGATGCTTGTTTTCGGCGAAAAAACGAACGGCGTTAGCCGATTGGCCTCGGCTGATGCGCGCTCGCCTGCGCGGCGCCGAACGTTGCGCAAGCGGAATTGATCAGACCGCCAATGCTCCGGCGCGCGTTGCATGGCGCGCGTGCGCGAACGAGACCGGCATGCAAGCCCGCCTGCGGCCGGTTCCGCGCGGCGACGCCCGCGTCACTTTCAACTTCATTAGTTAACCCAACATTCCGGTGTCAGCAAACGTTTTCGATCGACGTTACACTGCGCTCGCTGCGAGTACCAGCAGACATATGCAGCACGTATCGGATCGAAACATCACGCGAGGATTTACGTCGATGAGCGCCGCAGACTTACCCAGCATGCTTCCCGATTTGCTGCCGAGATTGTGGGCGTTTGCGCTACGAATTTCTCGCGATCAGCACGACGCCGAGGATCTGGTGCAACGCGCCTGCCTGCGCGCGCTTGAACGTTCGCATCAGCTGAAGCCGGACACGTCGCCGCTCAGCTGGATGTTCTCGATCGTGCACTCGACATGGATCAACGAACTGCGCGCGCGCAACGTGCGCAACCGCACCAGCATGGAGTGGGACGACAGTTTTCTCGAGACCGTCGCGGACCCGGCCGCGCGCAATCCAGAGACCGACGTGATGAACCGGCAGGTCGTCTCAGCCGTAGAGCAATTGCCTGAAGCGCAGCGCGCCGTTATGCTATTGGTAGCCGTCGAAGGACTCAGTTACCACGAAGCAGCGGAAGTCCTCGATGTGCCGATCGGGACGGTCATGAGCCGTCTGTCACGTGCCCGGCAGGCCGTCGGGGCCCGATTCCTTACGAGAGAAGATCGGAAAGTGAAAACTGCTGCGAAAAGCAAGGACGCTGCGTCATGAACATAGACGATACGCTGCTGATGGCCTATGTCGACAATGCGCTGTCGCCTGACGAGCGCCAGTGTGTCGAAAAGAAGCTCGATGGGTCCGCCGAAGCCGCCTCGCACGTCGCGCTGCTTCGTGCGTCCCGGCTGCCGTATCAACAGGCTTTCGCGCACCAGAAGCTGCCGCCGGTGCCCGAAAACCTGAAACGAAAGATCGAACAGATGGTGCGCGCTTTCGCAAGCAACGACGAAACCATCGAGCAGTACGGCGGCGGCATCGCGGTCCCGATGCAGGGCCGCTGCACGCCGCGCGTCGCGCCCGCATGGCTTGCCGTCGCGTTCGTCGCGGGGGCCTTCGGCTGGGCCGGGCTATTGCGTCTCGGACCGGGCGCCACTCCGGACATCATGTCCGCTTCGGCGTCGCTCGAATCGCAGGGCGCATCGCCGTGGGTGCGGGCGGCGGCAAACTATCAGCAGCTCTATACGCGCGACACGCTTGCGCATCTCGACCCGGACCTCCGCTTATCGGAGCGCATCGTCGACGAGATTCGCCGCGACGACGGCATCGCGGTGAGCATCCCCGACCTGAGTTCAATGGGCCTCGAGTTCAAGCGCGTGCAGCGTCTGCGCTTTCACGACAAGCCGCTCGTGCAGATCGTTTACCTGCCGAAGAGCGGCGGTTCGCCCGTCGCGCTGTGCGTGACGAAGGAAGCGAAGCCCGACCACGCCATCGCGGCGCAGGATATCGACGACATGGACGTGGTCACCTGGCGACAGGCGCAGCAAGGCTATGCGCTGATCGGCAAGACGGATGGAATGGACCTGAACATGCTGGGCAAGCAGCTGTCCGAGGGCGGCGGCGAACAGTTGTATTGAAGGGCGCGTTGCGCTCTTTTTTCTTGTCGCTCGCCGCGGGGGAGCGCTGCACAATCTTCCTGCAAGCTCTTCCAGCAACGCCGTTTCGATTCGGGCGCCATTCGTTTCGACAGGGACGGCCACCCCGGCGTGGCATCCCTTCTGCGTGCCTGCGTACGCACGAACCGCCGCTTGCGCACGCACATTGGTGATACTCGATGCTCAGGCGCCGATGCTCTCCGCCAGATCGGCGCGCCACCGATGGCTCGCCTTGCGATCGCCTTCCAGCCAGCGGCGCACGGATACCGCCATCTCGCGCGCGATATCCGAAGCGTCTTCGTGATCGACCGTGAATTCGAGCGTCAGCCCGTTGGGGTCCTTCACATACAGCGACGTGCAGAAGCCGTGCCTCAGCGTGAACGGACGAAAGCCCGCATCGGTCAGGCGGCTCTCGATCTCGTCCTGCGTCGAACGCTCGACGAGCAGTGAAATGTGAATGAAGATCGAGCGCTGCTTCGCCTTCCACGCGGCCTGCTTTTCGGTGTCGGCGAAGTTGAAGAAGGCAAGCGCGCTGCCGTCGCCCAGTTCATAAAAGGCATGGCCGAGATCGACCCATTCGTCGTCGAGAAGCTCGCGTTCGATATCCATGTCCGCAAGCGGAAGGCCCAGGACCTCTTCGTAGAAGTAGCGGGTCTTCGCGTGATCGTCCGTCGTATAGGCGTGGTGATGCAGACGCATTGGAAGCTTCTTCAACGGCTTTGCTGCCTTGACTCTTGCCAACTGATTCATGCTTCAACTCCTTTCCTTTCCTTACCGCAATAAGCGCACATTGGGCGATAGCTGGAATCCTGCCGACCGGGCTTCCATGGCGGCCATGCCGAGCCTCGCGCTTCGACATTGCCACCACGGTAAAGCTGAGGGGCTTCCCCGTAAACACGCCGGTTGCTCGAATATTCCGCCTCTGTATACAAAGACGCGGACCGTTTCATCGATGCCCCGACTCATGCCGCGCGCTCGCGGATCGCGCACAGGAGTGTGCACAGCGCAGGGGAATATCTGCGTGGCTCGCACGTTATCCGAGTGACACATGCGAGGGGCAATCGGCCCGGCTTACGGATGGAGCGTCACATGAACTCGGATCAACGCATATTGATTTACTACGACGGCTCGGCCGAAGCGAAGTCGGCGCTGGTTCGCGCGGGCCGCATGGCCGTCGCGCTCGATGCGCACACGCATGTGCTGACGGTCGTCGACACGGGCACTTCTGTCGTATCGACTGCTGGCCTGCTGTGCGACCTCGCGTACGTCGGCATCGAGAACACCACGCGGGACCTGCTGAAGGAAGCGCTCGATCAGATGAGCGAAAGCGGCATCGTCGTGAGCGGGCATATCGCGGTGGGCAACGTCGTGGAGAGCATCGCAAGACATGCCGAGATGCTCGATGTGGACCTGCTCGTCGTCGGCTACCGCAACCGCCGCGGCTTCGCGCGCTGGCTGGGCGGTGCCGCGACATACACCGGACTGGTCGAGCGCGCGAAGGGCCGCACCGTCGTCACGGTGCCGCTGGAATGAACCGGCAGCCTGCGCTCGATGACGCATGGCGCCGCTCGCAGCGCTACGTTCATCGCTCGCATACGCGCGCGAGTGCACGATCGAGCGCAATGACGCTCAGCGTGTCCAGTCCGCGCTCTTTCGCGTAGGCCGCAACGGCCGTCGCGAGCATCGTCGCGCCTTCGGGGTCCTCGCGCAATGCGCGCGTCGCGGCGAGTTCCCGGACGAGTTCCTCTTGCAGACGATCCAGTTCCGGCCGCACATCGCGCTTCAGGTCCGGGCGCGGTTCGTCGGGCGCGGCGCCGCTGCGGCGCCATTGCGCAATCAACGTGTATTGCACGAGCTTGTTGGCTTCGATCTGGTCGGTGAAGAAATGCGTGGCGAACACGCGGGACAGACCATGCGACGCTCCGGCGAGCGCCGCGGCGGAGATCACGGCCGCTTCACGCGCGCCGTCCTCGACCACCTGCTGCGCATGCCACTTCGCGAGCGCGACTTCGCGCGCGAGGGCAAGCCGTGTCGCGGACATCTCGATCAGGGGAAAGAACTCGTCTCCATGCATGTGTTGCGCTCCGGAAGATAGGCGCGGCGAAGGCCGGCGCCGGTGCGAGCTTGCAACCCATCGGCACGCGCATGGCACTGTGCTATCGATCGGCACGCTCCGCGCGAAGCAGAAGCGCGGGAAAGGTGCCGCGCGTCGGATGATCGCGAGGGCTCGCCGAACGAACAACACCTGCGCGTGCCGATTATTCCCGTCCGGTTCGTGCAGCATGGCGGCGGCGAGCCGTTGGGCATGTCACTCGCACGCGCCGCCCTTGTCCGCGAGCGAGGGATGAAACAGCAGTTCCGGGCGCCCCTCGCGGTCCACGAACACGACCGCGTTCTGTTCGAACTCGACCATCAGTTGCGTGGCCACGTCGCTGTCCGCACCGAGCGCGAGCAGGCTCGCCTCGCCGGGCCACGCGCCCAGCGGGTCGAGGCCGGCGCCGGGGATCGTCGCGAGCGACAGGCCTTCGAGACGCACGGCGAGCGCCTGCTGGCGCGCAGCGTTGTCCGCGTCGCTCGACGGGTGGCTGAAGGGATTGAAGGCCGTCACGAAGACAGCTGTCTCCACGCCGTGGCGTGCAAGCAGTCGGGCGATCGCCGGGCTCGTCTCGCCGATGCGCATGTCGACGGGCGGGTCCGTGAAGACGCGATATCGCGCCGCCCTGTACGCCGCCAGTGTTTCGCCCTTCACGCGAACTCCGGTTTCATCGTTTGCCACCTATACTTTCAGAAGCGTTGCCGCGCGAGGCGCGCGCGTGCATGACAGGGTCTTGACGAACGGCTCGTGGCGCATCGATGCACGCAGATTCGATGACTCAATCGTATGAGGAGGACGTCATGACGCGCAAATACATCGATTGCCGCGAGGTGCCGAGCGACATGAACTGCTCGGTCGCGCTTTCCGCGGATTCCGACGACGAACTGCTGGAAGCAGCCGTGCAGCATGCGGTTTCGGTTCACAAGCATGCCGACTCGCCGGAACTGCGCTCGCAGCTGAAGACGTTTTTCCACGACGGCACGCCGCCCGCCGACGCGCCGCGCAAGGCCTGATGCATCGGCAGTCCCGGCCTCAGCCCAGCTCGAACGTCGTCACACCGTACACGCGCTCGACGGGCACACGGGGAGGCTCGCCCGTGTACATCCGCGCGGTTTCGAACACGCTTTTCATGTCGCGGCCCACCGCCAGCGCAACGGCCGCCGCGTTGACCTCGGGCACGTCGAGAAAGACCGTCTCGCCCGGCACCGCGGCGACGAGCGCGTCGTGGAGTGCTGCGGCGGTCGCGCTGTCGTCGGCGAATAGCGGACCGATCTTGTAGCCGCTGCGGCACGGCCGCAGCACGCCGTACCCGCGCAGCCCGCCGTCCTTCATCGCCGCCCGCGCCACCGCGCCGGGATGATCACACCAGGCCCGCAGAAACGCCGGGCGCGGCGCGGAAAACATCAGGCTGTCATAGTCCACCAACTGCCCGAAAGGCACCGCTGGCAATTCGACGATACCCGGCGGCACGCCTCCACCGGCGCTGCCCTGCGCCGTGCCCTCGAAGCGGATATTGCGGTAGGCCAGGCGAAAACCCGAGCGGCGGTAGTTGGCCTGCTGCGCGACGACGCCATCGAGCCCGATGTTGCGATCGCCGAGATACGCCATGCCGGCCTCCCACAGCCGCATGCCGAGCCCCTTGCCGCGAAACTCCGGCTTGACGATATAGAGGCCGATGAAGCCGAAGCCGTCGCCGTAGGCAACCGCCGACACGCACCCCACGGGCTCCCCGCCCTGCTCGCCGATAAAGAAGCCCTGAGGGTCGGCGGCGAAGAAGCAGCGCGCGTCGTGGCGGCCCGGATTCCAGCCTTCGGCGGCGGCCCATTCGAGCGCGAGTTCGACGTCGCCGGGCGTCATGCGGCGAATCGAGAACGCAGGGTCCGTGTTGCCGGTTTCTGTCATGCGGTCACCTCGGGCGCCGTTGGCAATGCGTCAAGTGTCGCTCCATTCGGCGGGCGGCAGCAAGGCGCCTGCGGACCGGCTCGAGAGCGGTGACCGCATCTCGCGCGATTCGCGCCGGCTCGAGTTTGGGCGGCCCGCGCAGCCATGTCCGCCCTGTCACGGAAATCGACGTTCTCATCCGGCGCAGCGTGCCGCGGCGTCGGCGCGGCAGCATCGGCTCGGGCTGACGGAGGGCAAACAGGCAGATCGGCGCCGGCGTGGCAAGGCGTGGCGGGCATCGGCGGCGCGGCATTGCCGGCTGTGGCCCCGTGAAGGTACGGAAAGGAAGGATGAGAGTGCGCGCCGGTGACTCCGGCATCACCGCGCGGGCGGCGTCACGCCGCGCAAGGACGGCTCAGAGGTAGCGCTGGGAGCGCTCGGTGCGGCGCCAGCTTTGTTTCGACTTCCAGTCCTCGGCGCGAAGTACGTATTCGCCGTCTTCGCGAGCTTCGGCTTCCGAGCCGAATCCTTCCTCGCTGAAGGCGACGACCTTCATTCCGATTCCGGTCGGCCTATCGATGGTGATACCCCAGTGCCACTCGCCCTCCTGCTCGAAGACGTGAAGCGTCGGGTCCGACGACTTGAGCGCTGCGTCCATGTTCAACTCCTTCCGACAAGCGGTTCCTCCGTGCGGCGTCCGCATGGCAACGGACGAAAAACCAGGGTGGCCGAAAGCCCTCTTCGCCTCGAACCGAGGCCCGGGATCCCGCCCAGCCGATACAGCATACGCGGGAGGATGTTGCGTTGCAACAATGGCCATGATTGCTGCGTGGCAAGAATCCTACGAACGGAGGGTCCGCTCACGCGGATGAGCCCGCGAAGCCCCGCGATACGGGCATTTCAGCCAAATAGACGCATGTTCGTGAAACTTTTTTTATCCGGCGGGATCGTGTCCGGCCGTGCGTCCGAACTACAAGGGTAGTCGCGCGTTGCGCGGCGTCAAGGCGCTGAGCGATCCACGGCCGCGAGCCAGTCGCCGATCGCCTGGCTCGTCCAGTCGGGGTCGTCGTGAGGCAGGTCGTGGCCGGCCCAGGGATGCGCGGCGTGCGACGCATGCCACTGCGACGCGATGCGCACAGAGCACACCGGATCGACCAGCCGGTCCGCCGCCGACGACAGCAGAAGCGTCGGACAGCGCGGCGCCGCAGCGTCGGCTCGAAAGCGCGCCGCCGCCAGCAGCTGGCGCACGCCGTTCGCCGCATTCACGCGCGCACTGCGGCGGATGTCGGCCCAATGGGCGATATCGGCGGCGGCGGTATCGCGCCGGTTGCAGGTCAGCGCGTGGATGATCGCCTCGCTTCGCGGCGCGTCGGGCCACGCCGCCGCGACCCGCACGAGCGCCGGCCACGCCGCGGGCCGCAGGCGCTCGGTGACGCGCGCGAACGGCCGCATGCTCGTGTTGATCAGCACCAGCCGTTCGATTTCGTCCGGATGCCGCTGCGCCCACTCGGTCGCGACCATGCCGCCGAGCGACATCGCGATCAGCCGGTACGGCGGCGCAACGCCCCTGTCAGCCGCCCGCGCACGCACGAATGCGGTCATCGCGCGCACGTCGAGCGGCGCCTTCTGCATCCATTCGGCGCCGTTTCCCGGCAGGTCGATGAGCGTGACGCGGTCCGCGAACGCGCCGCCCATGCCGCGAAGGCGCTCTGCGAACGCGCCCCAGTGGCGCGCCTCGCGCGTGAGGCCGCGCAGCAGGATCCACCGGCTCATTGCGCGGGCTTGCGGCACCAGTGCTCGGCCGCGCGCCGCTGAAGTTCGTGCCGGAACTCGCCGCGCGGCAGCCATCGATGCGACGAGAAGGCCGCGCGCGTCAGGAAGTCGAAGAAGCTCGGATGCCGGCGCAGCACCCGCCTCGTGCGATGCGCCTTGATCGGGTTGTAGATGCCGAGCCGCGAGAAAAGCTGCAGCGGGTTCTTCCTGATCCAGCGCCACGAACCCAGTTCGAGCGTCATCGGCAGGAAGATGCTGGGCGCACGCGCCTGGTCGTAGGCCCAGTCCCAGAGATCGCCGTGCAGCAGATATTGGTGGCTTTGCGGCTCGAACGCGTAGCCGTGATGCGGATGCGACTGCTCGAACATCGTCTTCAGCAGGAACATTTCGGGGAGATGGGCCATCTCGCGCGCGGTCCGGGCGTAGGGAAACCAGATGCTGTCGTCCCAGCCGAAGCCCGAATGGCAATCGACCGCAAGGCTGAACGGCCGCGAGATCAGCTCGTCCGTGACGACCGAGAGGAGCGCGGTGCTTTCGAGTTCCATCGATTCCGTGGGGCTGCCGCGATACCACGGCAGCCAGGGGCCGATGCGCTGCCCGCCGGCGAGAAACGGCACGCGTCCTTCGGCGTTTTGCGGCGCGTTGCGCATCAGGTCGACGCCGTTCGGATTCGAGCGCGTGCGCGCCCACATGCCGCCCGGATTCACGATCGGCATGAAGACGAGCCGGATCGAGCGCAACTGCTCGCCGAGCAGATCGTCCCATTCGAGGCGGCGCAGCAGCGCGCGCATGTAGTCGAGGATGAGCTGCGTGCCGATGCACTCGAGCCCGTGCACGCCGCCGAAAAAGCCGATGGCCGGGGCGTTGGGGTCGCTCGATCCGATCGCGGCGGTGACGACGGGAAACGCCCGCGTGCCGCTTCGCACTTCGCACACCGTGCGCCGCTCGAACCGGGTGCCGCCCGCCGCCAGGATGTCTTCGAGTTCGTCGAACTCGGCGAAGCTGTCTGCTGCAACGCGTAACGTGCTCATGGCCACGCCCTGTCGTCTGGTTGTTTTCTGGTTGTTTTTTTCGACGGATCGAGGTCGCCTGATCCGACCGTCCGGTCGATTTTCCCGCTAACGGGACGACGAGTATAGGGCCGATCGGCCGATCGACATACGCGGATTTGTACGGCTCACCGGCGCGCCCGCGCAGGACACGAGACGCGGCGGCGAGCGCGGCGGCACGAAGAGACGATGCGGTCGAGCTACGGCGCGGGCCGCCGCGAACCTTGATCCGGCTCGACCGCGAGCGGCGGATTGGGCACGTAGATCCGGTCGGGATCGCTCGCCGGAGCCTGCGGCATGCCGGCTTCGACGCCGCGCGCGGCGCCTGCGTGCGCCTCCTGCCGCACGACCAGCACCGGAATCATGCTGTGCGTGAGCACCTTCTGGGTCTCGCTGCCGATCAGGAGCGCGCGCATGCCGCCGCGTCCATGCGACGCCATCACGATGAGATCGCAATGACGATGCGTCGCGATGTCGATGATTGCTTCATACGGGTGGGCGCGCACCGTCGCGACGGTGTCGCACTCGACGCCCGCCTCCGTCGCCGTCTCCCCGACGGCCCTGAGGTAACTGTCCGCGTGCTCCCTGGCGGAGCGCATGAAGCGCTCCTCGGTGTCGATGAGCATTTCCGATCCGTATGCGAGCACGTGGAACTCGGGCATCACGTGAAGCGCCGTCAGGCTGGCGCCGTTTTCCTTCGCGACGGTCACCGCCATCTGAACGGCGGCGCCGGAGAGTGCCGAACCGTCCGTCGGCACCAATAGATGCTTGAACATGAGTTCCTCCCGTGCGGGCGTCCTCGTATGTTTCCGGCGGTATCCGGGGTGTCCGGGGTCCGGTCTATGGCCTTCTTGCCGACGCGCGAGGTCCGTGCGGCGGGCGCAGAAGACTGTTTACATACTGCTTACAGTATAGGCGTTGATGCGCTCACCGGTGACGCAAGGCCTCGTGCGGCGTGTCGCCTAGAATGGAAAGACCGTCCTCACTGACGGTTCGAGGTTCCTGTCATGAAAATCCTTTCCCGCCTCTTTCCGGGCGCCGTCGCGATCGCCATCGCCGGCGCCTGGTGTGCCACCAGCGCGTTCGCGCAGCCTCCTTCGCGCTACTACGATCCGTCCGCGCCCATGACGCGCGCCGAGGTGAAGGCGGATCTCGTCGCATGGATCAAGGCCGGCTACGATCCGAACGACTGGCTGAACTACCCTGAAAACGCGCAACGCGCAGGACGGATCGTCGCGGCACAGCGGGCGCAGGCGGCCGGCTCCGGCATTCAGTAGCCGGCCGGCAAGGCGCGCGAGCACCCGCGCGCCGGATGCCGCGGCCAATTCAGAAGTATTACGGGCATCGGCTTGCAGCGGGGCGTTCGCGTCTTCAAACGGCACGCTCGGCACATGCGCGCAGCCCGGCCGGCGCGCAACGCACGCGCCGTCCATCGCCTAGAATCGGAAGGCAGTCCGAGTCTCGCTCCCGAAGCCCGCCGTCCCGGATCACCACCCATGAACGACGACCAGCCCATCGGCGGCGCCCGCCCGCATTCCGATCCGCGCACGCGACGCGTCCTGCATGCATTCACGGCCGCGATCGCGTGGATCAACCGGGTCGACCCCGGCACGCACCGGCGCATCAAGGGGCTGCGGCTCATCACCGCGTTCGGCATCGCGGCTTCGCTCGGCACGCTGCAGGACATCACGAGCGAGCTGCCCGGCTCGGCGTCGCTCGGTACGCTCGCGGGGAGTTGCGCGCTCTGGGCAAGCGTCTCGGAAGCGCGCACGACCCGCCCCGAGTCGAGCCGCGACCTCGCGCTGCTGTGCGCGGCGGGCGCCCTCGGCGCGGCCGTGTTCATCCTGCTCGCGCCGCTCCTGCAGCCGGCCGGCCGCGCGGGTCCGGAACTGACGCTCGTCACAGGCGCCTTCCTGGTCGGCTATCTGAAGCGTTTCGGCGTGCTCGGCGCGGGCATCGGTTCGCAGTTTTTCATCGGACAATTGCTCGCCTATGCGCTGCGGCTCGTGCCCGCCGATCTGCCCGTGGTGGCTGTCGCCGGCATGATCGCGGCGGTGGCGTCGATCGTACCGCGCATGCTGAGCGGCCCCGCCGAGCATCCCGCGTCGGTCGCCGCGCTCGCGCCCGCCGCGGTGCAGAGCCGCTGGAAGCTCGCGCCGGAACTCGTCATGGGCGTGCAGGCCGCAAGCGGCGCGCTCGTCGTGATCGCGCTGAACGCGACGGTCGGCCTGGAGGAATCCGCCTGGGCGATCACGGCCTGCACGTATGTCGTCGCGGGCTCCGCGACCGGCACGGCCGAGCGCGTGCGGCGGCGGATCATCGGCACGCTGATCGGCGTTCCGCTCGGCCTCGCCTGCCTGCCCGTCGCCGTGCATGCGCCGCTGCTGATCTGGGCGGTGGCCGCGCTCGCGATGATCGTCTACTCGATGGCGCTGCCCGAGCGCTACGACATCGCATGCGCGGCCTTTGCCTTCACGCTGATCGTGACGCTGGCGGTGAGCGGCGAGCATTCGATTACGCTGCTCGCGGCGCGCGCATGGGAGACGCTGCTTGGCGGCGCGCTCGGACTCGCGGCCGCGCTGTTCATTTTTCCGCTGCGCCCGCCGCGCACCGCGCAGTAGGCGCACCGGAGCAGGGAGTCGTCCGGTCATGACCGGAGCGCTCGATTCGATTCGCCGCGGCGCCTCCGCGCGCAGGAAGGCGTCCGCCCGATGCAACCGATCCATGCCGTTCATCCGCGGTACAGATCGGCGCGGCGGGCAGGCGTTGCCGTGTTCACGGCGCGCACCGTCTGGCGCGTCTTCAGGCGCAGCACCGGTTCCTCGATATACCGCCACGACAGCTTCGCGAGCACCAGCGCGACGACGAACGACGCCGCGACGCCCAGCGCCTGAACCCACCACGGCACCGCCTGGCCGCCGAACATCGCCTTCACGCGGGCGAGGCGCGCGAAATTCGGCACGAAGTTGTGATAGAGGTAGAACCCGTAGCTGATGCGCCCGAGCGACGCGAGCCAGCGCGTTTCGAGCAGGCCGACCAGCCGCGCGCTGCCGCTGCACGCGATCGAGCAGACGGTCGCGGCAATGCAGACGCCATACAGCATGCAGATGCCCGTGTAGACGACCGGACTCGCCGCAAGCTTCCAGAGCGGCTGGGTCGCGGCGAGCGCCGCGACGCCGCACACGAGCGCGATGAACGTCTGCGGCCGGGACAGGATCTGCCGGGCGACGGACTGTTCCCGGCGCAGCCACGCTGCGCCGATGCCGCCGAGCGCGAACAGCCAGAAATTGCCGAGCGGATTCGTATACGCAACGATAGCCGGCTCGTTTTCAATGCGCATGAGCATTATCGATGCCACGCCGGCCGCGAATACCACATAACAGAATTTCAGATGCCAGCGGGCAGGCGCAATCAACAGGAGCGGTGCAAAAAAAATATAAAACTGCTCTTCAATCGAGAGACTCCATAAATGCGAATAAGGGCCGGGCCAGTAATGCAGCACATCGCCGATCCATATGTTCGATAAATAGGCGAAATGAAAGAGTAATCCCGGGGCGAGCCACGGGCTTGCGAAACCCAGGCCCATCAAGGCCGCCATCACGGCGAGCAGAAGGTAGTAGACAGGGAATATCCGCAGCGTCCGCCTGAAGAGAAAGCGCTTGAGCTCCGCGAAAAAATGACTGGTTTCATCATCGATTTTCTCGCGCTGACCGGTCAATATGCCCGTTATCAGAAAGCCGCTGAGCGCGAAGAATATCCATACGCCGAGATGCCCGATTTCGTTGCCGGGGCCCGTGATGCGATGCTGGGTGAATACCATCAGCACGGCAATTGCGCGCAGGCCGTCCAGGCCGCGAATCCTGTTTTCCATGAATGCCATCGTCCGAATCGGTGTACGCAAACACACCTGGATTGGTGAAGGCCGCGGCGAAGAAGTGGAAACGAGTATCCGTGAAACTTGCGACGCCGCGCCCGAGTGCGAGGACGAAGCAACCGTGGCAACGCGCGCAAGGGCGCGCTGCCTTCGACGTCCCGGGGCGGCGCAGCAGCGAGAACAGGTATGTTCGTTCGCCCGATCCGTGATCGGCACCGTCAGTGCGCCGGTTCCGCCCCATGCGTGCCGTGTGCCGTCGCGACGATGGGCGGATGGGTCCGCACAAACGATGGCACACGCGTTCGGACCATCTTAGGACGGTCGCGGAGGAAAAAAAATCGCCAATGCACGGTTCGCCGGAGAAAAATAAATCCGCAGCGGGTTGCGCGGATTTATTTTCCCGCCGGCAACGCGCCGCGCATTGCCGGCTTCCGTGCTTCGTTCAGTGCCGCGTTCAGTGCTCCTGCGGGCGCGGCTTGTCGCCGCGCAGGATGCGCCGCGCAATGCTCCAGCGGTGCACCTCCGACGGGCCGTCGTAGATGCGAAAGGCGCGCATGTCCGCGAAGATCCGCGCGACCACCGTCTCATGCGTGACGCCCTGCCCGCCCAGCACCTGCACCGAACGATCCACCACGCGCCACAGCGCCTCCGACGAAATCACCTTCGCAATGCTCGACTCGTGCTTGCCGAGCACACCCTGGTCCAGCACCCACGCGCAGTGCCAGATTGCGAGCCGCGTGACGTGGAGATCCATTTCGTTGTCGGCGAGCATGAAGCCGACGCCCTCGTGCTCGCCGAGCGGCTTGCCGAACGCGTGACGCGCGCGTGCATGCGCGCACGCGATGTCGTGCGCCCGGCGCGCCGCGCCCAGCCAGCGCATGCAATGCGTGAGACGCGCGGGCGACAGCCGCACCTGCGCATAGCGAAAGCCTTCGCCCGCCTCGCCGAGCACGTTTTCCGCGGGCACGCGCAGGCCCTCGAAGCGCACCACGCCGTGGCCGCCCGGAAAGCACGAATCGAGCGAGCCCATCGCCCGCTCGATCACGATGCCGGGACTCGTCATGTCGGCGAGGAACATGGTCGCGGGGCCGTCCGAGAGCTTCGCCATGATGATCGCGACGGCCGCGCCCTCGGCGCCCGTGATGAACCACTTGCGGCCGTCGATCACGTAGTCGTCGCCGTCGCGTATCGCGACGGTCTGCAGCATGCCCGGGTCCGCGCCCGCGCCCGGCGGCGGCTCGGTCATGCAGAAGCACGAACGGATCTCGCCCGCCGCGAGGGGGCGCAGCCACCGCTCCTTCTGCGCGGGCGTCGCGATCGCTTCGAGCAGATGCATGTTGCCCTCGTCCGGCGCCGCGATGTTCAGCGCAACCGGGCCGAGCGGCGAATAGCCCGCTTCCTCGAAGAACACCGCCTTGGCCATGTGCCCGAGCCCGAGGCCGCCAAATTCAGGCGACACGTGGCTCGACAGCAGCCCCGCCTTGCGCCCCTTCGCGATCAGTTCGGCGCGCAGGTCCTCGTCCGGACCGTGCGGCGTGCAGCGCGGATCGTGCTCGAAGGGAACGATCTCGTCGGCGACAAACGCGCGCACGCGCGCCTGCAGGTCGCTCAGTTCGGGGGAAAGCGTGAAGTCCATCGGAGATCCTTTGATTGGAAGAGAGACCGTGTCGCGGCAGCATAGCCGGCGCGCGGCGCGCGGCGCCATTGCGTCTTTCCCGATTGCCCTGGCGCACGGGCCGGTTCGGCCGTCGCGGCCGCGCGGCTTCAGTCGTCGTACTCGGAGTATTTCCGCCGGTCGCCCCGCACCTTCTCCGCGGGATATTTCGCGCGATTAAGGGCCATCTTTTCGAGCATCGCCTGATAGAGATCGACATCGAGCCTGTCGGCGAGAAGGATCAGATAGGCGAGCACGTCGGCCATCTCGTGGCGGATGCCGGTCAGCCGGGCGTCGCCCAGCTCGGGCTTGTCGCCCGTCGCAAGCCACTGGAAAGGTTCGAGCAGTTCGCTCGCCTCCACGCTGATCGCGATGGCGACGTTCTTCGGGGTGTGAAATTTTTGCCACTCCCGCTCGCTGACAAATTCGCGGACGAGATCGCGCAACTCGGCGAGCTCGCTTCGCATTTCGGGTCTTTCCATACCGGTGCTTCCTCCGATGTTCCGAATCGACGCGCGCGGCGCGTGCGGTCTGGTTCCGCGGCGGGCGCTTCGATGCCGATGATAGTGGATGCGGGCGGCGGGCACCGCGGCTTGCGGCGGATAGCCCGCAGGATGGCAGGCGTTCCCACCGCCCCTACTACGCATGGACAACTCGTAGTAGCCGCATTCATCGCATCCATCCGATCCCGAGAAGCGTCTGCCTGTTGCACTGAGGCCTCCCTTGCGATCATTACTTGCTTCAACAAACGGTAGTTATTTCCTTATTTACCAATTATTAGAGAACTTTACTATCGAATATGTAACTTCTCAAACTAAGTTTGCTTTTATACCGGCACTGCACGCAAAACCCCACGACAACTACATTCGCCTTGCAAAGAGCCTTCTTGTCTTTTTTAACTACGCCTCATAGAATCGTAGTTAAGCAATGAGCGATGCAAACAACCGCTCGGAGCACACAAACATCCATCCAAGGAGATTCAGATGACGAAACGTATTCTGGTAATCGAGGCCGGATTTGCCGGCATGTGGAGTGCGCTGAGCGCGGCGCGTCTGGTCGACGAACAGGACGCGGCTGACGTGGAGATCGCGCTGATCGCGCCCGAGCCGCATCTGCACGTGCGCCCGCGCCTCTACGAAACCGGAGCCGCGGGCATGAAGGCGCCGCTCAGGGACATCTTCGACGCGGTCGGCGTGAAGTTCATCCAGGGAACCGTCGAGCGGATCGACGTGGAGCGCAACGAGGTGGAAGGTACCGGCACAGAAGGCGACACGTTCACGCTCGGCTACGACCGGCTCGTGCTCGCCACCGGCAGCCGGCTCTTTCGCCCCGGGATTCCGGGCCTGAGCGAACATGCGTTCAGCGTGGACCAGGTCGACGAAGCGGCCGAGCTCGAAGCGCACATCGCCCGCCTCGCCGAGCGGCCCGATACGCCGGCGCGCAACACCGTGGTGGTCGCGGGCGGCGGTTTCACCGGCATCGAAACGGCGGCGGAGATGCCGGCGCGCCTGCGCGCGGCGCTTGGCGAGCGCACCGATGTCAACGTGATCGTCGTCGATCGCAACAGGGAACTCGGCGCAGATCTGGGCCGCGGCCCGCGGCCGGTGATCACCCAGGCTCTCGATGAACTCGGCGTGACGTGGCGGCTCGGGTCGGCGGTGTCGGCGGTCGACGCAGGCGGCCTCACCACGTCGGACGGCCACCGGATCGACGCAAGCACCGTGATCTGGACCGCGGGCGTGCGCGCCAGCTCGCTGACCGCGCAGATTCCGGCGCAGCGCGACCCGCTCGGCCGCCTGCACGTGGACCGCAACCTGCGCGTGAAGGGCGTGGACAACGTGTTCGCGACCGGCGACGTCGCGTACGCCGCCACCGACGACGAGGGCAACTACGCCATGATGTCGTGCCAGCACGCGATGAACCTTGGCCGCTCGGCGGGCCACAACGTCGCGGCCGACCTGCTCGGGCTCGCGAGCGTGCCGTACAGCCAGCCGAAGTACGTGACGTGTCTCGATCTGGGCCCGTGGGGCGCCGTCTACACGGAAGGCTGGGAGCGCGAAGTCCGGCTCGTGGGCGCCGAAGCGAAGGAGCTCAAGCAGCGAATCAACACCGAGTGGATCTATCCGCCGAGCGCCGATCGCGCCGAAGCGCTCGCCGCAGCCGATCCGCGCCGCATCGTGGTCGCGTAACGGACGAAATCGCCAGGAACGCCGTGCACCTGCTTAGTGAATGAACGCTGCACCACGCAAGGCGAATGCAAATGAAAGAAAAGAAGCCGTCCGGCGCAGCACGCCGGACGGCTTCCTTCATTCCCGCCAGCCGAGCGCGGTCAGGTCTGCGGATAGAGCCCGAGCGTGCGCGCCTGCAGCCGCGCGATGCCGAACAGCGCGTCCGTGAACGGCGTCGGCACGCCCGTCATCTGACCGAGTTCGCGCACGGCGCCGACGAGCGCATCGAGTTCGACCGGCCTCTTCGCTTCGACGTCCTGCAGCATCGAGGTCTTGATCGCACCGAGCCGCAGCGTGACCGCGTGGCGATCGGCGGGCGCCTGGTCGATCGGGATGCCGAAGCGCGCGCCGATCGCCTTCGCTTCCAGCATCACGTTCGTGACGAACCCGCACACGAGCTCGTCGCCGAGAATGCGGTCGGTCGTCGCGCCGGTGATCGCGCTGACCGGGTTCATCGTCATGTTGCCCCACAGCTTGAACCAGACGTCTCGCTGGATCTTGTCGGACATCGACGCGTCGAAGCCCGCCTGGGCGAGCATCGCGCACAGCGACTTCACGCGCTCGCTCGGCTTGCCCGCCGCCTCGCCGAGGATGAGGCCCGTGCCCTGATGGTGCCGCACCACGCCGGGGCCGTCGAGCGTGCAGCTCGCGTGCACGACGCAGCCGACCGTCTGTGCGGCGGGAATGGCGGCGGCGATCGCGCCGTCGGGATCGATCGACGCGAGGCGCTTGCCGGCGAACGCGTCGCCCAGGCCGTCGCAGAACCACCACGGCACGCCATTCATCGCGGTCACGACGACGGTGTCAGCGTTCATCAGCGGGGCGATCTGTGCCGCGACCGACGCCATCGCGGGCGCCTTCACCGCGACGATCACGAGATCCTGCACGCCGAGTTCCGCGGGCTGCTCGCTCGCGCGCACGCTCACCGCGTGCGTCTCGCCGCCGTCCACGAGCCGCAACCCGTGCTGCCGGAGCGCGGCGAGCGTCGCGCCCCGCGCGACGACGCTGACCTCGCACCCCGCCTGCGTCAGTTTCACGCCGATCCATCCGCCGATGGCGCCAGCGCCGTAGATGCATGCTTTCATCGTCTCGTTCCTCTCGTCCTCACGACTGTTATCGATTCGTCCCGCCCCGCCTTCCATGGGGCCGCATCGGAGATGCCCCCCGGCTCGTCCAGGCAGGCCGCATTCGCATAGGATACCCGTCCGCCCGTTCCCCCTCGCCCGCACGCTGCGAGTTTCGCGACCCGCGGCATACACTTCAGAAGCCAGATTATTCCGTTAGCATTCGAAAATGTTCAAATATGACATGACGCCTATAATGGGGCTTCGCAGGTTGCCCTGACCCGCATTGTCGTCGAGATGAAGTCCAAGCACACGCAAGCACGCCCGGCCACTTCACCACGTGGTACACACCTGATGCTCCGATACGCGTTCATCGCCGCCACGCTCGCCTGCGTGGTGGGCGCGTTCGCGTGGACGGCCGGCTGGTTCTCGCAGCGGCTCACGCCGCAGCGGATCGTCGACGGCTTCGAAGGCATGAGCGGCGTGCATCCCGGCTTTCGCCGCAATCATGCGAAGGGCATCTGCGTGACCGGGCGCTTCGAGAGCAACGGCGCCGGTGCGGCGCTTTCGAAGGCGAGCGTGTTCAAGGCGGGCGTGTATCCGGTGATGGGCCGCCTGTCGGCGCCGGGCAGCGACCCGACCGAGGCGGACGAGCGCGCGATGGTGCGCAGCTTCGCGCTCAGCTTCTCGCTGCCGGACGGCGAGCAATGGCGCACCGCGATGAATTCGGCGCCGATCTTCGCAGTGCGAACGCCCGAAGCGCTGTACGAGCAACTTGCCGCAAGCGAGCGCGACGCACGCACCGGCCGTCTGAATCCCCTCAAGATGGACGCATTCCTGAAGAAACATCCGGAAACGAGAGCCTTTCATTCCTATATCGAGACGCATCCGCCTGCATCCGGTTTCGACAACGCAACGTATTATTCGATCAACGCGTTTCGCTTCACCGACGCGAACGGGAACGCGCGATACGTGCGCTGGAGCGTCGTGCCCGAAACGCCGTATGAGCCGGTCAGGGAAGACGCGGCACGCGATGCGGATTTTCTCGCGCACGACCTGGTGAGCCGCCTCGCGCGCTGGCCGATCCGCTGGCATCTGATGATCTCGGTGGCGCAGCCGGGCGATCCGGTCGACGATTCCACGCGCCTGTGGCCCGCGGAGCGCGACCGCGAGCGCGTGGATGCGGGCACGGTCGTGATCGATCACGCGCAGTCGCAGATCGACGGGCCGTGCCGCAACATCAGCTTCGATCCGCTGATCCTTCCCGCCGGCATCGCGCCGTCGAGCGATCCGCTGCTTGCAGCCCGTTCGTCGACCTATGCGGTTTCGTTCAACAGGCGCACGCGCGAGGAAGCGCGTTTTACGGCCGGAAGGAATTAGTTCCCACGCATCCGCTTGGGCAAAGCTTTATGAACAACGCTAAGATTCGTGATTGCGGTTTAGCAACGGCGCCGCGCGCCTGCACTTTTCTTGCAGTATCACCCGACCATAGCTATGCGACTCCACGCGAGGAACTCCGTCGATGACCGGCGCAGACTTGTCCAGCATGCTCCCTGAAATGTTGCCGAGATTGTGGGCGTTCGCGCTACGCATCTCCGGCGATCAGCACGACGCAGAAGACCTCGTGCAGCGTGCCTGCGTGCGCGCGCTGGAACGCGCGCATCAGTTGCGGCCCGACACGGCCCCGCTCAGCTGGATGTTCTCGATCGTCCATTCAACGTGGATCAACGAACTGCGCGCGCGCAGCGTGCGCAACCGCTCCAGCATGGACTGGGACGACGATTTCCTCGAAACGGTGGCCGATCCCGCCGCGCGCACTCCTGAGGAAGACGTCATGAATCAGCAGATCGTGAGCGCCGTACAGCGATTGCCGGAAGCGCAACGCGTGGTTATGCTATTGGTAGCCGTCGAGGGACTGAGCTATAACGAAGCTGCCGAGGCGTTGAACGTGCCTATCGGCACGATCATGAGCCGCCTGTCGCGCGCGCGGCAGGCGATCGGCGCACTGTTTGACGGGCGAGAAGACCATAAAATGAAATCAAGGGCTAAAGACAAGGGTTCCGTCTCATGAAAACGGACGATATCCAGCTAATGGCGTACGTGGACGGAGAGCTGCCGCCGCAGGAGCGTGAGGAAGTCGAGCGAGAGATCGACGTCTCACCCGAGCTGGCGGAACGCGTGGCGCTGCTGAAGGCCTCGCGCTTACCGTATCGCCAGGCATTCGCGAACCAGACGCTGCCTCCGGTTCCTGAAAGCCTGACGAAAAAAATTGAGGAACTGGCGCGCGCGGCACAGGCGGGTCAACCGTCGCCGGCGAGCGCCAACGACGCCGTGCTGAAGCACGGCGTGCACCTGCCCCCTTCCGCACCGATTCGCTCGCGCCTGCGCAACGCGCCGGCATGGCTCGCGGTCGCGTTCGTGGCGGGCGTGGTATGCGGAGGCGCGATTCTGCGGCTCGCGCCGGGCGTCGCGCCCGGCATCGGCGCGAACGGTGCAACGCTCGCATCGGCCACGATGGGCGCATCGCCCTGGGTGCGCGCGGCGGCGAACTATCAGCAGCTCTATACGCGCGACACCGTCGCGCAGATCGAGCCCGACACCGACCTCTCCGCGAAGACCGTCGACCAGATCCGCCGCACCGACGGCCTCGCGCTGCGGATTCCCGATCTGCGCGCGGCGGGCCTCACGTTCAAGGGCGTGCAGCGGTTGCGTTTCAACAACAAGCCGCTCGTGCAGATCGTCTACTTGCCGGCCCAGGGCGACCCCGTCGCGCTTTGCGTGATGAAGGACGTCAAGCCGGATCAGACCATCGCGCAGCAGCGCGTCGACAAGATGGACGTCGTGACCTGGCGGCAGGCCGAGCTGAGCTATGCGCTCATCGGCGCGCCCGGCAACGTCGATCTGCCCGCCCTCGCGAAGCAGATTTCCGACAGCCGCGTCGGTTCGATCTTCAGCGAGGCAACCCTCGCGCGCAAGGCTTTCTCGGGCTGAGCTTCCGCTCTCTCGCGGCATTAAGGAATAAATCCTCGTGCCGGGCTGTTGTGTCAATTGAGCGTGCCGTGTTCAACGCGGCCCGCCTGACACTTCAGCCAAGAGCATGACATCACGCATCCGATCCGTCCGGCAAACGCCGCGCCCGCCCTCGTGGCTCGTCGCGCTGTGCATCACCATCGTGTCCTCCCTCGCGCCTTCGTTCGCGCACGCGGACTGGTCCGTGGTGCAGGCCGACGCGCCCGTCACCGTCATTCACGACGCGAGCCTCTATCAGGCGGGCGCCGGGCAGCGCCTCGGCAATGCGGATATCGTCGAAACGGCTTCGCATGGCATCGTGCAGATTCAGGACGACGCGGGCAACCTCCTCGCGCTCGGCGCGCAAACGCGCGTGCTGCTCGAGCGCAATGCGCGCGTATCGCTGCTCGACGGCTGGGTCAAGCTCGCGCACGCGTGCAGCGGCGCGCCATGCCTCAAGCCTGTCGTCGAGACGTCGCTCGGCGTGACGCTGCTCGGCGACGACGCCTCGATCATCGTCGCCGCCCTGCGCTCCAGTGCGCCATCCACGCAGGGCGACACCGACATGATCTTCAGCGAAAGCGGCACGAGCCAGTTGCTGTCACGCGTGAGCGGCGGCCCCGCGCCGGTGCGCACGGGCCTCCCGCAGGGCCAGTTCGCCTCGCAGAGTGCGGGCGCAGCGGTCAAGGTGGCGCCGCGTCCGTCGAGTGCGTTTCTTGCCGACATGCCGGTCGCGTTTCGCGACGCGCTGCGCCCGCTTCCCGCCGCGCAGCGGGCGCCCGTTCAAGACAAGCCCGCGAACCCGCCGCGCGCCGTGACCTACGACGACGTCTCGGCATGGCTTGCGAGCGCACTGCCCGTGCGCACGCGGGCCGACACGCGCTTTGCCACGCGCTTTCGTTCCCGTCTTTCCGATGCCGCGTTTCGCCGCGACATCGACCGCAACCTCGCGGCGCTCACCGAGTGGCGCGTGCTTCTGTATCCGCCGCGTCCGCGCATGCAGCGCGCGTCGCACTTCACCGCCAGATAGCCATGAAACTGTCAGTCGCCGTCAAGTTCAACCTCGTGTTCCTTGCCATCTTCGCCATCGGGCTGACGGCTGCGGGCATCGTCGCCGATCGCGTGCTGCAACAGGAAGCGCTCGAGCAGACGCGCCACGACGCCGACGTGCTGATCACCGCAGCCGGATCGATGCAGCGCTACACGGCGCAGCACATCACGCCGCTGCTCGCCACGCAGATCAAGTACGAGTTTGTGCCCGAATCGATACCCGCGTTCTCCGCGATCGAGATGCTGAACATGCTGCAGACGCAGTTTCCGAACTTCTCGTACAAGTCGACGATGGTGAATCCGACCAACCCGCGTGATCGCCCGACCGACTGGGAAGCCGATGTGATCGCGCATCTGCACGACAACCCGCAGTTGAAGGAGATGACGGGCCAGCGTGATGCTCCTGCGGGCCGCACGCTCTTTCTCGCGCGCCCGAGCCGCATCACCGATGCCGCGTGCATGCAGTGCCACAGCACGCCGGCGGCTGCCCCGCGCACGATGATCGACAAGTACGGTTCCGCGAACGGCTTCGGCTGGACGATGAACGAGGTGATCGGGGCGGAGTTCGTATCGGTGCCGATGGCGCAGCCGATCGAGCGCGGGCGCGCCGTGTGGCGCACGTTCATGATTTCGTTGACGGCGGTGTTTGCTGTGGTGCTCGTGGTGCTGAACGTGATGGTGCATTTTCTGATCACGCGGCGGATTCAGTCGCTCTCGCGCGCAGCCGACGAGATGAGTCTCGGCAAGCTCGACGGGACTGCGTTGCCCACGCAGGGTGGCGATGAGATCGCTTCACTCGCTGTTTCGTTCGGGCGCATGCGGACGAGTCTCGTCGAGGCGTTCAAGATTCTTGATGAAGCGCGGTAAGGGGGGGTTTTCACTACGTCGTGGGATGTCGCTGGCGCTTGGGTTTAGTGTTTTTTGAACCGTTTGATGCGCTTGCGCTTCTATGGAACTTGTTTTCTTGTCGGTCTATTAGCTTCGCCCCTGTGCGGGGCGGCAGTCACTTTCTTTGCACAGGCATGCCGCTGGCGCTTGGGTTGGGCGGTTGTTCGTTGAACCGTCTGATGTGCTTGCGCTTCTATGAAACTTGTATTGGCTTTGGTTTATAAGCTTCGCCCCTGTGCGGGGCGGCAGTCACTTTCTTTGCACAGGCATGCCGCTGGCGCTTGGGTTGGGCGGTTGTTCGTTGAACCGTCTGATGCGCTTGCGCTTCTATGAAACTTGTATTGGCTTTGGTTTATAAGCTTCGCCCCTGTGCGGGGCGGCAGTCACTTTCTTTGCACAGGCATGCCGCTGGCGCTTGGGTTGGGCGGTTGTTCGTTGAACCGTCTGATGCGCTTGCGCTTCTATGAAACTTGTATTGGCTTTGGTTTATAAGCTTCGCCCCTGTGCGGGGCGGCAGTCACTTTCTTTGCACAGGCATGCCGCTGGCGCTTGGGTTGGGCGGTTGTTCGTTGAACCGTCTGATGCGCTTGCGCTTCTATGAAACTTGCATTGTTCTTGGTCTATTAGCTTCGCCCCTGTGCGGGGCAGCAGTCACTTTCTTTGCTGCTGCAAAGAAAGTAACCAAAGAAAGCAGCTATGGGCTCAGCGGTGTCAGGACGTGACCACGTTTGAGTCTTTCAGAGTGGCTCGGCCGTTGGAGTGTCCACCTCTGTGGGTCGGGCGAATTGGTACGCGGACCCACTGCGTCCTCGCACCTTCGAACGAAGTGGTAAGGCAGTCATTCATCCGTCTTGGCACTGCGTGCCCGACGAATGGTAAGTCGGGTGGCAAGGCATGGTCGGCGAAATTGCAAAGCATCTTACGTAGCGAAGCGCTTTGGATGCACGCCGCCGCAAGCGAAGAGATTGGGTTGTGTTGAACCGCGCGTCGGAGCGAAGCGAGGACGGATGAATGACTGCCTTACCACTTCGTTTAGCGGCGCGACGACGCAGTGGGTCCGCGTACCAAGCCCCTTAACTATGCGAGGGCGACACTCCTACGGTCGGGCCACTCGGAAGGAATCAAGCGTGGTCACGTCCTAACACCGCATGACTGAAAAGCTGCTTTCTTTGGTTACTTTCTTTGCAGCAGCAAAGAAAGTGACTGCTGCCCCGCACAGGGGCGAAGCTAATAAACCAAAGCCAATACAAGTTTCATAGGAGCGCAAGCGCATCAGACGGTTCTACAACCGCCCAACCCAAGCGCTAGCGACATCCCTGTGTGACTGCTGCCCCGCACAGGGGCGAAGCAAATAAACCAATATCAATGCAAGTTTCATAGAAGCGCAAAAACATCAAACGCTGTAAATCCACAAACCCGAGCAGCGACGCAAGGAGCGCCCCCGTGCTGAAGAACGAAGAAACACCGCAAACGCTAGGCCGTTACCGCATCGACCGCGTGCTCGGCCGCGGCGCCATGGGCGTGGTCTATCTGGCGTTCGATCCACACATCCAGCGCGAGGTCGCGCTCAAAACGATCCGCTCCGAGCTGCTGAACGCAAACCCCGACGAAGCGGCCGCCGCCCCCGCCCACGACCTGACCTCGCGCTTTCTCAACGAGGCGCGCGCAGCGGGAAGACTCGTCCATCCGCACATCGTGTCCGTCTACGACTACGGCGACACCGGCGACACCGCCTACATCACGATGGAGTACGTGCGCGGCGAAAGCCTCGCCGCGCGTCTCGCGCAGCACCGCCGCGCGGCCACGCGCATGGCGCCCGCACGCGTACTCGGCTGGTTCGCGCAACTGCTCGACGCACTCAGCTACGCGCACGACGCAGGCGTCATCCACCGCGACATCAAACCCGCCAACCTGCTGATCGCGCAACGCGGCGAATGCAAGATCACCGACTTCGGCATCGCGCAGCTCGACACGTCGCACCACACGCAGGCCGGCACGCTGATCGGCACGCCGAGCTACATGTCGCCGGAACAGTTCACCGGCGAGGCCGTCGACGCCCGCGCCGACCTGTTCTCGGCAGGCGTCGTCCTATATGAAATGCTGACGGGCGCGTGTCCGTTCACCGGCACGCCGGCCGTCGTCATGCGCCAGGTGCTGAACGACATGCCGGGCGCGCCGTCCGGACTCGCGCCCGACCTCCCGCCCGCGCTCGACGCGATGGTACTGAAAGCGCTCGCCAAGCGCCGCGAAGACCGCTTCGCTTCAGCGTCGCAATGGCGCGCGGCGCTCATCGCCCTCATCGATACGATGCAACACGCCGACGACGCCGACGACATCGACCGCACCATCGTCACGATGACCGAGCCGGCCCCGGCCTTCGAACTGCCGCAGGCGGATGCGCAAGCAGCCTCGATGCAATGGCCGCCCGAACTGCTCGCGCGGCTGGAGCAGCGCCTCGCGAGCCACGTCGGCCCGATGGCGACGGTGCTCGTGCGACGCGCGGCCGCCCAGGCGGGCGACTCGCAGGCGCTTTCGGCGCAGCTCGCCGCGCACTTTCCCGACGACGTCGCCCGCCGCGAGTTCGACGCGCTGCTCGCGGGCCACGCGGGGCCGGTCGAAGGCGGCGCGTCCGCTGTCACGCTCGACACGGCGCTCGTCGACGACGCCACGCGGCGGCTCGCGGCCTACGTCGGCCCGATCGCACGCATCGTCGCGTCGCGCGCGGCGAGCAGGACGAACGACGCGGGCACCTTCTACCTGCGCCTCGTGGACGCCGTGCCCGACGAGAAGGACAAGGCAGCCCTGCGCCGCGAGCTGGGACTCTCAGCCGACTGAATCCGTCTCGACGAGCAGCCGCGCGAACAGTTCCGAATCGAGCCGGTCGCAAGAGAGCCGCTGCGACGCGTCGAGCCGCCACCATTGAGCAGCGTACCGCGGCTTTGCGCGATCACCCTCCACGGGATCGCACGCAAACTGCTCGATCCGCGCATCGAATCCGGCGAGCGCGAACTCGCCTCGCAGCGTGGACAGCGCGAGGTCTGCGGCCGCCCCGTACCACGCGCGCGAAGGCACGGCACCGTCGTCGATGCGCGCGGCGATCGCAAACGGAAAGTAGCGCCCGACCGCATCGAGCCCCGGGCTCAGCACACCGGCATACGCGTGCTCGTCGACGACACCCGCGCCGAGCGCGAAACACCACACCGGCATCACGAGGTAATGCGAGAGCCACGCGTCGCCGAGCCGCCCGCGCGCCGCGACCATGCCGCGCTGAAGCCAGTCGTCCCAGCGCGCGACGAAGGCCGGCGAAAAGCCGCGCGTGACGAAATCCCCATGCGTGCGCACCTTGCCGTAGTAGCCCATCTTCGCTCCTGCGCTCACAGTTGCAGCGGACAGCGAAAGCGGTCGAGGAGCCCCGGGCGGAACGGGTTCACGACGCTGTTGGCGTCGATCTCGATCAACGCCTCACCGCCGCCGAACGACACGCGAAAGCGGTCCGGCTGGCCGGTCTGCTCGAGGCGCGCGGAGTCAATGAGACGCAGCAGCGCCCACGGACCGCTCGCTGCGGGCGTTCCACCCGCTGCGAGAGGCGGATCGATCTCGACATGCGCCTGCCCGGCGCCCTTGCCGCCCTGCCACTGGAACGCGGTGGCGGCGGCCGTCGCGTCGCGGGTCGCGACGAGCTGCTGGCCGTCGATATCGAGCACGAAGCGCTTCACCGAAGGATCGAGCGTCAGCATCTTCGCGGAGAAGCGCACCGAGATGTCGCGTCCGCCGTCGCGAAACATCGCGTCGCGAATCTGCGCGGCACGCTGGAACTGCGCGAGCACGTCGTCGGAAATGCCGAGCGAACGCCCCTCCGGACGCCAGCGCCATTGCGCGCCGGTCATGTCGACACTGTTCTGCAGGTTCTTCTGGAAGAAGTCGTCGATCAGGCCGCCGGGCGCGAGGACGCGGGCAAAGTCGTCGGCCGTGGCGTCGCGCGCCGACGCGCGCACGAACGGATAGCGGCCGTCGAGCGCCTGCCGGCACAGCGGCGCGACGCTCGCGGCCCACATCGCGGAAAGGCGCGCGTGCTCGCCTCGAACGCGCGACGAATCCGCGTTGCCCGCGACGCCGTCGAGCACCGATGCGAGCGGCGCGGGTGCGCCCTGCGCGAGCAGCTTCAGCTTGTCGAGCGAGGCGGTGGGCGGCGGCGGCAGCGACTGCTTGCGCGCGGAGTCAGTGGCTTCGAGCGTGGCGGCGGCGTCCTTGAGCGCGGCGATCGGCTCGTCGAGCGACGCGCCCGCGAGATCGTGCAGCGCCTGAAAATGCACGTCGACAGGATCGGTGTCCGGCGCCGCCTGCGCGGCAGCCGCCGGCTGCCCGAGCTTCGCGCCGAGGCTCTTCTTCAGCTCGTCGAGCTTGCCGGTATCGGCGGGGGTGGCCGGTGCGAGCGTCGTCTCGCGCGCGGCCGCCTGGATCAGGTCGCGCAGCGGCGACTTCGCGGCGCCAAGCAGGTTCGCGATGCGCGCGCCCTGATCGGGCGCCGAGAACGGCACCACGCCGACGTCGTTGAGAAGTGCGTCCCACTGCCGGATCATCTCGTCGGCATAGAGCTGCGTGAGCGCGCCGCGCAACTCGTCGGTCGCGGCGGCGCCCGGCTTCGTCTGCGCGCGGCCGAGCACCCAGTCGTCCTTGCTCACGTTGGCAAGCGCGATCTCGCGCAGCCGCACGAACTCCTGAAAGCCGGCCCGCGTGTACGCGCCGTCCACGCCGCGCGTGAGCGGCTGTCCGCTCTTGCGCACGAACACGAGCACGCCGTTGGGCCCGGCGGCCTTTGCCACCGAGAACGCCGGCAGCTTCAACTGAAACAGCTGCTCCTGGATGCGGCCCGAGAGGCGCTGCGCGAGCGGCACGCGGTCGAGCGCGGCGCGCGCCTTCGCGATCAGGCTCTGGTCGAGCGGCAGGTTCGAATCGAATTCGCCGGGCTCCAACAGCGCGGCGAGATGCTGGTTCAGCTCGGCGCGCTGGATGTCGCTCGCGCTCTGCAACGGGCCGCGCAGCCAGTCACGCATGGTCCAGCCGATGAGCGCGCCGGCGTCGAAGTGAGCGGGCTCGCCGAGCATCAGGTACGCGCGCAGCACCTCGTATTCGTGCGCGGCATCGCTCGCGTCGCCGCGGCGCAGCTCGTCCTCGATGCGCTCGACGACGATCGGCAGCAAGGTCTGCTGAAGCAGCCGCCGGTACACCCGCCGCGACTCGCCGCCGAGCTTCTCGCGCTGATCGAGGCCGAACTTCGCCCACCACGGCGAGCCGTGCGCGCGCTGATCCGCCTCGCCGCCGGGCAGGTCGCGGGCGGCGTCGAGCAGCGGCAGCAGCGCGAGCGGATCGTCGTTGCGCGGAATCTGCGCGGCGAGCTTCTGCACGACCGCGATCTGCTGGCGGCTCTCCTCGACGAAGCGCCGGTTCGCGCGGTCGCTCACGAAGAGCCCGATGAGCCCCGCCACGAGCAGCACGCCGACCGCCGCGATCGCGATCTTCTGGAACCGCGCGCGCCGCCGCTCGACACGCTGGTTGCCGAGCGCGAGCCCCGCTTCCTCGAAGATCACGTCGCGCATCAGCCGCTTGACGAAGTACGCGCGGCCGCTCGCGGCGTCCTGCAGGAGCACTTCGCGCTGCAGGCCGAGCGCCGCGGCCACCGAGCTCATCATGCGGTCGAGCGGGCGGCCGTTCTGCGTGCCGCTCGTGAAGTACACGCCGCGCAGGAGCGACGCGCTGTCGAAGCGCGAGTCGCTGAAGGCGTCTTCGAGAAAGCGCGCGAGCGGCGCCTCCAGGCCCGCGAACTGCTGGGGGAACGAATAGATCAGCGAGCGGCGGCGCACGTCGGTTTCCTGCTGCATGCGCTGCATCACGCGGTTCTGCAACTGCTCGTGCAGAAGGCCGAACTCGGCGGGAAAGCGCCCGAGCGGCGTCCAGCGTTCGTCCGATGCGACGTCCTCGCCGTACGGAAACGTCACGCCCCAGACCTGCTCGCGCTCGTCGCGGCCGAGGTCGTCGAAGAATTCGGTGAAGCCCGCCAGCATGTCGCTCTTCGTCACGATCATGTAGACCGGCAGCCGCATGCCGAGCTGCGTGTTCAGCTCGCGCAGCCGCTCGCGCACGGCCGCGGCATGCGCGGCGCGGGCGGCGTCGTTCTGCTGGAGCAGGTCCAGCGCGGAGACCACGACCATCACGCCGTTCAGCGGCCGGCGCCTGCGGTACTTGCGCAGCATCTGAAGGAAGCCGAGCCACGCGCTGCGGTCGGCCGCTCGATGGCTGTCCTGCGTCGTGAAGCGCCCGGCGGTGTCGAGCAGCACGGCGTCGTCGGTGAACCACCAGTCGCAGTGGCGCGTTCCGCCGACGCCGCCGACCGCCTGCGCGCCGAGCCGGTCCGCGAGCGGAAAGTTCAGCCCCGAATGCACGAGCGCCGTCGTCTTCCCGGCGCCCGGCGCGCCGACGAACATGTACCACGGCAGGTCGTAGATGGTCTGCCGGCCGAAGTCGAGCCAGCGCGACCTGAAATCCTTCTTGCCGTCCCTCGCCGGGTCCTTCACCGCGCCCGCGCGGCGCAGCGTCTTCAGCGCCTCCTCGAAACGCGTGCGCAGGATCGCGAGATCGCCTTCCGCGGCCTTCTGCCCTTCGTCCGGCTCGCGGCTTCCCGCTGCCGCATTCGCGACGAGACTGCGCACGAAGTTCGAACTCGCGAGCCGCGTCCTAAGCCAGCGCCCGCCCCAGTAGAGCCCCCAGACGGCGAAGACGAGCGCGATCAGCACCCAGCGGCTCGCCTCGCTCGCGAGCGGCGCGTGGCCGTCGAACGCGAGCAGCGGCCCTTCGAACCACAGCACGAACGCAAGCGCGAGCGCGCCGTAGAAGGTCATCGCGACCGGTCTTCTCAATGCACTGATCCACTTCATGACGCCGCTCCAGGCGAGAGAATGACAATGTCCACGCGACGGTTCTTCGCGCGGTCCTGCGGCGTGTCGTTCGGCGCGATCGGCTCGGTGTCGCCGCGTCCTTCGGAACTCAGGCGCGCGGGCGACGCGAGCCGCGCCGCGAGAAACGCGCGCACGGTGTCGGCGCGCGCCTGCGACAGCACCACGTTCGACGGAAACCGCGCCGAGAGAATGCGCTGGTTGTCGGTGTGCCCGACCACCACGATGTTGCCGGGCTTGTCCTGCAGCGCCTCTGCGATGCGCTGCATCAGCGGATTGAAGCGCGGATCGATGTCCGCGCTGCCCGAGGCGAAGAACTGCGCGCCGTTGGCCGTGCTGTTGATCGTGACGGTGGTGCGGTCCGGCGCCTCCGTGACCGTCACGAGCCCCTGCGCCACCTCCGGGGCGAGAAAGCCCGCGAGCGACGCCGCGAGCTTGGGCGCCGCATTCACCTTCGACGCCAGCGCCTCTCCCGGCGCGACGCGAATCTGCCGCAGCGAGGCGAACACCGGATCGGAGAAGTCGTTGATGCGCAGGCTCAGCACGAGGCTCGCCGTCACCAGCAGGAACGCCGCGGCGGCGAGCGCGACCCACAGCGGCACGAACTGGAACAGGCGCTTGCGCTCGCGCGGCGCGGGCTGCCAGTGCGGCGAGAGCGCACGCTCGAGCGGCGTGCGCTGCGCGCGGATCAGCTGCTCGAGCCGCTCGCGGATCGTTTCGAGCTGCGTGCGCCCGCCGTCGATCAGCCGGTAGCGCCCGTCGAAACCGAGCGACAGCATCACGTAGATCAGTTCGAGCAGATCGACGTCGGCGGCGGGCGTCTGCGCGAGACGCTGCAGCAGGCCGAACACGCGCTCCCCGCCCGAGGCCTCGTTGTGAAACGTGACGAGCAGGCTGCGCCGGCCCCACACGCCCGCGCCCCACGGCGTCGCGGCGATCGCCTCGTCGATGAACGTGCAGAGGCAGTAGCGCGCGGGGCCGAGCTGCGCATCGGGCACGCCGAGCGCGCGGCCGTTGCGCTCGAACGTGCGCACCATCTGCACGAGCTGCTCGCGCAGCGAATCGAGGTCGGGATGGCTCGTGAGGCGCCGCAGCGGCAGTGCGATTTCAAGCAGCGGATTGGCCGCGCGCAGGAGCCGGTTGCGCCCCGGCAGGTTCGCGTCGAGCGGCGGCAGCGCGGCGGCGGCCGGACTCGCGCGCGCGCTCTCCTCGCGGCGCGCGCCGGGCGTCGGGATGCGGATGGTCTGCGCGGCGTCGAGAAATTCCGGCTCGCGGCTGGCTTCGTTGGTATCGTTGGTCATTTGGCTTGAGCCTCAGGCGGGTCAGCGGCGAATCGCCCAGCACTCCATGACGAGCCCCGGGAATTCGCCGGCGACGTGCAGCGCCATGCCCGCCGAAGCCTGCAATGCCTGCCAGCCCTCGTTGCGGTCATCGAGTTCGAAATAGACGTAGCCGGCATAGAACGGCAACTGGCGCGGCGCGACCGGCAGCGCGCGCAGGCCGATGCCCGGCAGCTGCAGGTTCACGAGATCGCGGATGCGCTCGATCGCGCCGATCTTCACCTGCGCGCCGAACGCGGACAGGATCGTCTCGGTGGGCACCTGCGCGCGCACGGCGAGCACAAAGGTGGCGTTGGTGAAGAGCGAACGGTCGCCCACCTGCGCGACGCGCAGCCCGTAGCGGCGCTCCTCCAGCGGAATCGGCACGACGGTCGGATCGGCGACGCGGGCAAGCGCCGCGCGCAACGCGTCGATGACGGGCATGAACGTCTCCTTCAGCCGGTCGTGGCGATACACCGGAAAGACCGGCGCGCGCCGCTCGCGCTGGCTGAACGTCGAGAGATCGCCGGCCAGCTGAATCGCCGACTGGAAGAACGTCTCGGGATGGCAGCCCGTCATCGCTTCGAAATGCGCGACGAGCGGCTGCGCGCGGTTCACCGTCTGAAGCAGGAGAAAGTCCGCGATTTCGGCCGTGCCCGCCGCCTCGGGCTGCGCGAGGCGCGCGGCGAGCGCTTCGCCGCGCTGCTGAAGCAGGCCGTTGAGTTCCGTGGCGAAGCGCGCGAGCCGGTCCGCGACCTTGTAGTCGAGACACGGCGGGCAATAGTCCTCGTCGAGCACGACGCGCGAGTCGGCGAGCCGCTCGACCACGCGCGCGACGCCGGCTGTCGCATGCGCATGCGCGACATCCGGTTCGAGCGCAAGCGAGAGGCGCAGCTTGCCGACCTGCAGGAGCGCGCCCGCGGCATCGGGGTCGTTGCTGTCGTGCGCCTCGAAATCGGCCGCACGATAGCGCGCGAGATTGTCGCGCGTCTCCTGCCCGCCCGACTCGGGCGCGCCCGGGCGGCGCAGCGGCAGCGCGAGCACGACGAGCAGGTTCGCGGTGCCTTCGGGAATGTCTAGCGGCGCGGGCAGATCGTCGTCGGCGGGGAGATCGAACGGCGTGCCGTCGGGCAGCACCCCGCTTGCGCGGCGCAGGCCGAGCTTGCCGAGCTTGAGCAGCGCGTCGTCGATCTCGATCGACGTGAAACCCCAGCCATACGGGCGCAGACCCGCGGCGCGCGCTTCGAGCTGCGTCTCAAGGTGGCGGTCGTGCTGCTGCAGATGCTGCGGCTGCAAGAACATGCCTTCCGACCAGATGACCTTGCTGTTCCAGTACATGATTCCTTCGCTTCTTTGTGCGTGGCATTGGCGCGACGGCGCGCGTGGGGGTGTGCTTGCTCTGGTGGCGTGCGGACGGCGCGTCAGCGCTCGGGCTCGTTCAGCGCGCCGCTCAACGCGTCGAGCTGCGCCTGATACGCGCGGCTGAACGGCTCGCCGAAGACCTGCTGGAAGTCGTCGCCCGCGTGGCGCAGCGTGTCCTCCCAGGTCGCGACGAACTGGTTCCAGAGCCGCGCGTGACGGTTCGACAGCACCGCTTCGAGGCGCCCCGCGGGCGGCAGCTTCTGTTCGATGCGCCCGGGCGCGATATCCGCGAGCGCGTGCGCAAGCGCCGCGCGCATCCCGGCGAGGACCGCCAGCTCGTGGGCCTGCAGATCGCGAAACGCGCCGCGCAGCGCTTCCTCGGGCGCAAGGTAGCCCGCGCTCGGGCGGCCCAGCATCTGCGCGAGCGCGCTGCCGGCGTCGGGGAAAAACTTGAGCGGGTTGTTGTCGCGCGACTCGATCATCGTCATCGCGATGCGCGTCTCGTGCTTCGCCGTCGAGCGCGAGCGCAGCGCCGTCATCGCGCCCTGCGTAGCCTCGCGCAGCATCGCGCCGATCAGGCGGGCAAGCTCCGGCGCGGGGCGCGGATCGACCTGCCTCGGGTCGAGGCCCAGCCCTTCGAGCAGCGCGGCCAGGACGGGGTCGAGGGTAGCTGTCGTGTTGGTGTTGGCGTTGGCGCTGCCATCGCGTGCGGGTTTCGCGGGCGGCTCCTGCGGCGTCGCTGCAACGTGCGGTTGCGAGGGCGCAAACGACGGTTCCGGCGCGGCATCGACAGGATGTTGCGGCGCTTGCGGCCATACCGCTTCGCTCGTCTCATGCGGTGGCTCCTGCCGCGTCTCGTGCGCGCCTTCATCATCCGCTTGCGGCGATCGCTCGACGGAAGCCTTGCGCGACGGTCCGCGAATCGCGCCCTGCATGCCTTCGCCAAAAGCCGCGGGCGACGACGGTTCCACCGCCGTGAACTGCGCTTGCGGCCCCGGGCCGTCCGCCGCCGTCTTCCCCGCCGCGCGAACCTCGACGGTGTCCGCATGATCCGGCGCTGCCTGCGCATGCGATGCGAGCGCGTCGTAGTCGTCGGGGATGAAGGCCTGCGGACGCGGCGGCGCCGCGGATGCGGGTTGCGCCGGCGCGGATTTCATCTGCGGCATGGCGGAAAACGCGCGCTCCGGCGACAGGTGATCGAACGCGGACTGCCCCTCGCGCGACGACACCGCCGGGCGCGGCATGCCGAGCGGCCCGTCGCCGCTGCCGAGCGCGGCGATGAGCGCCTGATTCGCGTCGATGCCCGAGGGCGGCGCATCGCGCAGCAGCGGGACCGCGGCGAGCGGATCGGGCAGGAAACGCGCATCGCCCTGCGGCGCATTTTGCAGCGCGTTCTGCGCCACGTTTCGCGGCGGCTCGGGATCGGCGTCCCAGTCGGGCGGGATGAGCGGGGGGATCAGCGGCGCGTCGGCGGGCGTGGCGGCTCCTGGCGGCTGCATCGCGGGGCTCGCGCGCGGTTGACGTTCGGGCGCCTTGCGCATGTATTCGGCAGCCGTGTCGCCCGACGAGAGCGGCAAGGCAAACGCATCGGCCGGACGCTGCGCGTCATGCCCGGCGGACGCGCCCGCGAGCACGTCTTCCGCGCCCTCGAACGCCACGTCGATCGAATACGCGCCGATCGTGATGCGATCGCCGTCGCGCAGCACCGCCTCGCGCGACGCATCGAGCACGCGAGCGTTCACGAGCGTCGGATTGCTGCCGAGATCGACGAGCACGCACGCCCCTTCCCGCCACTCGATGCGCGCCTGCACGCGCGAGATCGCGCGCTGCCCGTCCGGCAGCGCGACCGTGCAGTCCGCCGCGCGGCCGAGCGTCGCGCCCCCGGCGCCCACGGCGATGCGGCGCGGCGCGGCTTCTCCGTTGACCATGAGGGTCAGGGAACGATTCACTGACATGCGTTGCTCCTCGACATCAAAACGTTAGGTGGCTTACTTCGCGACATGGCGCGTGCCGTCGTCGGCATCGCGCGGCGGCTTCGGCGGCGCGGGCGGGACATTGACGGGCACCACCGGCGGGCCGGGCACGAGCGGGATCGGAAAGCTCGACATCTCGATGGTCTCCGGCCCGATCAGGATGTACGACGTGCCCGCGCGCAGCGCGATGCTCACGCCCGCCTCGATCACCACGGTCATGCCCGCCTTGACGTGCGCGGCCATCCCGACGCCGAGCGAATACTCCGTGCCGACGTACTGGTCGTGATTGCGCATCGTCGCGTTCGACACGCTGCCCGCCACGCTCTGCGTGCTGCTGCCCCTGACGGTGTCGTTGCGCGCGCCCTTCGTCTCGACGAACTCGTCGCCCTCGACGCTCAAGTGCCGCTCGTGGCCGACGTTCATCAGCGCGTCGTGCCTGACCCACGTTTCGTGATCGCGCTCGGCGTGGAAGAACAGTTGCTCGTCGCCCTTGCGGTCGTCGAAGCGCATTTCGTTGTAGCCGTTGCCGCCCTTGGTCGAATTGCTCTTCACCGTCGATACCGCCGCGTTGGCGGGCAGCTCGTACGGCGGCATGTTGGTGGAGTTGTAGACCGCGCCCGTGATCACCGGGCGGTCCGGATCGCCTTCGATGAACTCCACGAGCACTTCCTGGCCGATGCGCGGCAGGTGCATCGCGCCCCAGCGCTTGTTCGCCCAGCTCTGCGCGACGCGCACCCAGCAGCGGTTCAGCCGCTCGCCCGCCGCCGACGGCGCGAGCTGCTCCCAATGGAACTGCACCTTCACGCGGCCGTACTTGTCGGTGAGGATCTCGTCGCCGTCGGGACCGACCACCACGGCGGTCTGCGGACCGGCCACGCGCGGCACCGGCGTCGTGCGCTCGGGGCGGAAGCTGTTGTCGGAGCGAATCGCGGTGAACGAGCAGTCGAAGAGGCGCCGCGACGGATCGCTCGACGAAACGTACGCATCCGAGAACACCTCGAAGCGTGCCGCGGTCACGAGGTATTGCCGGCTCTGCGCCGCGGCCGGATGATCGGCGAGCCGGAACAGGCCGCCCGCCGCGATGCCGCGCGCGGTCGCAAAGCCGTCGATCGTCTCGTTGCGCGTCTGGCTGATCTCGACGCCCGCGCGCGCGAACCGCTCGCCGTCGGCCGCCTTGACGTGGCCCGTCAGATGCTCCTGCATCACGTAGCGCGGCGCGTCGTACGGCGCGGCACGCGTCGCGCGGGCGACGAGCCCCTGCTGGTTGCTCACCGACGCCTTCTCGAAGTCGTAGTCGTTCACTTCGTAGCGGCCCGTCTGCAGCGTCGCGCCCGACACCCACCGGTAGACGCACTCCTCGTCCTGATCGGGCTCGTCCCACGCCTGATAGGGCACGCTCTCGTAGTGCTCGATGGGCCGGTGCGCCGCGTTCGAATCGGCGAGCACGAGCGTGTGCTTGCCGAGCGAATACTCGAACAGATAGTGGATGCCCTCGCGTTCGAGCAGGCGGCTCACGAAATCGAAATCGGTCTCGCGATGCTGCGCGCAATGCTCGATCGCGGCATAGGTCGCGGTGCACGCGTTGCGAAAATCGATGCCGTAGTCTTCGAATACGCTCGCGACGATCTGCGGCACCGTGCGCTGATAGAAGAAGCGCCGGTGCGACGCCTGCGTAAGCAGCCAGAGGCGCGGATGCACGGTCGCCTGATAGCGCGCGAGGCGGTTGCGGGTCGTGTCGCCGGGCACGATGAGGCGCAGTGTCGTGACGATGCCGTTGAACTGGCGCTCACCGCCCGCCGGATAGTCGAGCGTGACCGACGCCTCCTGGCCGAGCACCGCTGCCGGATCGATGTCGTTGCGCGGGCTCAGGAACGCGATCTCGAACTCGCTCATGCGGCCGAGCGCCTCGCTGCCCGTGAGGGTGAGCAGCACGGCCGTGTCGCCGAGCGCCGCGCAGTCGAGCCGGACATGCCGCGTGTTACTCGAAGGCATACGTGAACTCCTCGCCCTCTACGCCGACATGCACCTTCGACATCGTCGTTCCCGCCATCACGCGCGTGAGGAACTCCGTGCTCACGCGCGGCAGGAGGCTGTTGGTCAGGATCGCGTCGATCATGCGGGCGCCGCTGTCGAGCCGCGTGCAGCGCGCGGCGATCAGGCCGACCGCTTCCTCGTCGTAGGTGAACGGCACACGGTGCGAGCGCGTAACGCGCGCCTGGATGCGGCCGAGCTGCAGGCGGATGATCGCGCGCAGCATCGCGTCCGAGAGCGGATAGTACGGAATGGTCACCATGCGCCCGAGCAGCGCCGGCGGGAAGGTGTCGAGGAGCGCCGCGTGCAGTTCGCGCTCGATGGTTTCCATCGGCGGCATGTTCTGCGGATCGCGGCAGAGCGCCGCGATGCAGTCAGTGCCCGCGTTCGTCGTGAGCAGGATCAGCGTGTTGCGAAAGTCGATCGAGCGGCCTTCGCTGTCCTCCATCCAGCCCTTGTCGAAGACCTGGAAGAAGAGTTCGTGCACGTCCGGGTGCGCCTTCTCCACCTCGTCCAGCAGCACGACGCTGTAGGGCCGCCGCCGCACCGCCTCGGTCAGCACGCCGCCCTCGCCGAAGCCCACGTATCCCGGCGGCGCGCCCTTGAGCAGCGACACCGTATGCGCCTCCTGATACTCGCTCATGTTGATCGTGATGAGGTTCTGCTCGCCGCCGTAAAGCTGCTCGGCGAGCGCGAGCGCGGTCTCCGTCTTGCCGACGCCCGAGGTGCCCGCGAGCAGGAACACGCCGACCGGCTTGTCGGGATTGTCGAGGCCCGCGCGCGAAGTCTGGATGCGCCGCGCGATCATCGCGGTGGCGTGGCCCTGGCCGACGATGCGCCTGTCGAGGTTCTCCGCGAGCCGCAGCACGCTGTCGGCTTCGTTCTTCACCATCCGCAGGACGGGGACGCCCGTCCAGTCCTGCACGACCGCCGCGACCGCCTGCCGGTCGACGCCCGCGAGGATCAGCGGCGCGTCGCCCTGCGCGTCGGCGAGTTCCTGCTGCAGCGCGCGCAACGCGTCGAGGTCCGGGTTGACGTCCGCGGCCGGCGTGTCATGCATCAGCTTCGCGCGGTGCTCCAGCACGGCCTTCACCAGCTCGCGCTCGCGCGTCCAGCGCGCCTCGAGCGCGGCGAGCCGCTGCGTTTCCTCGTCGAGCGCCTTCGACGCCGCCTCGTGGCGCGCCGCCGTGTCGACGCCGATCGCATGCTCGCGGCCGATCACGTCGAGTTCGATGCGAAGCGCCGCGATCCGCTTTTGCGCGTCGTCGACGGCGGGCGGCGTGGCGTGCTGGCTCACCGCGACGCGCGCGCACGCCGTATCGAGCAGGCTCACCGACTTGTCCGGCAACTGCCGCGCCGGGATATAGCGATGCGAGAGCCGCACGGCCGCCTCGATCGCCTCGTCGAAGACCTGCACGCCATGATGCTTCTCCAGCGCCGCGACGATGCCGCGCATCATCGTGATCGCCCGCGCCTCGTCGGGCTCGCTCACCTGCACCACCTGAAAGCGCCGCGTGAGCGCCGGGTCCTTCTCGATGTGCCGCCGGTACTCCGACCACGTCGTGGCCGCCACCGTGCGCACCGTGCCGCGCGCGAGCGCCGGCTTGAGCAGGTTCGCGGCATCGCCCGTGCCCGCGTTGCCGCCCGCGCCGACGAGCGTATGCGCTTCGTCGATGAAAAGGATCACCGGGCGCTCCGCGTTCTGCACTTCCTCCAGCACCTGGCGCAGCCGCGTCTCGAACTCGCCCTTCACGCCCGCGCCCGCCTGCAGCAGCGCGACGTCGAGCGTGCGCAGCGTGACGTTGCGCAACGCGGGCGGCACCTCGCCCGCGACGATGCGCTGCGCGAGCCCTTCCACCACGGCTGTCTTGCCGACGCCCGCTTCGCCCGTGAGCAGCGGGTTGTTCTGGCGGCGGCGCATGAGGATGTCGATCACCTGGCGGATCTCCTCGTCGCGTCCGACGATCGGATCGAGCGCGCCCGAGCGCGCCTGTTCAGTGAGATCGACGGTGAAGCGTTCGAGTGCGGCCTGCGTGGAAGGCGGCGCGGACGCCGCTTCGGCCTTCGCGCCCGGCTGCGGTTCCTCGGGCGAGCCCTTCGTCAGCGTTGCGAATGCATCGACGAGTTCATCCACGGCGATCTTGTCGAACTCGCGCGAAATGCCGCGCCACGCGTTGCGCAACGCCGTCGTCTTCAGCACGCCGACCAGCACGTGCGCGGTACGCACGCGCGGCGCGTCGAACAGCAATGACCCGTACACGTAGCCGCGTTCCACGGCTTCTTCGAGCTGCGAGGAGATGTCCGTGATCGACGTCGAGCCACGCGGCAGGCGATCGAGCGCTTCGGTCAGATCGCGCGCGAGCCTCGCTGGCTCGATCTCGAAATGCCGGATCACGCGATGCAGGTCCGAATCCGGCAACTGGAGCAACTGATGCAGCCAGTGCGCGATCTCCACGTAGGGATTGCCGCGCAGGCGGCAGAACGTCGTGGCGCTTTCCATCGCGCGAAAGGCGAGCGTATCGAGCTTGCCGAACATCACGGCACGGCTGACTTCGGCCATGGTCGATCCTTATGGTTTGAGACGGCCCGTCGGGCCGATGGGGTTGAGCACGAGCTGTTTCGCGTCCGCGGTCGCGGCGCGCGCATGCAGCCAGGTCGTGTAGCCGAGGCGCTGAGTGCGCCCGAGCGCGAGACGCGGCACGTCCGCGCGGCGCAGTTGCAGGTTGAGGTCCCACGCGAGCGGATCGCGCATGTAGTTGCGGATCCAGTCGGCGAGCTTTTCGAGACTCGCGCCGCCGGGCAGAAAGCGCGTGTAGTCCGCGATCGTGAGCGGGCCGAGCACCACGCGAAAACGATGCTGGCGATCCCACGTGCGCGCCCCGACGAGCGTCCCGACACCGAGCGCCGCGCTTTCGTCGTGCGCGCCGAGCCGGGTGAGCGATGCCTTCGGCAGCGCGAGCCAGTGCCCGACGTTCTCGATGACATCGGCGGGCACCGCGAAGTAGCGCGACAGAATGAGGCGCAGGCCGGCCGCATGGCGCGTGGGCCCCGAGAGCAGCCCCGCAAAATGCAGCTTCGCAAAATCGTGCACGCTGTCGGCCTCGCGCAGCGCGGGCTCCGCGAGACCGAACGTGCTGCCCACGTACACCGAGAAACGGTCGCCGTTGTCGCGATCGAGGCTCACGACCGGCTGCGCCGCCGCCCAGCCGCGATAGAACAGCGACACCATGCGGTGATGGAAGACGTCGAGAAAGCGCGCGAAGGTCGGGTCGCCCGCGTTGCGGCTGCGATCGCGCACGTACTCGGTGAGATAGGTCGGCATCGGGCCGTTCGGTCCGAGCAGGCCGAAGAAGTTGACCGTGAGCCGCGCGGGCGCGTCGCCGTTCCTTGCGAAGGCGCGCAGCGTGGTCGGGAAGAACAGCAGCTCCGGCTCCTGTCCGAAGCGCACGGCATCGTCGCGGGGACGCAGCGACGCCCCGACGCGCGGCAGCTCCGGATGCGCGCATTCGATGAGGCGCACCGCCTGATAGAAGTCGAAGCGGTGCGCGTCGCCCGACAGGTGCGCGAGCAGTGTCACAGCGTCCGGCATTGCCCGCTCCCCGGCGCCCAGCGCATGATCTCGCCGCGCGACGTGCTGTTCACCACGGTCTCGGCAAACGAATTCATCGACACGTATTGCGTGAAGAACTTCGCGAGCACCGCGCCGAACAGAAACGCGCTCGCGCCTGCGAAGCCGCTCTCGTCGATGTGCACGGTCACTTCGAGCCCCCGGCCGAACACGATCGGCCCGCGCGACGGCAGGCGGCGCGTCACGGCGAGCGACCCGATCGACACGAGCGACTCGATCTGGCGCACCGCCGCGCCGTCGCCAAGGGGCGCGTAGAGCGCGAGCAGGTCGCGCATCGCGCGCGCGCCCTCGCCGTTCGCGCCGTCGACGAGCGACGCGTAGTTGAGTGACAGGTGGCTCAGGAGACGCCATGCCACCGAGCCGTGCGCATACGACGGCAACGGCCGGCTCGGCCCGCCGACGCAGCGCGCGCTCAGCACGGGCGCTTCCATGTCCACGATGAAGTCGGTGCCCGCGAGGCCGAGCGGCATCGAAAGCGGCAGGTCGCGGTTGGTGCACAGCACGCTCACGCCGAGCTGATGAAGGTCGCCGGGATAGGGCGCGTCGGTTACATCGACGAGCGAGATGAACGTCTCGCTGCCGATATAGCTCGAGCGCGCGCCGCGCTCCTGCTGGCGCGCAGACGGCAGCCGCTGCTCGCGGCGCACCTGGTAGTACGCGCCGCCGCCCTGCGGCACGCCCAGATCGCGTGCGCGATAGAACGGCTGGAACGGCACTTCCTCGACGCTGCCCGAACGGTATCCCGTCACGCCTTCCAGCTGATAGATCTCGAAGTCCATCGGCCGCGTGCGGTCCGCGACCACGTGATACTCGAACTGCTCGCCGGTGACCGCGATGCGGTCGGCGCGGCGCGCGAACAGGTTGATCGCGGGCGTGCAGTGAAGCGCGAAATGCGACGCGTCGAGCGATTGCTCGAGCGCCTGATCGCCGCGCGAGAGCAGCACGATGATCTCGACCTCGTGCGCGCTGCACCGGGCGAGATGCGCGCGCAAGCCCTCGATGCCGACGAACATGAAGCGCGGCGCGAACGCGAAATACTCCTGCAGCAGCCGATAGCCCGGAAACGACTGCGCACTGACCGGCAGGAGCGCTTCGCCGTCGCTCATGCCGAGCGGACGCACGGCCGATGCCGGCAGCACGGGCTGCGGCCCCGCCGCGCCTGCCCCCTTGCCCGGTACGACGAGCACGCCGAGCGACGCGCCGAGCAGCAGCTCGTACAGACGCCCCGGCAGGCCGTCGCCGCCTCGCAGATGAAGCGGCAGCGTGTCGAGCGCAAGCGTGTCGAAGGCGGCGCCGTTGACGGTGCGCAGCGTGAGGCGCAGGCCCGCCTTCACGCCGCGCGGCAGCTTCACGTCGACGCCGGGCAGCGAGCCGGTGTGCGTGAACAGGCGCGCCTGCGCAAGCTCGATCGGCCAGAGCTCCACCGGATGCGCCGTGCGAAATTCGCAGCGCGTCGAGCCGTCGCCGTCGAGCGCGCCGTGCAGCGCGGTGCCGCGCGGAATCTTCGCGCCCTCGGTGAGCGAAGGGTGCGTCATGTCCGGCTGGAATTCGACGATGGTCATCGAAGGCGTCGGCGCGAGGTAGTGCGGATAGACCAGTTCAAACAGATGCTGCGTGAAGCGCGGAAACTCGGCGTCGATCTTCATCTGCACGCGCGCCGCAAGAAAGCTGAAGCCTTCGAGCAGGCGCTCGACATACGGATCGGCGCATTCGAAACTTTCGAGCCCGAGGCGCCCCGCGACCTTCGGAAACGCCTTCGCGAATTCGCTGCCCGTCTCGCGAACGTGCTGAAGCTCCTGGCTGTAGTACTTGATCAGTTCGGGGTTCATCGTCGGGCCATGGTGAGTTTGAAGGCAGCGGCGCCGCCAGGTCTCGCAGGAGATCGCAGAAAAGCGCGCCACCTGTCGAATACAACAGGCGGCAATCGCCTTTATTCCATCCGCTTTGTCGCTTCTCGCGGGCGCGGGCTCATGCCTCGCCCGCGCGCTCGCTCACGCTCACCTGCCCCGCTTCGAGGTCGAGCTCGGTGCGCAGATAGAGGCGCTCGGGCACCGGATGCGAGTGCAGGTCGCCTTCCACGATGAAGGCGAGCGCGTTGGGATGGCTCGCGGACGCTTCGTCGCGCACCGCCTGCACGCGCAGCGTGCCCGGCAGGATGCGCGGCTCGAAGGCGCGGATGGTGTCGTGCATCAGCCGCTCGACCTTCGCGATGTCGATGCCCGAGGCGCTCTTTCCCGCGATATCGGAGAAGCCGAAGTTCAGCACCGAACCCGCGACGTGCGGATAGCGCGCGATGTCCTGCGCCGACGCGATGCCCTGCGCGTTGAGCAGCCACGCGAGGTCACGCATCACGCTCTGGCGAAGCGCGCGTGGCGACGAGACGCGCCGCTCGCGCGCCTCGCGCGACGCGCCGGGTTCGTGGTCGGTAAGCCGTTCGAGGAGCGACGGCTGCAACCTGCCGGTCTGATCCATGAGGGCATCAGGCCTCGGCGTTCGCCGGGATGTTCCACTTGCTCTCGACGACACCGCCGTCCTTCGAGCCGTCCGGGCTTTGCGGCTGATACTCGACGTGGTACTTCTCGAAGTTCAGCGACACGACTTCGGTGAAGCGGTCTTCGCCGCCCGAGCCGCCCGTCGCGTAGTTCGTCACCAGCGCCTTTTCCATCGTGATCTTGTAGTACTCGAGCGGCGCGTTGCCCGCGGCCTTGCGCACGGTCAGGACCACGGTCGGATAGTGCGATCCCTTCGCGCAGGCGGTGATGATGGCGGGCGTCGCCTTGTCCGTGTACTTCGTGATCGACAGGTCCTGCACGGCCACCTTGCCGCCGCCGCCGCCCGTCCCGAGATGCATCGTGCCGGACTGGCTCATGCCCCAGTTCCACGAGAGCACGTCGATCTCGCCCTGGTGCGTCTTGTCGAGCGATTCGCCTTTCACGTCGCCGAGCTTCAAGAAAATATCGACTGCCATGTATTACTCCTTTGTTTGAAATGATTTGAACGACACGGTGAATTCAGGCCGCCTTGGCGGAAGGCAGCTTTGAAACGAGGCGCAGCGACACCGTCAGCCCTTCGAGCTGATAGTGCGGGCGCAGGAAGAACTTGGACGTGTAGTAGCCGGGATTGCCTTCCACCTCCTCGACCACGACTTCAGCCGCCGCGAGCGGACGGCGCGCCTTGGTGGCTTCCGTCGAATGCGCGGGGTCTCCGTCGACGTACTGGAGAATCCAGTCCTGCAGCCAGCGCTGCATGTCCGCCTTCTCCTTGAAGCTGCCGATCTTGTCGCGCGCGATGCACTTCAGGTAGTGCGCGAAGCGGCTGCACGCGAAGAGATACGGCAGGCGCGCGGCCAGGTTGGCATTGGCGGTCGCGTCGGGATCTTCGTATTCGGCGGGCTTGTTGAGCGACTGCGCGCCAATGAACGCCGCGAAGTCGGAGTTCTTCTTGTGCACGAGCGGCATGAAGCCGTTCTTCGCCAGTTCGGCCTCGCGCCGGTCGCTGATCGCGATCTCGGTCGGGCATTTCATGTCGACGCCGCCATCGTCGGTCGGGAATGCATGGACCGGCAGGCCCTCCACCGCCCCGCCCGACTCGATGCCGCGAATGCGCGAACACCAGCCGTAGACCTTGAACGAGCGGTTGATGTTGGTCGCCATCGCGTAGGCCGCGTTCGCCCATGCGTACTTGTTCGCGTCGGCGCCGGCGGTGTCTTCCTCGAAGTCGAACTCCTCGACGGGGCTCGTCTTCGCGCCGTACGGCGCGCGCGCGAGAAAGCGCGGCATCGCGAGGCCGATATAGCGCGAGTCCTCCGATTCGCGCAGGCTGCGCCATGCGGCGTGCTCCGGCGTCTGGAAGATCTTCGTCAGGTCGCGCGGATTGGCGAGTTCCTGCCACGATTCCATCAGCATGACGGAGGGGTCCGCGCCGGCGATGAACGGCGCGTGGGCCGCCGCCGAAATCTTGCTGATCTGCGTGAGCAGATCGACGTCGGGCGCGCTGTGATCGAAGTAGTAATCCGCCACCAGCGCGCCGTAGGGCTCGCCGCCGAACTGGCCGTATTCCTCTTCGTAGAGCTTCTTGAAGATCGGGCTCTGATCCCACGCGACGCCCTTGTACTTGCGCAGCGTGCGATGCAGTTCCTCCTTCGAGATGTCCATCACGCGCAGCTTGAGCGACTCGTCGCTCTCGGTGTTCGTGACGAGATAGTGCAGTCCGCGCCAGGCGCTCTCGACTTTCTGGAACTGCTCGGAATGCAGGATCACGTTGATCTGCGTGCTGAGCTTCTCGTCGATCTTCGCGATCAGCGATTCGATGGTGGCGAGCACGTCGTCGGATACGAGCTGCGTGTCGAGCAGCGCCTGTTCGGCGAGCGTGCGCACCGCGCTTTCCACGGCGTCCTTGGCGCGCTCCGTCTTCGGCTTGAATGCCTTCTGCAGTAGCCGGTCGAACTCGCTCGTTGCATCCGCCTGCACGGACTGTGCGGACGCTTCCTGCTGCTGCGGGTCGGGGGTGAGGTCTGCCATTGCTGTTCCTGAATGTGTCTGTGAATGAAGGGCGGCCGTCAGGGCCTCATGCTTCGTCGGCGGGCTTGGGCGCGGCGGCGAGCGACTGAAGGAGCGCGGGGTCCTCGAGCAGCTTCGCGACCAGTTGCTCGGCATCCGTCTTGCCGTCCATGTAGGTGAGCAGGTTGCGCAACTGGCTGCGTGCCTCGAGCAGCCTTGCGAGCGGCTCGACCTTCCGCGCCACGGCGCCGGGCGAGAAGTCGTCCATGCTCTCGAAGGTCATGTCCACGCCGAGCCGGCCCTCGCCCGTCAGCGTGTTCTGCACCTGCAGCGCGACGCGCGGCTTCATCGCGCGCAGACGGTCGTCGAAATTGTCGATGTCGATTTCGAGGAACTTGCGCTCTGCGACGGGCGGCAGCGGCTCGGCAGGCTGGCCGGACAGATCCGACACGACGCCCATCACGAACGGCAGATGCACCTTCTTCTCCGAGCCGTACACTTCGACGTCGTACTCGATCTGCACACGCGGCGCACGATTGCGTGCGATGAATTTCTGACTGCTTTCCTTGGCCATGCTGGTTGCTCTCCGGTTGGTGGGGTTCGCTTCAGTCGGGGCTTGCGCCGGTCACGACGGTGACCTGCGCGAGCCCGTCGGGTGCGAGGTCCCGCATGATGTCGATGAAGGTTTTGTCGACGAGTCCGCGCGCCCGCATCAGAATGAGCGGCACGGGGCTCGACGGCTCCTGGCGCGCGTAGTAGTCGCAGATGCGGTCGATCATCGCGGTGACGTCGCCGCGCGATGCGATCCGTGACGGGTCCGGTGCCGCTGCGTGCGCCGCGGCCGTTGCATTACTAGCGTCGTTCGTGGCGTTGGCGTCGGTCGCATCAGCCGCGCTTGCGTTCGCCGCCGCGCCGAGCTTCGCGAGCCGCTCGCCGAGGAACGCGCCGATGCGTTGAAGCGGCAGCTTGAGCGGTGCGAGATCGATCGCACCCGCCACGCCGACATGCTCCGTGAGCACGGCCTCGATGCGCTCCACGCTCGCGAGTGCCGCCACCGCCGCCGCGTGCGACGTTTGCGCGGTCCCGATCGATGCAGCGATCGCGGCATCGATCTCGGCTGCGCTCAGCGCAACCTGCTGGTTCGGCACCGCAGCCTCACCGGAGGCCCACATCCACTGGCGCAGTGTCACCGCGGCCGGCTGCGTCGGCATCTGCGGTACCAGCGCGATATCGGCGAGATCGTTGGCGATGCCGGTCGGGTCCGCGAACGGCGCGAGCGCATTCACGCGCGCCGTGGAGTCGTTGCCCTCGCTCACGTCGAGTTGCGGATGCACGGCGTCCCACTGCCTCTCGAGCAGGCCCTCGATCAGCGCGAGCCCTTCTGCGAGCCCTTCGATACCGCGACGCGCGAGGCGCGCCCTCGACAGATAGGCGACGACGCGCAGGTCGCGGCTTCGTGCAAGCAACTCGATGCACAGCGTCTCGGTTTCATTCCAGTCGGGCGGCACCGCCGCGACGAGCGTATCGCCGTATTCGGCATCGGGACGGCCGCTCGCGGCGCGTTCCAGCGCGAGGAAGGACGGGTCGTACTCCAGGTCCGGGCCGCATGGCGCATCGCCCGCGATATCGGCGAGCCATTCGGTGACGGGTAGTGACGTCGGATTCATCGGCATGTCGTGCAGGAGGAGCGAGAGGAGGTCGGTGCGTATCTCATGTCACACAGAACAATCACGCAACGCGCTTTATTCCGGGATTCGAAGAGATATCGGCTTGAAGGTCCAGCGGACCGTGCGAATATGAAAGAGCAATGAGGGACCGATGAGGCGTGCTTGAGGCGTGCATGAAGCGGGCGCGCGCGGCCGGGGCGGCCGCGCCGCATGCCGCCTGCGTGCTATTTGAGGAATACGTAGCGCGCAACATAAGGCGAACTGCCGGTCTGATGCTCGGCCGTGCACGCTTCGCGCGGCATCATGCCGCCGACCGTATCGAGGCGCTCGACGTAGCGCACTTCCGACAGCGTCCCCGCACCCGCGACACTCTTCGTCTCGAGCAGCAGTTGAGCAATGCTCTCCGCCGCCGCAGCGGGCGCCTGCGCGATCACGTGTCCCACGATGCGGCTGCCGTCGTCGGCCTCCCACGACGGCCCGGCCCCATGCCGGATGGACGCGCGGCCGCTCCCGTCATACAGCGTCGCCTGCGGATGCTTGAACACCCAGCCGAGCCGATGCCCCTCGCCGTATTCGCACGAATAGACCTGAACGCCGGAAGCGTTCATCGAGGCAACCTGCTGCGACTGCGGCGGCACGGGCAACAAGGGCGCGGTCTCGGCATGCGCGGGCGCCCAGAGAGCGGCGAGCGCGAGGCCCAGCGAGCCGGCGGTACCAGCCGCGGCAAGGCGGCGGAGTGAAGTGGGCGAGGTGTTCATTTGGCGTATCCGGGGATGTCTGATGATGCGGGTGCCCGACGAAGCGGGACGGTCGTGAATGCAGGCGCGTTGCGAACAATTCGGCGGGTCTGCGCTTTCATAACGGACGACATGCCGCGGATATTCCATGTCGCGCGCGTGGACGCGCCGCAATTCAACCTTCTTGCGGACAAACAGTCGGCAATGGAATAGAACACCTCGCTCGGCTGTTGTTCAGGAATGGTCCGCAATCGGTGGCCCATTCAATCACTCAAGGATCGTCCTGGACCCGTCCATGAAATTCGCAGATCTCTCGTCGCCTGAATTTTTCGCCAATCCCTATACGCTCTATGAAGAAGTTCGCGCCGCCGGCCCCTTCACGCAGATCGCACCCGGTGCCGTGCTCACGGGGCAGTACGCGGTCGTCGAGGAGGTTCTGCACGAGCGGCGGATGGGCAAGGATTACATGAGGAGTGTTCGCGCGCGTTACGGCGACGATGGACCGAACCAGCCCGTCTTCCAGGCCATCGCGCGCATGCTGCTGATGATGAACCCGCCCGCGCACACGCGCCTGCGCGCGCTGCTGATGAAAGCGTTCAACGCGCGGCAGATCGAGAACCTGCGCGAGATCGCAGCCAACGCGGCGAACCAACTGGTCGACGGGTTCGCTTCGCGCGAGCGCGTCGATCTCATCGAGGACTTCGCGCTGCCGCTGCCGATCAGGATCATCTGCGGGCTTCTCGACGTGCCCCTGGAAGAAGCGGCGCAGCTCAGCAGGACGACCAACAGGATCTCCGCCGCGCTCGATGCCGCACCGCTCGACGGCGAGCGTCTAAAGGCCGCGAACGACTCGATCCACGTGCTTCAGGAGTATTTCGCCGGTCTCGTCGAGCGCCGCCGCTCGAAGCCCGGCAGCGATCTCATCTCGTCTCTGACGACACTCGAAGAGGAAGGCGAATCACTCACCGACGAGGAGATCGTCTCCAACGTGATCCTGCTGTTCGCGGCCGGCCACGAGACCACCTCGAGCATGATCGGCAATGCGCTGATCTCCCTGCACCGGCATCCCGCGCAACTGGCGAAGCTCGGGCGCGATCTCTCGCTGATGCCGAAGGCCGTCGCGGAATGCATGCGCTACGACGGGTCGGTGCAGATGGTCACGCGCGCGGTGACGGAGGACATGGAAATAGCCGGGGTCGCGCTGCCCCGCGATACGGTGGTCTTCATGCTGCTCGGCAGCGCCAATCGCGATCCCGCGCGCTTTGCCGATGCCGACACGCTCGATATCGAGCGCGGCGATCATGGCCGCATCGTGACCTTCGGCGGCGGCATTCATTACTGCCTCGGCGCGCGGCTCGCGCTGCTCGAAATCGAAATCGCGCTCTCGACGCTCTTCACGCGGATGCCGGACCTGCAGATCGCCAATCTCGGCGACCTGCGCTGGCACCCGCGCAACAGCATCCGCGGCGTGGAGTCGCTGATCGCTGCATAGCGTTCGTAGCTTGACGCTGCATGTCGCCGTGGCACCGGATCAGTGGCCGAAGTAGATCGGCTTCGTGCCGTCTCTCGGCATCGGCCGCGCGCCCATGCCCGCGGCGGACGAGCCGCTGTTGCTGCCGCCATAGCCCTGCTGCATCTGACCGCTCTGCGGATGCAGCTGTTGCTCTGCGGCCTGAGCCTTCTCCGGATACGTGGTCCGGTCATCGGCTGCGGGGTTGTAGCCTGCGCTTTCCACCTGCATCAGGTCCTGTCGAACTTCTGCCCGGGTGACCGGCTCGTTCGACTGCGCGAACGACAGCACGGGCAACGCGACGACGGCGGTAATGGCCACTGCCTTGACGAGCGACTTCATGATCGACCTCCGGTTGTGATTGACGGCGCGACGGGTATGCGCACCAGCATCCGGTCTTCAGCACGCGCTGTGCCCGGCGCGGACCGCGCACAATGGATGTGCATGCGAAGCAGCTGAGGTATCCTTCGACCCGACAATCGGATCGGCGGGCCATTTCCTCCGCATTTCCCGGGACATTCATTCAAGGAGCGGGTATGTCGGCATTGCCATGGGTTGCGATCTTCCTTGCCGCCCCGGCGACGTGGGTATCCGCTTTCCGATGGCTGAGCCTCGCGCTCCTCGTATGCGGCTACGGCGCCGCGCTCGCGAACGGGCAACTCGGTTTCGAGGCGCTGATGCCTCTCGCGCTGCTCCTGGCCGCCGCCTGCGCGGTGCCGCAGGAACGCAAGGCGTGGCTGCGCTTTGGAGGACATGCGCTCTTCATCGTGCTCGCGGTCGCGCTGAGCATGCACTGGCTGCCGGGCTTTCACAATGCGCGGGTCATAGGTCCCGAGCGCTTCACGCCCGACGCCGTGCCCTTCACGATGTATCTCAATCTCGACAAGCCGCTGGTCGGCTTCTGGCTGCTGCTCGTGCTGCCGTGGGTGCGGCCGCGGCACACGGCAGGCGCCTCGCTGAAAGCGGGGATCGGCGGCATGTTCGCGACGGCGGCGGCTTGCCTGATCGTCGCATGGAGCATCGGGCTCGTGGCATGGGCGCCCAAGTGGCCTGCCGCGAGCTGGCTTTTCCTGCTCAACAATCTCCTGCTCGTCTCGTTTGCGGAAGAAGCGTTCTTTCGGGGCTATCTGCAAGGGGGACTGGGTCGTCTCCTCGGCGCGCGGCCTTCCGGCAAGGTGCTTGCCCTCGTGATCGCGGCGGCATTGTTCGGGCTTGCGCATGTCTCCGGCGGCTGGCAATGGGTCGTGGTGGGCAGCATCGCGGGTATCGGCTACGGTCTCGCCTACCGGCACGGAGGACTTCAGGCATCCGTGCTCGCGCACTTCGGCCTGAACGCCATGCACTTTTTTCTCTTCACGTATCCGATGCTGCAACGGGCAGCAACATGACCCCGACCTGTCACGCGCGCCATGTTTTACTGCGCGGGACCCGGCCGCTCGCCTTGGCAAACGCGCGAAATATGCTGTACGGCATGTCTCTTTTACAAGGGCCGTGCATGCGCGAGCGCTCCAGGTCCGAACGCGCCGATCCGGTCTGACCGACCGATTGCCCGCATGGGGCCTTCGCCGCAGCCTGATCCGCGCGCAAGAATCTGGCGGGAGCAACCAGGTTCACGTATCGTTGTCTTCCGGGCAACGCGACGGCGCACAGGAGCGCGAGAGGACATGCGAGAGATCAATCAGCAGCGGTTGCGGTATTTCCACGAGGTGCTCGTGCACGGCACGATTCGCGGCGCGGCGGACAGCCTCAACACGTCGCCGTCCGTCATCACGCGGCAGATCAGGCTGCTGGAGGAGGAACTGGGCGCAACCCTCTTCGTGCGGGAAGCGCGGGGGGTCAAGCCGACCGAGGCGGCAGCCCATCTGCTGGAGTTCTGGCGTGGCTACCGCTCGCATCAGGAGCAGCTCGAAGACCGGCTCCAGGCGTTGAAGGGGCTGCAGGAAGGCCGTGTGCAGCTCGCCATCAGCGAAGGCTACGTCGACGCGCTGATCGACGAGGTGCTCACGCCGTTCTGCGCCCGCTATCCGAAGCTCGAAGTCGGCATCCAGATTCTCGCAGTGGACGACGTGCTGGAGGAAGTCGCCGAAGGCCGGGCGCACATCGGCCTTGCGTACAATCCGCCGCCGCATCCGCGCATCGAGTATCGCGCGACTTCGGCGCAGCCGATCGTCCTGCTGATGCGCGCGGGTCATCCGCTCGCGCTGCGGGGCTCTCCGGCCACGATCGAGGACATGCTCGCCTACCCGCTCGCGATCATGCCGGCCACGTTCGGAATCGGGCAGGCCGCGAAGCTGCTGGAGTTCACCGAGAACATCAAGATCCGGCCGACCCTGACCAGCAACTCGCTCACCGCCCTGAAGCGCTTCGTCGCCAGCGAGAACTGCGTGACGCTGATCGGCGAGTTCGCGGCGTATCGCGAGATCGCGTCGGGCGAGCTGGCGGTCGTGCCGGTCGACTACCCGCTCTTTCGCGGCATCAAGGCGAGATTGCTCGTCAAGTCGGGCCGTCCGCTTGTCGCCGCCGCGCACGAACTGCTCGACTGGATCCTGCAAAGAATGTCGATGTTCGCAGGCGACGCCGGCGCGAAGCGAGCGTAGACGCGCAGGCGCGCGGCGCGCTTCGGCGCGTCCGTGAACGCGAGGCTCGCGCCGCGCGATATCATCTTCGCTTGCGGGCCGCCGAGGAGCGCTGGCGGCACGGCACAGGCTGACGCGCGCAGGCAACCGACCAGACGCAATCTTGACGAACATGAACCAGCCAGCAGACAACACGAGTCCGACATCGTTCGCGGAACTGCCCGCCACGGAGCAGCGCGGGCCGCTTCGCGTCGAATATCAATGGCTGAGCGCGGAGCGCGCCGGCGCGGGCGTCGCGGTGTTCCTGCACGAAGGGCTCGGCTCGATCGCGATGTGGAAGGACTGGCCGCAGTCGCTGTGCGATGCGCTCGGCTGCCGCGGGCTCGTCTATTCGCGCCCGGGCTATGGACGCTCCACGCCTCGCGAGGCCGGCGAGAAATGGTCGGTCGACTTCATGCACCGGCAGGCCCACGACGTGCTGCCCGCGCTGCTCGATACGATCGGCATCGACGCTGACGAACGCCGGCGCATGTGGGTGATCGGGCACAGCGACGGCGGTTCCATCGCGCTGCTCTATGCGGCCGCTTTCCCGCAGGCGCTCCGCGCCGCCGTGGTGATCGCGCCGCATGTCGTGGTCGAGCAGATGTCGGTGGATGCGATCGGCAAGACGAAGCACGCCTACGAGCGCGCCGGTCTGCGCGAGAAGCTCGCGCGCTATCACGACAACGTCGATTCCGCGTTCTTCGGCTGGAACGACATCTGGCTCGATCCCGCGTTTCGCGCGTGGGACATCACGGACGTGCTGCCCTCGATCCAATGTCCGCTGCTCGCCATTCAGGGCTGCGACGACGAGTACGGCACGATGCTGCAGATCGACACGATCCGGCAGCGGCTGCCGCACGCACGGCTCGTGAAGCTGCCGGATTGCGGACACTCGCCGCACCGCCAGGCGCCGCAGGAACTCAACGACGCGATCGTCGCGTTCGCGGCGAGCCTCTGAGCGCGCGGGTGCGGTGCGTCAAAGACCGCGCTTGTACGCAGTGAAGATGAGGCGCAGACCGAGCGCGGCGATCGCCCCCGCGGCCACGCGGTCGATCCACTTCTTCGAGCTCAGATAGATCTCGCGCGGGCGGCGGCTCGAAAAGCCCAGCGCCACGATCGTGTACCAGCCCGCCTCGATCGCAAAGACCGCGGGCGGCAGGATGAAATAGCACCAGAGCGGCGGATGCTGCGGCAGCAGCGCCGCGAAGATGCTTCCGTAGAAGACCGCCGTCTTCGGGTTGCTCAACTGGGTGCTGAGTCCGATCCAGAACGACTTGCGCACATCGCGATGCCCCCGCAGTTGTTCGCCGCTGAGCGCGAGCGGTGCCGGTGCGCCGCGCCAGATCTTCCACGCGAGATAGACGAGATACGCCCCGCCCGCGATCTTCAGGCCCGCATACAGCCACTCGACCGATTGCAGCAGCGAATAGAGCCCGACCAGCGCGAGACTGCTGAAGCACACGCCGCCGAGGCCCATGCCGAGCGCGGTGGCGAGCCCGTCGCGCCGGGAGAGGCCGATGGCGTTTCTCGCCACCACGATGAAGCTGGGCCCGGGACTCATGGCGCCTACCAGAAGCGCCGCCAGAATGGTTGCGATCGCCGTCGAGGGATTCATTGTCGTCTCCTGAATGGGTGGTCGATAGCGCCACTGGAAATCGCGACATTGTGCGCCTTTGGCCGCGCTCATGCCAGGAACGGGTCGCAGGCCTGCGAGCGCGCGTATGCTGCCGGCCCCGGATGATCCCGCATCCCTGCTTCAGCGGGATGAGCCGAACGAGCATGTTGATGATCCGTCGCGCGATTCACGCGCACACGGTCCGCCCGTAAAGTTCCGTCATTCCGTCGCCGACGGGAACGCTCTCGCAAAGGTGCATGATCATGAAACGTCTTCATCACGCTCTCATCGTCGCTTCGCTGCTCGCATTGCCGCTCTCGAGCCATGCAGCCGGTGACGCTTCGCTCTCTCGCGCGCAGGTTCGCGCCGAACTGATCGCCGCCGAACAGGCCGGTCAATATCCGCATAGCAAGGTCCACTACCCGGACGCCGCGGCGAGCCGCGCAGCGATGTACGTCGCCAGCCGTACGGCGCACGATGCGGAGGCGGGTTCGTCCTACGGCCCCTCCGATACGGGCGGCTTCGCTTCAGGCACCCACGCGCTGCATGCACGCATCGCGGCGGGCGGGCGCGCTCCCGCCGACGACATCTATCGCGGCCACTGATCGACTGACAGGTCGCCCCGGCCGCCGGCACCAGGTACCCGGCATCGATAACTGAAGTGTCTCTCGTTGCAGATGCGCCGCTGGCGAAGACGAGTCCCGCTCGGGGCAACGAGCGCTCCCCCTTCTTCGCCAGTGGCGTCTTTGCCATGCATGCTCGCATGCGCAACAACGATGTCCGTTCCGATGCGCCATCCACGAATCCATGTTTATCATGAATGTCCACGATAGAGCGCGGTGTCATGCGCGAACCCTTGTGGACAGGCGCATTGCGGCCGATCAACAGCCCCGCCGTTCCACTGCAACCGGACGACATTAGTCCAGCATCGGCAACACTGATGTACCTGCAAACAGGGTTCCTTGTGCGCGGCGTCTCCCTATACTCGGCGTGTCAGTGGAACAGCATTCACATGCGCGCAGGAGACACTCGTGAAGCAGTTGGCTATCGCAGCAGCAGTGGGTATGGCACTGGTTGCATCGACCAGCCGGGCGCAAAGCTCGGTCACGCTCTACGGCCTGATCGATGCGGGCATCATGTACACGAACAACGTCGACAAGGGAGGATCGCGCGGCCCCGTCTTGCAGGCGACGAGCGGCACGATCAACGGCAGCCGCTTCGGCTTGCGGGGCGGTGAAGATCTGGGCGGCGGTCTCAAGGCGATCTTCGTGCTGGAGAACGGCTTCAACGTCGATAACGGCAAGCTCGCCCAGAACAACCGCCTCTTCGGCCGGCAGGCCTACGTGGGACTCGCGAGCACGCAGTACGGCGCCCTCACGCTGGGGCGCCAGTACGACTCGCTGGTGGACTTCGTTGCGCCGCTTTCCGGCGCGGGCGGCACGTTCGGCGGCACGACCTTCGCCCATGTGTTCGACAACGACAACCTCGAGCACTCCGTGCGCATCAACAACGCCGTCAAGTACACGAGCCTCTCATACGGCGGGTTCAAGTTCGGTGCGCTCTATGCGTTCTCCAACAGCACGGATTTCGCGGGCAACCGGGCATACAGCGTGGGCGCGAGCTACGATCGCGGTCCATTGAAACTCGCCGCAGGCTACCTTCAGTTCAACGGAACCAACAGCACGAATACGAGCGGCGCGGCGGATGTCGCGGAGTCGGGTTCGAACGGCACGGGGGGCTTCCGGCTCGGCGCCGGTGTGCAGCGCACGGCGGGCGCCGGTGTCAACTATGCATTCGGCCCCGCTCTCGTGGGCTTCGTCTACACGCATAGCCAGTATGAGCAGACGGAGTCGTTCGGTTCGGACAACGGCACCGTGCGCTTCGACAACTACGAAGTCAACGGAAAGTACGCGCTGACCCGCGCGGTGAGCGAGGGTGCCGCCTATACCTATACCGACGGCCACGTCACCAGGACGTCCACCTTCGGCGAAGACCCCAAGTGGCACCAGGTCGACCTCCAGACCGTGTATTCGCTGTCGAAGCGAACGGATCTGTATGCCGAGGCGCTGTATCAGCATGCGTCGGGGCATGGATACGTCGCGTTCATCAATGCCTCGGGCGGTGCTTCGTCAACGGCCAATCAGATCGTCGGAACGGTGGGCATGCGCACCCGCTTCTGATGGCATGCCCCCGTGATGGCCGCCCAGCGTGCTGGCCGCCCTCACGCGGCCGCGCTCAATGATGGCCATAGACCGGCTCGCCGACATACGACGGCATGCTGTCGGTCGTGTGCTGATAGACCGCGCGGTTGCCCGAGTCGCTGCTGCCCGCCAGCGACGATCCATACGAAGGGTCCGCTGCTGCCGCCCGGTTCGCGACATAGGCCGCTGCGGCGCTCGGCTGCGCGGCAGGATAGTGGCTCTTGCTTTGCGGATACTGGCCAGTCCGCTGCGCTTCGACCAACTGGGCGCGAACCTGTGCGCGCGTCACCGGCGCCATGTCCGATTGCGCGTGGCTCACGAGCGGCAGCGACAAAACCGATGCGAAGATCAGGGCCTGGGGGAATCGTTTCATGATGCGCTCCTTCGAGTGGATTGCCGTCGGCGACGGTAAGAACCGACTTTAAGAGTGCGCAGCACGTTCGTGAATGCCGGAACGAGTCATTGATCTGCTCATTCGGCTCACTGCCCCGGATGCGAGGCCCTGGCGACGCGCTCAGTTGCATCGCATGGCTGAGACGCCATGACATGACCTGAAAGTCGTTCAGGAAAACTACCATCTCGCGGACCTCGTCCACAAGAGGGCACCGTTTCCGCTGTAGCCTGTCTTTCGATAACCATGGGCAATGCCGGAGCAGCCTCGCGCAACGTGCCGGAATAAGCCGCGCGCACAGGTGTTGCCATGTGCATGCCTTCAATTGAAAGCCACCCGCCCCGCGGCGTCGACCGATTCAAGCCAGAGGTTGAGCGGCTGAACGTTTCGTATCGTTCTGCAATCGGTACGGGAAAGCGCCCTTTTGTCCGCATGACGCAATCATCGGTTCTTACGGCTGCATGCCGCCGCACACCGCCCCGCGTGGCTTCAGCGCCCGTCGCGTGTGTTCATCGTGCGTCCCGTGCGTCGCCTCGAAACAGACGGTAAAAAAACCGTCGGTCAAAAGACCGGTCGCAGCGCATAGAATCGCCAGATAGCTTGCATGCGCCCGTTGAGCAGGAAGCCTAACGCTCGATGCAGGCGCTTCGTTTTATTTCACCGGATGGTCGCGTCCTTTACAGGAAGCATGCGTGAACATAGATTCGCTTTCTGCCCGCAGCACTCGTCGCACTCTGCCGTCGCTGCTGTTCAAATACCTGTTGCCGCGAAGCCTCGCTTTCGCGGCAACGCTCGCCATCGCCGCCTGCGCAATCGGTCCCGATTATCGCCGCCCTTCCGTTCAGATTCCCGAAAGCTTCAAGCAAGGTGTGGACTGGCAGCGCGCGCAAGCGAACCCGCAAGGGTCGCTTTCGAGCAACTGGTGGACCCTCTATCACGACGACGAACTCTCGCAGCTCATCGAACGTTCGATGAAAGCAAACCAGTCGATCGTCGCGGCTGAAGCGGCCTATCGCGTCTCGCTCGCCATCGTCGAAGCGAACCGGGCAAACCTCTTTCCGATCGTGACCGCAGGCGTGTCGGCCACGCGCGGCAATGCGTTCGCAGGAGGCACATCGTCGAGCATTGCGGGAGCCGGCCGGAGTTCCTTGACCTCGGGCTCGTCGGGCGTGGTCAACAACGTCCTGGCGAGCGCATCGGCAAGCTGGGAGATCGATCTGTGGGGTGCGATCCGCAGGCAGATCGAGGCGGCAAAGACAAGCGCGCAGGCAACCGATGCGCAGCTCGCCGGCGCCCGCTTGTCGATTGCGTCGAGTGTCGCCATCGACTACTTCGAACTGCGCCAGGCGGACATCGACATCCGCTTGCTGAAGGAACAGCAGGACATCAACAGCCGCATCCTCGACATGACGCGCGCCGCCTACGCGCAGGGCGAGGCATCGAACGACAACGTGCTCGCCGCGCAGGACACGCTCGAACTCGTGATCGCGACATTGCAGAGCACCGAGGCCGCGCGCGAGCAGGACGAACATGCGATCGCAGTGCTGGTCGGCGTGCCGCCCGGCGACTTCTCGGTCGCCGTGGAACCGGCGTATGCGTTCGTCGTGCCCAACGTGCCGCTCGGGCTGCCGTCGCAATTGCTCGAACGGCGCTACGACGTGGTGAGCGCCGAGCGCACGGCGGCATCGGCGAACGAGCAGATCGGTGCGGCCGAAGCGGCGTTCTTCCCGACCCTCACGCTTTCCGCCGAAGGCGGCTTCCAGCACAACACGTTCGCGAATCTGTTCTCACTGCCGAACCGCCTGTGGACACTCGGCCCCGATCTCGCGGCGACCATCTTCGACGGCGGCGCGCGCTTAGCCGTCGTGCACGAGACCCGCGCGACCTACGACGAGAACGTGGCGCTCTATCGCAACACGGTGCTGAGCGCGTTCCAGAGCGTCGAGGACAGTCTTTCGTCGGTCAATCATCTGCGGCAGCAGACGCACGCGTTCGCCGACATATACGACCGCAACCAGCAGCTGTTCGAGAGCGAACGCGCGCAACTGCAGGCCGGCGCCGCAAGCGAACAGGACCTGTTGACCGAGCAGCTCACGCTGCTTCAGGCGCAACAGAACCTGAACGACACGCAGGCGCTCCTCACGCAGGGCAGCGTCGCGCTGATCAGGAACCTCGGCGGCGGCTGGCAGAGCGACGACGCGGCAGCGCAAGCCGCAGGCGGGCGCCACATGGCGTCCGCGAGTACGCCGGACACCCCCGCAACCTCCCCGCCGCCTCATTGAAGTGCGCCCGGTCCGGCGCCGTCCGCCCGTGCCGCGACACGGCGGTGTAGCAGTTGCACGGCCGGCGGGTATGCCATGACGCACCGGCTGTCCGGCATCCGTCTTCATCGCGGTCAAAAGAATGGAGTCTCCATGAAGTCACATGCGCTGCGCGCCCCCCTGCTGTGTCTGTGCCTGGGCGCCCTGACTGCGCTCGCCGGCTGCGGCAAGCACAATCCGGCCGCGCCCGCGCCGCCGCAGGTCGCGGTGGTGAAGGTCAGAACGCAGACCGTGCCGCTCACGCGGCAGCTCGTCGGCAGGCTCTCGCCTTATTACAGTGCCAACGTCACCGCGCGGGTCTCCGGGCTGATACTCAAGCGCGATTACACGGAAGGCAGCGAGGTGCGGCCGGGTCAGCTTCTGTTCGAGATCGATCCGACGTTCTATAAGACCCAGCTCGACAACGACCTCGCCCTGCTTGAAGAGGACCGCGCCACCTACGTCAACGACCACATCACCGCGGAGCGCAACCGCAAGCTGCTGCCGGTCGGGTCGGTGTCGCAACAGACCGTCGACAACTCCGACGCCGCCGAACGCAGCGCCGCCGCGAAGGTACGCGCAGATCAGGCGACGGTCGAAAGCGCGCGGGTGAACCTGGCCTACACGCGCGTGACCTCGCCCATCGGCGGGATCGCGGGGCAGCAGCTCGTCACGGCGGGCGCCGTCGTCGGCAGCAGCACGAACGACACGGGCGCGGGCGGCACGCTGCTCACCACGGTCGAGCAAATCGATCCGGCCTACGTGAACTTCACCATCAGCGCCGCCGACCTCATCACGTTGCGCCGGGCGCAGGCAACCGGCACGGTCGCGCTCGCGCAGCAGAACCGGACCACCGTGCAGATCGGCTTGCCCGACGGCAGCCAGTACGAGCACACCGGCACGCTCGACTTCTCCGATGTCGCCGTGAACGCGACGACGGGCGCCGTCAACCTGCGCGCCCTCGTTGCGAATCCGCAGCACGTGCTGCTGCCCGGCATGTACGTGACGCTCACGGTCGACCTCGGCGCGCAGAACGACGTGATCCTGGTTCCCCAGCAGGCGCTGCTGCGCGACACCGTGGGCGCATACGTGTTTGCCGTCGGCAGCGACGGCAAGGTCGTGCGCAAGGACATCAGCACAACCGACAGCCACGGCGCCGACTGGATCGTGACGAGCGGCCTCGCGGACGGCGACCGGGTGGTCGTGTCGGGGCTGCAGTCCCTGCACGAGGGCGAGGCGGTGCAGGCGGCCGCGTGGCGGCCGTCCGCGGCGTCCGGAGCTTCCATGGCTTCGGCGGCCTCGCCCACATCCGCTCCGGCGGCCTCCGGCAACGCGCACTAGGAGACCCGCCATGCCCAGTTTCTTCATCAACCGTCCGGTGTTCGCCTGGGTCGTCGCCATTCTGATCTCGCTGTTCGGCGTCATCTCGATGCGCAGCATGGGCATCGACTCCTATCCTGACATCGCGCCGCCGCAAGTGACGGTCACGGCGACGTATCCCGGCGCGAGCGCGGAGACGATGGAATCCACCGTCACGCAGGTGATCGAGCAGCAGCTGACCGGCATCGACAACCTGCTGTATTTCAGCTCGACTTCGAGCGCCAATGGTCAGACGACCATCACCCTCACCTTCGCGACGGGGACCAATCCGGACATCGCGCAGGTGCAGGTGCAGAACAAGGTGACGCTCGCGCAGCCGCTTTTGCCCGCGCAGGTCACGCAAGAAGGTGTCGTCGTGGCGAAGGCGAGCCCCGACATCCTGATGTTCGTCGCGCTCCAGTCGAACAATCCTTCGATCGACGCCGGGCGCCTGAGCGACATCCTCGCCTCGCAGATCCAGCCCGCGGTCGGCCGCGTGAGCGGTGTCGGCAACACGACGCTGCTCGGCTCGGAATACGCGATGCGGATCTGGCTCGATCCCGACAAGCTTCAGGCATACGGCCTCTCGACGACGCAGGTGCTCAACGCCGTCAACTCGCAGAACGCGCAGTTCGCCGCGGGCTCGCTCGGCGCGGACCCGGCGGTGAAAGGACAGATGTTTACCGCGACCGTCTCCGGCGACGCGCTCTTTTCCACGCTCAAGCAGTTCAAGGACATCATCCTCGTCGCCAACAACGACGGCACGGTCGTGAAGCTCTCCGACGTCGCGCGCATCACGTTCGGCGCGCAGACATACGGCGAATCGCCCGTCTTCAACGGCAAGCCGGCGGGCGGACTCGCGATCTTCCTCTTGCCCGGCGCGAACGCGCTCTCGGTCGCGAAGGCGGTCAAGGCCGAAATGACGAGCCTCGCGCGCGACCTGCCCGCGGGCGTCACCTGGAGCGTGCCGTACGACACCACGCCGTTCATCACCGCGTCGATCTCGGACGTGGTGAAGACGCTCGTCGAGGCGATCGTGCTCGTGTTCTTCGTGATGCTCGTGTTCCTGCAGAACCTGCGTGCGACGATCATCCCCACGCTCGTGATTCCCGTCGCGCTGCTCGGCACGTTCATCGGGCTCTCGATGCTGCACTACACGCTCAATCAGCTGACGCTCTTCGGCATGGTGCTTGCAATCGGGATCGTGGTGGACGACGCGATCGTCGTGATCGAGAACGTCGAGCGCATCATGACCGAGGAGCACAGCAGTCCGCGCGAGGCGACGCGCAAGGCGATGGGACAGATCACCGGCGCGATCATCGCGATCACGGTCGTGCTCTCGGCGGTGTTCGTGCCTTCCGCGCTGCAGCCGGGCGCGACGGGCATCATCTATGCGCAGTTCGCGCTGACCATCGCGGTCTCGATGGGCTTCTCCGCGTTTCTCGCGATGTCGTTCACGCCTTCGCTGTGCGCGGCGATCCTGAAACCCGGCCATGGGGTGAAGAAGAACGCGTTCTACCGCGCGTTCGACAGGGCCTTCGAAAAGACGACCGACTCGTACCTGGGGCATGTCGGCAGGGCCATTCGCCATGCGCCGCGCTGGATGATGGTGTTCGCGCTCCTGGTCGTGCTGACCGGCTTCCTCTACACGAAGCTGCCGACCGGCTTCGTCCCCGACGAGGACCAGGGCTTCATCCTCGCGCTCGTCAACCTGCCGCCGGGCGCGACGCTGCAGCGCACCGACCGCGTGATGACCGAGGTGCGCGAGCGGCTCGCGAACAGCCCGGTCGGCAAGGACATCGCGGGGATATTCCAGCCGGAGGGCTTCAGCTTCGTCGGCACGAGCGAGAACGTCGGCATGGCGTTCATCAAGCTCACCGACTGGGACAAGCGCTCGCAGACCGCGATGCAGCTGATCCCGCAAGTCAACCAGATCCTGCACGGCATTCCGGATGCGCAGATCTTCGCGACGAACCTGCCGACCATCCGCGGCCTGAGCCAGTTCGGCGGCGTCGACATGTATCTTCAGGCGCGCGCCGGACAGTCGCGCCAGCAACTGGGCGAGGCCGAAGACACCCTGCTTGCGAACGCGGCGAAGAGTCCCGTGCTTTTCGGCATCCGGCCGAACTCGCTGCCGACCGCGCCGCAGATGCACATCATGGTGGACCGCGTTCAGGCGCAGTCGATGGGCCTGTCGCTCTCCGACGTGTATGCCACGATCCAGATGGAACTCGCGCCCTTCTTCGTGGACCAGTTCACCTACGCCGGGCGGGTCAAGCGCGTCTACCTCGAGGCGGATGCGCCGTTCAGGATGGGGGTCGACGCATTCCAGCACCTGTACACGCCAACCGGCGTGACGAATGCCGCAGGCGCCGCAAACGGAACAAACGGCACAAGCGGCACAAACGGCGCGGCGAGCGGTACGAGCACGATGGCGGGCACGGCGGCCCCCGCGGCGAACGCGAGCGGATATCTGACGCAGGTCAACCCTTCGGCGAGCAACACGGCGATCAGCCCCTACGACATGGTTCCGCTGTCGAGCGTCGTGAAAGCCCAATGGAACGTCGGCCCGCTCGTGCTGCCGCGCTACAACGGCTACTCCGCGGTCGAGATCGTCGGCAATTCGGCGCCCGGCTATTCCACGGGCCAGGCGATCCAGTCATTGCAGAACATCGTCGACCAGCAGCTGCCGCCGGGTTTCGCCGCCGACTGGACCGGACAGTCCTATCAGGAACTGCTCGCCGGCAGCTCGGCGACCGTGCTGATGGTGCTCTCGATCGTCGTCGTGTTCCTGTGTCTCGCCGCGCTGTACGAAAGCTGGTCGATCCCGGCCGCCGTGCTGCTCGTCGTGCCGCTCGGCCTGCTCGGCATGCTCGCGCTGTGCCTGTGGTTCGACGTGCCGAACGACATCTACTTCAAGATCGGGCTCGTGACGGTGATCGGCCTCGCCGCGAAGAACGCGATCCTGATCGTCGAGTTCGCGGTGGAAGGACAGGCGCGCGGCATGACGCTCCACGAAGCGGTCATGGCGGCGGGCAAGCTGCGGCTGCGCCCGATCCTGATGACGTCGCTCGCGTTCATCCTCGGCGTGTTCCCGCTCGTGGTCTCGACGGGCGCGGGCGCGTCGTCGCGTCACGAGATCGGCACCGGCGTGATCGGCGGCATGCTGTTCGCCACGTTCCTCGGCCTGCTGCTGATACCCGTGTTCTACGTAAGCGTGCGGATGCTGCTCGGCGACAAGCTCGACGAGGTGTCGGTGAAGCTGCCCCATCACGGCGACGACGCGACCGATGCGCCCGTCTGAGCGCGCGTGGCCGCGCGGGGCTGCTCAGCTGTACGCGAGCAGGCGCCCCAGCGTGCCCGCGACGGGCCACAATGCAAGCGACAGCGCCGCCTGGATGCGTCCGGCGAGCGGCGGTGCCCGGTCCCACTCGGCGAGCCGCTCCGCCCACACGCGCCGGAAGAGGAGCGCGTTCGCCGTTGCCAGCGTGATGCAGCTCAGCTTGACGAGAAGAAGCGGGTTCTTGTGCAGCGGCACGGCGTCGGCGCTGAAGAGCAGACATCCGCTGCCGATCAGCATGGCAAGACCCGCTATCGCGCAAGGCGTGAGCACGGCGGAGACGTCGGCGAGCGCGAACCGGCGTCCGAGCCCGAGCAGCCTCAGATCGAGCAGCGCGATGGGACCGATCAGCAGCGTGAGTCCGAGCAGGTGGACGAGATTGACGGCCGGATACGCCCATCCCGACCCCCGCATCCACGCGGCGAGCGGCGACGCTTCGAGCGAGGCAGCCAGTACGCCGATGTCCATGGGGTCTCTCTAGCCGTGAGTGCGCGTCTCTTGGCGCATGGCTAGCGGAGCTCGGCGGTCTTGCCGTCCACCGTGATGCGCTCGGCGCGAATCTCGTGGGTGCCGTCCTGCCGCGGATAGCCCTCGATCGTCACCACCTTGCCGACCGTGAGCGCCTGTTCGGGCACGCCGCGCGCCTCCATGCGGCTGATCGGCGCCAGGATGACTTCCCAGCGGATGCCCTGATACTGAATGGCCACTTCGGCGTGCGGGTTGCGGTAGCGGACTTCCGCAAGCGGCGCCTCGATCTTCAGGATCTTGTTCGAGTCGTACGAGCTCCAGCCGTGATGCGCCGATGCCGTGAGCGCGCCCAGCGCAAGCGCGAAGCCGACGAGGAACGGTTTGACGTGCATGCGTTTCACCTCCTGATAGTCCGCGAAGACGACACTGCCGCAACGACATGCAAGAGGTTGCGGCAGCCGATCGGGTAAAAGCTTACAGAATCATAACCCGGGTTTGCCGTCCTGCGTGCATCGCCGACGCGATCGAATCATGTGACCCATCAGACATATCGCGCGCGCTGCCCGGCCTATAGTGTTCGGGTCACGCTGCATTCAGTCCGCGCACGAACGCGGAGACGGCCAGGGGAAACGCATGAGAAAGCGATGCAGCGGCGAAGTCATCGTGTCGGTCCTGATCGGGCTGTCCGTGTTCGCCGTGTTGTGGATAGCGAGCCTGACCGGGTCGAAGCATGCCGATGTGAACGGGCCGCAACCCGTGATGGCGGCTGCCGGTGGTTCCGCCGGGAGCCCCGCCTCTGCCGTCGCTGCGGGTATTTCCGGCGCTCCTGCGCAGACGGTCGCGTCGACGCGCGATCTCTCCGATGGCACGAGATTCCACGGCCCGAACAACACGGCGCCCATGTTTCAGGTGTCCGGCGAGCCGGCACAGACTCTGACGCAGACGCAAACACAGCGGTAAAAATGGTCGCGCCGCCATGCGGCGGCGCGATGCCTTCCAGTCCGAAAACTCCAGTCCGGAAACGAGGAGCCGCGCACGGTGCGCGCGCCGCCCCTGTCACGCGAACATCAATGCCCCGCGGATTCGACCGCGCCGATGCCCGTCTCCGAGCGCACCGTCTGCGCTTCGAAACCGGCCTTGTCCACGCGCGCCCGGGCCGACTTGTCGGTTACCGAGAACACCCAGATCCCGAAGAAGCCGAGCGCCATCGAAAAGAGCGCCGGCGACGCGTACGGAAACGGCGCGCTCGCGAAGTGGAACACGTCCACCCACACCGCCTTCGAGAGCACCGTTAGCAGCACCGCCGACAGGAGCCCGAGGAAGCCGCCGAGCGCCGCGCCGCGCGTCGTGCAGCCGCCCCACAGCACGGACATGAAGAGCACGGGGAAGTTGGCCGACGCCGCGACGGCGAACGCAAGCGACACCATGAACGCGATGTTCTGCTTCTCGAACACGATGCCGAGCACGACCGCGACAATGCCGAGCACGACCGTCGTCATGCGCGACACGCGCAGCTCGCTCGCGCTCGTCGCGCTGCCCTTCTTGAACACGGTCGCGTACAGGTCGTGCGACACGGCCGATGCGCCGGCAAGCGTCAGGCCCGCGACCACCGCGAGAATCGTCGCGAACGCCACCGCCGAGATGAAGCCGAGGAACACGTTGCCGCCCACGGCGCTCGCGAGGTGCACGGCCGCCATGTTCGCCCCGCCGAGCAGCTTGCCGCCGCCGTCCTTGAAGATCGGGTTGGTGCCGACCAGCACGATCGCGCCGAAGCCGATGATGAAGGTCAGGATGTAGAAGTAGCCGATCCACGTGGTCGCCCAGAACACCGACTTGCGCGCCTCCTTGGCATTGGGCACCGTGAAGAAGCGCATCAGGATGTGCGGCAGGCCCGCCGTGCCGAACATCAGCGCGATGCCGAACGAGATCGCGGAGATCGGGTCCTTGATGAAGTTGCCCGGGCCCATGATCGAGTCCTTCTTCTCGTGCACTTCCACGGCCTTCGCGAAGAGCGCCTCGGGGCTGAAGCTGAACTGCGCGAGCACCATGAACGCCATGAACGAAGCGCCGGCGAGCAGCAGGCATGCCTTGATGATCTGCACCCACGTGGTCGCCGTCATGCCGCCGAAGAGCACGTACACCATCATCAGTGCGCCCACGATCACCACCGCGATCCAGTATTCGAGGCCGAACAGCAGCTTGATGAGCTGGCCCGCGCCGACCATCTGCGCGATCAGGTAGAACGCGACCACCACGAGCGTGCCCGATGCCGCGAAGGCGCGAATCGGCGTCTGCTTGAAGCGGTATGCGGCCACGTCGGCGAAGGTGAAGCGCCCGAGGTTGCGCAGCCGCTCGGCCATCAGGAACGTGATGATGGGCCAGCCGACCAGAAAGCCGATCGAGTAGATGAGGCCGTCATAGCCGTTCGCATAGACCGCCGCCGAGATGCCGAGGAACGACGCCGCCGACATGAAGTCGCCGGCAATGGCAAGGCCGTTCTGAAAGCCCGTGATGCCTCCGCCGCCGGTGTAGAACGCCGCCGCGGACTTGGTCTTCGCCGCCGCCCACTTCGTGATGAAAAGCGTGGCGACCACGAACACGAGGAACATGCCGATCGCGGTCCAGTTGGTCGCCTGCTTGACGGTCTGGCCCATGTCGCCGCCAGCGGCGATCGCGCCGCCGGAGAGGCCCATGAGCGCCACGAGCGCGCCCGCCGTGAGAATGTGCTGCCTCTTCATACGGCCTCCCGCTTGATCTGCTCTGTCAGTTCGTCGTAGGTGTTGTTCGCGTGACGCACGTAGTAGCCCGTTATCACGACCGTGAACACGATCACGAAAAGCCCGATCGGGATGCCCCAGGTCATCACGCCGCTGTTCATGCGCGAGGCGAGCAGATCCTTGTCGAATGCGATCAGCAGCACGTACCCGTAGTACACGACGAGCATGGCCGCCGTCAGCGTCCAGCCAAGTTTCGAACGCTGGGCGACGAGGCTGCGATACTGTGGGATCGCCTTGATTTTGCTGACCAGATCTTCATCCATGTGTGTCTCCTGCCCTTCTCGATGAATTGGTGAACGCTGCCCGGATACCTTCCCGATGAGCGGCGCCGTGAACGGCGCCGCGGAATTCGGACATGGGCTGCCGCATCGAAGGGCAGCACAGCACGCGAATCGGTTCTTAAGCGCCTAATACACGGCGCCATTTATCGGAAGGTCCATGCAGCAAGTCTTGCCGCGCCGGTGATACCGCAGGGGCGGCATCCGCGTTCACGACTGCGCATCGGTCGTTGGGGGGATCGTTGCGCATGGCGCTAAGGTAAGCATAGCGGCTTACCCGCTTCTTACGCGGGGCGTCTCATTTCACCGGGGTATACGCTAACGCGCACGCGCGGCGCACGGCGGTCAGGGCTGCGTATCCGCCGGGAGCGGGGGAAGCCCGAGCCGATGCATCGCGGCCGAATAGTCGGACGCGAAGCGCGCGTCGCCGTCCGCTTCCTTCGCGAGCCACTCGGAGAGTTCCTTCATGCAGGCAGGGTGCTTGATGCGCACGAAGCACTTCGAGCGCGCGGGCAGCATGGTCGCCGCCCAGTAGAAACCGTACAGCGTCCGCTTTTCGGGTCCGTCCATGGCGAGTGCGTCGGGGTCGTCGCCGGAGAGCCAGCGCTTCACTTTCACGCGCAGCGACGCTTCCGTCTCGGCGGTGTCGTAGGCGAACATGTAGCCGCCGCCGGACTGCGCGGTTCGAAAGTCGTCGAGCGCGACCGCCGTCACGAACTCGACGGCGCGCACATTCGTCACGAACTCCGCGGCACGCGCGTACGGCACGGCCACGCAGACGGCGACAACACAGACGTTGATCCAGTTCTTCACGATATGACGATTCTCTGCGGACGGCCTTCGTGGCCGGACTGCTAGTTCACGCGAACCCAACCGTCGGGGCGCTGTTCGAGCACGACGTGAAGCTTCGTCTCGCCTGCTTCCCTGGTTGCGGCGTCGATTTCGGGGAACGCGCGCCGCACATCCGACTCCTTCGCCCACGAGGCGAGTTCGTCGACCCGGTACGTATAGGTGACCTGCGAGCGATGCGTGGCGGGATCGGGCTGCGTCCAGGCATCCACCTTGTCGAGCCGCGCCTTGCCGAAGCAGAGCTTCCACGCCTGCGCGGCGTCCTGCGGATTCGCATCGGCGGTGCGGCGCGTGATCACCATGGCGGACTTCCGGCCTTCGTCCGTCAGGCTGAAGACGGTCGCGGCCTCTCGCGCATCGGGCTTGCCGGCGGGCAATCGCCCGATCAGGCCATGCTTTTCGAGCGCCCCGAGCTGCTGCCGCAGGCCCGCGGCCGTGGGGTCACCGAGGTCCCGGTCGGCGACGGTGACCGGGAAGGCATACGCCTCGCGGGCGCCGCGCAGGCACAGCGCCCCCTTGTCGCCTTCCATGCCCGACGAGATGGCCGCGCCGAGATTCGACTCGGTCGGGTCGTTCTTGTTGCCGCATGCGGCAAGGAGCGCCGCGCAAGCGATCACGGCGACTGCCAGGCTGTTGTTCATGTGATCTCCTCGGATTGCCCGCCGGCGCGTTTCTCCTGCCGCCCGTTGCCGGTCATTTTACTGACAGAACCCGCATGAACGGGTGCGATTCGCACGACACGGCGGGTAGCGCGATGCATCGCGCCGCCTCACGCGCTCAGTGCGACGATGCTTGCCGCGACCACCGGCCTCGTGAAGCCGCGCAGCGTGAGCGGGCCGACGGGCTCGATATCGACGAGATGCTCGACCGCTGCAAGCGTCCTGCGCTCGGCCAGCACCTGCCCGGCCGCGGCCTCGGCGCACAGGCGCGCGGCGAGGTTCGTCACGGTGCCGATCGCGCCATAGTCGATGCGGCCTTCGAAGCCGATCGCGCCGATCGTCGCGTAACCCTGAGCAATGCCTATGCCCAGCGCGAGATCGAAGCCGAGCCGCTGCCAGTGCTCGGCGAGCGCCGCGGCGGCGTCGCGCATCGCGAGCGCCATGCGCACGGCGCGCTCGGCCGGGTTCGGCACGACGACGGGATCGTTGAAGAAGATCATCATGCCGTCGCCCGTGAAACGCTCGAGCGTGCCCTGCCACTCGAGTATCAGCCGTCCCATCGCCGCGTGAAAGTCGCGCAGCACGCCCATCACTTCCTCGGGCTCGGCCGTTTCCGCAAAGCGGGTGAAGCCCCGCAGATCGAGGAACACGACGGTGACTTCGCGCCGGTGGCTCACGAGCGGATTGTCGGCGGCGCCCGACACGATCAGGTCCGCGAGTTGCGGCGACACGCAGCGCCGCAGCCGCGACAGATGCTCCAGCTGCTCCAGCTGCTCGGCCACGCGCTTTTCGAGCTCGTGATTCCATGCCGCAAGCTCCGCCGCCTGCGCATCGAGCCGCGCGGCCTGCTGCTGGACCGCATCGTGAAGCGCCTTGATGCGCAGCATCGATTTCACGCGCGCCATGAGCGCGTTGTGATCGACGGGCTTGGTCAGGTATTCGTCGGCGCCGGCTTCGAGCCCCGCCACGACATCGCTGGACCCCGACTTCGCGGTGACCATGATGATCGGCATGAAACGAAGCGATGCATCGCGCTTCAGCTCGCGGCACACCTCGATGCCGTCCATGCCCGGCATCATGATGTCGAGCAGGATCAGGTCAGGCGCGTGCTGCTTCGCCGCCGCCAGCGCCGCCGGGCCGTCGGTCGCCGTGAGCGTCTCGTAGCCGTGCGCCGCGAGCCGGGTGCCGAGGATGTCGAGATTCTCGGGGTTGTCGTCCGCGATCAGGATGCGCGCGCCCGTCGTCATGGCGAACCTCTCAGCGCGCGCCGGAAGAAAGATATTCACGGACCTTCGCGAGCAGCTCGCGCGGCCTGAACGGCTTCGTCACATACGCTTCGCAGCCGGCTTCATAGGCCTTGACATCGTCCCCGCTGAGCGCGAACGACGTCACCGCGATGACCGGAATCGTCCGCAGCACCGGGATCGCCTTGATGCGCCGCGTCGCTTCGTAGCCGTCGAGACCGGGCAGCTGGATGTCCATCAGGATCAGGTCGGGCCGGTCGGTCTGCGCCTTCGCGACGCCCTCCTCGCCCGTGACCGCCTCGATCAGTTCGAATCCGGCGCTCGTCAGCAGATCGCGCAGGATGCAGCGGTTGTCTTCCTGATCCTCGATGACGAGTATGCGCTTGTTCATTTCTCCTCCGCCTGAGCTTCGACACGCACGGGCAGCCGCACGCGGAACGTCGATCCCTCGCCGACGCGCGACTCCACCGCGATGCTGCCGCCGTGCAGCTCGATGATCCGCTTCGCGATGGAGAGCCCGAGCCCCGTGCCGCCCTTCGTGCGCGAGTTCGAATCGTCGGCCTGCTGGAACTCCTCGAAGATGCGCTGCTGGTCCGAGGCCGCGATGCCCGGCCCGGTGTCGGCCACGGCGATCAGGAATTCCGCGTCCGCCATGCCCACCTCGACGCGGATTTCGCCCGCCTCGGTGAACTTGATCGCGTTGCCGACGAGGTTCAGCAGCACCTGCGTGATGCGTCCTTCGTCGCCCTTCGCCCTTGGCAGGTCCGCCGGTGCCGCGATCCTGAGCGCGAGCTTCTTCTCGGCGGCGAGCGGCTCCATGTCCGCGGCGACGGTCTGCACGACCTCGCGCAGCGAGTAGTCGCCGAGCGAGAGGTGCAGGAGGCCCGCCTCGATCTTCGACAGGTCGAGCACGTCGTTGATGAGCCCGAGCAGATGGTGTCCGCTGCGGTCGACGCGCGTGAGGATCTCGCGTATGCGCTCGGGCACGTCGCCGTAGATGTTGTCGAGAATCAGCGCGGTGTAGCCGAGGATCGCGTTCATCGGCGTGCGCAACTCGTGGCTCATGTTCGCGAGAAACTGCGACTTGTGCCGGCTCGCCCGCTCGATCTCGCGGCCCTTGTCCTCGATCTCGCGAAAGAGCTGTGCGTTCTGGATGGCGAGCGCGAGCTGCTGCGCGACGGGGTCCACCAGGTCGAAGTCGCGCTCCGTGTAGGCGCCGGGCGTGAGGCTGTCGAGGAAGAACACGCCTACCGCCTTTTCGCCCGCCAGCAGTGGCAGCGCGAGCGTCGAGCGCACGCCTTCCTGCGCCATGAACACGTCGTCGGTGAAATGCTCCTCCGCGAGCGCGAGATCGCGCACGAGACGCGGACGCTTGTGCGTCAGTATCCAGTCCGCCGCCGTGCCTTCCGTCTGCGACCACGACTCGCCCTGCCACGAAGCGAGCGGCGGTTCCGCCACCGAGAGCGCCATCACCAGCCGCTTGCCCTCGGGCACGACCACGCCGATGCGGTCATACCCGAGCAGCGCCTTGACCGCCTCGGCAAATGCGGGGTACACCTCGTTCAGCTGCAGCGAGCGTCTCAGGACCGGCTGCGACGCCGCATAGAGCCGCGCGTGCTCGAAGGCCAGCGCGGCCTGGGTCGCGAGCAACTGAAGCGGTTCGACCATGGCCGGCTCGAACGCGCGGCGGCTGTATTTCCAGCCGGCGTCGAGCACGCCGATCGACTGGCCCTGCACCACGAGCGGCATGATCGCGAAGACCTTCGAGCGGAACGCCTCGACCGAGTCGTAGGGAAAGCTCGGCCGCAGCCCTTCCGGCTCCTCGGACTCCCCGTCCCAGATCACCGGCTGCCGGGTCAGGTAGGCCCGCGCGAGGCCGCCGCCTTCGGGGCCGATCGGCACGCGGATCGCGTCGAGCGGCTCCGGCGTGCCGGTGCTGGCCACGGCGCGCAGCCACTGGCCGGTGGGATCGGCGAGCAGAATGCTGAGCCGGTCCAGGTGCAGCACTTCGCGGCCCTTGCGCAGGAAATCGTCGCCCCACTTCTTCAGGCCGAGCGGCTCCTGAATCTTGAGGCTCGCCTGGTACAGCACGTGAAACGACTCGGCCAGCTTGCGCTGCGTGATGTCGGCCCACGAGCCGACGATCTCCACCGGGCGGCCCGCGTCGTCGAAGATCACCTTGAACGTGTCCTGGAACCAGCGGTAGTGACCGTCGCGGTGCCTGAAGCGATATTCGACGGTCCCGCCGCCCTGCGAAACCAGCCGAAACACGTCGGCGAGCACGTGCCGCGCGTCCTGCGGATGCAGATGCGTGGTCCAGAAGTCGGGGTCGTCGAGCATCTCCTGGGGCGCGTAGCCCATGATCTGCAGGAGGCTTTCGCTCACGAACGTGCAGGCGTAGTCGCCGGACGCCTCGTTCGAATAGATGATGGCCGGCGTGACCGTCAGCACGTGCTGCAGCCGTGCACGCGCGTCGCGAAGGTCGAGTTCGACGCCCTGGCGCGCCGCGAGTTCGCGGCCGAGCGTGTCGACGGTCCTGAGCAACTCCGCGTTGCGCTCGGTCACCCGCTTTTCCAGTTCCTGTTCGAATTCGCGAGATGCCATGCCGTCGCTCCCTTGCAGCGCGAAGCGCGCGCAAAGATGTGCATGCCAGAAGTCTAGTTGATGCCGCCCGCGCCTGCGAGGACGGCGCAGCGCGTGGCGCCGGAGCGGCGCTGCAACGCGCGTCGCGTGCCACCTGCGCAGGTGGGGTTTTGCGCGCCGCGGGCAACTACCCTTCAGCCTGTGGATACCGTGATACGCGATGGCAGGAGGGACACATCATGAAACACTCAATTAGATCGGCGGGCGGGGTGCTCGCCATGCTGGCCGCATTGAGCGGGATCGGATCCGGCGGGTTCGCCCTCGGCGCCGAAGACGCGCCGCTCACCCTGAATCTGGAGGCGCCGTCCGGCGGCACGGTGCAGCTCGTCTATCGCGAGCGCGACGGCTGGAGCTTCGGCGGCGCTGCCGTGCAGCCCCAGCGCGTCGCGACGAGCCTCCCCGCCGCCCGCGCGACGCCGGATGAAGGCGCCGAAGCGGACAAGCCGCTCACCGTGTTCATCGACGGCCCGACCGGCTACACGTATGTCTGGGTTGCCGACCAGGGCTGGAAGTTCGTCGGCAAGGTCACGCAGCGTATTCGCTAACTGCTGCACGGGATGCGCGGCCCGAAAACCGGTCCTCGATTCGCGCCGCGCCCGCCTATGCTTTGAGCATGCATCGAACGAATGCGAGGCAACGGGAGGCACGGCGTGAAGAACTCGGCGGCCACGGCGCACATCCGGCAGCTTTGCTGCCTCGGCCTCGGCGGCGAAGCGATCATGCCGGCGCTGCTGCGCGATCTGCACGACCTCGTGCCCTGCGATTCGGCCGGCTTCTTCTGGGTCGACGACAGCCACGAGATGTCGAACCTCTACGCCGAAAAGATGCTGCCGCCGGACCTGATGCGGCTTTTCTTCACGCGCTTCTATCACAGCGCGGACCAGCCGTTTCGCGGCGGCTTCGAGGCGCGGGCGAAACGCGGGCCGCCGATCGCCGTGGCCGCCTTCGACACGGACTTTTATCGAAGCGAGTATTACAACCTGATATGGCATCACCTCGACGCCCATCACGTGCTCTACGCGATGATCCGCGAGGGCGACCGGGTGCTCGGCCAGCTGAGTCTCTACCGAACGGCGCGCGATCCGCCGTTCGGGCGCGAGGATCAGGAACGGCTTGCGGGCGTCGTGCGCTACATCGCGCACGGGCTGAGCCCCGCGCCCGCGCATCAGGGCGACTGGACGACGCTCGCGCCCGATGCCGCCGAAGCGAACGGCCTCCTCATCCTCGACCGCGAGGGCAGGCTGCTGCAGGCGTCGTCACAGGGACGGCGCCTGCTCTTTCTCGCGGCCTGTCCGCGCATCTGCGGCGACGCGCTTGCCGCGCTGCGCAGCGACGTGCCCGCGCCGCTCGCCGATCTGTGCGTCAACCTCGGCCGCGTGTTCGCCGGCGAGCCCGCGCCGCCGCCGGCGCTGCACGTGCGCAACGCATGGGGCGATTTCGACTTTCGCGCGTACTGGATGGACGGCGCGCCGGGGGCTTCGGACGCCACCATCGGCGTCACGGTATGCCACCATGAATGCGCGCCGATCGCGCTGCTGCGGGCCATGAAGGCGCTGCCGCTCTCGTCCACGCAGAAGGCGGTCATCCTGATGCTCGCGCGCGGCGACTCGCAGCAGGAGATCGCGCGGCAGATGAACGTGAGCCTCAACACCACGCACTACCACGTGAAGCAGATCTACGAGAAGCTCGACGCCCACGATCCCGCCGACGTCATGCGCCACGTGTTCGCGGGCCGCGGCGGGAGGGAAGCGCGTCCACCTAGAACGTGAACGTGTCGAAGAACGTGTCGCGCTCGATGACCGTAAGCGCCGCGCGCTTGTGCGGGAAATCGAACTCCTTGAGCGTATAGAAGCCCATCCGGTGCATGTACGCGATGTGCCGCACGTGATCGACGCGTGGCTCGCCCACGAGGCGCTGCGTGCGCGGCTCGTCGACGAACATATAGTGAAGCACGCCGCTCCACCACGCCTTCAGCTTGCCCGCGCTCTGGAACTGCGAATCGCCGATCAGAAGATGCAGTCCGCGGTCGAAATCGCCCGCGTCGTAGAACGGCCCGATCCGGTCCTCCTTCGCCCAGTAGAACTCGAAGTACCCGAACGGCTTGTCGTCGAAATAGCCGATCATCGGATGCATGTGCGGGTCCGCGAGCCGCTCCGCGAGATAGGCGGCGTGCTCCTCGCGCGTGCCCTTCTGGTCCCAGAAGTACGCGACGCGATCGAGGTTCATCCAGCCGCTGAAGACATCGGCGTCCGCTTCCGGATCGACAGTGCGCAGGCTGAGCGTCATGCCGATCTGCGGAAAGTGGCGCTCGTAGATCGCGCCCGCGGCGTTCGGCGGGCGCACCGGATGGCGCCGCCCGTCGGTGACCGCATGGTCGAGCGGCATGTCGCTCGAAGCCGCTGCCTTGAGCCACGGGCGCGGCTGCTCCCAGAAGGTGCGGCGCGAAGTCGTCAGAAGCAGGTGGCCGTCGTGCGGCACGGCGCTGTCGATCAGCCCTGCTTCGGCCGCGCGCGCCGCGAACGCGTGAGCCGCCGCCGCACCGGCGTTCGACAGCGGGACCGCGAGCGTCGCGCTCCGCCGTCCGGTGTCGGGGCAGAACAGGTCGATGAGCGCGGGCAGCAGCGCCTCGGGCGTCAGGTCCGGCCGCCAGTCTGCGAGCGTGTGGTCGGGCTCGGCGGCAGCGGTCGAGCCGGCCGTCGGTTCAGGATGAAAACGGATGTTCATCGTCATGTCTCCGGCGTTTGACGGGGTTGGGTTGCGCGGCGGCAACGCCCGGGCGTTGCCCGTGCGCCGCGCCGCATGGCCGGGCGCAAGGAGGCGTTCGCATCGCGGTCGGCATGCTCAGATCGCCTCTTTCGCAAAGCTGTCCGCCATCGTCGCGAGGCCGCCTTCCAGCGCGGGAAAAAGGCTCTTGTGAAAATTGTTCCAGCGCAGTTCGAGGATCGTGTCGTTCACGTCGATGTCCGTTTCGAGCACGTCGAAAATCACTTCGCCGGAATCGATGCCGTTGTCGACGTAGTGAAACGACGCGCCCGTCTTGTTCACGGGCGGCACGGGCCGCGTCTTGCCCGTCGTCCAGTCGACGACCTTCTCGCCGCGCGCGCCGTGAAGCGCATCGAGCGTCGCGTAGGCGCCGCGGCGCTCGTAGCGCGAGCCGAGGCGCGTCACGCCCGGATGAATGTTCGCGATGCGCCGGTGATAGGGCGCGCCCGGGAGCACCAGTTCGTCGAGGATGACGAGCAGCCCGTCGAGCACCACGAAATCGGCGTCGAGCGCGATCAGCCGATCGAGCAGGCGCCGCTCGAACTCGCTCTTTTGCGCGGCGCGCGCGGGCGCGTTCGCCCCGGTCCTCGGCAGGCGCCGGTAGGTCGAAGGAATCGCGTGCAGCAGGCTCGTCAGCGGCCTGCCCTGCACGGTCAGATCCGCCGGATGGATCCATTGCCTGCCCGGCTGGCACGAGAAGCCGTAATGCTTCAGCTTCTCGCGGTCGGCGGCAGACCCCTCGTCGTCGTCGTAGATGACGCCTTCGAGCGAATAGAGTTCGCCGAGACCGGTCTCGTTGAGCCGCTCGGCCAGAAATTCGAGCGGCGATTTCATGTATCGCAGTCCGCCCTTGTATTCGATGTCCTGTCCGGCCCGGTCGGCCGCGGCGTTTCTCAGTGACAGGATGTAGACGAGTTTTTTCTTCGACATGGATGTGTGTTGGAACAGCGGACGGATGTGTCGCGCGAAGCCCGGCGCGCATGCGCGGCCGGGCTTCGCCGCCTCAGGCGGCCGGGCGCATTACCAGTTGTACTTCGCGGTCGCGATCACCGTGCGCGGATTGCCGTAGAAGCACGCCGAGGACGACTGGCAGCCGCTCACGAACGTGCGGTTGAAGATGTTCTGCGCGTTCACGGCGAATCTCCAGTGGGGGATGGTGTAGTGAATGGCAGCGTCATATACGGTGTAGCTCGGCACGTAGAGCGAGTTGTCGTAGGCGCCCGCCAGGCCGCTCTGGTAGCGGATGCCCGCGCCGATGCCGAAGCCTTCGAGCGTGCCCGCGTGCCACGTGTAGTCGGCCCAGAGCGACGCCATCTGGCGCGGCAGCGGAATGGAGACCGGCCACTTGCCGAGCGAGGCATCGTTCGCCTTGATGTTCTTCACGTCCTGATACACGTACGCCGCGATCACCGACAGATCGCGCGTGACCTTGCCGACTGCGGAAAGCTCGATGCCCTGCGAGCGCACCTCGCCCGTCTGCACGAAGAAGGTGCCGGTCGGATCGTTCGGGTCGGGCGTGAGGACGTTCTTCTGGTGGATCTGGTAGATCGCCGCGTTCAGCATCATGTTCTTGCCGGGCGGCTGCCAGCGCAGGCCCGCTTCGATCTGACGCCCCTTGGTCGGTGCAGGCAGCCCGCCGCCCGCCATGTTCGCGCCGACGATCGGATTGAACGAGGTCGAGTAGCTGATGTACGGCGAGAGCCCGAAGTCGCCCAGATACGTCATCCCGACGCGGCCCGAGAACGCGCTGTCGTCCTGCTTCAGCTGCGTGCCCGCGGCGATGTTGTCCTGCTTCGTGTTGCTCCAGTCCTCGCGGCCGCCGAGCGTCAGCACCCAGCGCTGCCACTTGATCTGGTCCTGCGCGTAGACGCCGAACGAATCGAGCGTCGTCTTCGTGTTGGTCTGGCCGAACGAATCGGGGCCGCTGAAGATCGCCGTCGACACCGGCGTGTACACCGGGTTGTACATGTTCAGGCTCGGGCCCTGCGCGAGCCACTCGCTGTCGGTCGAATTCTGGCGGTTGTACTCGAAGCCGAGCAGCACCGTGTGCTCGAGCGGCCCGGTGCCGAAGCGCGCGATCGCCTGGTTGTCGATGTCGAAGCGGCTGTAGTTCGGCTGGAAGAGGCCCGCATAGCGCGCGAGCGTCTGCTGCGTCGGATCGCTCGGATCGAGGCCCGCGCCCCAGACCGCGCCGTTGTCAAGCGACACGTGCATCCAGCGCGTGTTCTGGCGGAACGTCCAGATCGGGTTCGCCTTGTGTTCGAACTGATAGCCGAGCGACCACTGCTTCTTGCGGTAGTACGAGTAGGTCGGGTCGCCGGTATAGAGGTTCTCCGAGATCTTGCCGTTCGGATTGGGCAGCACCGTGCCTTCCGCCGGCAGGAAGTTGTTCGACGCGTCGCCCCAGTCCTGCAGATAGGTCGCATCGACCGTGAGCGACGTGCTCGCGTTCGGCTGCCACCGGATCGACGGCGCGATCGCGACGCGCTGCTCCGCGTGCGGGCCGGTGAGCGAATTGCCGTCACGCGCGACGCCGACCACGCGGTACGACAGCGTGCCGTCCTTGTCGATCCTGTCGCCGATATCGAACTCGAACTGCTTGCGCGCATAGTCGCCGATCTGGAGGCCCACTTCGCGGATGCGCTCGCCGTTGGCGAGCTTGCTCTGGATGTCGACGATCGCGCCCGGGTCGCCCTGGCCGTACAGCACCGAGGTCGGGCCGCGCAGCACGGTGATGCTGTCGATCATGTACGGATCGACGCGCCAGCTCGACAGGTTGAGCGTGTTGGGCACCTGCAGCCCGTCGACGAACACCGTCGGCGTGAAGCCGCGCAATGCCGAATACCAGTCGGAGCGGACGTCCGCGCCATACGACGAGAAGCCCGGGATGTAGCGCAGCGCCTCGTTGACGCTCGTCGCGCCCGTCTCCTCGATCTGCGCGGCGGTCACGACGTTGATCGTCTGCGGGATCTCGTCGATCGGCGTGTCGGTCTTCGTGCCGGTCGAGCTGCGCCGCGCGACGAGACCAACCGTGTCGCCGGCATCGGCTTGCGCATTGATCGTGATCGCAGGCAGCGTGTTGCCTGGCGCCGCGCCCGGTTGCGTGTTGTTGTTCTGCTGCTGCGTACCGCCTGCCGGCTCTGCCGCCTGCGCCACTTGCGCAGGCGCCGGGGCCCCTCGCGCCCCTTCCTGCGAAACCTGTTGCGCGTGCGCCTGGCTGGCTGCCGCCGCGTAGAACGCCATGCCTGCCGCGGCTGCGATCGCATTCCGACGCGTGCCTGTTGCCCACTCCATTTTCCGTTGCTCCAAATTGCAATGCGGCCGACCGGCCGCGCTCCTGTCAAAGAGCGAAGGCCATGCGGCCGCCGCTCACCCCGTTTTTTTGTCGAGCCGGATTCCGGCTGATGGTCTCGTCGCCTGTTGCATGCTCCAGAAGCGACGCGGCGATCTCGTCCGAGCGCAGCGCCAGGACGGACAGCAGCGTGTCGGAGAGGCCGTGGCTGTCTTCGCAGCAGCCTTGCAGATAGATGCGCGGCTTGAAGTGCCCGGGCGTCGCGAGCCGGTAGTCGCGCGCTACGTTGCCTTCGGCGAGCGCATCGCCCAGATGCGGTGCGAGCCCTTCGAGCAGCGCGATATGCGTGTCGCGGCGATAGCCGGTCGCGAGCACGAGCGCGTCGAAGCGTTCGGCGCGCGCATGGCCGGTGAGGCGGTCGCGCATCGTGAGTTCGATCTGGCCGTTCGCGGTGCGCATGGCCGCTTCGATCGCGGTGTTCGCAAGCAGCCGGTGGCGCGGCTCGTCCGATACGGTCTGCAGGTACAGCATTTCGTAGATCTGCTCGATGAGCGGACGGTCCACCACCGCGTAGTTGGTGTCGCGAAAGCCTTCTATCAGCGTGCGCCGCGCGTCCTTCGGCTGCGCGTAGACCACGTCGGTGTATGCGGGGTTGAAGATCTCGTTGACGAACGGGCTGTCGTCGGCGGGCTTGAGCGCGCCCGAGCGGATCACGAGGCTCGCGTCGACATGCGCGAAGCGCCGCGACAGGTCCATGAACACTTCCGCCGCGCTCTGCCCCGCGCCGATCACGGCCACGCGCTTTTTCGCCTCCTCCGGCTTGCCGACGACACGCTCGATCGAGGTCAGATACGACGACGAATGAACCACGTTGTGCGGCCCGAGCGCGGCAAAGGCTTCGGGCACCTGCGCCGTCCCGCCGACGCCCACCGACAGGGCGCGCGTCACGCGCTGCCACTCGCGGCCCTCGCCGTCGCGCGAGAACACGCGCAGCGAGCCGATCGCGCCGCCCTTGCCCGCAGCGTGCACGGGCTCGATGCTGGTGACGGTTTCACCGTAATGCACGCGCTTGTCGAAGGCATCGGCCACCCAGCGCAGGTAGTCGTGAAACTCGACGCGCGTCGGATAAAAGCTCTTCAGGTTGACGAACTCGTTGAGACGCCCGCGCTCGAACAGGTAGTTGATGAACGTGAAGCGGCTCTTCGGATCGCGCTGCGTGACGAGATCCTTCAGGAAGGAAATCTGCATCCGGCAGTCGTCGAGGAGCATGCCGCGATGCCAGCCGAACTCCGGCTGGCGCTCGATGAAGCAATGCGCCAGATCCGCCGCGCCCGCCTCTTCGGCCAGCCGCACGGCAAGTGAAAGATTCGACGGTCCGAAGCCGACGCCGATCAGATCGAATACGGTTTCTCTCTGCATGTCTCAGGTCCTTTCTCGGATTGCAGCCGGCACGTCGGACGCGCCGGCTGGAAAAAATGCTTCGCGCAGGCAAACGCCTTCGCTGTCGAGCACGCCGCTCGCGACGAGCGCAGCGAGTGCGGCGCCCGGCAGCGAGGTCGGATCGAGCCGGACCTTCGCGAGCCGCGGACTGCCTTCGAATGCCGCCGACAGCGCGGCGGCGAGCGCGAGGCGCTGTTCGGCGACGGTGGCGCGCAGGTTGTATGCGATGAGGCGTAGCGAGGCGGCGGCGCCGGTCTCACAAGTGGCATCGGTGATCTGCGCGCGCAGCAACTGCGCCGCGAGTCCTTCGGGGCGCCCCACGCGGATCACGGCGCCGTCACGCTCGACGGCGAGTCCCGCTTCCCGCACCAGCGCGAACGACGCGCCTTCGGCCTGAACCGGCAGCGCGGCTTCAGCCAGCATCGCGCACCTCCGCGACGGCGGGCGAGCGCGCCGCGATGCGCCGGCCGAGGCCGGCCAGTTGGGGCGTCGCGAACACGTCGCCGATCGACAGCGCAACGCCGGCCGCGCGGGCCGCATCGACGAAGCGCACGACGTCGAACGACGTGGCGCCCGCTTCGAACAGGTTGTCGTCGTGCGCGAGCGCCCGGCCGTCGAAGAGATCGCGCCAGATCGCCGCGAGCGCGCGGGCCGTGCGCTCGCCCTGCGCGCGCACGGCATCGTCGCCGGCCGCGGGCGGCGCGTCGCCCGTCTGCGGCGCGCAGGCAAAGCGCGGCTCTGCCGCGCCGAGCGCCTCGTGCGGCGCCTCGACGAACTGCCGCACGGCCGCGAGATAGCCGGCCGCGAGCGCTTCCACGAACGCGCCGCCGACGAGCTCGTTCGCATACGAGAACGCGCCCGTCACGCGCCCGTCCGGATGCTCGACGACATCGAGCTCCAGCTCGAACACGACGCGGTGGCGCACGTCGCTGAACTCGTCGAGCGCGAGGCCCGCCCAGTTGCGATGGGCCGCGCCCGCCGGGCGCAGGTAGTTGAACATCACCTGAAAGAGCGGATTGCCGAGGCCCGCGCGCGGCGCGCCGAGCGCGGCGACGACATCGGCGAACGGCGTGTCCGCGTGCGCGTACGCGGCGAGCGCCGCTTCGCGCACGGTGTCGAGCACGGCGGCGGGCGTGTCGCGGTGCGTGAGGCGCGTGCGCACGACGACCGCGTTGATGAAGAGCCCGAGCGCATGGCGCGCCGCGTCGCCGGTCAGCTCGCGCGTGGAGGCGAGCACGCCGACCGGCTGGTCCGCCGCGCCCGTCACGCGATAGAACGCGACGTTCAGCGCCGCGTGCAGCAGCATCGGCAGCGTCGCGTGGGCGTCGAGCGACATCGCGCGGGCGCGGGCGACGAGCGCCCCGTCCAGTTCGAACGCGATCCGGCTCGCGGCCCACTGCGGCCGTTCGGCGCGGCCCGCGGCGGGCGGAGGCAGGACGAACGCAGGCGCGGCGTCGAGCGCATCGCGCCAGAACGCGAGCCGGGCGGGCGGCGCGGCCACGGGCAATACCGGCACCGCCGGCAGCGCGCGAGCGCCCGGGAGCGGCTGCATCGCCGTGCGCGCGGGCACGGCGCCCGCTTCGAGCGCCACGTAGGTGGTGCGGATATCGTCGAGCCAGACATCGATCGACTGGCCGTCCGACACGATGTGATGCACGACGAGCGACAGCACGTGATCCTCGCGGGCCAGGCGCACGAGGCGCGCGCGCCAGAGCGGCGCCGCGCCCAGCAGATCGAACGGGGCGAGCGCGTCCTCGTCGGTGAGCGCCGTCGCCTGGGCGAGCCGCACCGCTTCGGCCGGCTCGGTGCTCAGGTCGATCACCGGAATTTCGACCGGCCGCGCCGCCTCGATACGCTGGCCCGGCAGCGCCCCGGCACGCTCGACGAAACGCGTGCGCAGCGCCGGATGGCGCGCGGCGGCCTGCGCGAACGCCTCGCGCAGCGCATCGACGGCGAGCGGGCCGCGCAAACGCAACGCGACCGGAATGTTGTAGGCGGCGCTCTCCGGCTGCGCGCGCCACAGAAACCACAGGCCGAGCTGCGCGGCCGAAAGCGGCAGCACGCCCTCTTCGTCGGGCACGAGCGCCGGGGACGCTGCCGGGGCCGACGCACCCGGCGCGATCGGCGCATGCGCGGCGAGCGTCACCCGCTGCGCGTACTGCGAGAGGATCGGCGCTTCGAAGAGCGTGCGCACCGGCACTTCACGGCCGAGCCGCTCGGCCACGCGCGTCGCCACGCGCACCGCGGCAAGCGAATGTCCGCCCAGTTCGAAGAAATGATCCGCGCGCCCGACGCGGCCGCTGCCGAGCACCTCGCGCCAGATCTCCGCGAGCGCTGCTTCCGTGCCGGCCGCGGGCGCTTCGTACAGGCGCTCCCTGCGTTTGGGCTCCGGCAGCGCCGCGCGGTCGACCTTGCTGTTGGCGTTGCGCGGCAGCGCGTCGAGCACGACGATATGCGCGGGCACCATGTAGTCGGGCAGCGTGTGGCGCAGATGCGCGTCGAGTTCGGCGGCGTCGGCGTGCACGGCGCGCTCGCGCGCCTCGGCGCTCAGCTCCACGTACGCGACGAGCGCCGCCTGCGCGCCCTTGCCGTGCACCACGGCCACGGCTTCGCGCACGTCGCCGTGAGCGGCGAGCTGCGCCTCGATCTCGCCGAGTTCGATCCGCAGCCCGCGCAGCTTCACCTGATGGTCGACGCGGCCGATGAAATCGAACACGCCGTCGGCGCGGCGCCTGACGAGATCGCCCGTCCGGTAGAGCCGCCCTCCCGGCGCGCCGAACGGATCGGGCACGAAGCGCTCGGCCGTGAGCGCCGGACGGTCCAGATAGCCGCGCGCGACGCCGATGCCCTCGCCGCCCAGATACAGCTCGCCCGTCACGCCGACCGGCAGTGGATTGAGCCGCGCATCGAGCACGTGGGCCGTGCGCGCGCCGACCAGCGTGCCGATCGGCAGATACGCGCTGTCGGCGAGCTTCGCGGGATCGTCGCCGGGGTGGAACATCCACAGCATCGGCGTGATGACGGTTTCGGTCGGCCCGTAGCCGTTGACGATGCGCGCATCGGGAAACGCGCGGCGCATCAGCGCGAACGCCTCGCGCGAGGTGGCCTCGCCGCCCACCGTGAGCGAGCGCAGCGTCGGCGGCGCGCCGTGCGCGAGCGCCCACTCCGCGAGCTGCGTCGCGCACCCCGGCGGCACGTAGGTCATCGTCACGCCTTCGCGCGCCATCAGGCGGCACGTGAGCGCGGGCGGCCAGAGCGTGTCGGCCGTCACCGCGACCGCCGCGCCCGACATGTACTGCGAGAACCATCCTTCGTGCGCGCCGTCGAAATTGACCGACTGAAACAGCAGGAACACGTCCTGTTCGCCCGCGCCGTAGCGCTTCGCGATGGCCTCGCAATGCAGCGCGAACGAGCCGTGATCGACGATCACGCCCTTCGGCCTGCCCGTCGAGCCGGACGTGTAGATCACGTAGGCGGCCTGCATCGGCGCGACCTCGGGCAGCGGCACGGCGGAGGTCTCGTCGTCGGCGAACAGGTTTTCGTCGTCGATGAGCCAGACGCGCGCGCGTGGCGGCACCGGCAGCGCGGGCAGGCTCGCGCGCTCGGTGATGATGTGCGCGATCTGCGCGTCGCCGAGAATCTGCGCGAGGCGCTCGCGCGGGTGGCTCGGGTCGAGCGGCACGAACGCGCCGCCCGATTTCAGCGCGGCGATCAGGCCGACCAGCAGGTCGACGGAGCGGCCAAGCGCCACGCCCACCCGCATTTCGGGGCGGACACCCGCGGCGACGAGCCGCTGTGCGAGCCGCGCCGCGCGCGCATCGACCTTGCCGCGCGTGAACGCACGGTCCATGTCCGCGACGCCGCGCGCCTGCGGCCGGGCCCGCGCATGCGCGGCGATGCGCTCGTGCACCGCCCGGAACCGTTCCGGCTCGTGCTGCGCTTCGTGCTGCGCTTCGTGCTGCGCTTCGTGCTGCGCTTCGTGCGGAGCATGGCGGTTCCATGCGTCGAGCTGCTCGCGCTCGGCGCGCGGCAGCCATTGCAGGTCGCCTGCGAGCGCGTCGGGCGTATCGAGCGCATTCGAGAGCAGCTCCACGAAGCGCTCCGCGAGCCGCCGAACCGCATCGGCTTCGAACAGGTCGAGCGCATAAATGAAGCCGGCGTCGATCGAGCCGTCCTCGCGCTCCTCGAAGGCGAGCGTCAGGTCGAACTTCGCGAACGGCGTGCCGGAGGGCAGCTCGGTCACGCGCACGTCGGCGAAGGCCGGCAGCGGACGGCGCGCGCCGAACGCCGCCATCACCTGAAAGAGCGGATGATGGCTCGCGCTGCGCACGACGCCGAGCGCCTCGACCACCTGCTCGAACGGCACGTCCTGATGCGATTGCGCATCGACGAGCCCGCGCTGGGTCGCATCGACGAGCGCGGCGAACGAGTCGCGGGCGCCGATGCGCATGGCGAGCGTGAGCGTGTTGACGAAAAAGCCGATGAGCCCCGCCGTCTCGGCGCGCTCGCGGTTGGCCGACGGCACGCCGATCTGGATGTGCGTCTCGCCCGACGCGCGCGCGAAGAGCGCGTTGAGTGCCGCGAGCAGAACGGCGAACGGCGTCGCGCGGCGCGCATTGGCGAGCGCCCTGACGCGCTTCGCGAACGCGGCGTCGAGCGTGAACAGATGGCGCGCGCCGCGCGCGCTGCGCTGCGCGGGACGCGGCGCGGCGCCGGGCAGCATCAGCACGTCGCGGGCCGGGTCGAGATGCGCACGCCAGAATTCGAGTTGCCGGTCGCGCTCGCCCGCATCGAGCCAGCGGCGCTGCCAGAGCGCGTAATCCGCGTACTGGATGGGCAGCGGCGCGAGCGAGACGGCCTCGTTCTTCGCATACGAGCGATAGAACGACGCCAGTTCGGCAAGCGCGACGTCGGCGGACCAGCCGTCGGAGACGATGTGGTGCGTCGTGATCGTGAGCCAGTGCGTCTTTTCGTCGAGCCGGATCAGGTGCGCGCGCATGAGCGGGCCATGCCCTTGCCCTTGCCCGAGATCGAACGGCAGGGCTTCGTCGGCGAGCGCGATCGCGTGCGCGCGCGCCTCACGCGCGGTGGCGGGCACGCCGCTCAGATCCACCGATTTCCACGGGCAGCGCGCGGGCGCGTGCACCGTCTGCAGCACCCCGTCCGCGCTCTCCGCGAAGGTGGTGCGAAGCGCCTCGTGGCGCGCGACCAGCGCGTCGCACGAGAGCCTGAGCGCGTTCGCGTCGAGCGCGCCGTCGAGCCGCAGCCGCTCGGTGATGTGATAGGCGGCCGGCTCGTCGATCATCCGCGCATGCAGCCAGAGGCGCATCTGCGCGAACGACGCCGGCACGCTCGCCGCGCGCTCGGCGCGAGGCGGAACCGGCAGCATCCGAAAGTCGATGCCCGCTTCACCGAGCTTCATGAGGAACACCTTGCGCTGGCCATCGGGCAACTGCGCAAAGCGCGTCGCGAGAGAAAGCAGATCGGGTCTTGCAGTCGTCATCCGTCGATCCTTATTGCGTTTCCAGTTCACCGAGCAGCGCATCGATCGCGCTCGCGGCGTCTTGTCCGGCATGCGCGCCGCGTTCGGCGAGCGCCCGGTCGATCGCTGCCGCGCAACGGGCGAGCGTGCGTTCGTCGAAGAGCGTGCGCAGCGGCAGCATCAGCGACCAGTGCAGGTTCGCCTGCGCGTTCGCCTGCGTGGCGAGGAGCGAATGGCCGCCGAGGGCGAAGAAGTCGTCGTCGCGTCCGACCGGTCCGACGCGCAGCACGCGCTGCCAGATCGCGGCAAGCTCGCCCTCGGTCGCGGTCTGCGCTACGGCGACGGCCCGTTCCTCGCGCACCGGCGCGGGCAACGCGTTGCGGTCGCACTTGCCGTTCGGCGTGACGGGCAGCGCGTCCAGTTCGATCAGCTGCGCGGGCACCATGTACGCGGGCAGCTGCTCGCGCAGCGCGGCGAAGAGCGCGGACGTGTCGAGCGCGCCTTGCGCGCCGCGCGCGACATAGCCGATCAGCTGTTCGTCGCGCACGATCACGACCGCGTCGTGCACGCCCGGCGCGGCGCGCAGGAGCGCCTCGATCTCGCCCGGCTCGATGCGCTGGCCGCGCAGCTTCACCTGCGTATCGATGCGCCCGAGGTAGTCGAGCGCGCCGTCGGCGCGGCGGCGCGCGAGGTCGCCCGTGCGGTAGAGGCGCGCGCCGGCCGCGAACGGGTCGGGCACGAAGCGCTCCGCCGTGAGCGACGGCCGGCCGAGATAGCCCCGCGCGAGACCCGCGCCGCCCAGATACAGCTCGCCCGTCGCACCCGGCGGCACCGGATGCAGCGCGGCATCGAGCACGTGCAGCTGAAGGTTCGCGATCGGATGGCCGATCGGCACCGAGGCCGCCTCGCCGTCGCGCGGCTCGCAGCGCCAGTGCGAGACGTCGATGGCCGCTTCGGTCGGGCCGTACAGGTTGTAGAGGCGCGCCTGCGGCAGCAGTTGCGCGACGCGCGCGACGAGCTCGGGCGCGAGCGCCTCGCCGCTCGCCACGATCCGCCCGATGCTCGCGCAGCGCGCGGCCGCGTCAAAGCTGTCGAGATGGGCGACGAACGCGGCCAGCATCGACGGCACGAAGTGCAGCGTGCTCACGCGATGCGTCTCGATGGCCGCGACGAGCCGGGCCGGGTCGCGGTGATCGCCCGGCGCCGCGATCGCGAGCTTCGCGCCGAGCGCGAGCGGCCAGACGAACTCCCACACGGAGACGTCGAAGCCGAACGGCGTCTTGTGCAGCACGACGTCGCTTTCGCTCAGGCGGTAGGCGTCCTGCATCCACGCGATGCGGTTCGCGAGCGCGCCGTGCGTGTTGCCCGCGCCCTTCGGCCGGCCGGTCGAGCCCGACGTGTAGATCAGGTAAGCCAGCTGCTCGCGCTCCACTTCGACGCGCGCACGAGGCGCAGCGCCGCCCTGCATCAACTCGTCGACGGTCACGATGCGCGCGCCGTCGCGCGACACCGCCGCCTCGACGCGCCCGCGCAGATGCGCCTGCGTCAGCACGACGGCGGGCCTCGCGTCGTCGAGCAGATAGGCGATGCGCTCGGCGGGGTAGTCCGGGTCGACCGGCAGGTAGGCCGCTCCGGCCTTCAGCACGCCGAGGAGCGCGATCACCATCTCGAACGAGCGCTCGACGCATAGCGCGACCGCCGTATCCGGCGCGACACCTGCAGCGACGAGCGCGGCGGCGACGCGGTCCGCGTGCGCGTCGAGTTCGCCGTAGCGCATCTGGCGCAGCGCGCCGTGCGCGTCGGCGAATTCGAGCGCGACCGCGTCCGGCGCGGCATGCGCGGCGCGCTCGAACTGGCGGTGCAGCGGCAACTGCCGGTCCTCCGGCCAGCTTCGCGCCGTCGCGTTGCAGCGCGCGAGTCCGGCGAGATCGCCGGCGGTCGCGATCGAAATCGTGCCGAGCGGCGCGTCGGGGTTCGCGGCGAACGCGTCGAGACATGCCGCGAACGCGCGATGCAGCGCGGCCACGCGCGCTCCGTCGATGCGCGCGGCGTCGTAGCCGTAATCGATCGTCATCGCCGTGCCCGCCTCGATCACGAGCGTCACCGCGAAATCGGTCGCCTCGATGTTGCGCAGGTCGCGCATCCTGAGCGCGCGTTCGTCGCGGCCCGCCCATGCTTCGTCGACGGGATAGTTTTCGAACACGACGAGCGTGTCGAACAGCGCCCCGCCGCCCTGCCGCGCCCAGCGCTGGATATCGGCAAGCGGCGTGTGCGCGTGTTCCGCGGCGGCGGCGTTGTCGCCCTGCAGTTCGCGCAGCCACGCGGACGCCGCGCGCTGCGGCAGCGGCGCCGTGATGACCGGCAGCGTGTTGATGAAAAGGCCGAGCACGGTGTCGGCGTCGGGCAGCGCGTCGGGGCGGCCGGCGACCGTCGCGCCGAACGCCACCGACGCCTGATGCGTCATGCGCTGGAGCGTCAGCGCCCAGGCGCCCTGCACGAGCGTGTTCGTCGTGACGTGCAGGCGCCGGGCGGTGTCGGTCAGGCGCGCCGTCGTGCCGGCATCGAGCGTGGCGCGCCACGTGGCGCGCACGGCCGGCGCCTGCGCGGGCTCTGCAACGAGTGTCGGTTCGTCGAGGCGCGCGAGGCGTTCGAGCCAGAAGGACGCGTCGGCGGCGGTGTCGCGTGACGCGAGCCACGCGATGAAATCGCGATACCGCGCCTTCGCGGGCAGCGCGAACGGCTGCGCGCGGGGCGGCTCGATGTAGTCGGCAAGCACGTCCGCAAAGAGCCGCGCCGTGCTCCAGCCGTCGAGCAGCAGATGATGGCGCGTCCACACGAGGCGCCATTCGTCGTCGGTCAGGCGGATCAGCGCGACGCGCATGAGCGGCGGCACGGCGAGATCGAAGCCGCGCGCGCGATCGGCGGCGAGCCAGCTTTCGAATGCCGCAAGCGCGCCGTCCGCCTGCGCGCGCCAGTCGAGGATCTCGACCGGCAGCTTCGCCTGCCGGTGCACGATCTGCATCGGCGCGGCCTCGTCGGGCGTGAAACCGGTGCGCAGGATGTCGTGGCGCGGGATGGCGGCCCGGAAGGCCGCCTCGAGGCGCGCGGCGTCCGGCGCGGCGAGGGTCGCCACCAGCTGGTTGACGTACGTGGCCTGCTCCGGCGCGAGAAGCGAATGGAACAGGATGCCCTGCTGCATCGGCGAGAGCGGATAGATGTCGTCGATCGTGCGCAGGTCGAGCGGCAGCCGCTCGAGCGCCGCCTGCGTGAGACCCGCTGCGCGGGCGAGCGGATAGTCGCCCGGCGTCGCGCCGCCGCCGCGCCCGGCGAGCCGTTGCGCGCACGCGGTGGCGATGTCCGCGAGCGCCGTCTCGAAGCGCTTCGCGAGCGCTTCGATGGTCGCGCGGTCGAACTGCGTCGCCGCGTACACCCAATGCAGCTTCAGCGTGCGCGGACCGTCCGCGTCGAGATACGCGTGGATCGCGAGCGCGTTGCCGAGCGGGCCGGCCGGGTCACGTTCGCAGCCCGCGCCGCCGAAGCGCGGCACGAGCGCGGCGTCGCGCGGCGCATCGAACTGGCCGAGATAGTTGAACGTGACGCGCGGACGCGGCACGCGGCCGAGCGCCGCGCGGGTCGCATCGTCGCCGTAGTGGCGCAGCGCGCCGAAGCCCAGGCCCTTGTGCGGCACGGCGCGCAGCGTGTCCTTGACCGCGGCGAGCGTGCCCGCGGGGTCCGCGTGCACGGGCAGCGCCACCGGATAGTGGCTCGTCAGCCACCCGAGCGTGCGGCTTGCGTCGATATCGTCGAAGAGCGGCTCGCGGCCATGCCCTTCCAGTTCGAGACGGCACGACGCGGCGCCCGCCTGCGCACCGACGGCATGCGCGAGCGCGGCGATCAGCAGTTCGACCGTCTGCGTGCGGTAGGCGGCGTTCGCGTCGGTGAGCGCGGCGCGGGTCAGCTCCGCGCCGAGCGTCTGTTCGACGACGGCCGCATCCGCGTTCGTCGCCGCGGCGTGCGGACAGTCGAGCGGCAGATCGTCGTGCGGCGCGGCGAGTGCCGACCAGTACGGCGTTTCCTCAGCGAAGGGCGAACCCGGCTCGCGCGCGGCCCGCGCAAGACGCGCCGCCCATTCGTGGGCGCGCGGGCCCGCCGGAGAAAGACGCACGCTGCGGCGCTCGGATGCTGCGCGGTAGGCCGTTTCGAGGTCGTCGAGCAGCACGCGCCACAACACGCCGTCGACGATCACGTGATGAATTGCGAGATACAGCGTCGTGCGGCCGTCGGGCAGCGCCGCCGCGAGTGCGCAGGCAAGCGGCCCGCGCGTCAGGTCGAGCGTACGCTGCAGCGCGTCGAACTGCGCGAGCGCGTCCGTCTCGTCATGCGCCGAAACGGCGGCGAGCGGCAGCGCGTCGAACGCCTTCGCCGCATGGACGAGCCGCCACGCACCCGGCGCATCGCCCGGCGCACGGCTGGGCTCGAAGCGCTGGCTGAAAATTTCGTGATGCGTGAGGAGCGCGTCGAAGGCGCGCGCGAACGCATCGAGATCGAACGGCGAGCGCGTATCGAATTCGACCGACTGGTTCCAGTGGCCGCGTTGCGGAATATCGAGCGCGAAAAAGCGCAACTGGGCGGGCGTGAGCACCGCCGGGGCGGCGCTCGACGGCGCAGCCGCGTTCGCCGCGGCGGTGGCGGCGCGAGGCGCCGATGCGTCGGCGGCAGTGGCGACGAGCGCTAGCTGCGCGACCGTCGGGCCGTCGAACAATTGCTTCGGCGTGAACCGCAGGCCGCGCTTGCGCGAGCGCGCGATCACCTGAAGCACCAGAATCGAGTCGCCGCCGAGTTCGAAGAAGTTGTCGTCGCGGCCCACCCGCTGTGCCTTCAGCACGTCCTTCCATACGGCGGCAAGCGTTTCCTCGGCCGCACCGCGCGGCGCGTCGCCGGCGCTCGCAGCGCAAGCGGGCGCCGATGCCAGCGCGCGCAGCGCGGCGCGGTCGATCTTGCCGTTGGCCGTCACGGGCAGCACGTCGAGCACGGTCAGCACGGCGGGCACCATGTAGTCGGGCAGAACCGCGGCGAGCGCGTCGCGAAGCGTGGCTTCGGTGTGCGCGGATCCGCTGCCGGACGTGCCCGGCATCCCCGACGTCACGAACGACGCGAGGCGCAGGCGCCCCTCATGCTCGATCGCGAGCGTTTCGGCCTGCGCGACACCGGCGATCGCACGCAGCGCCGAGCTCACCTCGCCCGGCTCGACGCGATAGCCGCGGATCTTGACCTGATCGTCGAGCCGGCCGAGAAAGTCGAGGCGCATGTCGGCGCGCAGCCGCACGCGGTCGCCGGTGCGATAGAGCCGTTCGCCCCGCGCGAACGGATGCGGCACGAAGCGCTCCGCGGTCGCCGCCGCGCGGCCGAGATAGCCGCGCGCGAGCCCCGGTCCGCCGAGATACAGTTCGCCGATGCCGCCCGGCGGCACGCACGCGCCGTGCGCGTCGAGCACGTACGCGCACGCGTTGGGGAGCGGCTGCCCGAGCGGCACGCCGTCCGAAAGCGCCGCCGACGCGCGCAGCGCGGCTTGCGCGGGCGCGGACGTGTCGCACGTGAGCGCGCCGACCGTCGCTTCGGTCGGGCCATAGTGATTGATCACGCGGCAGCCGGGTCGCGCCGCCGCCACCCGCTCGACGAGCGCCCACGGCAGCGCCTCGCCGCCCGTCACGAGCGCATGCGACGGCAGCACGTCGGCCGCGCGCTGCGCGTCGAGCAGCGCATGCAGGTGGCTAGGCACGATCTTCAGCACGCCGACCTCGCGCGCGCGCATTTCCTGCGCGAAGCGATCCGGGTCGAACGCGCAGTGCGCGGGCAGCAGATGCAGCGTGCGCCCCGAACACAGCGCGCCGAAGAGCGTCGTGTGGCCGAGGTCGGCGGCGACGGTGGACACCATCGCCATCGATGCGCCGGGCGCAAACGCCAGTTCGTCGAGCATGCCCTGCACGTAGTCCGCGAGCGCGCGGTGCGGGATCGTCACGCCCTTCGGCGTGCCCGTCGAGCCCGACGTGAAAATCAGATAGGCGGCCTGCTCCGGCGCGGGCGGCACACGGCGCGCGGTGGCGTGCGCGAGCGACGCGTCCTGCGCGAGCGCGTCCACGTCGAGCACGGCGGCCTGCCCGAGCGCGTGCACCCCGCCAGCGCCCGCGACGAGCGCCCACTGCGCGCCGCACGCGTTCGCGGCGGCGGCAAGGCGTTCGGGCGGCATCGCGGGGTCGAGCGGCACGGCATACGCGCCCGATTTCAGCACGCCGACGAGCGCGACGACAAAGCGCGCCGAGCGTTCGATCACGACCGCGACCGCCCGCTCCGCCCCCGCTCCGCGCTGCTGGAGCGCAAGCGCGACGCGGCTGGACGCGTCGTCGAGTTCGGCGAACGTGAGTTGCGTGTGCGCGTCGGCGAGCGCGATGCGATGCGGGCTCGCGCCCGCATGCTGCGCGAAGAGCGCGAGCACGTCGCTGGCGGCGAGCGGCAGCGCGCGGCCCTGCTGCGCGGGGCGCAGGACTGACGCGCCGGCGCACTCGAGCAGCGCGACCGGGCGCTGCGGATCGCGCACCGCATCCGCGACGAGCGCCGCGAAGCTCGCGAGCCACGCGCGGGCAGTGGCGGCGTCGATGCAGTCGAGCGCGTGGGCCGCGACGAGTTCGATGCCTTCCGTGCCACGGGCATCGTCGGTGAAATCGAGCGCGAAATCGAAGCGGGCCGCGAGATCCGGGCCCGGCGCCGCCACCGCCGACGCACCCGGCAATTCCGCCTTCAGCACAGCGTCGAACTGCTGCGCGAATTTCACGCGCAGCCATTCGTCGCCGCGCCGCACGGGCGGCTTCACGGCATCGATCACCTGGTCGAACGGCACGTCCTGATGCGCGAACGCGGCGAACGATGCGCGACGGACCTCGTCGACGAGCGCCGCGAAGGGCCTGAACGGCTCGACGCGGGCGCGCAGCGCGAGCGTGTTGAGGAACAGGCCGACGAGCGGCGCGGTTTCCGGCCGCTGGCGATGCGCGACGGGCACCGCGACAACCAGGTCGGTCGCGCCCGTCAGGCGATGCAGCCACGCGTCGAATGCGGCGAGCAGCACGGCGAACGGCGACGCGTGGGTGCGCCGCGCAAGCTCGCGCACGCCGGCCGACGTCCGCTCGTCGAGCCGCAGCGCCACCCGCCCGCCGCGATGATCGCGAACGGCGGGACGCGGGCGGTCGAAGGGAAGCGCGAGCGGCTCCGGTGCTGCGCCGAGCGCCTCGCGCCAGTACGCAAGCTGGCGCTCGCCTTCGACACCCGCGACAAGTTCGCGCTGCCACGCCGCGTAGTCGGCGTACTGGATGGGCAGCGCGGGCAGCGCCGGCTCGCGCCCCTGCACGAACGCCGTGTACGCCGCCGCCAGTTCGTCGAACGCGCAGCGCGAACTCCAGCCGTCGGTGATCGCGTGGTGCGCCGCGAGCATCAGGCGATGCGAATCGTCGGCGAACGTGACGAGCGTCGCGCGCAAGAGCGGCCCCGCCGACAGGTCGAACGCGTCGGCAGCGTGGCGCCCGGCGAGTTCGGCGGCGCGCTCGCTGTCGCCGGGGCCGCGCAGGTCCACGTGCGCGATGCGCACCGGCAGCGCCGCATGGATGCGCTGCATGACGACGCCGTCGTCGTTCTCGACGAGCGTCGTGCGCCACGCCTCGTGCCGTTCGATCACGCGGTCGAGGGCGCGCTGCAGGCTGGCGGTGTCGAGCACGCCGCGAATGTCCCAGTGTCCGGCGATGTGATACGCCGACCCGGCATCGCGCGTCCGTGCGAGCACCCAGAAGCGCTGCTGCGCAAACGACGCCGCGCGGTCCACGAAGCTCGCGCCCGGCGCGGCGGCCGGCGCGCTTGCCACCGGAATGCGCAACTCGCCCGTCTCGGTCTCGCTGCGGTCGATCAGTCCGGCAAGCGCGGCAAGCGAAGGATCGTCGAACAGCGTGTCGAGCCGCAGATTCACGCGCCACTCGATGCGGATCGCCGCCTGAAGCTGCATCGCCGCGAGCGAATCGCCGCCGCGCTCGAAGAAGCGCCCGGCGCGGCCGACAGGCGCCCCGTCGTTCAGGATGCGCTGCCAGCATTGGGCGAGGCGGCGCTCGGTGTCGGTTTCGGGCGGCGCATAGTCCGCGCCGGGGGCAGAGGCCAGCGCGGCGGCGGCGTGCTTCAGCGCGTCGCGGTCGAGCTTGCCGTTCAGCGAATAAGGCAGGCGACCGAGCCGCGCGTAGCGATGCGGCTGCCACGCAGCCGGCAGGCGCTCGGCGAGATACGCGGTGAGCGCCGCATCGGCGGGCGCGTCGTCGCCGCAAACGATGCACGCGGTCAGGCGCGTGCGGCCGTCCGCGACGTCGGCGAGCACGGCTGCGTCGCGCAGCGCGGGATGCGCGCGCAGGCACGCCGCGATCTCGCCCGGCTCGACGCGCACGCCGCGAATCTGCACCTGATCGTCGATGCGGCCAAGGTAGTCGTAGGCGCCGTCGGCGCGTTCGCGCGCGAGGTCACCCGTGCGATAGATGCGCGAGCCCGGCTCGCCTGACGCATCGGGCACGAAGCGCTCGGCCGTGAGCGCGGCACGCCCGTGATAGCCGCGCGCGACGCACACGCCGCCGAGCAGCAGTTCGCCCGGCTCGCCGGGCTGCTGCGCGTTGTCGATCCGCACGACGCGCGGTCCGATCGGCCGTCCGATGGGCAGCGACGCGTAGGCGCCGTCGCCCGCGAGTTCGGGGGCAACGCCCGGCTCGACGGGCCAGAGCATCGGCGAGATCACGGCCTCGGTCGGCCCGTAGCCGTTTATGAGGCGCACCGCCGGAAAGACGCGCCGCACGGCTTCGAACGCTTCCTGCGACAGCGCCTCGCCACCGAACGCCAGCACCTTCAGCGACGCGGGCACGCCCGTGCGCGCGGCCACGGCGGCGAACTCGCGCAGATAGGCAGGCGGAAAGGCCGCGACACTCACCCGTTCGCGCTCGATCAGCGCGCGCGCCGCATCGGGCGCGAACGGCGGCGGATCGGTAATGACGATGCTCGCGCCCACCGCGAGCGGCGCGAGCCAGCACTCGTGCGCGGCGTCGAAGTTGACCGACGCGAAGTGCAGCAGGCGGTCGTGCGCCTCGATGGGAAGCGCGGCGGCGAGCGCGTCGCAGTGAGCGGCAAGCGGCCCGTGCTCGACGACCACCGCCTTCGGCGTGCCCGTCGAGCCGGACGTGTAGATCATATAGGCGGCGGCGCGCGGATGAACGGGCGCGTCGTCTTCGTCGCCGTGCGCGGCATCCGTGAACGCGGGCGCCGCGTCGCCGGGCAACACCGTGAAGCAGTGCGCGAAGCGCGCGCGCAGCGCGTGGCCGGCAGAAGCATCGACGATGCCGTGCGCGAGACCCGCGTCGTTCGCGATCCAGTCGAGACGCGCGGCGGGGTGACGCGGATCGAGCGGCACGAACACGCCGCCCGCCTTCAGCACCGCGAGCAGCGCGACAAACAGCTCGCACGAACGCTCGACGCACACGCCGACGCGCACCTCCGTCGTCACGCCCGCCGCGCGCAGCTGCTTCGCCAGATGCGTGGCGCGGGCGTCGAGTTCGCCGCGCGAGAGCCGCGTTTCGGCAGGCGAAAACGACGCGAGCGCAGGCGCTTCGGGGGAACGGCGCGCAAGCGCGCGAATGCGGAGATGCAACGCAGTCGGGAAACTCGTCATGAGCGTGAGGTCCTTCGTGTGGCCGCCCGGGCCTTTTCGCGGGGCCGCAGGAATTGCGGCTTCCTTGGGATGACGAACCGCACGCGCGGATTTTTACTCCTTTGCTGATTTATCTTTCGCGCCTTCGCCGGGTCATCCATGAAGCGCTAAATATTTCGCGGCCCCAACCGTCTATCAGGACAAGAGGCGCATTCCGCGCCCGCGCGTTTTCCTTCTTCCAGTGACCTTCTTCCAGTGACTTCTCGCCGATGACCGTTGCCAACGAGCGTTCCGACGCCCCGTCCTCCCATGGCGCCGCCGCGCCGCCCAAGCCCGCCGCGCGCCTGATCCTCGCGCTCCTCAAGCGCTCGCGCGGCGCGTTCTCGATCGCGCTCGTCGCGTGCGTGCTGAACGGCATCGCGAGCGTGATGCTCGTCGCGACGCTCAACCGCGCGCTCTCGCAATCGTCTCTCGCCGACAGTTCGCTCGCGTGGCGCTTTGCGCTGTGCGCCGTCGTCGCGCTCGCGACGCGCGTCCTGTCGGGCGTGCTGTTCGCGCGCCTTTCGCAGGACACGATGGCGCAGCTGCGCGAGCACGTCGCGCGGCGCGTCGCCAGGGCCGAATTGCGCGATGTCGAGCGTATCGGCGCGGCACCGGTGCAGTCGGTGCTGACGGACGACGCCACCAATGTGTCGATGCTGTTCTTCGCGCTGCCCAACATCGTGATGCACGGCTCGATCGTGTTCGGCTGCCTGGGTTATCTGGCATGGCTCTCGTGGCCGGTCTGCCTGCTCGCGCTGGCCGCGATCGTGACGGGCTCGCTCGGCTACCACACGGGCGACAGGCGCGCGATCGCCTCGCTCGAAGCGGCGGGCAAGTCGCAGGACAAGCTCTTCGGCTATCTCGGCGCGCTCTTCGCGGGCGCAAAGGAACTGAAACTGCATCAGGCGCGGGCGCGGCAGTTCGTCGACGGGCAGCTGGGCGCCGCGATCGGCGAAGTGCGCGACCACCGGCGCCGCGCGTTCAGCGCGTATGCGGTCGGGGTGGGCTGGATCATCTTCCTGTTCTATGCGTTTCTCGGCGCGGCGGCGTTCTGGCCGTCGCTCGGCGTGCGCGCGGACGCGCCCGTCGCGGCCGGCTACGTGATCGTGTTCCTCTTCATGCTGGTGCCGCTCGACGGCCTCCTGAACAACCTGCCCACGGTGAACGCGGCGCGCGTGTCGCTCGATCGCATCGAGAAGGTGATGGCCGAGTTCGGCGGTCTGGCCGAGGCGCCGCCGCCTTCGGAAAACGCGGCGCACGCGCCGTTCGAGACGCTCACGCTGCGCGGCGTCACGCATTCGTACTTTCACGAGCGCGACGAGCGCATGTTCCGCATCGGCCCCGTCGATCTCACGTTCAGGCCGGGTGAGATGGTATTCATCGTCGGCGGCAACGGCAGCGGCAAGACCACGCTCGCCAAGGTGCTCACGGGTCTCTACGAGCCGGAAGACGGCGTGATCGAGGTGGACGGCCGGCCGGTGGGCGCGCACGAGCGCGCCGCGTACCGCGAGCGCTTCACGGCGGTCTTCAACGATTTCCATCTGTTCGATGCGCTGCTCGGCATCGTCGATCCGGACGATCCGTCGCGCGCCCAGGCCGACGCGCGCGCGAATGCGCTCGTCGCCAAGCTCGCGCTCGATCACAAGGTGCAGGTGGTGGACGGCGCGTTCTCGACGCGCGCGCTCTCAACCGGGCAGCGCAAGCGCCTCGCGCTCGTGGTGGCGTATCTGGAAGACCGGCCGTTCTACCTGTTCGACGAATGGGCCGCCGATCAGGACCCGGCGTTCAGGGCGGTGTTCTACGAGCAGTTGCTGCCGGAGCTGCGCGGGCGCGGCAAGACGGTGGTGGTGATCACGCACGACGACCGATATTTTCCGCTCGCCGACCGGGTGCTCAAGCTCGACAACGGAAGCATCGTCAGCGAGACGCGCGGCGCGCGCGCGGCGCGCGCGATCGCGCCCGAAGCGGCGAACGGCACGGCGGGTTGAGGGGCTGGGCGGCGGGGTTTGGTGCGCCGTTCGTAGTCTCGGTGTTTCGCCGTTTCGGTGTTTCGCCGTTTCGGTGCTTGCCGTCTCGCTGCTTGCCAAACGCCAAACGCCGCCTCGCGTTTGGCCTTTGGCCTTTGGCGTCGAATGGAAAACGGCCGCTTGCTTTCGCAAGCGGCCGTTTTCCATGGCGATGCAACTGACCGCCGCATCCGGCGACGGCGAACCACCAGCCGTCTAGCGCGCCGCCACCGGCGCTGGCGGCAACGCGATCAGCTTGTCGGTGATCATGTCCGCGAGGCGCAGCGCCGACATCGGCCCGCCGAAGCCCCATATATTCGGCTCGACGAGCGTCACGCGCCCTGCCCGCTTCGCCGGCACGAACCGCCAGACGGGGGAATCGAGCTTCGTGTCGAGCGCGACGTCCGCGCCCGTCGCCGTGACGAACAGCACCGCGAGATCCGGCTTCTTCAGCATGTCCGCCGAGGTGACGTAGACCGTGCCTTCGCGCGTCGGCGTGCCCGGCCACAGATCGACGCCGAGCGCGCGCGCGACGCCCGCCGCCGTGCTGTTGCCGGTGTACGCCCAGTAGCGGTCGGGCAGCCCCAGTTCCTGCAGCAGCGCGAACTGCGCGCCGCTTCTTCCCGCCTGCGCGAGACGCTGCGCGTCGCGGGCAAGGCCCGCGTCGAGCTTCGCCTCGACCGCGCGCGCCTCGGCCTCGCGCCCGGTGAGACAGCCTATCGTGCGAAAGATCGTGCGCGTCCAGTCGAGCTGTGTCTGCGGCACGCCCTCCTGTGCCACGTTCGGGCTGAACTGAAAGAGCACCGTCGGCGCAATGCGCTCGAGCGCGGCAAAGATCGGCGCGTGCCTGAACCCCACGCCGATGATGAGATCGGGCCTCGCCGACGCGATCGCCTCCAGGCTCGGCTCCTGCCGGGTGCCGACTTCGGGCACGCCGGTGAACCGCGCGCTGTCGTAGCCGATCCAGCCCGCATAGTAGGCGGCATCGACGAGACCGGCCGGCGTCACGTCGAGCGCGGCCAGGTCTTCGGCGAACATGAATTCGAGCACGACGATGCGCTTCGGCTTCACGGGCATCGTCTTGCTGAACTGCGAGACGGTCGGATTGCCGGCGAGCGGCCCGCAATAGGGCGCGCCTTCCGGTGCCGTGGCGAGAGGAACCGGTGCCGCGGCGGCATCGGCGGCAAGTGGCTGCGCGGCTGCCGCCCCGCCACCCGCGAGCGCCGCCCACGCGAGCGCCGCCGCGGCGCCCGCCCGCATCGTGTGGATCGTGTGCTTCAACGGATGGCTTCCTGCAGGGCGAGCGCCTCGTCGGGCATCGTCAGCAGTAGGGGGCAGCTTGCGCACAGTTGCGTCTCTCCTGGAATTTCATAGCGCACGCAGCACACGCGGCGCGCGCGAAACGGGCTCGGCAGCAGCGCCGAGCGCGGCGTCGTCTCGCGCACCGGCATGCGCAGCGGATTGGGCTCGCCGCCGGCGCCCGTGGGGCCGAAAAGCCATGCGGCATCGTCGTGCGTGGCATGCGCCGCGTGACGGTCCGTCCCGCCGGGCAGGAGCGCACACTGTTCGAGCAGATAGTCGAGCAGGTTGCCGACATTGCTCCACAGGACGCGCGGCGCAATCCGCGTCATGCCCGCGAGCATGCCGATCACCGCATCCAGATGCGCAACGAGCGGGCCGTAGCGGTGCGCGGGATCGTCGGCGGGCGGCCCGAGCGCATCGGCAGCGAAATACAGCTTCGCAGGCATGCCCGCGCTCAGCACGAGCTGCGTGCGACCGGGCGACATGTCGAGCGGACGCCGCAGCAGGCACGCCGCCACGACGCCCGCCGGCGCGGCGAGCCCGAAGTAGTACTTGCTCCACTGCGACAGCAGCGCGCGCGCGTGAAGCGCGGCGTCGCCCCCGTAGCGCTGGACCATCGCATCGAGCAGTTCGCCGCGATGCGCGCCGAGCGTCAGCAAGGGGATGCGCACGCCCTCTTCCGGCGTGTCGCCGGGGACGCCGAGCCACACGTGTTCGAGATACGGCGCGATCGGCCCGGGTGCGAATTCGGCAAGGCAGCGCGCGCGGGGCAGCGGATCGCCGCGCGTCGCGGCGCCAGCCTGCGGCGGCGCGGAATGTGGCGGAACCGCCGTCATCGCGCGCCCCGCTTTTCCCGCCGCGTCTGGATGACCAGCAGCGCGAGCAGGTACGGCGCGCCGATCAGCGCTGTGAGCACGCCAGCCGGAATCTCGCGCGGCGCGAGCAGCGTGCGCGCGGCGATATCGGCGGCGGCGAGGACGAGCGCGCCGAGCGCCGCCGCAAGCCAGAGACGCGTGCCGTGCGAGCGCGCGCCGAGCATCGCGGCAAGATGCGGCGCCATCAGTCCGATGAAGCCGACGGGCCCCACCGCCGCCACCGCCGCGCACGCGGCGAGCGTCGCCACGGTGAGCACGAGCGGGCGCAGCACGCCGATCGGCAGGCCGAGCGCGACCGCCTGGTCGTCGCCGAGCGCGAGCAGATCGAGCGGCCGCGCGAGCAGCGCGAACACCGGCAGCGCGAGCGCGCACCACGGCAGCAGCATCGCCACCTCGCCCCAGCTGCGCCCGTACGTGCCGCCGATCAGCCACACGACGAAGCGCGCCGGCTGCACGCTTTGCTGTGTGATGAGCCACTGCGCGAGCGTCGTCCACAGCGTCCCGACGACAATCCCCGTCAGCGCCACCGCGAGCGGCGCGTACTGGTGCCGCCGGTTGAGCAGCAGCGTGAGCGCGAGTGTCACGCCGCCGCCGGCCAGCGCCGCGACCGCGAGCAGCGAATGGCCGGCAAGCGGTGCGACCATCAGCACGGCGAGCGTCGTCAGCCCCGCGCCCTGCGTGACGCCGAGCACTTCCGGCCCGGCGAGCGGATTGCGCACGATGCTCTGCATCAGGACGCCGCTCGCCGCGAGCAGCGCGCCCGCGAGCAGCGCGCACAGGAGCCGCGGCACGCGCAGTTCTAGCAGCATGCGGGCGACGTCGTCGCGGTGGTTCAGCGCGGCGAGCCAGCGTCCGGGCGAGAGCGATACCGGGCCGAACGACGCCCCGGCGGCGAGCACCGCGGCGCCCGCCGCCAGCAGGATCGCGGCGAGCGCGAGCCACGGCAGCGCGGCGAGCGCGCGCACGACGTGCGTGCCGGCCGCGGACATCGCGCGCTCGGGGCCCGCGTGCAGCACGCCCGACCATGCGGCGCCGCTGCGGATCATCGCGAGCATCAGCGGCGTGCCGACGAAGGCGATCGCGACGCCCGTCGACATGGTCGCGTCGAGATCGAGCGCGAGCACGGCGCTGTCGGTGACGAGCACGAGCGCGCCGCCCGCGAGCGCGGCAAGCGGCACGAGCACGCCGAGCTTCGACGCCCGCGCGCCGCGCACCTGGCGCAGCAGGTTCGGCGCGATGAGCCCCACATACGACAGCGGTCCCGCGACGCTCACCGCCACGCTCGCGAAGCCGACCGCGACCGTCATTGCGGCGAGCCGCGTCGCATCGACGGGCACGCCGGCGGCAGCCGCCGCGTCGTCGCCGAGCGCGAGCGGGTCGAGCGGACGGATCACGAACGGCAGCGCGGCGAGCGGCACGACGAGCCAGCCGAGCGCGATGCTCAGGCCCGCCGCGCCCGGCTGGTACAGGCTGCCGCTCGCCCACAGCGACGCGCCGACGACGGTCTGCTCGAAGAGCGCGAGCAGCAGCGTGGTGATGGCGGAGAACAGCAGCATGCAGACGCTGCCCGCGAGCACGAGCCGAAGCGGCGTCGCGCGCCAGCCGCCCGCGGCCGCCGCTACGCACGCCGCGGCGGCAAGGCCGCAGACGAACAGCAGCGGCACCGAGGCCGCGCCGACGAGCGACGGCACGATCATCGCGGCGAGGAGCCCGAGCTGCGCGCCGCCCGTGATGCCGAGCAGATCGGGCGACGCGAGCGGATTGCGCGTGAGCGCCTGAAAGAGCGTGCCCGCAACCGCGAGACAGCCGCCCGCGACGAGCGCCGCCGCGATGCGCGGCGCGTTCAGGTCGAAGAGAAGAATGCCTGCGAGCTGCGCGGCGTCGCTGCCCGCGGGGGCCGCGAGCCAGGCGCGCAGGTCGGGCGCGAGCCGGAACACCGCCACCGCCGCGATCAGCGCCACGAGCGCCGCGCCGATCGCGCCGGCGCGGCTCTTCACGGGAGCGCGCAGGCGCTCGGCTGCGGCGGGCGGCGGCGGGCGGCGCAGGCGTTTTCTGGCGGCGAGCGTCGTCATGCGGCGATGTCCTTGCTCGCGCGCGCCGCGGCCAGCGCCTCGCCGTGCGGACCACGGGCGGCATCGATCGCGGACGCGCCTTCGTAGGCCGGCACGCACATCGGCGCGCCGGTCTGCGGATGCGCGATCTTGAGCATCGGCACGCCGAACGCTTCGTGCAGATGGCGCGGATCGAGCATCGCATCGGGCGCGCCGTGCGCCACGATGCGGCCCGCGCGCATCAGCACGATCTCGTCGCTGTAGGCGGCCGCCTGGTTGAGGTCGTGCAGCACCCAGACGATCGTCAGCCCGCGCTCGCGGTTCAGGCGCCGCAGCTCGCGCAGGATGTCGAGCTGATGATGGATGTCGAGATAGGTGGTGGGTTCGTCGAGCAGCACGATCGGCGCCTGCTGCGCGAGCGCCATCGCGATCCACGCGCGCTGCCGCTCGCCGCCCGACAGCGCCGCGACGTCGCGCGCGGCGTCGTCGGCGAGTCCGCTCGTTTCGAGCGCTTCGTCGATCGCCGCATGGTCCGCGCGAGACAGGCCGCGCAGCCAGCCGCCGTACGCGTAGCGCCCGTACGCCACCAGCTCGCGCACGGTCAGCCCCGCCGGGATCTGGTTGAACTGCGCGAGCATCGTGAGCGTGCGCGCGAGCGCGCGCCGCCGGAACGAGCCGAGCGGCGCGCCGTTCACTTCCACCTGCCCGGAAAGCGCCGGCTGCAGCCCCGCGAGCGTGCGCAGGAGCGTGCTCTTGCCGCAGCCGTTCGGGCCGCACAACGCGGTGATGCGCCCCGCTCCGATGGTCAGGTCGAGTCCGTCGAGCACCACGTGATCGCGGTAGCCGACCGTGAGCGAGCGGGCCGCAAGCGCCGCTCCTGCCGTCTTCGTCATCGTTTCGCCATCCGCTCGCCGTCCCGCGCTTCGCTGTAGCTTTGCGCCATCGCGACGACGACCTTGCGCGGCCCCTCGAACGGATCGCGCGCATGCGCGGTCAGCATGTTGTCGAGCATCAGCACGTCGCCGGTCACCCACGGGAACACGATGCGCTGCTGGTCCAGCACGCCGCGGATCTCCGCGAGCGCGTCCGCTTCGAGCGGCGCGCCGTCGCCGTAATACACGTTGCGCGGCACGTTCTCGATCCCCACTGCGTCGACGAGCGCCTCCTGCATGTCGTCATCGAGCGCGGAGAGGTGAAAGAGATTCGCCTGGTTGAACCACACCATGTCGCCCGTGCGCGGATGGCGCGCCACCGCCTGGCAGCGCTCCTCGGTGCGCAGCAAGCGCTCGCCGTCGTCGCCGTCGCGCCATTCGCAGGCGATGCCGCGCGCCGCGCAGATGCGCTCGACGGCGCGCGGATCGTTGGCGCCGAACGCCTGCTGCCACGGCAGGTCGAGCCCCTGACCGAAGTTGCGCACGTAGCGCAGCTCGCGCTTCGCGAAGCGCGCAACGAGCGCCGGATCGAGCGCGCGATAGACGGCGCGGCTGTCGGCGATCGGCGTCGCGCCGCCCGTGCGCGCGGCGAGCGCGCAATGAAACCAGATGCGCAGCGGCCACTCGCGCGTGTACGACTGCTCGTTGTGCAGCGGAATCGAGCGGTGTGGCGGGTATTCCGTCGACGTGTACACGGCGCCCTCCACCTGGCTGCGCGGCGTCGATGCGAATTCGTAGCCGATCAGCGGATCGCCGAACGAGCCGGCAAAGCGCTGGAACGCATCGATCGACTCGACGTGAAAGCCGGTGAAGAGCACGCCACCCGCGCGCTCCAGCGTGCCGCCGACGACCTCGCGCAAAAGCGGCGCCGCCTCTTTCAGCGACAGCGCCGCGCCCGCCGCGGACGAGACGACAGTAGGCAGGCCGGGCTCGATCTTCAGGTCGGCGAGCGTCGGCTGCGGCAGGGAAAGATTGGTCATGCAAAAACCTCGTGCAAATCCTCGTGCAGAAGCGGCGCGCGCCCGGCGCCTCGCCGGGCGCGCGGGATTACGATGCGCGCGCTTTCGACGCGGCTGCGCCCATGTGACGGCGCAGGCTCGCGGGGCGCATGTCGGTCCACACGGTCTCGATGTAGGCGAGGCAGTCGCCTTTCGGGCCCTTCACGCCGGCCTCGCGCCAGCCTGCGGGCACGGCGCGGAACGTCGGCCAGATCGAGTACTGCTCTTCGTCGTTGACGACGACGGTGTAGACGAGGTCGTCCGCGTCGCCGGCGGCGGCCGCGGGGGAATGCTGGGCATGCGTCATGATCGTTGGCTCGGTCGGAATACGGTCAGGAGAAGCGGCGCACGAATACCCGGGTGACGGCACGGGTCTTTCCGGGCGCCGCATGTACCTGATTGACGTTTGGAGCGCGCGTTTTTTTACCCGAGGCGAACGCGCGCCCGAAACGCGTCGTATCCGGCGGGCGGGGCGGCGGGTTCCGGCGGGCGCCGTGCCTTCCCGGGCCTCGCCGGAAGGCGCACGCAAGCCGCCCGAGGTGCCGCGCACACCTCAGGCAAAAGCACCGAAGCGAGGCGCGTCAGGCGGGAACCTGGGGCAACTTCAACAAATCGAGGAACGCGCGCGCGACCGGAATGAGCGGCTCCCCGTCCCGCCCCTTGAAGACGGCCGCCAGCTCCCAGCAAGGTTCCTCGGCTTCGCGCAGGGTCGCCATCGCCACGGGCGCGCCGTGCGATTCGCGCACCCGCGCGGCGGCGACGGATTCGGGCACCATCGCGATCGCGAGGCCCTGGGCGGCGAGTTCGAGCAGCATCGGCATGTCGTTGGCCTCGAAGCCGGTGCGCCGCTGCAGCCCGAGCGCCGCGAAGCTCTGATCGACCAGCCGCCGCACGGTCCATTCGTGGCGCAGGTCGGCGAAGGTCTCGTCGACGAGATCGGCAAGCCTCAGCCCGCTCGCGCCCGCGAACCGGTGATGCGCCGCGCAGACGACGACCATCCCTTCGCACGCGAACATGCGAAAGCCGAGATCGTCGGGTGCGGGCGTGCACGGCTGCGTGAACGCGATGTCGATGCGCCCTTCGCGCACCTCGTCGATCAGTGCGCGCGAGCCGTCGAGCGTCAGTTCGATGTCGATTCCGCCGAACGCAGCGCGGAACTGACCGAGCGACGCGGGCAGATCGATGAAAGGCGCGAGGCTGTGAATCGCGCCGATGCTGAGCCGCCCGCGCGCGAGCCCGTGGACCTGCGTCACGGCGTTGCGCGCGTCGCGCGCGGCGGCCAGCACGCGCCGCGCTTCGTCGAGCAGCACCTCGCCCGCGGGCGTGAGCGCGACGCGCCGCGTGCTGCGCATGAAAAGCGGGCCGCCGAGATCGTCCTCCAGCGCGCGGATCGACGCCGACAGCCCCGACTGCACGAGATTCAGCCGCCGCGACGCGCGCGTGAAATGGCGCTCCTCGGCGACCGCCACGAAATGCTCCAGCTGCTTCAGGTCCACGCTCGTCTCCGTTGCGTCCCGTCGATTAATCAAAGTTGATGATTAATTTAAGCATATATTTCTGTTGGAACGATGAGTCAACTTCCGATATCGTCGATGGTCTGGGTCCTGGTCTTCGCTTCTGCGCCGGCCGGCGAGGAACGCGCCGCCGGTCTTCGGCTGCTGTCCGGCCACATTCAGCCACATCCGGCAACATTCACGGGAGATTGCTTCAAATGGAATATCGTCAGCTGGGCCGCTCGGGCCTCAAGGTGTCGACTGTCACCCTGGGCACGATGACAATGGGCGGCAAGGGCAAGTTCGCGAGCGTCGGCGAAGTGGGCCTCGACGAGGCGCGCCGCCAGATCGACATGTGCATCGACGCGGGCGTCAACCTGATCGATACGGCGGACGTCTATTCGAACGGGGCGTCGGAGGAGATCGTCGGCGAGGCGCTCGGCGGCAAGCGCAAGGGCGGCGTGCTGATCGCGAGCAAGGCGCGCTTTCCGATGGGCGACGGCCCGAACGACCGCGGCCTGTCGCGGCATCACCTGATCCGCGCCTGCGAGGCGAGCCTGCGCCGCCTGAAGACCGACGTGATCGACCTGTACCAGGTGCACGAATGGGACGGCATCACGCCGCTCGAGGAAACGCTGGAAGCGCTCGACACGCTCGTGCGACAGGGCAAGGTCCGCTATGTGGGCTGCTCGAACTACTCCGGCTGGCATCTGATGAAGGCGCTCGCCGTGAGCGAGCGCGACCGCCTGCCGCGCTTCGTGAGCCAGCAGATCCACTACACGCTCGAAGCGCGCGATGCCGAATACGAACTCGCGCCGATCTCGCTCGACCAGGGCCTGGGCATGCTCGTCTGGAGCCCGCTCGCGGGGGGCCTGCTGTCCGGCAAGCACCGCCGCGACGCCACGCCCGAAGGCACGCGCCAGCTCGCCGGCTGGACCGAGCCGCCGATCCGCGACGAGGAGCGGCTCTGGTCGATCGTCGACGTGCTGCTGGAAGTCGCGGGCGAGCAAGGGGTGTCGGCGGCGCAGGTCGCACTGGCGTGGACGCTCGGGCGGCCCGCGGTGGCGTCGGTGATCATCGGCGGGCGCAACGAAGCGCAGCTGCGCGACAACCTCGGTGCGGCGAATCTAATGCTCACCGCCGGCCAGCGCGAGCGGCTCGACCGCGTGAGCGCGCCGCCGCTCCTGTACCCCTACTGGCATCAGGTGCAGACCGCGAGCGACCGGCTGGGCGCCGCGGATCTGTCGCTGCTCGCGCCGCATATCAAGTCGTAACGAACGGCAGGCCGGGGGAGCGCCCCCGGCCGCCGCGCTGGACACGGTCACATTGTTGCAACACCCCATCTGCTACTCTTCGCCGCACAAAAAATAGAGCGCAGATTCGGGGAACAAGAAAAATGCGTATCGTGTACTTCTGCACGTCGCCCGGACCAGGCGAGCATGCAGGCGGGGTAAGGGTTATCTACGATCATTGCCATGCGCTGAACGGCATGGGCATCGAGGCGTTCGTGCTTCATCACAGGCGGGGCTATGAATACCCGTGGGCGGAGCGTTCCGCGCGGACGATCTCCGAAGACGAACTGGGACCGGCCGACCATCTCGTGCTGCCCGAAATCAAGGCCGCGGCACTCGCGCGACGGCTCGCCGCCGCCGGGGTGAGCTATTCGGTGTTCGTCCAGAACGGCTACTATCTGCGCGACCGCGACCGCGGTTCGTGCGACGCCGATATCGACTTCGCCTATTCCAACGCCACGTCGATCCTGTCGATCTCGTCGGATACGTCAGCGTTGCTCGAACTGCATTATCCGCATCTCGCGCGGCGGATCGTGGGGGTTTCGTGCACCGTGAACCAGCACGAATTCAGGGCGGGCGGCGAGAAGAAGCCGGTCATCACCTACATGCCGCGCAAGAACGGCCCGCATGCGGCCGCCGTCGTCTTCGCGCTGCGAAAGCGCCTGCCGCCAGGCTGGCAGGTGCGCGCAATCGACGGAATGAGCGAACAGGAAGTCGCAGGGGCGCTGCGCGAGTCGCGCATCTTCATGTCGTTCTCAGGGCTCGAAGGCCTCGGCCTCCCGCCGATCGAAGCCGCGATGTGCGGCAACTACGTGATCGGCTACCACGGCGGCGGCGGCCGGGAGTACTGGGTGGCGCCCAACTTCGAACCGGTCGAGGCCGGGGATATCGCCTCGTTCGTCAGGAAGGTGACGGCGTGCGCGGAATCGATCGACGGCGGCCGGGATGCGAGCGGACTCATCCCCGGCATCACGGCACTGCAGGAACGCTACTCGGCGGCGAACGAGCGCGCCGGGCTGGAACGCTTCGTCGAAGCGATCGCACTCGACGCACCCGCCCGCGCCGCCGCGCGGCCACGCGGCAGTGCAAGCCTGAAGCTGCAAAAGCGCCCGAGCCTGCGGTGGTGGCTCGGCACCTGGAACGCGCGGCGGCCGGGGCAGCTCGCCCGCTTCGCCGCATCCGGCGCGCTCTTCGCGCCAAGGCGCAGAGCCTGATGACGCGACGCCGCGGCGCGCGGGCGAATCGAGTGTTCATCCCGATGCGTTGCCGGCGACAGGTGCGCGTCATGCCGCGGTGAGCTTGTTCATCGCCGTTTCGTCGATCAGTGCCGGTGCGCGGGACCAGCCGGGAATCGGCTCCGTGACGCCGCCGTTGCGTCTAGCCGTGGTGATGCGTCGGGTCGTTGCAGGTATGC
>NZ_JFHC01000020.1 GCF_000698595.1 Caballeronia glathei | reverse complement strand
CACAACCCCGAGCGCCAGCGAAATCCCCTTCACATTGCAGTCACACAGGCTCCGCATAATGCGCATGCACTGAAAACGTTTACACCGCCACCCCACGTCGTGGGGACCTGCAGAGAAAATGCCTTCGACCATCAAGGACGTCGCCGCTCACGCGAGCGTATCCATCGCGACGGTATCGCGCACGATCAACGCGCCGCATCGCGTGAATGCCGAAACCTTGGCGCGGGTGCGCGAATCGATCCAGGTGCTCGACTTCACCCCGAGCGCCCTCGGTCGGCAACTGCGCGGCGAGCGCACGCGCCTCATCGGCGTGATCGTCCCGACGCTTGCGAATCCGGTATTCGCCGAGTCGCTGCAAGGCGCGGACGAAGCCGCCTCGGCCGACGGCTACCGGCTCATGCTCATGACCACCGAGTACGACACCGCCCGCGAGCGCGCCGCCATCGAAACGCTTCGCGAACAGCGCGTGGACGGCCTCATCGCTACCGTCGCGGACGCCGGCGCCAACACGCTGCTCGACGAACTCGACCGCGCGGAACTGCCCTACGTCCTCACGCACAACGACACCCCCCACCGCCCCTCCGTCTGCGTGGACAACCGCCGCGCCGCGCGCGAAGGCGTGCACGCGCTGCTCGCGCGCGGACATCGCAACGTGACGATGGTGGCGGGCAGCTTCGCGGCCTCCGACCGCGCACGGCTGCGCTATCAGGGCTACGCGGACGCCATGCAGGAAGCGGGTCTCCAGCCGCTGCCCGCCGTCGAAATCGACTTCAACGCGGACGATGTTCCCGATTCGCTCCTCGCCGGCCTCGTGCGCCGCGGCGATCGCCCCACGGCGCTCTTCTGCAGCAACGACCGCCTCGCGATGGTCGTGATGCACGCGCTGCGCCGCGCGGGCATCGACGTGCCGCGCGACATGTCCGTCCTCGGCTTCGACGGCATTCCGCTCGGCGAACTGATGCAGCCCGCGCTCGCGAGCATCGCCACGCCGAACCGCCTGATCGGCCGCACGGCCTGGCGGCAGCTTGCGCCGCTGCTCGGCCTGGCGGGCGATGCGCACGCGCCGCAATGCACGACGCTCCCTCACCGCTTCAGGCCGGGCGCAACCATAGCGGAACCCGATTCAGCCCAACGCCTTCATTCCCTCTCGCCGGAGACACCGCATGAACATCCGTAAGCTCGCCGCGACGCTCCTTGCGACGCTCGCCGTCACGACAGCCGCGCACGCCGACAACACGGCCATCTGCTACAACTGCCCGCCCGAATGGGCCGACTGGGCAAGCCAGATCGCCGCGATACAGAAGGCGACTGGCATCCGCGTACCGTTCGACAACAAGAACTCCGGGCAGTCGATCGCGCAGCTCATCGCGGAGCAGAAGAGCCCGGTTGCGGACGTGGTGTACCTCGGCGTGTCGTCGGCGTTTCAGGCGAAGGACAAGGGCCTCGTGCAGCCGTACAAGCCCGCGAAGTGGAACGACATTCCCGCCGGCATGAAGGACCCGAATGGCGCGTGGTTCGCCATCCATTCCGGCACGCTCGGCTTCATGGTCAACAAGGACGCACTCGAAGGCAAGCCGGTGCCGCGCTCGTGGAACGATCTGCTCAAGCCCGAATACAAGGGCATGGTGGGCTATCTCGACCCGGCATCGGCGTTCGTCGGCTATGCGGGCGCGGTGGCGGTAAATCAGGCGCTCGGCGGTTCCTTCGACAACTTCAAGCCCGGCCTCGACTGGTTCGAGAAGCTCAAGGCCAACGCACCGATCGTGCCGAAGCAGACGGCCTATGCGCGCGTCATGTCGGGCGAGATCCCGATCCTGCTCGACTACGACTTCGACGCGTACCGCGCGAAGTACAAGGACCATGCGAACGTGGAATTCGTGATCCCGGCCGAAGGCACGATCGCGGTGCCATACGTGATGAGCCTCGTGAAGGGCGCGCCGCATCAGGCGAACGGCGAGAAGGTGCTCGACTTCGTGCTGTCGGACGAGGGCCAGCGCCTCTGGGCCAACGCTTTCCTGCGGCCGGTGCGGGGCGCCGCGCTGCCTCCCGACGTCGCCGCGAAATTCCTGCCCGCATCCGACTACGCCCGCGCGAAGAACGTCGATTTCGCCCGCATGGCCGACAAGCAGAAAGAGTTCGGCGAAGCGTACCTGCGCGTGATGCACTGATTCCGAAGGCGATTCGACATGCACGATCTCACGTTCCCGCTGCGCACCCGCATCGCGCTCATCGCGCCCGCGCTGGCGGTGTTCGTCGCGTTCTGGCTACTGCCGCTCGTCGCGCTCCTGCAGGCGAGCGCGGCGCCCGACGGGCACGCCAGCGCCTTTGCCGCGTATGGCGCGGTGCTCACGAACCAGCGCTATCTGCACAGCCTCGTGTCGACGATCGTGCTGTCGCTTGCCGTGACCGTCGCGACGCTCGCGCTCTCCACGGTCACCGGGCTCTTTCTCGCGCGCCATAGTTTTCCGGCCAAGCGTCTGATGGTCGCGCTGCTCACCTTCCCCCTCGCCTTTCCGGGCGTGGTGGTCGGCTTCATGGTGATCATGCTCGCCGGGCGGCAGGGCCTGATCGGCGCGATCTCGGCGCGGCTCACCGGCGACAAGTGGGTGTTCGCCTATTCGGTCGGCGGCCTGTTCGTCGGCTATCTGTATTTCTCGATACCGCGTGTGATCGTCACCGTGATGGCCGCCGCCACGAAACTCGACGCGTCGCTGGAAGAAGCGGCGCGCTCGCTCGGCGCGTCGCCGTGGCGCGTCTTCGCGGACGTCGTGCTGCCGGCGCTCAGGCCGGCCCTGATCGCGGCGGGCGCGATCTGCTTCGCCACCGCGATGGGCGCATTCGGCACCGCGTTCACGCTCGCCACCGACCTCGAAGTCCTGCCGATGACCATCTACACCGAGTTCACGCTCAACGCGAATCTCGCGACAGCCGCCTCGCTCTCGCTGATCCTCGGCTTCGTCACGTGGGCGGTGCTCGCGCTCGCCCGCAGCATGACCGGCGCGGCCGTCGCCGCCACCGCGTGAGGGCCGCCATGTCCGCGCGCACGGCACCCCGGCGGTTTCTCACCGCGCTGCAGTTCGCGCTCACGCTGGCGCTCGTCGCGTTCCTGGTCGTCCCGGTCGTGATGTCGGTGCTCGCCGGGCTCACCGTGAACTACTTTCGGGGCGTCGCGAGCGGCCTCACGCTGCGCTGGCTCACAGAGGTCTGGTCGATGTACCAGGGCTCCGTCTGGCTCTCCCTCGAGATCGCGCTCGCCACCGTCTGCATCACCGCCGTGATCGGCGTGCCTGCCGCCTACGTGCTAGCGAGAAGCCGCAGCCGCGCGGCACGCGTCGTCGAGGAGCTGCTGGTGCTGCCCGTCGCGCTGCCGGGGCTCGCGTCGGCGCTCGCGCTGCTGTCGGTGTATGGCGGCTTCGGCGCGTTCCGCTCGAGCATGTGGTTCATCGTCGTGGGCCACGTGGTCTTCACGCTGCCGTTCATGGTGCGCTCGGTCGCGGCCGTCTGCGCGAGCAGCGACCTCGGCACGCTCGAAGAAGGCGCGGCGAGCCTCGGCGCCACGTTCACGCAGCGCTTCTTCACGATCGTGCTGCCGAACGTGCGGCCCGGCATCGTCGCGGGGGCGCTCGCGGTGCTCACGCTGTCGATCGGCGAATTCAACCTCACGTGGATGCTCCACACGCCCGACACGAAGACGCTGCCCGTCGGCCTCGCGGATGCCTACGCGTCGATGCGGCTCGAAATCGGCAGCGCCTACACGATCCTGTTCCTGCTGATGACGCTGCCGTTCCTCGTCGCGATGCAATGGCTCGGCGTCGATCCGGCCGGCGCGCGCATCGCCCGCCGCGTGAAGACGCGCAAGGCCGCGCAGAACGAAACGCCGGGCGTCACCTCAACTTCCGTCGAACCTGCCTAATCTGCCTGATCTGCGCCTGATGAAACTCGAAGCCGTTTCCGTCACCCTGCGCCAATGCGCGAAAACCTTTCGCGGACAGCGCGTCCTCGAACCCGTCGACCTGACGATCGAAGCCGGCGAAACGATGGTCCTGCTCGGCCCCTCGGGTTGCGGCAAGACCACGACGCTGCGCATCATCGCCGGTCTCGAAACGCCCGATACGGGCGGCCGCGTGCTCTTCGGCGGCGAAGACGTAACGCCCTTGCCGATCGAGCGCCGTCAGGTCGGCATGGTGTTCCAGAGCTACGCGCTCTTTCCGAACCTCACGGTGCGCGGCAACGTCGGCTATGGGCTGCGCATCCGCCGCGTCGATCCGGCCGAAGCGCGCCGCCGCGTGGACGAACTGCTCGCGATGACCGAACTCACCGCGCACGCCGACAAGCCGATCGACGAGCTGTCCGGCGGCCAGCGCCAGCGGGTTGCGCTTGCGCGCGCGCTCGCGCCGCGTCCGCGCGTGCTGTTGCTCGACGAGCCGCTCACCGCGCTCGACGCGCGCCTGCGCGAAAGCCTGCGCGCCGACATGAACGCGCTGCTGCGCGAACTGCGCGTGACGAGCGTCTACGTGACGCACGACCAGGCCGAAGCGATGGCGCTCGCCGACCGCATCGTCGTGATGAGCGCGGGGCGCGTCGAGCAGTGCGGCACGCCGCGCGACATCTATCACCGGCCCGCCAACCGCGCGGTCGCGCAGTTCATCGGCACGTTCAACCGTGTCGCGGGCGTGTGCCGCGGCGATTCGCTCAGCACGCGCGGCGGCGTCGTGCCGATGCACGCGCGCGCCGCCCGCGATGGCGACGCCGTCGAGCAGTTCTTCCGTCCCGAGGACGCGCAGATCGTTCACCCGGCGTCCGCGCAGCTGTGCGGCTCGGTGACCTCGGCGCAGTTTCTCGGCGAGCGCACCCGCCTGAAGATCGACGGCGCGACGGAGGACACGCTCACCGTCGACGTGCCGGGCCGCATCGAACTCGCGGCGGGCACGCTCGTCGGGATTTCGGTTCGCGACGAAGGCTGGCTGACGTTCGCGTGACGCTTTTTCGCCTGACGCAACCCCGTTCAACAGGAGTCACCATGCTGTTAGCCCAGATCTCGGATCTGCACATCAAGCAACCCGGCGCGCTCGCGTACCGCAAGATCGATACGGCCGCCTGCCTGCGGCGCTGCGTCGAGCGGCTGAACGCGCTCGTGCCGCGTCCGGACGCCGTGCTCGTCACCGGCGATTTGACCGACTTCGGCACGCGCGAGGAATACGCGCATCTCGCGGCGCTTCTCGAACCGCTCGAACTGCCGGTGTATCTGATGGTCGGCAATCACGACGACCGCGCCGCGCTGCGCTCGGCGTTCGACGCGCCCTACCTGCACGCCGCCGCGGACTTCGTGCATTACGCATTCGACCTCGGCGAACTGCGCATCATCGCGATGGATTCGCAAGCGCCGGGCGGCAGCGCGGGAACGCTCTGCGATGCGCGCCTCGACTGGCTCGCCGCGCAACTCGACGCGGCAGGCGGGCGGCCGGCGATCGTCGCGCTGCATCATCCGCCGTTCAGGACCGGCATCGGGCACATGGACGAGATCGCGCTCGATACACCGGCGGCCGCGAAACTGGCCGCGCTGATCGGCGCGCATCCGAACGTCGAGCGCGTGCTGTGCGGGCATCTGCACCGGCCGATCAGCGTGCGTTTCGCGGGGACGATCGCGTCGACGGCGCCCTCCACCGCGCATCAGGTCGTGCTCGATCTGCGCCCGGACGCGCCGTCCGCGCTCGTGCTCGAGCCGCCCGCGTTCACGCTGCACCAGTGGCAGCCGGACACGGGCGTGATTTCGCATCACGCTTACGTCGACACGTTCGACGGCCCGTATCCGTTCTTCGATGCCGGCGGCAAGCTCGTGGACTGAGGGGCCGGGCAAGACCGGCAATGAGGGCGCTCGTCTCAGCCGAAGCGATGCATGCCGCGCGGCCAGCCGGCCGCTTGCGCAACCTCTGCCGCGGCGGCGCGCCGCGCGGCACCGGGCGACACGCCCATGACCCGCTTGAACGCCCGGCTGAACGCGGCTTCCGAATCGTAGCCGAGGCGGCTCGCCAGTTCCGCGAGCGGCGCTTCGGTTTCCCGCAGGCGCGTGAGGGCGGCCTGCATCTTCCAGCGCACGGCGTAGCGCATCGCCGGTTCGCCGACGAGCTGCGTGAAGCGCGCCGAAAACGCCGAGCGCGACATGCCGACCGTATCGGCAAGGGACGCCACCGTCCAGTTGCGCGCCGGATCGCGATGGATCGCCGCGATCGCCCGTCCGATCTGCCTGTCGCGCAGCGCACCGAGCCAGCCCGCCTGCGCGCCGGCGTCGCGTGCGATCCACGCGCGCACCGCCTGGATCACGAGAATGTCCGCGAGACGCGTGATGACCGTCTCGCCTCCCGCGTTCAGCTGCTGCGCCTCGGCGGCGATGAAGCGCAGCGTGCTCTGTATCCACTCCATTTCCGGCGACTTCCACGTATCGACGCGAATCAGCTTCGGCAGAAGACGAATCAGCTGATGCGCGGCCGGGTGGTCGAAGCGCACGAGCGCGCAGATCATCGTGGCAGGCGCGCCGCCCTCGCCGTGCCGCAGGATTTCGTAGCGGTTGCTGACGGCCTCGCGCGACAGGTCGAACAGTCTCGCCGCCGGAACGCCGGGCTCGCTCGCGAGCCGGTGGCCCGCGCCGTGCGGAACGAGCGCGAGATCGCCTGGGCGCAGGAGGCAGGGCTCGGCGCCTTCCACTTCCAGCAGGCACTGACCGGCCGTGACCACATGGAACATCAGGCAGTGCTCGAACGGCGGAAGCTCCAGCGCCCACGGCGCGCTGAACTCCGAGCGGCAATAGAACGTGCCGCTCATGCGCAGAAAATGCAGCGCTTCGCCCAGGGGGTCGTCGGGAGGTGGCAGTTCGCTCATGTGTCCAGTGTAGGCGTCCGGTCCCGGTCGAGTCCACTTGCCTGGACGATCGGGCATGAAATACGGATCAATCGACATTGTTGATCCTGTGCACCGTGCCTATCCTGGACGCAAGGTCACAGCAATCGCGTGACCCCCATCCTGGAGGAGCGAACAATGACTGCGCAAACCATTCTGGTGCTCGGCAGCACGGGCAAGACCGGCCGTCGCGTGGCGGAGCGCCTTGCGTTTCGCCATCTGCCGGTGCGGCACGGCTCGCGCTCGGCCACCCCGCCGTTCGACTGGGACGACCGCGCCACGTGGGCGCCGGCGCTCGACGGCGTGCGCGCCGTCTACGTTTCGTATTACCCGGATCTGGCCGCCGAGGGCGCCGCGGACGCGATCCAGTCGTTCACGGACCTCGCGGTCAAGAGCAGCGTGCGGCGCCTCGTGCTGCTTTCCGGACGAGGCGAAGCCGAAGCGCAGCGCTGCGAGGAGATCGTGCGCCAGTGCGGTATCGAGTGGACGCTGTTGCGCTGCAGCTGGTTCGCGCAAAACTTCAGCGAGGCGCATTTCCTCGAGCCGATCCTCGCGGGCGATGTCGCGCTGCCCGTTGCCGAGATCGGCGAGCCGTTCGTGGACGCGGACGATATCGCCGACGCCGCGGTCGCCGCGCTCACGCAGGATGGTCACGCGGGGCAGTTGTATGAACTGACCGGCCCGCGCTTGTGGACGTTCGCGCAGGCAATCGACGAGATCGCGCGGGCGACCGGGCGGCCGATCCGCTTCACGCGGATTCCGGCGGAACAATACGTCGCCGCACTCGAAGAAGCGCAGCTCCCGCCGCAACTCGTCGATCTGATCCGGTATCTGTTCACCGAAGTGCTCGACGGCCGCAACGCGTCCGTTGCGAACGGCGTCGCGCGCGCGCTCGGGCGGCCCGCCCGCGATTTCACCGATTACGTGCGCGAAACAGCGGCAACGGGCGTCTGGGGCGGCGCCTCGCGCTGAGCGGCGCGGCGTCGGGTTGCGGCCCGTGTCGCGGCTTCATGGCGCGGCGCCGCCAGCCATTCAGCCGTGCGCTCAGCCGAGCTTCGCCTGCAACTCGGCGGCCCCGCCGCGCCGGTACAGCGACAGCGTCGCGCAGAACCCGCACAGCGCCGCGAAGATGAGCCAGTAGGCGGGCGCGGCCTTGTCGCCGGTGGCCTCGATCAGGTACGTCGAGACGGCGGGCGTAAAGCCGCCGAACACGGCGGTCGCGAGACTGAACGCGAGCGAGAATCCGGCGACGCGCACGTTGACCGGCATCACCTCGGTCAGCGCCGCGACCATCGCGCCGTTGTACGCGCCGAAGAAGAACGAGAAGTACAGCAGCACGGCCAGCATGCGCAGGAAGCTCGGCGCGTGCGCGAGCCATTCCAGCGCGGGATAGGCGGTCACGACGGCGAGCGCGGACACGAAGAGCAGGAGCGGCCGCCGTCCGATGCGATCCGAGATCGCGCCGCCGATCGGCAGCCAGATGAAGTTCGACAGCCCGACGAACAGCGTCACGATCAGGCTGTCCGACGTGCTCAGGTGCAGCACGGTCTTGCCGAACGTCGGGGTGTAGACCGTGATCAGATAGAACGTCGTGGTGGTCATCGCGACCATCAGCATGCCGGCGATCACGGTCTTCCAGTTGGCGAGCATCGAGCGGAACACTTCGGACGTGGCCGGATGATGCGCGCGCGACTGGAACTCGGCGGTTTCCTGCAGCGAGCGCCTGAGCACGTACAGAAACGGCACGATCAGGCAGCCGATGAAGAACGGCACGCGCCATCCCCACGCGCCGATCTGCGCCGTCGAGAGCATGCCGTTGAGCGCATAGCCGAGCGCCGCCGCGACGATGATCGCGACCTGCTGGCTCGCGGACTGCCACGCGGTGTAGAAACCCTTTTTGCCCGGCGTCGCCATTTCCGCGAGATAGACCGAGACGCCGCCCAGCTCCGCGCCCGCCGAAAAGCCTTGCAGCAGCCGCCCGATCAGCACGAGCGCGGGCGCGAAAAGACCGATGGACGCATAGCCCGGCACGCAGGCGATCAGGATCGTGCCGCTCGCCATGATCGACAGCGTGACGATCAGGCCGCGGCGGCGCCCCACCTTGTCGATGTACGCACCGAGCACGATCGCCCCGAGCGGGCGCATCAGGAAACCCGCGCCGAACACGGCGAACGTCTGCATCAGCGAGGCGAAGTCGCTTGCGGACGGAAAAAACGTGCGGGCGATGAACGTCGCGTAAAAGCCGAACAGGAAGAAGTCGAACTGCTCGAGAAAGTTGCCGCTCGTCACGCGCAGGACCGCGCCCATTTTCGATGCGGCGGACGCCGTCGCGCCGAGTGCGCGGGGTTGATGCTGTGAATCCATGTCGTCTCCTGAGACCTTTTGAATGCGCCGATGTCGTTGTTGGTTTGCCGCGTGCCCCGATTTCGTGTGCGTCCCCGCGCGGCCCGGGTCAGTCCTCGACCAGAAGGCCGCTCGGGCGCCGCTTCTCCACGGCCCATTTCAGCAGCGCGGCGCTGCGATAGATGCCGTGCGCGAACTTCCCGTAGGGCAGCGTCAGGAAGAGCGCCATGACGATGCCCAGGTGCACCGCGAGCAGGAGCGCCATCATCGAGGTGTCGCGCAGCATCAGCAGCGCGAGGCCGCTTGCGCTCGTGAGCAGCAGCAACGCGATGAAACCGCGGTCCATCGGCCGCTGCGCAACGTCGCCGTGCTGAGGATGGCGCTTCAGGTTGAGCCACAGGAGCCCCGCCGGGCCCGCCAGCAGGCCGATGCCGCCCGCCGCGCCGAGCACGACCGGCAGGCTCGCCAGCGCATACGGCGCCTCGAGTTTCAGCAGATAGTGGTAGAGCGTCGCGACGCATGTCGATGCGAAACACAGCATGAAGCCGTAGAACGTCAGATGGTGAAAGCGCCTGCGAGCAAGCGAGAACGCGTCGCTTGCGTTGTTGCATCCTTCGCCGTGGCCGCCGCCGAGATAGTGCAGGCTCAGCACGTCGTGCGCCGCTTCGCCGATCGCCGCGCCCGACATCGCACCCGGGTCCTCGTTGCGCCAGAAGCGGCGCACGCCCACGCCGAGCGCGATCATCGAGAAGAGGAAGACCGCGCCGAAGAGCAAGGCGAGCGTGTTGTGCGGAAACACCGCATAGAAGTTGCCCGCGAGCGGCGGCAGGAAGAGCGAGCCCTTCATCGCTGTCGCGAGAATCAGGAAGAGCGCCAGTCCGCCGGCGAGCGCGACCGCGATCGTCAGCCCGTTGCGCTTGTAGAGCGCGCCGAATCCGGCCGGCCAGGCGTAGTCGACGTAGGTCTGCCTGCGCACCTCGGCCATCGCCTTCGGCACGTTGACCGCGAATTCGTGCGGCGGCGCGTACTGGCAGGAATGCAGGCAGGCGCCGCAGTTGTGGCAGAGGTTCGCGAGAAAGTGCGCATCGGCGCGGCCGAATTCGAGGCGGCGCGTCATCGCGGGGAACACGGCGCAGAAGCCTTCGCAATAGCGGCACGCATTGCAGATCTGCATGATGCGGCTGACCTCGCCCTCGGCGGCGGTCATCGCGGATACGACCGTGATTTCGTTCGAGGCGAGCGCACTGGCCTCGCGGGTGAGCGCTTCAAGCGACTGCATGACGGGTTTCCTTCGATTTCAACGCGGCGTTCGCCGCCTGTGTTCCGGCGATGCGTCCGAACGCGGTGCCGATCGCCATGCCGACTCCCGCCGTATAGCCCTTGCCGAGCACGTTGCCCGCCATCATCTCGCCCGCGACATACAGGTTCGGACTCGGCTTGCCGCCGAAGTGCACGGCCGAGTGCTCGTTCACCTTCAGCCCGAGATAGGTGAACGTGATGCCGGGGCGAAGCGCGAACGCGTAGAACGGCGGCTTGTCGATGGGTTGCGCCCAGTGCGTCTTCGCGGGCGTTAGGCCCTCGGTGTGGCAGTCGTCGAGCACGGAGTGATCGAACGTGCCGACGCGGCAGGCGGCGTTGTAGGCCGAGAGGGTCTTCAGGAAGCGCGCTTCGTCGAGTCCCGTTGCCCGCGCAAGCTCGCCAAGCGTATTCGCCCGCGTGCCGGGGAACACCGGCGGCATGAAGCGGCCGATCGCCTTCGAGTCGATGATCGAATAGCCGATCTGCCCCGGCTGCTGCGCGACGAGGCGGCCCCAGATCGCATAGCGTTTGGGCCAGAAATCCTCGCCTTCGTCATAGAAGCGCTCGGCGTTGCGGTTGAGCACCACGCCGAGCGACACGCAGTCGACGCGCGTGCAGATGCCGCCGTCATAGAGCGGCGCGCGGGCGTCGATGGCGACGCAGTGCGACTGCGACGGATCGCCGACGGCGTCCGCGCCCGCATCGATCATGTACTTGAGCAGCACGCCCATGTTGAAGCGCGTGCCGCGGATCAGGAAATTCTCCGCGACCCATTCGCCGTTGACCTGCCCCCACGCCTCACGCAGCCACTCGCGGTTCGATTCGAAACCGCCCGCCGCGAGCACGCAGCTCTTCGCCTCGATGCGCTCGCCGCCGATGCGGGCCGCGACGAACCGGTCGCCGTCGAGCTCGATCGCATCGACCGGCGCGTTGTAGCGAATGCCGATGCCGAGCGCTTCGGCGCTGCGGTAGTAGGCGTTCACGAGCGCCTTGCCGCCGCCCATGAAGAACGCGTTGGTGCGCGCGACATGCAGCGCGCCGGAAAGCGGCGGCTGAAAATGCACGCCGTGACGGCGCATCCAGTCGCGGCACGTCGACGATGCGCGAATGGCGAGCCGCGCGAGCTTCTCGTCCGTGATGCCGCCCGTGACTTTCAGCAGGTCCTGCCAGTACTCTTCTTCGGGATATGCCTCGACCAGCACGTCCTGCGGCGCGTCATGCATGCAGCGCAGATTGCGCGTGTGCTGCGAATTGCCGCCGCGCCATTCGCGCGGCGCGGCTTCGAGCATGAGCACCGACGCCCCGGCCTCGCGTGCCATCAATGCGGCGCACAGGGCCGCATTGCCCCCGCCGATCACCAGTACATCCACCATCGTTTGACGTCCCCCACCAGTTGCGCAGAGTGTAGGGCGCCAGGTCTTCAGCCGCCAGCATCAAGCTGGCAATGGGTGTTCACGAATCGTGAAGGGGCTGGCTCGGGACCGGACGGGTGTCTGCCGCGAGCGTCGCGCCCGCCCATTCGCCGCGCGCGACGAGCGTGCGGGCGACATCCGCGAGCACCACGCGCGCCGCGAGGCCGGCGGGCGAAAGCTCGTCGTCGGACAGGCTCACGAGCTGGTTCGGGCGCACCATGTGGGCGTCGCTGATGGCGAGCGCGCGAAACGACGACGGGTCGCGCCGCGCGAGCGCCGCGCCCGGCTGGATCGTCACGCCGAGCCCGCCGCCTACGGCATCCATCAGCATCGCGAGGCCGTCGATCTCCGCGACGATGTTCGGCTCGCACTTCACCCGCGCGAAGGCGGTGGTGAGCAGCGAGCGCAGGCCATGCGGGCCGCTCGGGAGAATCAGCGGAAGCGGCGCGATCTGCGCGAGCTTCACTTTCTTGCCGCCGGGCATCGGCTCGAACTGCGCAGACGATATGGCGAAAAGGCGTTCGTCGAGTAGGGGCGTCGCGCTGAAGCGCCTGGCGGCGCCGCTCTGGAACAGGATGGCGAGGTCGATCTGGCGCGCGCTCAGCATCGTGGCGAGATGGCCGGAGAGGCTCTCCACCATGCGCAGGCGCACGTCGGGGTAGCGCTCGCGCATCGCGCGCATGAACGCGAGGCCGAGCACGCCCGTCGTGCTCGGCGCCATGCCGACGCTCACATGGCCCGACAGGCGCGCGTGCCGGGCCGCGTGCGCGGCGTCGTCGACGTGGCGCAGCGCGAGCTGGGCCTGACGCCAGAACGCGAGGCCCGCGTCAGTGGGGCGCACGCCATTGGCCGTGCGCTGCAGCAGGCGCGTGGACAGTTCGCTCTCCAGCCGGCTGATCTGCTGGCTCAGCGCCGACGTCACGACACCGAGGTCCGCCGCGGCGCGGCCCATGCTGCCGTACTCGACGACACGAACGAAGTAGCGAAGCTGGCGCAGTTCCAAAAGTGTTCCTTTGCGGTATGACGAATCGTGCGCCGAAGTGACGGCGCTAGCGCGGCGGCACAGCGCGCAGCCGCCCGACGACCGTCTCCGAGATCTGCCCGGCGGCGCGCTCGATGGTCGAATGCTCGTCGCGGCCGTCGAGCACGAACTTCGCCGCGATCACATAGGGATTGAGTTTCACGATCGCGCCCGGCTTGTCGCGGCTCGTGCTTTCCTCGACGTTTTCATAGAGCGGCCCCTGCTGCGGCGAGGAAAGATCGTCGAGGGAAACCGCGACCTGCAGGTCGTTCTGGCCCGCGCCGAAGCCCACGACCGCGCGCCGCAGGCGGTTGCCCTCGTCGACGTTCAGAAACACGCCGCGCACCCGGTAGCCGCTCGGCGGCACGGGCGCGCCGGGCAGCAGGCGGCGCGCGTCGAGGCCCGCCTTCGTCAGATCCGCCGTCAGTTGCTCCGACATCTGCGAGACGATCTCGCGCGCGTGCGCCTGCGGGTCCTGCTGCGAGTGCAGCGGGCCGCGCGGCAGGATGCCGCCCGCGAGACGCCGCGCGCGCGAGCCCGGGCCGCTGTCGGGCTCGACATCGGCCACGTCGAGCTCGAAATCGGTCACGTAGACCAGGGGCGGAGCAGTCGGCGCGGAATTCGGTGCGGAAGCCGTGCCGGCCGCGAGACTCGCCGCCGACATGACGCCAAGGCATCCCGCCGCGGCGAGCGCGGAGCGCAACCAGTGAAGTCCCATGATCGCTCTCCGCTATTCACGTGTCGACGTCGCTATCGTACTGCACGCGGGCAGCGGACACGAGCGGCCGCCCGCGGCGGCGCATCACGCGTGCGCCGCGGGCGCCGCGAGGGCCCAGCACGTCTTGCCCCCGCGCCTTCGCGGCATAAAGCGCGCCGTCGGCCGCCTTCAGGATGGTGTCGATGTCCTCGCCGTGATCGGGCACCAGCGCGACGCCGATGCTCGCGCTGATGCGGATCGAGTTCGCGTGGCCGAGATCGAACGGCTGCGAGACCGTTTCGATCAGGCTGTCGGCGAGCGGCGGCACGTCGGCGCGCTTCACCCGCTGAACCAGCAGCACGAACTCGTCGCCGCCGATGCGCGCGACCACGTCGCATGCCCGCACGCACGCGCGCAAACGTTGCGACACGCCGATCAGCAGCGCATCGCCGGCGGCGTGGCCGTAGCGGTCGTTGACCGGCTTGAAGCCGTCCAGGTCCAGATAGAAGATCGCCGCCCGGTGCGCGCCCGGCGCGAGGCCGCCCGACATGGCGTCGATCGCATGAACCAGACCCGCGCGGTTCGGCAGGCCGGTGAGCAGGTCGTGCCTCGCGCGGCGGTCGTTTTCCCGCTCGGCCTTCATCGTGGACACGAGCAGCTTGTTCAGCCGGAACGCCGCGATGCTCATCGCGAACAGATAGAACGGTATCTGGATCAGGACGAGCAGCAGCACCGGCTGGCCGGAAAGGGCGCCCGCCGGACAGCACGGCCCGAGCGAGAGCAGGATCATCACGGCGACGAGACGCGGCGCGCCGAAGTTCCGGAAGCAGATGCCGCCCACCATCGCGGCCGCCGAAAGACACGAGAGGGTCGCCGCCACCCAGTCGCCGCTCAGAATGCTGACGAACGCGCCATAGCCGACGCTCGCGCCCCACAGCACCGCGAGCAGGACATAGCTGTCGGTAGGCGTGCGCCTGCCGGACGCGGCGGTGCGATGCGCCATCAGGAGCAGCACGAGTCGCGCCGAGCACAGGATCACCTCGATCACGAACCACGTGACGAAGGGTGCCGTGGGCCGGCGCAGCGCGATGACGAGCGACACGGCGATCGTATTGACCACGCCACCCGCGAAGATCGGCAGCGTGCCGAACAGGCTCGCGACCAGTGCGGAGCGGATATCGTCCGGCACGTCGTGACCCGCGTGCAGCAGCCACCGCGTCAGCCGCCAGCGCGGCAGGCTGAACGTGATCACCTGGTTATTCATGAATTCCTGCCTGATACAACGAGCGCAACCCGCGAACCACGAACCCGGCGAGCCTTTCGCACGGGTACCGGCGCGGGCGCGCCACCTGTCAACACTACCCGGCTACCTGTATATCGGCCGGATTTCAAATGTCTTGAGCGCGGGCCGCCGGTCAGCCGCGCCACGCATCACGGATCACGCGCATGCACTTCGTAAGGAAATATCGCGCAATCGATTGCCGCCGGCGCCGCTGGAATAAATCGCGTACACGGATCGTTCATCTAGGAACGGTTAGCGCTGCCCTGCGAAAGCGGCGCCCACATGAACGAACGGACCCCATGAGCCTCACCAACACCCGCAGCACCTTCGAACAGATGGCGGCGGAGCCCGCCTCGAAATACACCCGCACCGCGATGGTGCTCCACTGGACCATCGCGCTGCTGATCATCGTGAACGTCATGCTCGGTCTCGGCAGCGAATCGCTGCCCGACAGCATGGTCCGCTTCGCGATCGATACGCACAAGTCGATCGGCATCACGGTGCTCGGCCTCGTGATCCTGCGCATCCTGTGGCGCACCACGCATCGGCCGCCGCCGATGCCGCGCAGCTTTCCGAAGCTCGAGCAGATCGCGGCGCATGTCGCGCACTTCCTGCTCTACCTGCTGATGATCGCGCTGCCGCTTTCCGGCTGGATGCACGACTCCGCATGGAAGGACGCGGCCACGCATCCGATGTACTACTTCGGCCTCTTCACGTGGCCGCGCGTCGGCTTCATCGAGCATATCGACCCGCAGGTGAGGGAGACGCTGCATACGCGCCTCGGGATGCTGCACACGTGGTTCGGCTACGCGCTGTACGCGCTGTTCGCAATGCACATCGGCGGCGCGCTGAAGCATTCCTGGATCGACCGGCGCTCGGTCATCTCGAGGATGGTCCCATGAACGCGCGCACGCCTCTGAGGCTCGTTACATCGCGGCAGGAACCGCAACCGGAACCGGAACGCTCCTTGAAAACCTCTCTCGAAGACGCCCTCGCGATCGCTTCGCCGCGCATCGCGCCGCGCGGGTTCACCGTGCCGGGCATCGTCATTCATTGCAGCGTCGTCGTGCTGTGGGGTCTGCTGTTCGCCCGCGCGTTCTTTCTGCACGGCGTGGTGGCATGGTCGACGGGCATCGCCTACGTGATCTACGACACCATCCTGCTGCTTTTCGTCGCCGTGAAGACCCTGCCGCTCGCGATGCCCGCACGGCCTCGCGCGCCCATGCCGGATAGCGGCGACATGCCGGGCCTCGGCGTGATCGTCGCCTCGCACAATGAAGCCGCCGTGCTGCCGATCACGCTCGACGCGCTGCTCGCGCAGGAGCACGGGCCCGCGCAGATCGTGATCGCCGACGACGGTTCCACCGACGGCACCATCGCGCTGCTCGTCTGCCGCTACGGCCTCGTCGCAGCGCCCGAAGGCGAACTGAGCGCGCCGAGCACGCTGCATCCGAACCTGTACTGGATGCGCGTGCCGCATGGCGGCAAGGCGCGCGCGCTGAACGCCGCGCTCACCGCGATGACCACCGAGACCGTCATGACCGTCGACGCCGATACGCTGCTCGCGCCCGACGCCACGCTCGCGATGCGCCGGGCGTTCGCGGAAAGCGGCAAGCTCGTCGCGGCGGCGGGCATCCTCGTGCCGGTGTGCAGCAGGACGATGTCGGGCCGCTTCTTCCAGTGGTTCCAGACCTACGAATACATCCGCAACTTCATCTCGCGCTTCGCATGGATGCGCGCCGACAGCCTGCTGCTGATCTCGGGCGCGTTCGCCACGTTTCGCCGCGACGCGCTCGTCACGGTCGGCGGGTTCGATCCGCAGTGCCTCGTCGAAGACTACGAGCTGATCCACCGCCTGCGCCGCTACGCGGTGGATCACGGGCTCGACTGGGACGTGCGCGTGGTCGGCGACGCTCATGCGCATACCGATGCGCCGAGCAGCTTCGGCACGTTCCTGCGCCAGCGCCGCCGCTGGTTCGCGGGCTTCCTGCAGACGCAGTACTGGAATCGCGACATGACGGGCAACCGCCGCTATGGCACGCTCGGCCTGCTGATGCTGCCCGTGAAGGCGTTCGACACGCTGCAGCCCATCTACGGCCTGACGGCGTTTGCGCTGCTGATCGGCTTCATTTGCGAGGGACGGGGCACGATTGTCGGGCCGGCGTTCGGCGTGATCGGCGGAAAGATCGCGCTCGACTTCGCGTTCCACCTCTGGTCGGTGCATCTGTACCGGCGCTGGACGGGCGAGCGCGCCGGGTCTGCGTTCGGCATGGCGGTGCTCGCCTCGATCGCGGAGCCGTTCACGTTCCAGCTGCTGCGCCACTGGGGCGCGGCGCTCGGCTGGCTCTACTTCCTGCGCCGCCAGCGCGCATGGGGCGCGCAAAGCCGCGCGGGACTGGTGGCACCGGACAAGGCCTGACATCCCCGAGCCCGGCGCCACCCGCCGGGCGCCTGCTCAGAAGCCTGCGGCGAGCCCGTCGCGGCGGCTGTCGCTGGCCGCGACGTAGCCGCGCTCGGGATCATTGCGATCGAGCTTCCAGATGTACTGGCCGGAGCCGAAGTCCATGTAGGGGTCTTCGATCGACTTGATCGTATGGCCCAGCGCCTGCAGCGCCGACGCGGTCTTTTGGTTCAGCGTCGCTTCGACGTCGATGCTGAAGTCGCGGTTCACCTTCCAGCGCGGCGCATCGCACGCGGCCTGCGGCTGCTGGCCGTAGTCGAGCATCCTCACGATCGACTGCACGTGGCCCTGCGGCTGCATGTCGCCGCCCATCACGCCGAAGCTCATCACCGCCTCGCGCGTGCCGTTCACGTCCTGCGTGAGGAACGCCGGGATGATCGTGTGAAACGGCCGCTTGCCGCCCTCCACCACGTTCACCGATTTCGGGTCCATCGAGAATCCGCAGCCCCGGTTCTGCAGCGAGATGCCCGTGTCCGGCACCACCACGCCCGAGCCAAAGCCCATGTAGTTCGACTGAATGAAGCTCACCATCATGCCGCGCTCGTCCGCCACCGACATGTAGATCGTGCCGCCCGCCTTCGGCATGCCGAAATCGAACTGCGTCGCCTTCTTCGGATCGATCAGCTTCGCGCGCTCGGTGAGGTAGGCGTCGTCGAGCATCTGCGCCGGCGTCACGTCCATCGAGCGGGGGTCGGCCACGTAACGGTACAGGTCGGCGAACGCGAGCTTCATCGCCTCGATCTGCAAATGCTGCGACTCGATGTTGTCGACGGTGAGCGACTTCACGTCGAACTTGTCCAGGATGCCGAGCGCGATCAGTGCGGCGATGCCCTGCCCGTTCGGCGGAATCTCGTGGACCGTGTAGCCGCGATAGTCCTTCGCGATCGGCTCGACCCACTCCGCGCGATAGGCGCGCAGGTCGGCCGCCGTCATCGCGCCGCCGTGCTGCTTCGCGAACGCCGCGATCTTGTCGGCCGTCTCGCCTTCGTAGTACGCGCGCGGCCCCTGCTCGGCCAGCATGCGCAGCGTCTTCGCGTGGCCGGGAAAGCGCACGAGCTCGCTCACCTCGGGCGCGCGGCCGCGCGGCATGAACACGTCGGCGAAGCCCGGCTGGTCCTTCAGATCGGGAATAGCGGCCGCCCACTTGTGCGCGACGATGCTCGCTACCGCGTGCCCGCGCTCCGCAATCTCGATGGCCGGCTGCATCAGGTCGCCGAACGGCAGCGAGCCGAACTTCGCATGGAGCGCCTCCCATCCCGCGATCACGCCCGGCACCGTCACCGCGTCCCAGCCGCGCTTGGGCTGGATCGCCACGCCGTTTTCCTCGCCGTACTTGCGCCTGAAGTAGTCCACGTTCCATGCGGCCGGCGCCACACCCGACGCATTCAGGCCGTGCAGCTTCGCGCCGTCCCAGACGAGCGCGAACGCATCGCCGCCCAGGCCGCACGAAACCGGCTCGACGACCGTGATCGCGGCCGCAGCGGCAATCGCCGCATCGACCGCGTTGCCGCCCTTCCACAACATGCGCAGGCCGGCCTGAGCCGCGAGCGGATGCGAGGTCGAAACGATGTTGCGTGCGAACACCGGCATGCGCGGCGTCGGATAAGGGTTTTGCCAATTGAATGAAGTCATACGAGTCGTGTGTGCTTGCGGAGCGTCAAAGCTCGCGGGGATCGAGGGCGTCGCGCAATCCGTCGCCCAGCAGGTTGAAGCCTAGCACCGCCAGGAAAATGGCGATGCCCGGGAAGATGGACATCCACGGCGCCTGATCGACGAAGTCCTTCGCGGTGTTCAGCATCGATCCCCACGAAGGCGCCGGCGGCAGTTGCCCGAGTCCGAGAAACGACAGGCTCGCCTCCGCGATGATCGCCATGGCGACCGTCAGGCTCGCCTGCACGATGATCGGCGGCAGCACGTTCGGCAGGATATACCGCACGATGATCCGGAAGTCGCCGAGACCGATGGCGCGCGCGCCTTCCACGTAGTCCTCGGCCTTCACGCTGAGCGCCTGGCCGCGTGTAAGACGCACGAACCGCGGCATCGCGGAGACGCCGATCGCGATCATCGCGTTCGTCAGGCTCGGGCCGAGAAACGCGGCGAGCGCGATCGCGAGGATCAGGAACGGGATGGACAGGAGCGCGTCGGCGAGCCGCGAGATGACGCCGTCGACGAGCTTGCCGAAGTAGCCCGCGAGCAATCCGAGCGGCACGCCGATCGCGACCGCGATGCCGACCGACACCACGCCCGCGAGCAGCGACGCCCGCGCGCCCCAGATCATGCGGCTCAGCACGTCGCGGCCGAGTTCGTCGGTGCCGAACCAGTGCGCGGCGTCGGGCGCCTTGCGCACGGTCATGAAGCTTGCCTGAACCGGGTCGTAAGGCGCGAGCCACGGCGCGAACAGCGCGACCAGAACGACCAGCGCGACAATCAACGCGCCCGCGACGGCGGCGCGATTCTTCATGAACTTCGCCAGGCCGCGATGCCGCCTGCGCGGCAGCTTCTCGGCGGCGATAACAGGGAGCGTGGCCATCAGCTTCGCCTCAGCCTCGGGTTGAGCAGGATATAAAGGACATCGGCGAACAGATTCACCACGATGAAACTGACCGCGGTTACGAGCACCACGCCCTGCACGACCGCGTAATCGCGGTTGAACACCGCATCGACGATCAGCTTGCCGAAGCCCGGAATCGTGAACACCTGCTCCGTGAGCACGGCGCCCGCGAGCAGTTCGCCGAACAGCAGCGCGAGCACGGTCACGATCGGAATCAGCGCATTGCGGAACGCGTGCTTGATGACCACCGTGCCGCGCAGGAGACCCTTCGCGCGCGCGGTGCGGATGTAGTCGGTGCGCAGCACGCTCAGCATCGCGCTGCGCGTATGGCGCATCAGCTGCGCGCCGAGCGCCGCGCCCAGCACGAACGCGGGCATCAGCATGGTCTTGATGCTCATCCAGAAATCCTCCGACGGCGACACGTAGCCCGACGAAGGCAGCAGATGCCAGCGCACCGACACCACGAAGATCAGGATGATGCCGAGCCAGAAGTTGGGAATCGACATGCCGGAGAGCGCGAGCACGTTCGCGCCGTAGTCGAGCGCGCGCCCCTTGTTCGCCGCCGACAGCACCCCGAGCGGCAGGCCGATCCCGATTGCGAGGATCATGCCCATCACCGCCAGTTGCAACGTGACCGGCAGCTTCTGCGCGATCAGCGTCGTCACCGGAACGTCGGTGCGGATCGACGCGCCCAGATCGCCGCGCAGCATGTCCTTCATCCACAGCACGTACTGCGCGGGCACGGGTTCATCGAGGTGATACTTCGCGCGCAGCATCGCGATGACCTGCGGATTCTGGTCCTCGCCCGCCATCGCGAGGACCGGGTCGCCCGGCAGCATCTTCTGCAAGCCGAAGATCATCATCGACACGAGTATCAGCGTCGGGATGGCAACCAGCACGCGGTTGGCGATGATGCGCAGCATGACCCCTCACCCCTTGATGCTCATGCCGCGCAGGCGGATCAGCCCGTCCGGGTACGGCGTAAATCCCTGGACCTTCTTCGAGAGCACGTAGGGCCACGGCTGTACGTACAAATAGACGATCGGGTCTTCGTCGGCGAGGATCTTCGAGGCCGCGTCGTAGAGCGGCTTGCGCTGCTCCACCGTCGATTTCACGCGGGCGTCGTCGAGCAGGCGGTCCACCTCGGGGTTGCAATAGAGGCCATAGTTGAGGTTGCCCTTGCAGCTCACGAACTGATGCAGGTTGCCGTCCGGATCGATGCGGCCCGACCAGCCCAGATACAGCAGCTCGAAATCGCCCTTGTGCGCGGCGTTGAGCGCCGCGGCATAGTCGGTCGGACGCAGCTTGAGGTTGATGCCCGCTTCCGAGAGCATGGCCTGCAGCATCTGCGCCATCTGGTTCGACACGGTGTTGTTGCCGAACGTGAGTTCCACGTCGACCTTGTCGTAGCCCGCCGCCTTCAGGAGGGCCTTCGCCTTCGGGATATCGCGCTTCGTGGTCTTGATCGACTTGTCGTAGTACGGGCTCGATGCCGTCAGCGGCTGATTCGCCGGGGCGAAGATGCCTGCGCCGATCACCTGGTTGATCGCGTCGCGGTCGATGGAAAGCTCGAACGCCTCGCGCACGCGCTTGTCCTTGAGCGCCTTCGGCGCACGCGCGCCGTTCGAGATATTGAACGTGAGATCGTAGAAGCCGAGCCCCGGGATCGACACGAAGTTGAGGTTGCGGTCGTTCTTCGCCGTGTTCACGTCCGACGGCGCGAGGCGCTCGAGCATGTCGAGCGAGCCTGCGCGCACGTTCGCGAGACGTACGGTGGCGTCGGGCACCGGCTGATAGATCACCTTCTGGATCGAATACTTGTCGGCGTCCCAGTAGCCCGCGAATTTCTCCAGCACCACACGGTCGTTCTGCACGCGCTGCACGAACTTGTACGGGCCCGAGCACACCGGATGCGTCGCGACGCCCGCGTCGTCCGCGAGCGTCCTGGGCGCGAGCATCATGCCCGCGCGGTCGGTCAGCGTTGCGAGCAGCGCCGAGTCGGGCGTCTTCAGCACGAAGTTGACCGTGTATTCGTCGACCACGTCCACGTGATCCACCGACGCCAGTTCGCTCTTGCGGTTGCTCGCCGGCAGCGTGCGCGAGCGGTCGATGTTGGCCTTCACCGCGGCTGCGTTGAACGGCTCGTCGTTCTGGAACTTCACGCCGTGGCGCAGCTTCATCGTCAGCGTCTTGCCGTCGGCGCTCGTGCTCCATGAAGTTGCGAGCATCGGCACGATCTTCAGGTCGGGCGAGATGTCGACGAGCGAATTGCACAGCGAGTTGAGCACCATGCGGTCGACGACCTGGCTGCTGCGCGCAGGATCGAGCGTGCCGATGTCGTCCTGCAGGCCGATGCGGATGGTCGACTGCGCCATCGCGCTTCCGGCGCTCATGGCGCCTGCAGCAAGTACCCCGGCTACAAGGATGTTACGCATGCGGTCTTTCCTTCGAGTTTGAATGATCACTGGTTGCGTGCCGTATCGGTGGCGGCCTGACGTTCGCGATAGACGGCGAGGCGCTCGACGAGCTTCGCGCTCACGCTCGCCCGAAGCGGCGCGCCGCCGCCCGCGTTCTGGATGTCGCGCCAGAAATGGCACGAGACCGAGCGGCCGTCGGGGAGCGTCTGCGCCGGCGGCTTCTGCTCGCGGCATACCGGCCTCGCATGCGGACAGCGCGGATGAAAGCGGCAGCCCGGCGGCGGCGAGGTGGGGCTCGGCAGGTCGCCCGTCAGCGCGACGCGATCGCGCCGCTCGCGCGGGCTGCTCGCGGGAATTGCCTGCAGGAGCGCCTGCGTATAGGGATGCAGCGGCGTGTCGAAGAGGTCGTCGACGTTCGCGAGTTCGACGATCTCGCCGAGATACATCACCGCCACGCGATCGCTCATGTGCCGGATCACCGCGAGATCGTGCGCGACCATGATGAGCGTGAGGCCGAGATCGGCCTTCAGCTTTTCGAGCAGGTTGATCACCTGCGCCTGCACGGAGACGTCGAGCGCGGACACGGGTTCGTCGCCGACGATGAGGCGCGGCTCGCCCGCGAGCGCGCGCGCGATGCCGATGCGCTGGCGCTGGCCGCCGGAGAATTCGTGCGGGTAACGGTCCGCGTACTCGGGATGCAGGCCGACCGTGCGCAGCAGCTCCGCCACGCGCTCCGCGCGCGCCTTGCCGTGCGCGAGGCCGTGCAGCCCGATCGGTTCGCCGATGATGCGCGCTACCGTCATGCCGGGATTCAGCGACGCGAACGGGTCCTGAAAGATGATCTGCATCTCGCGGCGCAGCCGCCGCAGCGCCTGCACGCCGAGATGCGTGATATCCCTGCCCTGATAGATGACCCGGCCTTCGGTTGCGTCGATGAGGCGCAGCAGCAGCCGTCCGAGCGTCGACTTGCCGCATCCCGATTCGCCGACGATCGCGAAAGTCTCGCCCTCCTGCACCGTGAACGAGACGCCGTTCACGGCATACACGGTCGGCGAGCGCGAGAACAGATGGCGCGCGCCGCCGAAGTGCTTCGTGAGCGCGCGTGCTTCGAGAATCGCGCTCATGCGGTCACCGCGCGCAGTTGCGTGCCGATCGAGGTTTCCACCGGCGCGACCCAGCAGGCCACGCGATGCGTGCCGCCCACGAGCTTGTCGGGCGGCACCGCATCGATGCATCGCGCTTGCGCGAACGGACAGCGCGGCGCGAAGCGGCAGCCCTTCGGCATGCGCTCGGGCGCAGGCACCGAGCCGCGGATCGTCGCGAGCTGCCCTTCGCGCCTGCCGACCGACGGGATCGCGCCCATCAGGCCGATCGTGTAAGGGTGCTGCGGATCGTCGAATATCTCCGCGACGGGACCATATTCCACGATGCGCCCCGCATACATCACCGCGACGTGATCGGCGACCTCCGCGACCACGCCGAGGTCGTGCGTGATCAGGATCATCGCGGTGCCGGTCTCGGCCTGCAGATTGCGCACGAGCGAGAGGACCTGGGCCTGGATGGTGACGTCGAGCGCAGTGGTGGGCTCGTCGGCGATCAGGAGCTTCGGGCGGTTGGCGAGCGCCATCGCGATCATCACGCGCTGGCGCATGCCGCCCGACAGCTCGTGCGGATACGCGTCGAGCCGGGTCTCGGGCGCGGGAATGCGCACGAGCCGGAGCATCGCGAGCGCCTCGGCGCGGGCCTCGGCGCGCGCCAGCCCGCGATGCCGCGCGACGCACTCCGCAATCTGATGGCCGACCGTGAACGCCGGATTCAGCGAGGTCATCGGCTCCTGAAAGATCATCGACATGCGGTTGCCGCGCACGTCGGCGAGTTCGCGCTCGGAAAGCTTCAGCAGGTCGCGGCCGTCGAACATGGCCGTGCCCGCGACGATGTTGGCGGGCGGGCTCGGCAGCAAGCCCATCAGCGCGAGCGAGGTCACGCTCTTGCCGCAGCCCGACTCGCCGACGATGCACAACGTCTCTCCCGCGTTCACGGCAAGCGAAACGTCGTCGACGAGGTTGGGAACGTTCACGTCCCGCGAGAATTTGAGCGAGAAGCCCGCCACCTCCAGCACCGGGCGGTGCTCGACAGGCGTGTTCATGGTCTGCTGCTTCAGCACTGCGTCGAAATCCGGTAAAAAATCATTTAGTGATTATGTCGAACACCGGGCATCAGAAAATATTAATATTTCTTAATCACACTCAATTTTTATTTAAGCATCGATGCTCACGATCCGCATGCTGAAGACTTTCCGGCTGGTCGCGAAGACCGGCTCGTTCGCCGCCGCCGCGGACAAGATCGCGCTGACCCAGGCCGCCGTCAGCCTGCAGATGCGCGGGCTCGAAGAGGCGCTCAACCGCGAACTGTTCGACCGCAGCGGCCGCCAGATCACGCTCACGCGGGCGGGCCGCGAGATATCGCCGAAGGTCGAGCAGATCCTCGACCTGATGGCGCAACTCGAAGCGAAGCCTGCAAATTCGATGCAGGGGCCGGTCACGATCGGCGCGGTGGTGTCGGTGATCGGCGCGCTGTCGCTCGTCGTCGCGGGGCTGAAGACGGCTCATCCGCTCCTCGACGTGCGTCTCCTGTCGGCGCGCTCCGACGAGCTGACGGTGATGGTCGATGAAGGCGAAGTGGACATTGCGGCCGTGGTCGCGCGCCCCGACGACACGCTGCCCGAAGGCCTGATATGGACGCCGCTCTATACCGAGCCGCTCATCCTCGTCGTGAACCGCGAGGTCACGGACACCGACGTTCAGCGCGTGCTGCGCGCGCACGGCTTCCTGCGCTTCGACCGGCGCGTGCGCACCGGCCTCGTCGTGGATCAGGCATTGCACACGCTCGGTCTGGAGGTGAACGAGTATCTGGAACTCAATTCGATCGAGACGATCGTCGCGCTGGTGCGCAAGAACGTCGGCGTCACGGTGCTGCCGAAGCTGCACAGCGGCGACTGGGACGCGGACCCGTCGCTGCGCCTCGTGCCGATCGCCTATCCGCCGATCACGCGCACGGTCGGCATGATTCACCGGGCGTCATACGGACAGACGGGGATCACCGAAGCGATCGTCGACATGCTGCATTCGGACTAGACGCGCAAGGGCCGCCGGCGAGGCGCGTGCCCCGCCAGCGGCCCTTGCGGCGCCCGATACTCAGGCGCGCGGCTTCACGTTCTGATTGAGGCTGAAGAAATTGGCCGGATCGTACTTGTTCTTCAGTTCGACGAGGCGCGCGTGATTGCTTCCGAATGCCGCCCGGATCACGTCCTGATTGTCCTCGCTGAGAAAGTTCAGCAGCTGGCTGCCGTTCGAATACGGCTTGAGCGCATCGGCCAGCGCGTTCGTCCAGGCGATGTGCTTCGCATTCTCCGTGGCATCGGTCCATTGCGCCGTGATCCCGACGTTGTACTTCGCCTCGCGCTGCGCGAATGCGGTCTCGCCGTGGCCGACGCGGCTCGCCGCGCCGCCGTAGTACTCCACCACCACGCCCGAGAGCGGCGACTCGACCCGGTTGGCGTGATCGATCAACAGGTCGATCGTGTCGTCGGTCAGATCCTTCAGGAACGTCGACTTCCAGTAGTTGTAGGTCCGGTCCGGGAACGCGTCGTCGAGCAGCGTCTGCATGGCCGGAAACGGCATCGGCTGAACCGCATCGAGCATCGGCGTGCCGAACGCGCGCACCGGCGCGAGCACGCGCTCACCCTGCGTGAGATCGCCGCAATAGCAGAGGATCATGCCCACGGCCGGCACGCCTTCGGGGGTCGAGATGAGCCCGGCATACGCCGTCAATTCTTCCGGCGCGCTCGCGATGAAGTCCCGGTAGAAGCGCAGCACTTCGCCCGCCTTGTCGCGCGGATAGAGGATCAGGCCGCCCAGCACCGTGGAAACGGGCTGTCCGCGAAATACGAACGACGTCACGATGCCGAAATTGCCGCCGCCGCCGCGCAGACCCCAGAACAGGTCCGGGTTCGACGTTTCGCTGGCCGTGACGAGTTCCCCACTCGCCGTGACGACGTCGCAGGAAAGCAGGTTGTCGCACGTCATTCCGTACTTGCGCACGAGCCAGCCGACCCCGCTGCCGAGCGTGAGACCCGCGATGCCCGTCTTCGAGACCACGCCCATCGGCACCGCCAGGCCGTGCGGGTGCGTTGCACGGTCGATGTCGCCGAGCAGCGCGCCGCCCTGCACGGTCACCGTGCGCCTTGCCGGGTCGACGGAGACGGCGTTCAGCGCCGACAGGTCGATCACGATGCCGTCGTCGCAGAGCGCCCGGCCCGCAACGTTGTGGCCGCCGCCCCTGACCGCCACCAGCAGATTGTTCTCGCGCGCGAAGTTCACCGCGCGGATCACGTCGTCGGTGACCGCGCAGCGGGCGACCAGGCCAGGATGCTTGTCGATGCTCGCGTTCCAGATGCGCCGCGCCGCATCGTAGCCGGCATCGTCCGGCAGGAGTGCCTCGCCCCTGAACGCGCGCCGGAACGCTTCGACGGCGGCGGTTTCGACGGCGGCGCCGTCACGTTGTTTGAGCATCGGAGTCTTCATGGGTTTCCTCCCGGAATGGACTGAGGCGACGCAGAATGTACGTCGTGCGCACTACACTGCCGCCGCTTGCGCGGCCCGAACGGCCGCAACACCACAACACCCGCACCGGCGCATTTATTCCGGGCCAGGGCGCAATTACCCGGGCCCGCACCATGAAACGTTGCGCATTCTCGACAAGACCGTCAAAATAGCATTTGAACGGAATCATTTTACGAGGAGCATCATGGCAGGCGTTCGGCAGTTCGACGAAGACAGCGCATTTTCGGAGGCGCTGGGGGTATTCTGGGCCAAGGGCTTCCGGGCAACGTCCATGCTGGATCTGGCGGAGGCCACCGGCGTGCAGCGCGGCTCGCTCTACAACGCGTACGGCGACAAGGAAGAGATTTTCATGCGCGTGTTCGAGCGTTACGCCGCGCGTTTCATCGCCGATGTGCGCAAGGCGCTCGCCAAGCCCGACCTGCGCGACGCGCTGACCGCGTTTTTCGCGTTCGCCATCCGCTCGATTTCGCAGGGTTCTCCGTCGCGCGGCTGTCTTTCGACCAAGGCCGCCGTCGAACTCGACCCCGATTCCCCCCGCGTGCGCCGCGCGCTGCAACGCATGCTCGACGAACTCGAAGCCGCGCTCGTCGAGGTGCTCGACACCCCCGAAGCACGCGCGCAACTCGCCGTGCCGCCGCGGCAGGCAGCGGGCATCGTCGTCACGATGACCCGCGGGATCGCCGTCATGGAGCGCGTCTACGACGACACGAAGCGTCTGCGGCAAACGGCTTCGGCGCTCGTCGATGCGCTGGTGCCGGCACGCTGAGCCGCCCCGGCTGACCCTCTGCTGACCCCCTGCTGACGTCACGCCCGGCAGGGCCGGCCAGCATCGGCGGCTCCCGGCGCGGGCGCACTCAATCGCCGGCGCGAGGCGCGACCCAGGCGGTCGCAACCGCTTTCGCAGCGGGGCCGATGTCCACCGCCATCCCGAGCGTCACGAGCGCGGCGCCATAGCCGATAACCGCCGCCAGCACTGAATCGAACGCCGCCTTCGCGCCGGTATGGTCGAGTCGCACGAGCCGCCCTTCGGTATTGCCGAAGCCCGCGCCGAGCGCGACGCCGTATCGCGCGGCGCCGTCGATCAGCGCCTGGGCATCGATGCCGTCCGGGACCGGCGCCGACGTGACGAGTGCCGAGGCGGCCCGGTCGTCGGCGATCCACGGCTCGACGCCCAGCGCGCGAAGCCCCGCGCGCGCCGCCATTGCGGCGCGCTGATGGCGGGCGATCACGTTGTCGATGCCCTCGGCCTCCACCCGGTCGATCGCCGCCTCCAGCGCCCAGAATTCCAGCGGCGCCGGCATGCCCGGCAACGCGCCGCGGCCGCGATCGAGCCAGGTGCGCCTGATCTCGGCGAGCGAAAGACTCGAAGGCGCGAAATCGGGCGTGGCCGCAACATGCGTCCACGCCCGCTGGCTCATTGCGACGGCGGACACGCCCGCCGGCCCCGCGAGCCCCTTCTGCGCACCAATCACCGCAATGTCGATGCCGAGCGCGTCGACATCGAGCGGATGGGCACCGATCGACGCCACCGCATCGATCACGAGCAGCGCGTTGCGTGCCTTCGCGAGCGCCGCGATATCGGCGAGCGGATTGAGCACGCCGTTGGCCGCTTCCGCATGAACGGCCGCGACGACATCGACCGCGGGCAACGCGTCCATCCGTGCGCGCAGCGCCTGCATGCCGGCAGGCTGCCCCGGCTCTGCGACCAGCTCGTGCACCGTCGCCCCGGCGCGGCGCAGCCAGGCGCCGAAGTACGCGCCGTAGGGGCTCGTCACGATGTTCACCGCCGTCACGCCCGGCCGCGCGATGCTCGTTGCGACGGCTTCGAGTGCAAGGATCGCCTCGGCCTGCACGAAGATCACATCGCCGGTGCTCGAAAGCAGGCGTCCGATGCGATCCGCGAGCGGCGCAGAGCGCCCCGCAGGATAGACCGGCACATCGAGAAGGGCATTCGCATGACGTATCGGCATGAAGGGAACCTCGTCTACGGGATGATTCGGGCGGCGAACGGGCGCCGCGCCAGACGATACAGCACCGCGGCGAGACCGAGCATCAGCATCGTGAACATGAAGACGGCCGACACCGCAGCGTAGACGGTCGGCGACGGCCCATACTGAAGGCTGCCATAAAGATAGACCGGCAGCGTGGTGACCTGCGGCGTCGACAGGAAAGCCGACACGACGAGATTGTCGAACGAGAACGTGTACGCCATCACGCCGCCCGCCGCGACGGCCGGCGTCAGTTGCGGCAGCACGATGAACCAGAGCGTCTTCAGCCGTGTGCTGCCCAGATCCGCCGCCGCGTCTTCCACGCGGCGGTCGAGCGTCAGCATGCGCGCACGAACCACGAGCGCGACCACGGCGATCGCCATTGGCGTGATGCCGGTGACGAGCGTCGCGGTATCGAGCGAAATTCGCGTGACACTGTAGAGCAGGAGCAGCGAAACGGCGATCACGGATTCCGGCACGATCAGCAGGATATACGTGAGCGCCGCCAGCAGGTGACGCACGCGGCCGCTCGGATGCCGCACGATCGCGTAGCCCAGCGCCGAACCGATCACGACCGAGAGCAGCGACGACCAGAACGCGACGTCGAGACTCGACACGATCGAATGCCTCAGCGTCAGGTCGTTCCAGGCGGCCGGATACCATTGCAGGGTCCAGCCGGTCAGCGTGGCGGTTTCATTGCCAAGAACGCCGAGGTTGAACGAATAGACAAGCGCCGCGACGATCGGCGCGAAGAGAAAGACGACCGCGGCGGCATACCACAGCCTCAGGCTCGCATGCGTCGCGTATTCCTTCCAGCCGGTGCGGGCATATTCGCGCGCCGTCATCGCCCGACCTCCGCAAAGCCTCGCGTGATGCGGGCGAGCACCGCGACGATGATCGCCACCGCGACGAGCACAAGCACCGCCATCGCGGAGCCGAGCGCGTAGTTCTGCGATTGCAGGTACTGGGCGGAAATCGCCTGGCCCATCAGCATGCCGCGATCGCCGCCGAGCAGCCTCGGGACCACCAGTTCGCCGAGCATCGGCACCATCGTCAGAAGAATCGCGGTGGCGATGCCGGGGCGGATCATCGGCAGCGTGATGAAGCGGAAGGTCTGCCAGCGCGACGCGCCGAGATCGCGGCTCGCCTCGATGAGCGCGCGCGGGATCCGGTCGATCACGACGAAGAGCGGCACGACGGCAATCGGCAGATAGCCGTACACCATGCCGATGAATACGGCCGTGCGGGTATCGAGCACATCGAGCGGACCGTGGTGCAGATGCAGCGCGTTGAGCATGCCCTGCACGGCGCCGTCACGCGACATCAGCATGTGCAGCGACATCAGGCGGATCAGGAAGCTCGAGAAGTACGGCACCACGATGAGCGCGATCGCAAGCGCGCGATGCCGCCGCGTATGGCGGGCCACGAAATAGGCCACGGGCAATGCGGCGCCGAGGCAAAGCGCCGAGGCCGACGCCGCGAATGCGATCGTCCTGAGGAAAGTCGCGCCGTAGAAGCCCGAGAGCGCGGCCGCGTAGTTGTCGAGCGTGAAGTCGGGCACGACGCCGCCGAACGTCGGCCGTCCGAACGAGAACACCACGGTGAACGCGAGCGGCGCGAGAAAGAACACCGCGAGCCAGAGCGCCGGCACGCCCGCAAGCAGGTGGTGCGGCAGATTGCCGGCTGTGGCGGGACGACGACCCACGCCGCGGTCGGTACAGCCGTCGCATCGCCCGCCGGCGCCGCGACGTTCATCGAACAGGTGAAGTAGGACTCGCACCACGCTTTAGCCAGCCGCCGCCTGGATTTCGGTCTGCATCTGAAGATACACCCCGATTGTTTGAGGATTCACCACGAACGACGTCAGCCTGCTGAAGTCGAGATTCCTGCCGCCGAAAATGAGGTCGGCGTTGGGCACATCCGCGCCGAGCTTCGCGCGCAGATCGGACAGTGCGGCCGGAAAGCCGAGATACCGCGTCTCGGAGATCTGCACCTCGGGCCGCAGCTGATAGGCGAGGAAATCGTAGGCCTGATCGAGATGGGGCGCGTTCGCGGCGATCGCGTAGTTGTCCACCCACAGTTCGCTCAACGGACCCGGCACCGCCCATCTCAGCTTCGGATTGAGCGCGATGGCGGCGCGCGCCGCGCTCTGGTGGGTCTGTGCGAGCACGATCGAGCCATTCGCGACGGCGTTGGGGTCGAGAACCGAAAAGGACTTGACGTGTTTCGCAAAGCCCTTGAGCCGGCCCGCCGCCGCGCGGATAGCGGCGGCATCCGCCGTGTTCCAGTCCTTGCCCTGCAGCCAGAGTTCGGGGCCGATCGTCTCCCATCCCGACACGGACAGACGAACCTTCCCCGACACGCCCGGCCTTTCCCCGGCCCTGAAGAAATCCTCCCAGGTCGCGATATCGCCGCCCGTCGCATCCGGGTCGTAGAGCACGCCGAGCAGGCCCCAGTCCTTCGGAATCGAGTACCGGTTGCCAGGATCGTACACACGGTTCATGAGCTTCGGATCGAGCGCGCCGATGTTCAGCCTGCCGTGGTCGATCGGCTGCAGCAGCCCCCTGCGGGCAAGCTGCGAGATCCAGCTCGACGAGGGAATGACGACGTCGTAGCCCGCGCCCGCCGCGCTGTTGAGCCTCGCGAACAGCGTCTCGTTGGAGTCGTAGGTCGAGACGTTCGGCGTGACACCGGACTTCTGCGCATAGGCGCGCAGGTCGCCGGGAGAAAAGTAGTTCGGCCAGCTGTAGACATCGAGCTGGCGCGCTGCCCCCGCCGCTGCGCCGGGCACGCATGCCGCCAGTGCGGCCGTGGCGCAGGCGCCGCCCAGCCGGCGCAGCATGGAGCGGCGGCTCAACGACGAGTCGAGGGTGAGCGAATCTGTCTTCATCAAAGCGATACCTTTCGAGTCAGCCGGAGAACGTTGCGTTGCCTGAGCCTCAGGCGAACCAGTCGTCGCGGTACGCGCGTACCGAACCGGCATCGAATGTGATGAAGACGGGATTGCCCGGCGCGAGACCATGGCTTGGCGACATGCCCGGCTTGCGCGCCTCGATCGAGTCGAAGACGCTGCCGTCCGCGGTGACGGCGCTCAGACGCCGCGACGGACCGGCCGTGACCACGTGGAGCAGCCGGGCCGCGAGGCGGTTCGTGCGGGTGAGCGCGGTCGGGCCGCTGCGTTCGATGCGCGTCGCCTCCGGCCTGATGACCACGAGCGCGGTGTCGCCGCTCATCAGGTCTTCGTCGAAATAGCCGGCTTCGATCAGGCCGGGCCTCGACGTGAGCATCGCGCTGCGGCCGATGCGGTCCACGTGCGCGCGGAGCATGTTGGCGCCGCCGACGAAGCGCGCGACCCATGCATTGGCCGGCCGGTCGTAGATTTCCGCCGGGGAACCGACCTGTTCGATGCGTCCTTCGCGCATGACGGCGAGCCGGTCCGCCATGGCGAACGCTTCTTCCTGATCGTGCGTGACATAGATGAAGGTGCCCGCCAGCTCGCTGTGCACGCGCCGCAGCTCGCGCTGCATCTCGCAGCGCAGCTTGCGGTCGAGCGCGCCGAGCGGCTCGTCGAGCAGCAGCACCGCCGGAGCATTGGCAAGCGCGCGGGCAAGCGCGACCCGCTGCTGCATGCCTCCGGACAATTCGTGCGGACGGCGCATGGCCGCGTCCGAGAGGCGCACCAGCTCGAGCAGGTCGTAGGCTCTCGCGTGCCGTGCCTTGCGGGAGAGGCCGCGCATGCGCGGGCCGTATGCGACGTTGTCGAGCACGTTCAGATGGGGGAAGAGCGCATAGCTCTGGAAGACGGTGTTGACGTCGCGCTGCTCGGCGGGAACGCACGTGACATCTCTGCCCTCGATGAACACCTGTCCTTCGTCGGGCGTCTCGAGGCCCGCGATGAGACGCAACGCCGTCGTCTTGCCGCTGCCGCTCGGCCCGAGAACGGCAAGGAACTCGCCCGCCGCGACGTCGAGCGAGAACTCGCGCAGCGCCCGCCGGCCGCCGTAGCTCTTGCTCACTTCATTGAGCGACACCCTGCTTTGATAGGCCGATTGCGGCACTGGTAACGGCATCATCAGCATCTTCCTGGAGATGGGTCATCTGTCGCCGCCAGTGATGCCGAAACGAGTCCACGATCGTGGAAGTGCTGCTACGCACGATCGCGGACCGGGCCCGCCACGGTAAGCAGGCCGTGCGCGATGGACCGCAGCCTCCGCGGTAGGCGGTATCGGCGGTCCGTTTCGGCGTCCGACCGGACGAGCAGCGTTTTGTCCGGACATGACGCACCGATTACGACAGAAACGTGTCGGCGTACGGATCGATTGATCGATTGGGGGTCCGCAAGCCTTTCCACCTCATAGATAACAGCCGAAGGGCCGATTTATTCCGTGACTGAACAAGTCTTCGCGCTCGGACGCGAGACGTGTGTGCCTGCCCGATCGCATCGGTGCGATGCAATGCATGGTTACTTCCACTTGCGTCGGGACGGGGCCTTTGCGCGCACGCGCTGCGCGCCGTTCGCCGGTTCGCTGTCGCCGTGGGTTGCGGCGGCTTCGCCGGGCGCGGCCTTGAGGTAGTTGTAGACCGTCGCGCGCGAGACGCCGAAATATTCGCCAACATGGTCGATGAAATTTCTCACGCTGAGCAATCCGTCCGCCCTCGCCTGCGCGAGCACCAGTGTGATCTCCGTTCGCCCGAAGTCGCTCGTGCGCACACAGCATTGCGCCGACACCTGCTCCGCGATTTCGTTGAGCCTTTCCTTCCAGTCCGACCTGAACAACGCGTCGGGCCGCGCCTGCGACTGCGCGCCGACCGCAAAGCCGCTCAGGAGCTTCTGTACCTGGGTCAGCGCGGAGACATCGAAGTTCAGGCAGAGCAGCGCCACGATCTCGCCTTGCTCCGAACGCGCGACAATAGTGATCGAGCGCAGCTTGCGGTTGTTGGGCCCGCCCTTCTCGTAGGGGCCGATGACGTCGCCGCCTTCCTGCAAGGCAGGCAGGTCGGAGATGAGGGACGGGTCGCCGGGCTTGCGCTTCGAGAAGCCATTCGCGATATGCGCGACGAGCCCCGTCCTCGCGTCGTGCACGACCGCTTCCAGATCGGGGAAGAGCAGCGCGGCAATGCCGTCGGCCGCCGCTTTCAGAAAGCCGATATCAATCATCACAGATCGCCCTGCGTCATCGCGTGCTGCTTCGCAGGTAATCCTGCAGGACGCCGAGACCCTCTTCGATGTTCGCGCGGCCATAGCCGATGCGGAACCGGTCAGCGGGCACCGGGTTCAACTCGGAGCGGTAGATGCTCGACGGCAGCAGCAGCACGCCCGTTCGTTCGACGAGGTCTGTCGTGAACTGCTCCACGCCCTCTGCACCAAGATAGCGCGGATATGCAACGCACCCGCCATCCGGGCGATACCATTCGAACCGGTCTTCGAAGTCCGCGAAGAAGCGGTCGAGCACCGCGAGGTTGTGCGTCATCAGCGCGTGAATGCGCGCGAGGATCGTGTCCTTCGCTTTCAGCGCGATGCGCGCAAGCACTTCGCCCGGCCCGGAATTGCAGATCGACAGATAGTGCTTCATCCGCTCCATGCGCGAGAGCAGTGCCCTGTCGTGACACGCGATCCAGCCGATCCTGAGACCCGGCAGGCCATAGGGCTTCGACATCACGGAAAGCGAGAGCCCGCGCTCGTAGACATCGGCGGCGGCGGGCAGCTGCGGCGTGCCGCCGGCGCCGAGCAGGCGATACGCCTCGTCGCTGAAGAGGTAGATGCCATGCTGGCGGCACAGCGCGACGAGCGCGTCGAAACGGTCACGCTCCAGAATCTTGCCCGTCGGGTTGTGCGGGAAGTTGATGGAGACGAGCTTCGTGCTCGGCCGGATGGCCGCCGCGACCGCATCGATATCGAGCGTCCAGCCGCGCGCCGGATCGAGCGCTACGCCCGTGACCTCGCAGATGCTGAGCGGCACCGTTTCCGACGACTGGTAGTTCGGCGTGACGACGATCGCGTGATCGCCCTTGTCGAGGATCGCGTGCATCGCCACATACAGCCCCTCTTCCGCGCCGGCGAAGCACAGAATATCCGCCGCCGCCTGACGCTCGTACGTGGCCGCGATCACCTCGCGCAACTCGGGCGCGCCGAAAGTCTGCGTGTAGCCGAGCGAGAGGTTGTCGAACGCGTCCCTGTCGCGGTCGTCCGCAAGCGCGAGCAACGCCTTGATGGACATGCTCTCCGCGTCGGATGCCGTCATGTGGTAGCGCGCCGAAAACTCCCACTTCGAGAAGTACGTTTCCAGCCGGAAATCCGGGAGTGTGGCCATGCTCGTTCACCTTGTCGGGTCGTTGATCGTGTCGTTGCTTCGCGGCGCGCGCCATTCGGTTCGCATGCAGCCCATCAGCAGACGTACGGTACAACAGTTTAAACCGTTTGTCTAATTTGGACTTTTTATCCAAACAACAGCGGTTTCACCGGGTGATCGAAAACATGGCTCGTGCGTCACTGCCGCGCCGGTGCGCCTCCTGACTGCGATGCACCGTTTTCTTGCGCACCGCCTAGCGCGCTCGTCGCGCGCTGGTCGTCCTGCGCCGCGATTCTGGCATCGACGGACTGAATGTCGGCCGGGTAGCTCGCGTCCTCGCCGATCGGGCGATACCCCGCGTGCTCGGCGCGCACGAGATCAGCACGCACCTGCGCGCGCGTCAGCGCGTCGTTGGCCGTGTCTGCGAAGGACAGCGCGGGACCCGCCAGGGCGCCCACTGCAAGCGCGATGTAGACAAGCGTTTTCATGATTGCAAACTCCGTGAAGGATTGAGAGACGGTGAATCATCTGTCACGCGGATCAGCTTCCGAAGTACGGCTTGCAGAAGCTCGCCGGTCCGACGCAGGCATCGTTGACGGTCATCGCGTGCATCGGTGCGCGCGCACCGCTCGCGCTCGTTCCGGACGTGTCCGCGCCCATGCCCGAATCGTTCTGTGCTTTCAGACGCGCGACCTGCTGCGCATAGATCGGGCTGACTTCGGGGTACGACGCGTCGGTCACGAATCGCGAACCGTTGTTCTCTGCCTGCACGAGTTGCTGACGGACTTCGGCGCGCGTGACTTCCTGCGCGAAGGCGTTGGAGAAAACGCCCGACGAGGCGAGCAGTGCAAGCGATACGGTGGCAAGGGCAAGCTTCTTCATTTCAGGCTCCTGTGTACTGTCATTGTGTGAGTGTTCATGGGGGCGAACACCGGCACGTCGCCCGATATTCCGGCGCACATGACTTTTTTCGGAGCAGTTTGACGAGAACGACGCGCGAATCCGCTTGCAGACCGCGATTCGCGGGCCCCGGTCATACGGATGTATGACCGGGGCATCCCTTGCGCGCGACGCGCGATGGAAGGGCTGGCGAGAGGATTTTTCGCGACCGCGCGATGCGCGTCGCGTCGAATGAAGGAGTGGTGGACCGCCTGGACTAACGCCGCCGCTTCCCGGAACCTGCGCGTCGAAGCACGCTTATTCTGGCCACGATGCTCGCCAGCACCGCCAGCGCGCCGAGCGTTTCGAGAATGCAGGTCATGGTCTGTCCTCCCGTACGTCGATGAGGATGCTCAAACGATCTGGCGCACAATCAGTTGAAGACCGAGCGCGAGCAGGCACAAGAAGAACCAGCGGCGAAAGCTCGCGGGACTGATGCGCCCACGTATGCGTTGGCCGATCCACATGCCCGCAAGTGCGGGAACGACCGCGAGCAGGGAATCGCGCACGTCGCCGATCGCAAATGCGCCCGCGTGTGCGAGGCCGGTGGCAAGCGCGATCGTCGACACGGTGAACGACATGCCGAGGGCCTGCACGAGATCTTCCTTCTTCAGATCGAGCGACTGAAGATAGGGCGCGGCAGGCACGACGGCAACGCCGGTTCCGCCGGTGATCAGGCCGGTCACGACACCGATGAGCGGCGACAGGCGGTGCTCATGCCGCGCGGGCACCGTGAAGCGCCAGGCAAGCAGCCCCGATGCGGCGTAGAGCGTGAGCACCGTTCCCAGTCCGAGCACGGCCCAGTGCGTCTTGCTGCCGGTCATCAACGACGCGGCAAGCATCGTGCCGCACGCGATGCCCGCTATCATCGGCCAGAACCGTCTGAACAGCACGAGCAGGCGGGGGCCCGCAAGCAGTTGCCATGCATTCGTGATGAAGGACGGCAGGATGAGCAACGCCGCCGCTTCGGCGGGCAGCATGAAGGCGCCGAGCACGCCCATCGCGACCGTCGGCAAGCCCATGCCCGTCACGCCTTTCACGGTGCCGGCAAGGAGAAAGGTGAGCGAAACGATCGCTATCCGGAATGCGGCAGGGTAAGTCATCGGTCTCGGATGCAGGAAAGGACGTGCCCATTCTTCCGCGAATATGCACGCGCCACAATGCGGAATAAACTTACCGAGCCTTCGGGTTTGCCTAAGGCTCGCATACCCGATACCCAGACCAATACGGAAAGCCCCGCTCATGCGCTTCGACCTGACCGACCTTCGCCTCTTCACGTTCATCATCGAGACCGGCAGCATCACGCATGGAGCGGCAAAGGCGAACATGTCGCTGCCGTCCGCGAGCGCGCGTCTTCGCGGCATGGAGGAAGCGATCGGCATGCCGCTCCTCGCGCGGGGCCGGCGCGGCGTCGAGTCCACGCCCGCGGGCGACACGCTCGCCCACCATGCGCGCCTCGTGCTCGGACAGATCGATCGCATGCAGGGGGAACTGGGCGAACATTCGGAGCGGCGCAAGACCCGTATCCGGCTGTGGGCGAATACGGCAGCCATCACCGAATTTCTCCCGCGCGCCCTCGCCCCGTTCCTGCGCGACCATCCGAACGTGCATATCGATCTGAAGGAGCGCCTGAGCACGCAGACCGTCAAGGCGGTGCTCGCGGGAACGGCGCCGATCGGAATTGCGACGGATGCCGTCGATCACGGCGCGCTGCAGACTTTTCCGTTTGCCATGGACCAGTTCGTTCTCGTGGTGAGCCGCGATCATCCGCTCGCCGGAGAGCGGCGCATCGCGCTTCAGGATGTGAACGAACGCAACTTCATCGGGCTCTCCGACGGCAGCCCGATGCAGGAGTATCTGAACGAGCAGGCCGTGCTCGCCGGCCTGACGCTCGACTTCCGCGCGCGCGTGCGTACCTTCGACGGCATCTGCTGCATGGCCGAATACGGTGCGGGCGTCGGCATCGTGCCCCTCACGGCGGCAAAGCGCTACAAGGGCGCGCTCGGCATCCGCACCGTCTCGCTGACCGATCGCTGGGCGAAGCGCCGGCTCGTGCTGTGCGTGCGCGCCGCCGACCAGTTGCAACGGTCCGAGAAGGCATTGCTCGATCATCTCACCGCTCATGGCGAAGCTCGCGAAGGCTAGCGCGCGAAGCGGGCTTCGCACAATGCACCGATACGAGCGGATACGAATGGAACGGTTACCGAACTATTCGGATGCCCGGATTGTTCGGATCCCCCGAAAACAATATGCGCTTTTGGGGGGATTAAAACTTCGCGCTCCCTACGTACACTGGGCTCACATTTCGTTAGGTCGATCGCGACAGACAGCGGAGCGAGGCTGATGAAGTGATTATTAAACCCTATCAGGAGCACGATCATGAGCAAGCGTTATCTGACGGCCGTCCTCGTTGCGGCAGCATCGGTTCTCGCAGCACCCGCGTTCGCGAGCGGCTACGGACCCGCCCCGTACTACAGCGCGTCCGAAGGCGCGCCCGCGTCGCAGCGTGGCGTGAGCGCGCTCACAGTGGCCGCCGAACAGGCGAAAGGCCAGGAAGACGCCGTGTGGGCAAAGGCCGCGCAAGGCGATGGCGCCCGCTCGACGCAGACGGCCGAAGTCACGCAGTAAGCGTGTGCGTGAATGCGACTGCGCCCGGTGCGACGATCGTCGCACCGGGCGCAGTCAGTCATGAGCCGCTGACCGTGCTCAGTCTGCCGCCTGAGTCGACTTGCGCAGCTTGGCGACCTCGGTCGCGGCCACCGCAGGCGCGCCGTTGTTCCACCCTGCACGGATGAACGTGAGCACGTCGGCGATCTGCTGGTCGTTCAGCACCGGAGCGTATTTCGGCATCGGATACGCGGCGGGGATGCCCTGAATCACGAGGACGTGCGCGCCATTGAGCGTCACGTTGATGAGCGACGACGGGTCCTTCTCCATCACGTTCGGATTGCCCGCGAGCGGCGCGAGCAACGGCGCATAGCCCTTGCCGTCCACGCCATGGCAGTGCATGCAGTACGCGGTGTAGACCTTGGCTCCGGCATCGCTCGCGGGGCGCGCAAGCGACACCTTCGTCACGTTCGGATCATAGGCATAGCGCGGCGCGTTCGTGCCGCCGGCGGCGGGCAGTGACTTCAGGTAGCGTGCCATCGCGGTGATGTCCTCGCCGTTCATCGCCTGCGTGCTGTTGTTGATCACGTCCGTCATCGAACCGAACGCCGATGCATGCGCGTTGGCCCCGGTCTTCAGGAACTCCGCGACCTGAGCTTCGGACCATCGGCCGAGCCCGACGTTGTGCTCGCCCGTCAGGTTCGATGCGAACCAGCCGTCGAGCAGCGCGCCCGTCAGATAGGCGCCGCCGGTTTCGTCGAGCGCTTTCTCCTGGAACGCGACGCCGCGCGGCGTGTGGCACGAGCCGCAGTGCCCGAGGCCCTGGATGAGGTAGGCGCCGCGATTCCACGCGACGTCCTTGCCGCTCCTGTCCTGGTACACGCCCTTCTCGAGGAAGACCGCGTTCCAGATCTTCAGCGGCCAGCGCATGTTCATCGGGAAGGGAATATCGGCGGCGCGGTTGGCCTGCCTGACCGGTGCCACGCCCTTCATGAAATACGCATAGAGCGCCTTCACGTCGTCGTCGCGCACCTTCGCGTACGACGGATACGGCATCGCCGGATAGAGGTTGTGCCCGTCCTTCGCGACGCCCTGCCTGAGCGCCCGCTCGAAGTCCGCCTCGCTCCACGTGCCGATGCCCGTGTCCGGGTCCGGCGTGATGTTGGTCGTATAGATGCGGCCCATCGGCGTGGTCATCGGAAGGCCGCCCGCGAAAGGCTTGCCCTTCGGCGCCGAGTGACACGCGGCGCAATCGCCGGCCTTTGAAAGATAGGCACCGCGTGCGACGAGCGCGTCGTCATCCGCGGCGGCGTGCGCGAGCCCCGACCACGCAAGGGGCACAGCGAGCGCGATGGCCGCAACGAGTCTTTTCGTCATGACGCTTCTCCTCACGCGGTTTGCAGTTGACGACCCACCGGTAGCTGCCGCAGACGCTTGCCGGTCGCCGCGTAGATCGCATTGGCGAGCGCGGGCATGAGCGCGGCCGTGCCCGGTTCGCCGATGCCGCCCGGCGCCTCCGTGCTCTTCACGATATGCACCTCGATCGGCGGTGTCTGGGAGAGCCGCAGCACGGGGTAGTCGGTGAAGTTGGTCTGCTCGACACGGCCGTCCTTGATCGTGATCTCGCCGTGAAGCACCGCCGTGATGGCGAAGATCACGCCGCCCTGGATCTGCGCCTCGACCGTGTCGGGATTGACCACCATGCCGCAATCCACCGCGCACACCACGCGGTTCACCGCGACCTCGCCGTTCGCGACCGTGACGTCCGCCACCATCGCGAAGAAGCTGCCGAACGCGTGCATCACCGATACGCCGCGCCCCTGCCCCTTCGGCACCGTCTTGCCCCAGGCGGCGGCGTGCGCCGCGACATCGAGCACGTTGCGCGCACGCGGCGTCTTCGCGAGCAGGTCGCGGCGATACTGCACCGGGTCGGCTTTCGCCTGCACCGCGAGTTCGTCGATGAAGCTCTCCACGACGAACGTCCCGCGCGTCGGACCGACGCCGCGCCAGAACGCGGTGGGGATGTCGCGCGGCTCCTGCCGCACGTAATCGACGAGCTGGTTTGGAAGGTCGTACGGAAGATCGGCCGCGACCTCGACCGCGTCGGGATCGACGCCGTCCTTGATCGCGGGCGGCGCGAAGCGCGCCAGGATCGACGACCCGACGATGCGATGCTTCCACGCCACCGGCTTGCCGTTCGCATCGAGCCCGGCCGAAATCACGTCGTAGTAGTACGGACGGAACATGTCGTGCTGGATGTCCTCGTCGCGCATGTAGACGACCTTCACGGGGCCGTCCACCTGCTTGCCGATCTTCACCGCCTGCTCGATGAAGTCCGTCTCCAGCCGGCGGCCAAAGCCGCCGCCGAGCAGGTGGTTGTGGATCACGATCTTGTCGGCGGGAAGGCCCGTGACCTTCGCGGCGGTATCGACCGCGCGCGTGGGCACCTGCGTGCCGACCCAGACGTCGCAGCCGTCCGCGCGCACGTGCACCGTGCAGTTGACCGGCTCCATCGTCGCGTGCGCGAGGAACGGCTGCTGATAGACGGCATCGACGCGCGTCTTCGCATCCCTGAAGCCCTTGTCGATGTCGCCGTCCTTGCGCGCGACCGCGCCGTCGCGCTTCGAGGCGTTCGCGAGGTCGTCGACGAGCTGCTGCATCTGCAAGGTCGCACCCTTGCCCTCGTTCCATTCGATCACGAGCGCCGACGCGCCGCGCTTCGCGGCCCACGTGTGATCGCCGACCACCGCCACTGCGTTGTCGGCCTTCACGACCTGGCGCACGCCCGGGATCTTCTTCGCGTTGGTGTCGTCCACGCGCGCGACCGTGCCGCCGAACACCGGGCAGTTCACGATCACCGCGTACTTCATGCCGGGCACGCGCACGTCGAGGCCGTACATCGCGGCGCCGTCGATCTTCTCCGGCGAGTCGAGGCGCTTCACCGCCGTGCCGATCAGCCTGAAGTCCTTCGGGTCCTTGAGCGGCACGTTCTGCGGCGCAGGCAGCTTCGCGGCGGCATCGACGAGCTCGCCGTAGCCGATCGAGCGGCTGCTCGCCGCATGCACGACCTTGCCGCCCTCCGCGCGGCAGCTCGCCGGGTCGACCTGCCACTGCCCTGCCGCCGCCGACACGAGCAGCACGCGAGCCGCGGCGCCCGCCTTGCGCATCGGCTCCCATGCGTAACGGATCGAGGTCGAGCCGCCCGTCAGCTGGCCGCCGAGCAGCGGGTCCGTGAAGAGCTTCGCATCGGGCGGCGCATGGTCGATCACGACACTCTCGATCGGCACTTCGAGTTCTTCCGCGATCAGCATCGGTATCGACGTGTAGACGCCCTGCCCCATCTCGACCTTGGGAATCACGAGCGTCACCTTGCCCGCGCGGTCGATCTGCACGAACGCGTTCGGCGCGAACACGCCGTCCTGCGGCGTTTCGATACCGTCGCCGCCGATCACCGATCGCGCGCCTTGAGTGCCCGGCGCGCCCTGCCCTTCGCCGGCCGCGGGAAAGCTGAAGCCGAGCATCAGCCCGCCGCCCGCCGCCGCGCCCACCGTGAAGCCGAACTTGAGGAACGTGCGCCGGGTGACGCCGCGCTTGTCCGGGTGCCCGTTCTGCGCATCGAGTAGCCCTTGCGACATGTCAGGCTCCCTTCGCGGCGTGCTTGATCGCCGCGCGAATCCGGTTGTACGTGCCGCAGCGGCAGATGTTGCCGTCCATCGCGGCGTCGATGTCGGCGTCGCTCGGGTTCGGATTGGCCGCGATCAGCGACGCCGCGGACATCACCTGGCCCGACTGGCAATAGCCGCACTGCACGACGTCGAGCGCCTTCCACGCGTCCTGAATCTTCTTGCCCGCGGGCGTGCTGCCCACCGCTTCGATGGTCGTCACCTTGCGGCTCTGCACCGCGGCGACCGGCAGGACGCACGAGCGCACCGCCTCGCCGTCGAGGTGGACCGTGCACGCGCCGCACTGCGCAATGCCGCAGCCGAATTTGGTTCCCGTCAGGCCGACGAGGTCGCGCAGCACCCATAGCAGGGGCATGTCCGGGGGAGCATCGACCGTATGGTCCTGACCATTGACGTTGAGCGTCGTTGTCATGTGCAACTCCAATTGTGGGTACGGTTTTTGTTTTTTGCCCCTTGCAGCGCCGCCCGCCTGCTTTCGATGCGCAAGCACGCAGCAACAGGCACGACGCGCTTGCACCGGCGTCAGGGATCATTTGTATCGATTTGTACCAGAACGCGTACGTTCTTGCTCTAGTCGGACGCCGAGGCTTACCGGAAGCCTACAGCTGGGCACGGCGCGTGCTGCTCATCCAGTGCCGACGCAGCGATTCGAGCGCTGCCGGAACAGGAGACGACGATGAAACGGCTAACGACGGTGCTGTGCTCGCTCACGCTAGTGGCGGGTGTGGCCATGACGGGCACATCCGCGCTTGCGCAGACGAACAGCACGAGTGGACAGCAGACAGGCGGACAACAAGCCGGACAGCAGGCGGGCAAGGGCGTACAGCCAGGCAGCGCCGGTCAGGCGATGGGACACGCAGCTGGCACGGAAGATGGCAAGACGGGCGCGCAGGGCTCGCTGATGCAGAAGCGCGAAAGCGCAATGTCGCCGCAAGGGGCGTCGGGGGGAGCGGAGACCGGCAAGGTCAAGCAATGACGCGCGCGGGTAGCCGCCATGCGCGCGGGGACGTTCGCGTCACCGTGCACCAACACCTCGCCCCGCCCGCCCTGACGAAAGCCGGCCTGACGCGCTAGGACTTCCTGTTGCCCTCGGAACCATGCGCGAGGTCAAAGCGTCCGCCGCGTGCGGCGCGCTCGTGTGCGCGCGCCACGATCGCGTTTATCGTGCGCTGCGCGGAGAGCCGCTGATTGTTCCTCACAATGCGGCCGAGCTTTCTCGCGCTGTCCGGATGGAACGCCCAGTAGAGCGCGGCAAGCCAGCCGACCACGGTCCAGCCGAGCAACAGATTGAACAGCGCGAGCAGCAGTACCGAGCGGCGTTTCGTCCGGTCGGCGAGAATCGCGGGCAAAAAATAAATCGCGACGAATCCGCCCGTCGCAAGCATTTCGAGCGACATCTTCAGCATGGTCTTCCCCTACGCATCGAAGCCAGAACCATTGCGCCCCGTAAATGAGCAGCGCGTGTCTTGACGATAGTAGGAAGCCTGAACGCATGCATCAATGCCGGTCACGGCAACAGACTCTTGCAACAGCGGATCCAAATCCGCCGCAATACGCTGGGTAAAACGAGCGCGGAAACCTCTCAGGCTTCGGACACAGCCGCGTCCGCATCCATGCGCTGATGTCCGCCCGAGGCGCGCCACCGCGCGGGCGTCACGCCGATATGGCGCTTGAACACGCGCTGAAACGCAGCGTCCGACTGATATCCCACCGATTCACCGATATCCGCCACCGGCGCATGCGTCTCCAGCAGCGCGCGGCCGGCAATCGTCATACGCACTTCGGTGAGCACGTCGGTGGCCGAGCGGCCGATCGCTTCCTGGAATTGTCGGACGAAAGTGGCCCGCGACATGTTGCATAGCGCCGCGAACTGATCGAGCGTCCAGGCCTCGCCCGGCTTGTCAAACATCACGGAAATCGCCGCCTGCAGGCGCGGCCGGCCGGCGAGCGCGAGCAGGCCGAGCGGCGCCTGCGTGCCTTCGCTCGCGAAGCGCAGCGTGAGCGCGAAGAGGGCCCCGGAGAGGTGGCTCACGAGCGACTCGCTGCCGGGCCCTTCGTCGACGGCTTCTTCCCGCATCAGTTCGATGAGCCGTCGCAGGCGCGAGCCGCTCGAACTCGGCGCCGATCCGTTGCCGGTCCCGTTTTCATGGCCGTTGGCGCTCGCGGCAGTGTGCACGACGAGCCGCCCCGGCAGGTGATCGCGCAGCATGCGGTCCGGCACCGCGCCGAGCAGGAACCGGCCGCACAGAATATCGGCGCCCTCGCCCGGCCCCTCGTTCTCCGACACCGCAAGCGACAGGCTTTGCCGCTTCACGCCGGGCACGGGCGCCTGCCCGCTGCCGTCGTGTATGCGGTGCGCGCTGCCGCCCGGAAACACGACGATATCGCCCGCCACGAGCGCCTGCGGCGGCCCGTTGCCATCCTCGATGACCGCGCTTCCCGACATCAGCACGTGGTACGGGATTTCGCGCACGCCCGCCCGGCTTTCGGTCAGCGCCCACGGCGCGCCGAAGTGGCACCGCACGTCCAGCCGCCCGCTGACCGACATGAGCGAAAGAAGTCGACTTAGCAAATCCATATGAGCCGCTTGAGCATGATTTTGCGTGTTTTGAGAATTAGCACCGGCAGCGCGCCGCCATACAGTGACGTCAAGCCGGGCGAATGAATTCTACCCGGCACGGCAATACGGCACTGGCATCGCGTCTCGCGGCGCCAGCAGTGCGACCAGCAAACATCATCGGACATGCCATGAAAACACTTCATACCGACGTCGCCGTCATCGGCGCCGGAAGCGCGGGCATGACGGCATACCGCGCCGCGAAGGCGGCGGGCGCCTCGACCATCCTGATCGAAGGCGGTCACTACGGAACGACCTGTGCCCGCGTGGGCTGCATGCCGTCCAAGCTTCTCATCGCAGCGGCGGAAGCGGCGCACGACGCGGCGCGCACGGCGCCGTTCGGCGTCCATGTCGACGGCGCGATCCGCGTGGACGGCCGCGAGGTGATGCAGCGCGTGAAAGGCGAGCGCGACCGCTTCGTCGGCTTCGTGGTGGAAGGCGTGGAGGCGCTGCCGGCGGAGGACCGTCTCGTCGGCCACGCGCGCTTCATCGACGACGGCCTGCTGCAAGTGGGCGATCACACGAAAGTGCATGCGCGCAGCATCGTGATCGCGACCGGCTCGACGCCGGACATGCCCGACATGTACCGCGCGCTCGGCGACCGGGCCATCGTCAACGACGACGTGTTCGCGTGGTCCGACCTGCCGCGCAGCGTCGCGGTGATCGGCGCGGGCGTCATCGGGCTGGAACTCGGGCAGGCGCTTTCGAGGCTCGGCGTGCGCGTGAGCGTGCTCGGCGCGCGTGGACGCGTCGGTCCGCTGACCGATCCGGCGATCCGCGGCTACGCGGAAAAGACTTTTGCGCATGCGCTGCACTTCGAGCCGCGCGCAACGGTGGAGGCCGCGACCCGCGAAGGAAACAGCGTGCATCTGCGCTATCGGTCGGACACGGGCGCGCTGATCGACGACACGTTCGACTACGTGCTCGTTGCGACCGGCCGCAAGCCGAACGTTGCGGGCCTCGGGCTCAACCACACGTCGCTTGCGCTCGATGAACGCGGTGTACCCGTGTACGACCCCGCCACACTGCAGGCGGGCGCGTATCCGGTTTTCATCGCGGGCGACGCCAACGGCATCCTGCCGCTGCTGCACGAAGCCGCCGACGAAGGCCGCGCCGCAGGCACGAACGCCGCGCGCTTTCCCGATGTCGCGCCGCTCAGGCGCCGCGCGCCGCTCGCGATCGCGTTCACCGACCCCGGCATCGCGATGGTCGGCGCCCGGCACGCGGATCTCGCGGCGAACACGTTCGTCACCGGCGAGGTGAGCTTCGAGGATCAGGGACGCAGCCGCGTCATGCTGCGCAACGAAGGCCTGATGCACGTGTACGTCGACCGGACGAGCCGGCGCTTTCTCGGCGCCGAATGGATCGGGCCGGATGCCGAGCACATCGCGCATCTGCTCGCGTGGGCGCTTCAGATGAACCTCACCGTCGACGCGATGCTCGACATGCCGTTCTATCACCCGGTCATCGAGGAAGGGCTGCGCACGGCATTGCGCGATGCCGCCGCCCGGCTGCGGTGACACTGCAAGCCACCGATGGTCCGTGCGCACCCGTGCGGGCGGACCGCTCGCAACACAACCCGTAAAAGAGGTAAATGCCATGTCCAAAGTCACGATCCACACCACGCCGGCGTGCCCCTACTGCATCGCGGCGAAAGCCCTGCTGCGCCGCAAGGGCGTCGCCTTCACGGAAATCAGCATCGAAGGCGACAAGGCCGCGGCCGCCGCGCTCGCCGAGCGAACGGGACGCCGCACGGTGCCGCAGATCTTTATCGGGCAAACGCATATCGGCGGCTTCGACGACCTGCACGCGCTCGAAACGGCAGGCCAGCTCGACGAGCTTCTCGAGCGGGACGCGTACGCGTCGTAATGCGCGTGACGATGCACGAGGTACCGTGAGCCGTTGCGCAAAAGCCTGAGAGAGACCGCATTTGTTACGGCGAAGCGGTGATTTTTAACTCGGCGTTTACGAGCGGATGCGTAAGCTGGATGTCATGCAGACAACACGAGTGCATCGCCATATGAAGTCCTCTCTTGCACAAGACGGCCTGGTCGGGGCCGGCATCCCTCTCGTGCCGCGCGAAGCGCCGCATGCCATGTCACCGGAGCGCATGCTCGTCTCGGCCGCGATCCGCGGCGAAGAAGACGAGCGCTCGCGCGAGCGCATCAGGCGGCTCTTTTTCTCGCCGCTCGGCGTGTATGTCAGTCACGCGTCGCGCGCCCGCGACGAGCTGCGCCTGGAAATCGACGTGGCCACCGAGGATCTGGACTTCGCCCTGCGCACGCTGCGGCAGGTGTTTCCCGAAGCCGTGATCGAAGAGATCCGGCCGCGCGTATTCGAACGCCGCCAGCACTGAGGAGCGCACATGTACTCAGCAATCTGGCTGCCGATCGTCACGCCGTTTCGCAACGGGCGCGTCGACGTGAACGCGCTTCAGCATCTCGCCGATCACTATCTCACCACGGAGGTCAGCGGCTTCATCGCGCTCGGCACGACCGGCGAGGCGGCACTGCTCGACCATCACGAACGGACAACCGTGTTGCAGGCGCTGCTCGAAGTCGTGGGCACGCGCTTGCCGGTCGTGGTCGGCGTCGGCGGGATGAACACGGGCGAGATGGTGCGCGACGTCCAGCAGTTCGATCATCGCGATATCGGCGGCTACCTCGTGCCCGCGCCCGCGTATATCTGTCCGGACCAGCGCGGGATTCAGTGGCACTTCGAGGAAATCGCCCGCGCCACCGACCGCCCGATCGTGCTCTACGACGTGCCGCATCGCAGCGGCGTGGCGATCGCGCCCGACACGGCGAAGCGCCTCGTCGAATGCAGCAACATCGTGGCGATCAAGGCGTGCGTTCCGCAGACGTTCAAGGCATTCAGCGCGCTGCCGATCAGCGTGCTGTGCGGCACCGACGAAGCGTTCGTCGACTGCCTGGAAGCGGGCGGCGTGGGCGGTATTCTGGCGAGTGCGCATCTCTTCGCCGACGACTTCGCGGAGATTCAGGCGATCTTCTCCGAGGGCAGGACGGCCGATGCGCGGGCGCGCTTCGAAACACTCCTGCCGGCCATCCGGCTGCTGTTTTCCGCGCCGAACCCGTCGGCGGTCAAGGCCGCGCTCTCGATCAGCGGGCACATCGACGGCGAGACGCGCATGCCGATCGCAGCCGCCTCGGACGCATTGATGGAACGGCTCCGGGTCATGCTGGCGTCGCGCGTCGCGGAGCACGGATCGCTCGCCTGAGCAGGGGATCCGGTTCGCTGCGTCGGGCGGGCCGCGAGAACGGCGCAACGTGTCGAGCCTGCCCTTTGCCGCCGCTCTTTTCACGCGCCCGTACCGGGCGCCGCACGCGCTCGACATTCGCGACACCAGCGCGCGTATTTCACCGCATTCTTGCCGGCCAGGCATGTTGTAAACGACCGACACATTTGCCCTTGAACTTAGCACCCTGATTTTATTTCTGACCTCCTTTAAGGAGACGGTCGTGCTCAGGATCATTGGAATGCTCGGGGTTGCGGCAACGCTTGCGGGATGCGCGGTCGCGCCAGGTTACGGATATCCCGGCTACGGATACGCCGATACGTACGATGCCGCTTACCCGTACGACTACTATCCCGGCTATGCGCCGATCTACGGAAGCATCGGCTTCTGGGGCGGCGGCGGTTGCTGTCATACCCGTTACTTTCACGGACGAGGCCACTACTACGGCGGCGGCTTCGGTCACGGTCATGGAGGCTTCGGACACGGCGGCAGCTTCGGGCGAGGGGGCGGCCACGGCGGGGGCGGGGGCGGACATGGCCGCTGAGGCCCGCCATCGCGTGCAGGTTCCGGCCGGGGCGCATCACGGCCCCGCGCTATACGCTGCTTTGCCCCATGCCCGCCAGGCGCGCGCCGATGCGCCGCGCCATGCGCATCATGTCGACGCTGATCTTTTTTTCGCGGCGCGCGTCGATGCGGCTGAGCGGCACGCTGGTGCTCACCGCCACGCGGTTGCCGAGCGCCGTCTCGCCCACATACGCGGCGAAGCAGGCAAGCCCCGCCGCCGCTTCTTCCGATTCACCCGCGAGGCCCGCCTCGCGCACGGCGGCGAGTTCACGCAACAGCCTCGCGCGGCGCGTAACGGTGCGCGGCGTGACCGCCTGAAGCCGATCGGGTAGAACGGCGAGCAGTGCATCGTCGGAGAGGCTCGCGAGCAGCGCCTTGCCAAGCGCGCAGCAGTGCGCCGGGAGCCGCGAGCCGAGATCCGAGACGAGCCGCACCGGGCGATGCGAATCTTCCCGCGCGATGTACACCACTTCGGTGCCGTCGAGCACTGCAAGCTGGACGACCTCGTTGTGAGCACCGACGAACTCCGCCGCCTCGACGCGAAACGCAGCCTGCAACGCGTCGTGACGCAAAAAGCCGCTGCCCAGTTCGAAGAGCCTCACGCCGATCACATAGCCGTCGCTGACCTTCTCGATCCACCGGCGGCGCTCGAGCGAGTCGAGCAGCAGATACAGCGTGCTGCGCGAGAGGCCCGTGGCCGCAAGCAGCGCGCTCGCGCGCACCGGCAGCCGGGATTCGCCGAGCACGCTCAGGATGTCGTCGGCGCGTTTCAGCGCGGGCACTTCGTAGTCTTTTTCCATGGCGATTCACACAAGCTCGAATGCACCCATCATCCAACCTGTTGGACAAAATGGCAAGATTCTGGACACTGCCGGCGGCCGGCAATACGATGGCCGGACTTCCTGCAACCATCGAAAGACCCATGCCTCAGCCCACCGTCTCGCAGTTCCTTCCCGACGATCTCGCCGACGCCGTTCTGATCGGCCGCGCATGGCGCAACGGCCCGACGCCGGGACCTTCCGTGATCGCCGTGCGTGACGGGAAGGTGTTCGACATCACCGCGTCGGCGCCGACCACCGCCGATCTGTTCGACCACGCCGATCGCCTCGACATCGCGCGCAAGGCAGGCGAGCCGATGGGCACGGTCGAGGACCTGATGCGTGCCAGCATCGAAGGCGCGGGCGGCGCGGCGGTTGCGACGCTGCTCGCACCGTGCGACGTGCAGGCCATCAAGGCGTGCGGCGTGACCTTCGCGGTGAGCCTGCTCGAGCGCGTCATCGAGGAGCACGCGGGCGGCGATGCGAGCAAGGCGCTGGAGATCCGCGCGACCATCAATCAGCTGATCGGCGCGGATCTGTCCAGGATCGAGCCGGGCTCCGACGCCGCGATGCGGCTGAAGGCGGAACTCGAGCGGCGCGGAGCGTGGTCGCAGTACATGGAGGTGGGCATCGGCCCCGACGCCGAAGTGTTCTCGAAGTCGCAGCCGATGTCGTCGGTCGGGTTCGGCGCGGACGTCGGGCTGTACCCTACTTCGAAATGGAACAACCCCGAGCCCGAGATCGTGCTTGCCGTGAACAGCCGCGGCGAGACGGTCGGCGCGACGCTCGGCAACGACGTGAACCTGCGCGACATCGAAGGCCGCTCGGCGTTGCTGCTCGGCAAGGCGAAGGACAACAACGGATCGTGCGCGATCGGCCCGTTCGTGCGGCTCTTCGACGCGAAGTTCACGCTCGACACGATTCGCACGGCGAGCGTATCACTGCGCATCGAAGGCCCGGACGACGGCTTCGAACTGGACGGCGTGAGCCACATGAGCGAGATCAGCCGCGATCCGGCGGACCTCGTCACGCAGACGTTCGGCCCGCACCATCAATATCCCGACGGCTTCATGCTTTTCCTCGGCACGATGTTCTCGCCGATCAAGGACCGCGACACGCCCGGCGGCGGATTCACCCATCATCTCGGCGATACGGTAACGATCGCCACGCCGAGCCTCGGCGCGCTCGTCAACACGGTGCGCCTGTCGACGGAAATCACGCCGTGGACTTTCGGGGTGCGCGAGCTGTATCGCAATCTCGCGTCTCGCGGGTTGCTCGGCGGCACACGATAACGCCACGATAACGCGCACGGGCTGACGCGCACCGCAGCAAATGCGACAGCAAAAAAAATGGTCCGCACATGCGGACCATTTTTTTGGCGAGAAGCCGCCGAACGGTGGCGTTACAGCGGTTGAATATTGGACGCCTGTTTGCCCTTCGGTCCTTGTTTTACGTCAAAACTCACGCGTTGATTTTCCTGCAGCGATTTGAAGCCTTCCGCTTTTACTTCCGAGAAATGAGCGAACAGGTCTTCACCGCCGTCATCCGGAGTAATGAAGCCGAAACCCTTTGCATCGTTGAACCACTTGACCGTACCGGTTGCCATAATCGTGTCCGAGATAGAAAAAAATCGCATTAATCCGCTGCGACGGCGCGCGGCGCAGTGCCGATTATGCGGGTTGCACAACAGTCCGAAAGCCCTGAATAAACCCCGGATAAAATCTGAAAATCCGGGATCGAGCAAAAATGAGCCTAGGGGAATTGCGCGCCCGGCACAACCGGCATTTCTCCCGAATGACTTGCGCGAAAAAAGCGACATCCCCCGATTCAGCCCAATATCCGCACATTTTGTGTGCTCATTTGCATTCCTCTGATGTGTCGTTAGCGTGAAAATCAGTAAAACTCACTCGATGTTTCGAAATTCGACGCCTTCATTCAGCAAAAATGGGACATTGAACCGTTCTCCGCACCGGCGGTGAAAAAGCGAATCCGGCGATCGACCGTGCCAGGCCATGCGCGGATTCCCATCCCATGATCGGCCGGAACAAAAGGAAAGACGCAGCGAGGATTCAAGCCGCCTGAATGTGCACGCGCTCCGTCGCCTGATGTCGTGCCGATGGCGCTCTTCGGCGCGCTCGTCTTCATCAACATCGGCTTTTCGACGCTCAACATCGATACGCAGGTCGGGCTCGTCACGTTGATGGGGCTCGTCAGCAAGCACGGCATCCTAATCGTGCAGTTCGCGAACGAACTGCAGCGCGCGGGCAGGCCGAAGCGCGAGGCGCGGCATCCGCAGGCCGGCTGACTGCGTTCAGGCGAACGAGAGCGCCAGTTGCGCCGGGTTTTCGCGCGCACGCTTGCGGCGGCTGTCGCGTGTTCCTGGCGGCGGCGTGATGCGCGCCGCCGCGGCTGCACGGGGAGCCTCCTGCGGCACGAGAGTGAACGCAGGGCGCGCATCGCTCGCGACGCACTCCAGCTCGCCCGCCACGAGCCGCTTCGCGAGCAGGCCGTAGACATCGGGATCGAACGGTCGCGCTTCGCCGCACGCGCCGACCAGCGCCGCGACTTCGCCGACGCTCGCGCACGACCCCAGATAGCACCACCGGTCGACGACATGCCACACCTCGCGCCCGGATTCCGGATCGCGCTCGGCGATCGCAAGCGGTCCCGCATGCGGCCAGCGCACGACGCGCGATGCGTCCAGCGCATCGCGCACGCGCGCGCCGTGCTCCGCAAGCGATTCCGCTCCCACGCACGCGCCCCTGCAGCGCCGGACCTGATGGCCGAAGCAGCCTCGCACGTTGCCCGGCGGCACTTTTTCGAGGCCGAGTGTCGCGTGACACAGGCCGTGCTCGTCGGCCAGATGCCGCAGATGCGCATGCGCCTTCGCGCGCGACGCATGGATGCCGAAGAGGCCCGCCTCGCGCGAGAAGTCGTGCCTGTGCGCGTGGATCAGCACCGGCGCGTGCGCACCCGGGCGCCATTGCCATGCGCAAACGCCCGCCGCGCGGCGCAGCAGGCGGTTGTGCACCGGCTGCATGTCCTTGACGAGTTTTGCTTCGAGCAGCAGCGCGCCGAGTTCCCCGAGTGTCTCGCGGCATTCGATGCGCCGGATCGTCTGCGAGATTCTCAGGTCCTTCTCGAGCCGGTGGTCGCCGGAAAAGTGCGACATCACGCGCTGCCGGAGGTTGATGCTCTTGCCGACGTAGAGCGGCAGGTCGTCGTCGCCGTAGAAGAGATAGACGCCGGGGCTTGCTGGCAGCGCGTCGAGCGCGCTTTCCGGCAGCGCGGCGGGCAGGCTGGCGCGCCTGATCAGCGCCTTGACCGCGGCGTCGACGAGTTCCTGCGAATACACCTCGTGGATCTTCTGCCAGAACTGCCACAGGAGGTCGGCGTCGGCGAGCGCGCGATGGCGGCCCTCGGGAGCGAGGCCGAAGCGCGCGATCAGCGCATCGAGCCCGTGGCGCTGCACCGACGGAAAGAGCGCGCGGGAAAGCCGCACGGTACACAGCACGTCCGCGCGAAACGCGACGCCCGCGCGCCGGAACTCGTTCTTCAGGAAACCGTAATCGAATCGCGCGTTGTGCGCGACGAAGAGCTTGCCGTCGAGCCGCTCCGCCAGCGACTGCGCAAGTGACGCGAAGCTCGGCTGCCCGTGCAGCATGGCGTCGTCGATGCCTGTCAGCCGCTCGATGAACGGCGGCACCGGCGTCTGCGGATCGACGAGCACGCTCCAGCGCTCGACGCCCGCGCGGCTCACCTCGACCACGCCGATCTCGGTGATGCGGTCGGTGGTTGCGTTGCCGCCGGTGGTCTCGAGATCGACGAACACGATCGGACGCGCCAGCTGTTCGAGCAGCGCGTCAGCGATGGAATCGGATGGGGCGGCGGCGGGCATCGCTCCAGAAGCGGAAATGAGCGCCAATTGTAGCGCCGCACTCGCGCCACGCATGCCGGCCGCCCAACGAAAAAGGCCCAGACCGGAGGATCTGGGCAATCCAGCGAAACCGAAGCCCGCTGGAGGAGGTACTGATCTGTATGTGTGCATCTGACGCGCGGTAACGTTGCGCGTCCGATCAGCAAAGCGGGCGGCACTGCGTGACCGCCCGCCCGAACCTGTACCGGTTAGTTGCCGAAGTAGATCGACTTCATGTTGTCGTTCGACGCCGCGCGCACCGCCGCACCCGATGCCGACGCGCCGCCCGTCACGCCGCCGTAGCCGCTCGCAGCGCCATTCTGCGCGGCGACGCGGGATTCGGCAGCCTGGATGTCGGCGGGATAGGTCGAGTTATCGGCATTGCCCGGGTTGTAACCCGCCTTTTCCAGTTGTACCAGTTCGGCGCGCACCTGTGCGCGGGTCACCGGCGCGTCCGACTGGGCGAACGAAACGGCGGGAACGGCGAGAACAGCGGCAAGAGCAACGGCTTGAATGAGCGATTTCATGACTAACCTCCAGATTTTGTTTATTTGCTGCGGACCCTTGTTCGCAGCGAGTGATGACAGTGTAGGGAGGACGTTGCTCAAGATTAAGAGCCGAAAAAGCAATTGATTATTGTCGAAATAGGTGTAAACCCTAGTCCCGGCCGGATGCCGTTTTGACCGAATCTGGCGGGAGACAACCCTTGTGGAGGATCGAATGACGGGTGACGTGAACGTCCGGCGCATCAGCGCCGGCGAAGCCGCGGAGCGCATGGAAGCGCTCGCCGAAGTGCTGGTCGACTGCGTCGAAGGCGGCGCGTCGGTGAGCTTCATGCTGCCGCTGCCGCGCGAGAAGGCCGTGGCGTTCTGGCGCGGCGTCGCCGAAGGCGTCGCGCGCGGCGAACGCGCGCTCGTGATCGCCGAGGACGGCGAAGGCCGGATCGTCGGCACCGTGCAGATGGTCCTGTCGCAGCCCGACAACCAGCCGCATCGCGCCGATATCGCCAAGATGCTGGTTCATCGCCGCGCACGGCGTCGCGGGATCGCCCAACGTCTGATGAATGCGATCGACGAAATCGCCCGCGAGGAAGGCAAGACCGTGCTCGTGCTGGACACCGTGACGGGCGGCGACGCCGAGCGGCTCTACGAGCGCACCGGCTGGCAGCGCGCGGGGGTGGTGCCGAAATACGCGCTGATGCCCGATGGCGCGTTCTGCGCGACGACGTTCTACTACAAGCATCTGTAAAACGCGCGGGCAGGAGGGATCAAGCCTCGATCATCGGCTCGAAGCGCAGCGTGCCGCCGATCAGCAGGGTGAGCGCGCGATACCCGAATGCGGGTGCAGCTTGAACAGCATCGGCGCCGACGGCTCCAGGCGGAAGAGATCGAGGAGCACAAACGGCTTGATGATTTGCACGATCGGGCGTGCTGACGAGACGCCTGATTGCCCCTTCGCGCCCCGGTTCCGCGCCACGGCGCGTGCTCGCGGATGCGGCGCTGCCGTCGCCCGTGGTGTCAATGGGTCATGTCGCGCGCTGTGCGTGGCAATGCTTTCACCTTCGTCGGTTCGCTTCGCGTGAACGCGACGCCTGCGTGCGGCGTCCCTTCTTGCGCTTCTGACAACAGCCGGGCGCGGCGTGTGTTCCCGCGGCGCACGCGTTTGCGCGGGCGCCACGGCTGCGCCGATACCGTTACCCGGTAAAATCCGTCCTTTCCCTGGGAAGCGGACCATGTGTCACCGCGGCAGCACCGCTTCCATCACGCCAATCCTGCAATCGAGCATGCCCGACACCCAACGCGCCTTCCTGCTGGGCGAACTGCTGAAAAACGTTTCCCGCTCGTTCTACCTGACGCTGCGCGTGCTGCCCGCGGGTCTGCGTGAACCGATCGGACTTGCGTATCTGCTCGCCCGCGCCGCCGACACGATCGCGGACACCTCCGTCATCCCGCCCGAGCACCGGGTCGAACTGCTGCTTTCGCTGCGCGCGCAGGTCAACGGCGTGGCAGACCAATCGCGGCTCGCGCGCATCGAATCCGACGTCGCGGGTCAGCAGGCGGACTCGCACGAACACGCGCTGCTCGCGTCGATCAAGCCGATGCTCGCGCTCCTCGACGCGCTGGATGACGGCGACCGCGCGGCCGTCCGGCACATCGTGACGACGCTGACGATGGGAATGGAATTCGACCTGCGCACGTTCCCGGACGAGCGTTCGGGCCGCCTCGCCGCACTCGATACGGCCGATGAACTCGATCACTACACGTATCTCGTGGCGGGTTGCGTCGGCGAGTTCTGGACCACGATCACCCATGCGCACCGACCCGAAGTGCAGCACTGGGACCTGGCGCGGATGCCGCAACGTGGCGTGCGGTTCGGAAAGGCGTTGCAGCTGACCAATATCCTGCGCGACTGCGGCAAGGATTTGCGCATCGGCCGCTGCTATGTGCCTGCCGCGCTGCTCGAGCCGCTCGGCCTGCGCGCGGAGGACCTGCTCCAGCCGGGCGCTTCACGCGACGCGAAACCGCTGCTGTTCGATCTCGTGCGGCGCACGCTCGACCATTACCGCGAGGCGGCGGACTATACGCTCGCGATTCCGCGCCGCTGCGTGCGCTTGCGGCTCGCCTGCCTGTGGCCGATTCTCATCGGCCTCGAAACGCTGCTGCTGCTCGTGCGCAACGACGCGTGGCTCGATCCGGCACGGGCGTCGAAAATCTCGCGCAACGATGTATACCGGCTGACGGCGCTCTCGCTGCCGGTCGCCGGATCGAACAGCGTCGTGCGCGGCTGGATCGGGCGGCTCATCGCGCGCGTCGAAGCGCAAATGCACTGAGGCCGGACGGCCCGCGTCCGGCATGACGACGATGCACGCGCTTTTACCGCACGGCGGCAACGCCGTGCGGCCGAGCAGCATGCGGACCGGGCCTCAAATGCCGGCGCGGACACGTCGCATCACGCGGCTACGTCACGCGGCTACACCGAGAATCGACTTCGGCTCCAGAAACGCTTCCAGTCCGAACGTGCCGGATTCGCGGCCAATCCCCGACTGCTTGAAGCCGCCGAACGGCGCGGCCGGTTCGTGCGCCAGCGTGTTGACGAGCACGCGGCCCGCCTCGATACGTGCCGCGAGCGCATGCGCCCGCGCAGGATCGGCGGACACCACGTAAGCCTGCAAGCCGTAATTCGTGTCGTTGGCGATGGCGACGGCTTCTTCGATGTCGCGGTAGCCGATGATGGACAGAACCGGGCCGAAGATTTCCTCGCGCGCGATGGTCATGTCGTTGCTGACGCCGCCAAAGAGCGTCGGCCGCACGAACCAGCCGCGCCCGATGCCCTCGGGGCGGCCCTCGCCGCCGGCGAGAAGCCGCGCGCCCTCGTCGATGCCGATGCGGATGTAGCGCTGCACGCGCTCCCACTGCTTCTGGCTGACCATCGGCCCGACGACGGTTTTCGGGTCGCGCGGGTCTCCGGCGCGCGTGCCGGCAACTTCCGCGCGGGCCAGTTCCTCGAACTCCGCCATGCGCGCCTGCGGCACGAGAATGCGCGTGCCCGCGATGCAGGCCTGTCCGCTGTTCATGAAGCCGGCCTGAATGGCGAGCGGCACGGCCTGCGCGAAATCCGCGTCATCGAGAACGATCATGGGCGACTTGCCGCCCAGTTCCAGCGTCACGCGCTTGAGCGTCTCCGCGCCCGCGCGCAGGATCGTCTTGCCGACGACGGTCGAGCCCGTGAACGAAATCTTCGCGACGTCCGGATGCGTGCTGATCTCGGCGCCGACGGTTTCCCCCCGGCCGGTGACGATATTGATGACGCCCGCGGGCACCCGGGCTTCGTGCAGCGCTTCGGTCACGATCCGGGTCTGCATCGCGCTCATCTCGCTCGGCTTGATCACGGCCGTGCAGCCCGCCGCCAGCGCGGCGGCAAGCTTGCCGCAGATGAAGCCCGCGTTGCTGTTCCATGGCGTGATGAGGCCGGCCACGCCGAGCGGCTGCATCACCACTTCCGCCGCGCCCGCCCGGCGCGTGAAATCGTAATCCCGCAGCACCTTTGCCGCTTCCTGAATGACGCTGGTGGCGTGCTTCACCATGAAACGCGCGCGCGAAACCGGCGCGCCGTATTCTTCGATGATCGCATCGAAAAGCGCGTCCTCGCGTGCCTCGACGGCGTCGTGCATCCGCTGCAGGATCGCGAGGCGCTCCTCCTTGCTCGTGCGCGAATAGAGGGCAAACGCCCGCTTCGCCGCCGCGATCGCATGCCGGGCATCCGTTTCATCCGCGAGCCTGACCTTGCCGATGACTTCCGCCGAAGCGGGATTGTAGAGATCGAACCACTCTTCGCCATGCGGTGTGACGAAGGCGCCGTCGATATAGATCCTGTCGATATGCTGCATGCCTGCTCCCGCGAGCTGTCTGAATCCCAGGGAAGATAGCCCGCTCGCATTGGCCTGACTAGCCATATAATCCGGCATGACACGTTGAGCAATCTGGGACAATGAACACCTCCGGGCTTGGCGAACTGGAAGCGGTCCTCGCGGTGGCGCGCCATCGCAGTTTCCGCGCGGCGGCAACCGAACTCGGCATCTCGACCTCGGCGCTGAGCCACTCGATTGCGGCACTGGAAGCGCGAATCGGCGTGCGCCTCTTCAACCGCACGACGCGCAGCGTATCGCTTTCGGAAGCTGGCAGTCAGTTCGTCGACAGCATCGCGCCCGCGCTGTCGGCAATCCGCGTGGCGATCGAGCAGGCAGGCAGTTTCCGCGATACGCCCTCGGGCACGTTGCGCATCAATACCTCGATCGGCGGCGCGCGGCAGGCGATGCCGCTCTTCATGGCGTTCCTGCAGCGCTACCCCGAGATGAAGCTCGACGTCGTCACGGAAGGGCGGCTCATCGATATCGTCGTCGAAGGTTTCGATGCGGGCATCCGCCTTGCCGAGACCGTGCCGCGCGACATGATCGCCGTGCCCTTCGGCCGCTCGCAGCGTTTCGCGGTGGTCGCGAGCCCGGCGTATCTCGCCGGGCATCCTGCGCCGCGCACGCCGGCGGACCTCGCGTCGCACCGGTGCATCCGCACTCGCATGGCGAGCGGCATGATCTACCACTGGGAATTCGAGCGTCATGGCGAAACGATGACGGTCGCCGTCGACGGCGCGCTGACGCTCGACGAAGCCGGGCTGATGCTCGACGCCGCGCGCTCGGGCGCCGGCATCACCTATCTGACGGAGTGGCAGGTCAGGGACGATCTGGCCGCCGGCACGCTCGTGCGCATGCTCGAAGACTGGACGCCGCCCTTCGACGGCCTGTGCCTCTACTATCCCGGCCGCCGGCACATACCGGCAGGCCTTCGCGCGCTGATCGAACTCATCCGCGAACAGGCGAACGCGTAACCCGTCGCGCCGTGAGGCGCTCTTTCGCTGCGCCAGCGCACGCTACTCCGACGGAGGCAAACGGAACGGCACGATGCTGTTGTCGTTGTTCGCCTCGACGAGGCGAATCAATTGCAGCATGAAGAAATCGCGCTCCATGGGCGGGAGGTGTTCGACGGTCCGCTCGTGTGCGCGCTGCACCGCGGGCCCCATCTTCGTGACGAGCCGCTTGCCCTGCCGCGTGAGCTTGACGAGCTTCACGCGCTTGTCGTGCGATGCCTGATTTCTCGCGATCAGCCCGCGCGACTCCAGACGCGGGATCACTTCCGCGACGCTTGAACGCTCCAGTCCGACTTCGATCGCCAGCGTGTTCTGGTCGATTTCGCCGAGTGAATCGAGCGTCGTAAGCAAACTGTATTGAACCGGTGTGATATTGAAAGCGCTCGTCTCTTCGGCGAAGAGCGATCCATGAATCTGATGCATGCGGCGGATCAGGAAGCCGGGCCGGCTGAAAAGCGGCGACCTCGCCTGCAGCGCTTCGAGTTCCTGCCGGACAGAGCCGGTGTCTGCTTCATCGTTGATCATCGTCGACGTGGACCGGAGGTTGAACGACCTTCGCGTTTGGCGAACGCCCTGTTGTCATCATTCTATGCGATTCCAGCGCCACGACGAATATAGGTGGCACACCACGCTAATTCACCATAAGCATGCGCCGCGCATGAATCCGGTGCGGGTGCGGGCACGCGCCGCTCATGCTGGTGCATGAGGCGTCCGCCAAATGCGTGGTATAGCCCGCATTGTCCCGATGCTCCGGCCCGGGGCCCTTGTGGCTGCGGCCTTCGCGCCACATTCAGGCTCATCCGGACAAACCGGCACGCTATTTGCGGTACACCACGCATCTCGCCAACTCCCCATGAGCCGTTATCCGCATATGACCCAGGTCCTACTCAAAGGCGGCCGCGTCGTCGATCCGTCCGCCGGGCTCGACGCCGTCCTCGACATTCTCGTTGTGAACGGCCGCATCGCGGCCATCGGGCCGGACCTCGCCGCACGCGAAACGGACGCGGAAACGATCGACTGCCGCGACCGCCTCGTCCTGCCGGGCCTGATCGACACCCACGCACACGTCTACCAGTACGTGACCGGCCGCTTCGGCCTGAACGCAGACATGTGCGGCGTGCAATCGGGCGTGACGACGCTCGTCGATCAGGGCGGCGCAAGCTGCATCACGATGCCGGGCTTCAGGCACTTCGTCGCGCAGCCTGCCGCGACACGCGTGCTCGCCTACATGTCGGCGTATCTGGTCGGCGGACTCGAAGGGCACTATTACCCGGACCTGTACCGTCCCGACTGTCTCGACGCCGCCGCCACCGTGAAATCGGCGCTCGCCAACGCGGACCTGGTGAAGGGAATCAAGGCGCATGCCGAGATCGGCGGCTTCGCGCGCTGGGGGCTCGACGTCATGAAGATCGCCGCGAAAATCGGGCGCGATGCGAACCTGCCGCTCTACATCCATTTCGGGCAGTTGTGGCCGAAGCCCGAAGCGGGCGGCCTCGCCGTGAATCCGGATTCGATCTTCGATCAGGTCGTCGAGACGCTCAAGCCCGGCGACATCCTCGCGCATCCGTTCAGCCGTCACCCGGGCGGCTTCGTCGAAGAGAACGGACGGCTGCATCCGCTCGTGCACGAGGCGACCGCGCGCGGCCTGAAGGTGGATGTCGGACACGGCTCGCATTTCAGCTTCAATACGGCGCGCATCGTGCTCGACAGCGGCGTGATGCCCGACACGCTCGGCGCCGACATGCACGGCTACAACACGACCGTCCCCGCGCCCGCCGGCACGCCCGACAGCCACCCTGACGAAGAGCATTCGTTCCTCGGCCGCTCGCAGTTCAGCCTCGTGAGCGCGATGACGAGCATGCTCGCGCTCGGCCTGCCGCTCGACCACGTCGTGCGCATGGTGACGAGCAACGCCGCGAAGCTCGCCGGCATGGAGGACCAGATCGGCACGCTGCAAGTGGGCCGCGGCGCCGACATCAGCGTGCTCGACGATCGCCGCGGACGCTGGGTGCTGGAGGACAACGAGGGCACGAAGGTCGTCACGGACCGCATGCTCACGCCGCTCTTCTGTCTGCGCGACGGCGTGCGCTTCAACGCGAACTCGCCGAGCCTGCCGCTCGCGATGGCCGCCTGACCCGCCCACGAGGGAACACGATGAAACGCCCGCTCACGCCCCCTTCGCCGGACCGGCCGCAAGGCATCGGCGCCTCGCTTGCGCGCAAGGAGGATGACCGCTTCCTGCACGGCCGCGGCGAATACGTCGGCAATATCCGCATGGTCGGCATGCTCGACGTCGCGTTCGTGCGCAGTCCGATCGCGCATGGCCATATCGTCGGCATCGAGAAGCCGCCGGGCTTCGAGGGCGCCGTCTATACGCTCGCCGACCTGGACGGCGTGAGTCCGATCGTCGCGAACTCCGGGCTGCCCGGCTTCAAGCCCTCGGAGCAGACGGTGCTCGCGGGCGGCAAGGTTCGGCAGGTCGGCGAGCCGATCGCGATGTGTGTCGCGGCGACGCGCGCCGCTGCCGAAGATATCGCCGCGCAGGTGTTCGTCGACTTCGAGGAACTGCCCGCGGTCGTGGACATGCTCGCCGCGCGCAGCGAAGGCTCCGCGCTCGTGCATGAGCATTGGGGCGACAACGTCTTCCTGGAAACCTTCGTCGACGCGAAGAGCGAGATCGATCTCGACGCGATCCGCGAGAACGCGCCGATCCGCGTGCATCGCAAGCTGCGCACCGCGCGCCAGAGCATGGCGCCGATGGAAGGGCGCGGCGTCGTCGCGCATTGGGACAGGCGTCTGTCGCAGCTGATCGTGCACACCTCCGCGCAGATGCCGCACATCACGCGCACGGGACTCGCGCAGTGCCTCGGGCTCGACGAAGGACAGGTGCGCGTGATCGCGCCGGACGTGGGCGGCGGATTCGGCTACAAGGGCATTCTGCTGCCGGAGGAAGTCTGCTGCGGCTGGCTCGCGATGCGTCTCGCGCGGCCCGTGCGCTGGCTCGAAGACCGCCGCGAGCAACTGACGGCCAACGCCAACTGCCGCGAACACGACTACGACATCACCGCCTATGCGGAGCGTGACGGGCGCCTGCTCGCCGTCGAATGCGAAGCGACCGTCGATTCCGGCGCCTACTCGTCCTACCCGTTCTCGGCGTGCCTCGAAGCCGCGCAGGTCGGCAGCATTCTGCCGGGGCCGTACAAGATGGACCGCTATCGCTGCCGCACGTGGTCGGTCGCCACCAACAAGCCGCCGATCCTGCCGTATCGCGGCGTCGCGCGCACCGGCGTGTGCTACGCGATCGAAACGATGATGGACGCCATCGCGGTCGAAGCGGGCATCGAGCCGCACGAGGTGCGGCTGCGCAATCTCGTCGAGGCGCACGAGATGCCGTTCGACAACATCACGAACAAGCACTTCGACAGCGGCGACTATCCGGAGGCCGTGCGCCGCGCGGTCGCCGCCATCGACCTCGCCGCCGTGCGCGAGCGGCAGCGGCGCGGCGAGCCGGACGGACGGCGCATCGGATTCGGCATCGCGGTCTTCTGCGAGCAGGGCGCGCACGGCACGTCGGTCTATCACGGCTGGGGCATTCCGATGGTGCCCGGGCGCGAGCCGGCCGTGATCCGCCTCACGCCCGACGGCGTGCTCGAAGTCCGCGCGGGCGTGCACTCGCACGGCCAGGGCATGGAGACCACGCTCGCGCAGATCGCGCACGACGTGCTCGGCATCGATACGGAGCGCGTGCGCATCGTGCTCGGCGACACCGGCGTCACACCCTATTCGACGGGCACGTGGGGCTCGCGCTCGATCGTGATGGCGGGCGGCGCCGTCGGGCAGGCGGCGAAGGAGCTGAAGGCGCGGCTGATGAAGATCGGCGCGTGGCTGCTGGCGGAACCAATCGAGCGGGTGCGCTGGGAAGGCGGCGCGGTGGTGGGCGCGGCGGGTCGCCGCACGCTCGAGCAGATCGCGCACACCTGGTATCTGCAACCGCAATTGCTGCCGCCCGATGTCGATCCGCGCGGGCTCGAAGTCTCCACGTCGTATCAGGCTAAGCGCGATACGGGCACCTTCAGCTATGCGTGCCACGCGGTGGTCGTCGCCGTCGACACGGCGCTCGGGCAGACCGAGATCCTCGACTACGTGATCGTCGAGGACGGCGGCGTGCTGATCAATCCGATGGTCGTCGACGGACAGGTCTACGGCGGCGCGGCGCAGGGCATCGGCACGGCGCTCTATGAGGCGATGCCGTACAGCGAGGACGGGCAGCCGCTCGCCTCGACGCTCGCCGACTATCTGCTGCCCGGCGCGACCGAAGTGCCCGCGATCCGCATCGAGCACATGGAAACGCCCGCGCCCTACACGGAGTTCGGGCAGAAAGGCATCGGCGAAAGCGGCGCGATCGGCTCGCCCGCCGCGATCGCGAATGCGGTCAACGACGCACTGCGCCCGCTCGGCGCCGAAGTCAACCAGTTGCCGGTGTCGCCGCGCGTCGTGCTCGAGGCACTCGCCGCCGCGGCGCGTGAAGCCCTCGGAAAAGGAGTTCCCGCATGAAAGCGGCCGCCTTCGACTATGAAAAGCCGCTCGCCTGCGACGAAGCGATCCGCCTCGTCACGCCGACGGACGGCATGGGCAAGTTCGTGTCCGGCAGCCAGTCGCTCGGCCCGATGATGAACCTGCGTCTCGCGCAGCCCGAACTGCTGGTGGACCTGCGCGGCATTGCCGCGCTGCGCGAAACGCGCAGCGACGGCGAGTACGGCGTGATCGGCGCATGCGTGACGCACGCCGAGATCGAGGACGGCGCGATCGAGGACTTCACGCAGGGCCTGATGGCGCATGTCGCGCGGGGCATCGCGTATCGCGCGGTGCGCAATCGCGGCACGCTCGGCGGCAGCCTCGCGCACGCCGACCCCGCCGCCGACTGGATCAACGTGATGTGCGCGCTCGCGGCGGACTTTCTCGTCGCGGGGCCGGGCGGCGAGCGCGTGGTGGCGAGCGCCGACTGGATGGCCGGGGCGTTCACCACCGCGCTCGAAGCCGACGAGATCCTGACCGGCGTGCGCATCCGGCGCCTGTCGGATACCGCGCGCTGGAGCTACTACAAGTTCAACCGCAAGCCGGGCGAGTTCGCGGAGGCGATCGCCGTCTTCATCGACGACGCCCGGGCCGGCATCTGCCGCGCGGTGATCGGTGCGATCGACGCTCCGCCCTGTCTGATCGCCAATGCGCGCGCGCTCGTCGACGATCCCTCGCCCGCGCTCCTCGATCCCTGTCTGACCGGCGCGGGGCTCGAGCCCGGCACTTACGAATACCAGGTGCATCGCGTGGCGCTCATGCGCGCCGCCGCGACGCTACGCGAACACGGCAGGAACCCGCAATGACCGACGCCATCAGAAAGCCGCTGCAACTCACCGTGAACCGCGCGAAGGTCGCGGACTTCGTCGAACCGCGCACGAGTCTCGCGGACTTCCTGCGCGAGCAGCAGATGCTCACCGGCACCAACATCGGCTGCGAACAGGGCGTGTGCGGGGCCTGCACGCTGATGGTGGACGGCGCGCCCGCGCGCTCGTGCATCACGCCCGCAATCGCGTGCGCGGGGTCGGACGTGCGCAGCATCGAGGGCTTCGACGACGACGCCCTGATGAACGAACTGCGCGCGGCCTTCACGGCCGAGCACGCGCTGCAATGCGGCTACTGCACGCCGGGCATGCTCGTGACGGCGCGCGACATCGTGAGCCGCCTGCCCGACGCCGACGACGCGCGCGTGCGCCTCGAACTCTCCGGCAATCTCTGCCGCTGCACGGGCTACGTCGGCATCGTGCGAGCGATCCGGCGCGTGCTCGACGCGCGCCGTGCCCGCGCCGCGCAGCCCCTCGCTGCCGCCGTCACCGCCTGAACCCTTCGCCGCGAGAGCCTATGGAAATCGAACAGAGCTTCACTGTCCCCTATCCGCCCGACGCCGTATGGGCCTGCTTTCACGATACGCCCGGCATCGTCGCGTGCCTGCCGGGCGCATCGCTCAGCGCGCCGCCCGTCGGCGGCCTGCTCAAGCTCGCGATGACCGTGAAGCTCGGCCCGATCGTCGCGAGCTTTGCCGGCGACGGCGAGATGAAACTCGACGAGGCCGCGAGGCGCGGCAGCGTGAGCGGCGGCGGCGTGGATCGCAAGAGCGCGTCGCGCGTGAAGGGCGAAGCGGCTTTTTCGCTGGACGAGCCGTCGCCCGGGCGCACGCGCGTCGACGTCAAAGTCGACTACACGATTGCCGGCACCCTCGCGCAGTTCTCGCGCGGCGGCATCGTGAAGGAGCTCGCGACCCGCATGACCGAGGCATTCGCCGCGAACCTGAAGGCGAAGCTCGACGCCGCCGCGGCGGATGCGGCCACGGTCGAGGCCCAGGCCGAGGCGGAGGCAACCGAAGCCGGAACACGCGAGCAGGCCGCGGAAGTTCCCATCGAGGCAGGCCCCTACACTGCCCGGCCCGCGGCCAACGACCCACCCGCCGCGCGACCCGCCCCGCGACACGTCGACACGGCCCCGTCGGGTGCGCCGCTCAACCTCGGCAACATGTTCTGGAAGATCCTGTGGTCACGCGTGCGCGGCTGGCTCAGCCTGGGAAGCAGCCCGCGATGAGCACGCAGGCCGCCAATAGCGCGGCGCTCGCGCGGATCTACGCCGTGCGGCCGCAATGGCGCGCGGTGGCGGCGGCGCGCGACGCCGTCGGCCTGCCCGACTTCACGCTGCTGCACGCGGGGCCGCCGTACGACGATCCGCGCGATCCGCCGGCGCCCGTGCTGTCCTCGGCGGTCATGTGCTGTCTGCACGAGGACTGGGCGCCCACCGAAGCGGAGGCCGTGCGGCTCATCGCGAGCGGCGGCGTGCGGCTCGCGAGCGCGCAGTCGTTCGGCGTCGTGACGCCGCTCGCCGCGGTCGTCTCGCCTTCGGCGACGCTCGTCGAAGTCTGCGACGCGAACGATCCCGCGCATCGCGCGTGGTCGCTTCTCGGCAGCGGCGCGGGTCCGCAGATCCGCTTCGGCACGCGCAATCATGCGCTGCTCGAGCGGCTCGAATGGCGTGACACGATGCTCGCGTCCGCGCTTGCGGAAGCGCTCGAAAGCGGCCCGATCGATCTGCTCGCGCTCGCCGCAGCGGGCCTCGCGGATGGCGACGACCTGCACGCGCGCACCACCGCCGCGACGGCCGCGCTTCGCGAACGCCTTGCCCCGCGCATGCGCGAGCCCGCCGTCGATACGATGCTGCGGGAGACGCCGCTCTTTTTCCTCACGCTGTGGATGGCCGCGTGCCACCTGATGATGGACGCCGCCGCGAGCAGCGGCGCCGATCCCGCGTGCACGCTCGTCGTCGCGCTCGCGGGCAACGGCCGCAGTGTCGGCGTCCGGCTTGCGGGCAATCCGTCGCGCTGGTCGACGCTTGCCGCCGACGCGCCTCGCGGTCCCCGGCTCGACGCGGCATCGCAGACGCTTGCCGCGCCGCTCACCGGCGACAGCGGCGTGATCGACGCAGCCGGCTTCGGCGCGCAAGCGCTCTCTCTTGCGCCCGAGCCCGCGCAGGCATTCGCCGGCTGGCTGCCCGCGGCCTGGCGCAGCGAACAGCCGCCCTTGCTCGCGGGCGCGCATCCGGCTTTCGGCGGCCATCGCTGCGCGCTCGACGCCGCTGCGGTATCGTCGATGCGCATCGCACCGCTTGCCGCAATCGCCATGATCGGCGCCGATGGCCGCGCAGGCCTCCTTGGCCGCGGCCTGTACGCCGCGCCTGTCGAACTGTTCGACGCCGCGCTCCATGCGCAATGAAGACACCATGCTGATAAACGATCCCGCCACCCTTGCCGCCGTCGATGCGGCCTTCGATGCGTACGAACGCGCGCTCACGACCAACGACGTCGCGATGCTCGACACGCTCTTCTGGAACAGCCCGCACACCTTGCGCTACGGCGCGACGGAAAACCTTCAGGGTTACGACGCCATCCGCGAGTTCCGCGCGCAGCGCCCCGGCAAGGGCCTCATGCGAAGCATCGTCGACAGGTCGATCACGACGTTCGGAGACGCATTCGCCGTCGCGAACATCACGTTCCGGCGCGAGGGCGAACCCCGCATCGGACGCCAGTCGCAAACCTGGGTGAAGGTAGGCGAGGACTGGCGCGTGGTTGCCGCACACGTGAGCTGGAGAGACGAATGACGCGCGACGACCTGCTCCAGCCCGGCCTGAACGGGGCGTTCGTGCGCGACGGCTTCGGCGCGCTGCCCGCGCCGGTGGCGCCCCTCTACGCGACGCTCGCTGGACAACGGCTTGCGGTGAAGGACGTGTTCGACATCGAGCGCCTCACGACCGGCGGCGGCAACCCGGAATGGGCCGCTCTTCAACCGTGCGCGACGGTCACCGCGCCCGCCGTGCGCCTGCTGCTCGACCATGGCGCACAATGGGCCGGCAAGACCGTCACCGATGAACTCACCTACAGCCTCGCCGGCATCAACGCGCACTACGGCACGCCGCGCAATCCCGCCGATGCGGGCCGGTTGCCGGGCGGGTCGTCGTCGGGGTCGGCGGTGGCGGTCGCCGCGGGGCACGCGGACATCGGCCTCGGCACCGACTGCGGCGGCTCGATCCGCCTGCCCGCGAGCTACTGCGGCATATGGGGCATGCGGCCGACGCATGGCCGCATCGCCCCGAACGGCTGCGTGACGCTTGCGCACAGCTTCGACACCGTCGGCTGGTTCGCGCGCGACGGCGCGCTGCTCGCCGATGTCTTCAGCGTGCTCGCGCACAGCACTCCGCAGCCGGTGAGCACCGACGCGCAGCTCTACGTGCCCGAGGTCGTCCTGCCGCTGCTGCATGAAGCCGTGAACACGGCGTTTGGCCGGACGATAGAAGCGCTGTCGGACGGATTCGCCTTGAAGCTCCTGCCCGCCGGACTGCGTCCGGACGCATGGGCGCAGGCGTTTCGCGTGCTCCAGGCCGCCGAAGTCGCGCAGCAGCACGGCCGCTGGGCCCTCGATCACATCGGGAGCTTCGGCGCCGACGTGCGCGCCCGCATGGAAGCGGCGGTGCGGGTCACCGCGGCGGACGTGCACGCGGCGCAACGCGTGCGCGTGGAAGCGGTGCGCGAGCTTGCCCGCGTCTTCGACCGGCCAGACACGTACGTCCTCATGCCTACCTTGCCGTGGATCGCGCCGCGTCTCGACGCATCGCGCGAAACGGTCGACGAGGTGCGCGCGCGTTCGCAACAGATGCTGTGCATGGCCGGGCTCGCAGGCCTGCCGCAAGTGAACATGCCGTGGACGACGTTCGAAGGCGCGCCGCTCGGCTTGTCGGTCATGGGCGCGCGCGGCGCTGACGAAGGCGTGCTCTCGATCGCGCGCGCCGTGCATGCCATGCTCGCCGCGTAAGCTACGATTCGTCGCCGCCCGCCTTCCTCTTGCCCTCGCGCATCACGGGCGTACGGCTCAGTTCGTTGTTCGTTTCGACGAGGGTCAGCAGATACGCCATGAACTGCTTGCGGTCCGCAGGCGGGAGCGCGGCGAGCGTGCGTTCGTGCGCCCTCGCGACACCGGTTTCGAGCCGCCCGAGCAGCGCGCGCCCCACGTCTGTGAGTTCCGCGACCTTCTTGCGCTTGTCCGTGCGCGAGCCGCGACGCTGAATGAACCGCCGTTCGACCAGCCGGCCGATCACGTCGGCGGTATTCGCACGGTCGAGGCCGACCGCGCGCGAAAGCGCGATCTGCTCCGACGGCCCCATCTGCTCAAGCGCCGTCAGGATGCTGTACTGCACCGGCGTGATTCCTTCCGGCGCGCATTCCTCGACGAACAGCGCGACGTGAATCTGATGCAGCCGGCGGATGAGGAAGCCGGGACGCGCGTCGAGCGCCGTGTGGCGCCACTGCGAAGCCTCGCCCGCATCGGCGTCGGCTGCGGCCCCGGATTGGGTCCTGCCTCGCGCTCTGGTCGTCATGCCGCCGCTTCGCGTGTCGTGTCGCCGGGCGCGCGCCAGATCGCGACCTCGACCGGCGTGGGCTTGAATCCCGATGACGGATTGTTCTGCTGCGGACAGTTCGACAACACCGCGATCACCGGCATTTCCGCCTGCAGCACGACGTAGTCGCCCGCTTTCGACTGGCCCGGCGCAATCTCGACGCGCCCCGCGTCGTCGAACGAGACGCGCATGAAGAAGTTGATGTTCGACACGATCTCGGACGGTGCCATCGACCACTTCGCCAGCTCGGCGACGAAGTTGCTACGGCAGCTCAACGTTTTGACGACCCCATAGCGCAGCAGATCCATCTCGTTGCTGCAACAGCCGGCGAGCGTGTCATGAAAGCCGCACGTGTCTTCGAGCACCGAGAACATCCTGCGCGCGCGGTCCGAATAGATCGTGCTGCCCTTCGACACATACAGCGAGCGATTCAGCTTCACCGTGTTCGGAACGTTGAGCCGGTCGAGCGGCAGTTCCGCGGAATAGCAAAGGAAATCGACCGCCTGCTGCCCTTCGAGATCGACGATGCGCAAGCGCTCGCCCGTCTCCAGCCGGCGCGACCAGCGCCCGCCCGGCTCGATCACTTCACGAAATGATGGCTCGTCGCCGAGGGTGAGTTGTCCGCTTTCGATCATGGTCCGGTTTCCTGATTGCCGCTTGATTGCCGCGTGATTGTCGATGATTCTGGATGATTGTCAGCACACATCGTATCAGGAAGAAACGCGTCCGGGCACTGCGATATGCGCGCCTTTTTTGGCGCGCATCAACACGCATTCGCGCTGCATCTTTCGCGCCTGCCGCCGAACCAAACGAGTGCAGGAATCACGCTATTTTGTGCAGTTTCCGTGATGCTTTGGTGCGTCGGCGCGTGGCCCGGGCGATGTCGATCCGCGCACGGCGCACCCGTGCCGCGTCCTACGGGAATGCCCCGTTCGTTGGCATGCCACTTGCATTAATCGGCCAACTCGTAAGTGTGCATACAAACCGTCTTGCCGCAGGCAGCAAACATCGATCCGGCCAAAGCAGTGCGCCTGAACGCGCACGACGATGGCCTCAACACAAAGGGGAATTCCATGTCGTCTCGTCATACCTGGTTCACCGCACTCCAGATCAAGAAGCGCGACGGCTTGCGGCGCGCGGCGCAGTCGGCGTTGTTCGCCGCGGTCGCGGCGCTCGGCATCGTGCAGGCGGCGCATGCGGCGACGGCGGAGGAGATCAAGGCGCGCGGCTATCTGTCGGTGGCGACCGAGGACGACTTCAAGCCCTTCGAGTTCGTCGACAACGGCAAGCCCACCGGGTACGACAACGAAATGCTCGCGCTCGTGAAAAAGAAGCTGCCGGTCGAGGTGCGCCAGCAGATCATGCCGTGGTCCGGCATCCTGCCGGGCGTGACGACGGGCAAGTACGACATGGCCGTGACCGCCGTGCTCGTCACGCCGGAGCGCAAGGGTACGTTCGACTTCACGTCGCCGCTGTCGGAATCGACGACGTACTACGCGGTCAAGAAGGGTTCCAGCATCAAGTCGGCGGACGATCTCGCCGGCAAGGTGGTCGGCGCGCAGACCGGCAGCGCGATGCTCTCCGACCTCAAGGCCTTCGACGAGGAACTGAAGAAGAAGAATGGCGGCAAGGGCATCAAGCAGATCGTCGAATATCAGTCGTATCCGGAGACGTATCAGGACCTCGCACTCGGTCGCCTCGACGCGGTCGCGAACACGCAGATCAACCTGAACTCGCTCATCAAGACGCGCCCTGATACCTTCGTGCTCGGCCAGAAGATCGGCAACCCGGTGTACATCGCGTGGGCCGTGAAGAAGGGCAACTCGGCCGCGCTCGAAATGATCAATGGCGCGCTGCTCGACCTGCGCAAGAGCGGAGAGATGTACCAGATGCAGAAGAAGTGGTTCGGCGCGAGCTTCGAATCCATGCCGCAGTCGGTCAACTGAAGCGCGCCGCCGGGTCCGACAGATGACCGCTTTCGATTACTGGAGCATCACCCAGGGCGCGCTCGCGACGATTTCGCTGTCGCTCGCGAGCATCGTGCTGGGTGTTCCGCTCGGGCTCGCGCTGGCGCTCATCCGCTGGGCCCGGGTTCCCGGGCTCAACGGCATCGTCTATTCGTACGTGAGCATCGTCAGGTCGTGCCCGACCGTCACGCTGACGCTGCTCATCTTCTTCGCGCTTCCGCAATTCGGCATCTCGCTCGATCCGGTGCCCGCGGCAATCGTGGCGCTGACCGTCAGCACGTCCGCGTTCAATTGCGAGATCTGGCGCAGCGCGCTCGTCGAGTTCCCGCGCGACCAGTATGACGCGGCGCTCTCGTTTGCGATGCCGCGCGCGACCCGCATGCGCCGCATCGTGCTGCCGCAGGTATGGCGTGCGAGTCTGCCCGGCCTCGTCAACGAAATGACGCTGCAAATCAAGTCGACGCCCGCGGTTGCGGTGATCGGCATTGTCGAGATCACGCGCGCCGCGCTGCGCGTGGGCTCGAACACGTATGAGCCGCTGCCGCCGTTCATCTTCGCGCTGGTGCTGTACGGGCTGATCGTCTTCGTGCTCATCCGCCTGCAGCGCATGATCGAAGTGCGCCTGCGGCACGGGGGAATCGCATGATGCATGATTTTGCGACCATCTGGAGCCAGCGCGACGTCGTCTTCGCCGGGCTCCTGAACACGGTGATCCTGCTCGTCGTCGCGGGCGTCGCGTCGCTCGTGCTGGGCGCGCTCCTCACGCCGCTCCTGATGTCGAGACACAAGCTCGTTGCCCGGGCCGCGTCCGCCTACGTGGATGCGATGCGCTGCGCGCCGTTTCTCCTGTTCGTCTACCTGATCTACTTCGGCTTGCCGACGTTCGGTATCAGCATGTCGAACTGGGCGGCGGGCGCGCTCGCGCTGATTCTCTACAACACCGCGTACATGGGCGAACTGCTGCGCGGCGCGTGGCAGGAACTGCCCGTCACGATGATCGAGTCCGGCAAGGCGTTCGGCTTTCGCGGCCTCACGCTCCTTCGGCGCATCATCCTGCCGCCGATCCTGCTGCGCGCAATGCCCATGATCGGCAACCAGATGATCCAGATCGTCAAGGACAGCGCGTTCCTGACCGTGATCGCCGTCAGCGAGCTGACTCACGAGATGACGGGCATCCAGGCCACCTACTTCATACCGTTCGCTGCCTTCGTCACGGCAGTGCTGCTCTACTGGTGCATCTGTCTCGCCATCGAGGCCGGCACCGGCGTGCTGAACAAAATCGCCGAGGAACGCCGCGCGTGAATTCACTCTCTATGTCTTCCGCCGCACACGCTGCGTCGGCCGCAACGGCGGCAGCCGCGCCCAACGTCCTGATGCTGAACGGCATCTCGAAGTCGTTCGGCACGAACCACGTGCTGCGCGATGTGTCGCTTCAGGTCGCGAAGGGCGAGACCGTCTGCCTGCTCGGACCGTCAGGCTGCGGCAAGTCGACCCTGCTGCGCTGTATCAACTGGCTGGAAACGCCGGACGCGGGCAGCGTCCACGTGTCCGGCCGCCGGATGGGCGTGCGCGACAACACGAGCATCCGGATGAGCGACGCCGACCTGGCCTCGATGAGGGCGCGCATCGGCATGGTGTTTCAGCACTTCGCGCTGTGGCCGCACCTGAGCGTGATCGAGAACGTGATGGAGGCGCCGCTGCATGTGCTGAAGCGCGATCGTGCGACCGTGAGGCAGGAGGCGGAGGCGTTGCTCGCGCGCGTGGGTCTTGCGGACAAGCACGATCAGTTTCCGTCGCGGCTCTCGGGCGGGCAGAAGCAGCGCGTCGGCATCGCCCGCGCGCTCGCGATGAAGCCCGACGTGCTGCTGTTCGACGAACCGACGAGCGCGCTCGACCCGATGCTCGTGGGTGAGGTGCTGAGCGTGATGAAGTCGCTCGCGAACGAGGGCGCGACAATGGTCATCGTGACCCACGAGATGGAATTCGCCCGGCAGGTGGCGAGCCGGATCGTGTTCATGGATGGCGGACAGGTCGTTGAAGCGGCGCCGCCGGAACAGTTCTTCGGCTCGCCCCAGTCCGCCCGCGCGCAGCAGTTCCTCGCGCGCTTTCACGGTCATGGCGCGGGCGGCTGACGCGGCCCGCGGCCATCTCATGCGAACGCGCAAGGCGGCCTGCCTTGCGCGCCTTGCGGGGCCAATCAGTTGAGGCGTTTGAGCTGACCGTCGTCGGCGTACCAGTCGACCGTCGTGCCGCTCGTGTTGACCGTGACGGCGCGCGGTTCGCTGAACTGGTCGAACGATTCGATGCCCGTCTCGCGGCCCGTGCCGCTCTGCTTGAAGCCGCCCCACGGCGACGCCGGGTCGAGCCGGTGGTGGTCGTTGATCCACACCATGCCGAACACGAGCTTGCTCGCCACGCGATGCGCGCGCGCCACGTCGTTCGTCCATACCGATGCGGCGAGCCCGAACTTCGTGTCGTTCGCGATGCGCAGCGCGTCGGCTTCGTCCTTGAACGGCATGATCACCGTGACCGGGCCGAAGACTTCTTCCTGACCCAGTTCGGATTTCGGATCGACGTCGTAGAACGCCGTCGGCTCGATGAAGAAGCCCTCGCTCAGATGCGCGGGAATCTTGCCGCCCGTCAACACCTTGGCGCCGTCGTTGACGCCGCGATCGAGCATCGCCAGGATGCGGCGCCGCGAGCGCTCTGAAATCACCGGCCCGAGCTGCGTGTTCGCATCGGCGGGATCGCCCACGCGGATCGACGCCACCTTCGCGCGGAACTTCGCGAGAAACGCGTCGTAAATCTTCTCGTGCACGAGCAGCCGCGCGCCGCACACGCACGTCTGCCCCGCCCCGATGAACGCCGCGAACGCCGCACCATTGACGGCGCGATCGATGTCCATGTCGTCGAAGAGGATCACCGCGCCCTTGCCGCCCAGTTCGAGCGTGGTCAACGCGAAGTTGCGCGCGGCCGCCTCGCCGATCGAGCGGCCGACATCGGTGCCGCCCGTGAACACCACTTTCTTGACGAGCGGATGCCTTGCGAGCGACGCGCCGGCTTCCTTGCCTTCGCCGTTCACCACGTTGACGACGCCATCCGGCACGCCCGCCTCCTTGAGAAGGCGCACGAGCCGCACGGTCGTGAGCGGCGTCTGCTCGGAGGCCTTGATGACGACGCTGTTGCCGGTCGCGAGCGCCGGGGCGAGGCTCTTCGAGAGGATCATCAGCGGATGGTTGAACGACGTCATCAGCGCGATGACGCCGAGCGGCACGCGCTGCGTGTAGCAAAGATACGGGCCTTCGACGGGAATCACGTCGCTGCGGCGCGTGAGCGCAAGCGCCGCGAAATAGCGGTAGAACTGCGGCAGGCGCGACACCTGCGCGCGCGTTTCGACGAGCGGCCGACCGTTGTTCAGCGTCTCCAGCCTGAAGAAGTTTTCGAGGTCCGCTTCGAACAGGTCGGCGAAGCGATTGAGCACGCGGGCGCGCTGCTGGATCGGCAAATCGCGCCACGCGCCGCCTTCGAACGCGCGGTGCGCCGCGTTCACCGCGCGGTCGACGTCCGCTTCCGACGCCGCCGCGAGACTGCCGATCACCGTGCCCGTCGCCGGGTTGACGATGTCCATCGTCGCGCCCGAGGCGGCATCGACGAACTGCCCGTCGATGAACAGCTGGGCATCGAGATTCTGCTGGTTCACTGCATCCATCTTCGCTTCTCCATGTCTACTTGAGCGGGGAAACCCGCGCATCGGGGCCGACCTCGTGAAGCGCTCGCGCGCCGGTCGGCTGAATATCTTCGAGGCCCTGTCCGGTGGGCTCGACCCCGAGCCACGCGACCACGACGATCTGGATCGCGAGCAGGCCGATCATGAGGGCCAGCACGCCGACGATCCCGTAGCGCCCGAACAGCGCCACCACGATGAACGGCGTGACGATCGTCGCGCCGCGGCCGAGGGTGTTGCAAATGCCCGAAGCGCGCAGCCGCACTTCGGTAGGAAAGAGTTCCGGCACGTAGATCGCGAAGAGCAGCGCGACGAGCACGTAGATCGGAATCACGAGAAGCAGCCCGACGATCGGCAGGAGCACCGGGTTGCTCACGAACGGATAGATCGCGCCGAACACGATGGCAATCAGCGACGAGATCACGATGGTCGGCTTGCGGCCCCAGCGGTCCGCCGTCAGTGCGCCGATCGCGGAGCCCACCGGCGCGCCGAGCGACATCACGAGCGCGTAGCCGAACGACTTCGCGATGCTGAAACCCTGATGCACGAAGAATGTCGGCAGCCACGTAACGAAGCCGTACAGCAGCGTGTTGATCACGACGAGCGTCACGCAGCCGACGATCATCCGCGGCAGCATCGCGCCTGCAAAGAGCGAGCCGAGCGCCCGCGAGCGCTGCACGGTCGGGCGCGCCGAAGGCGGCGGAAGCGGTTTGCCCGGACGGCTCGCCATCACTTCCTGCTCGATGCGCCGCAGAATCGCGTCCGCTTCGTCGTGGCGGCCGACCGACTCGAGCCAGCGCGGCGACTCGGGCAGCGACTTGCGCGCATACCATACGCCGAGCGCGCCGATTCCGCCGAGCACGAACATCGCGCGCCAGCCGAACGAAGGGATCAGCGTGAGCCCGATCAGCCCGGCGACCGGCAGCCCCGATACGACGAACACGGCCATCAGTCCCTGCAGCTTGCCGCGCGACGCGGGGGGCGCGAACTCGGTGAGCGTCGAATAGCCGACCACGTTCTCCGCGCCGAGCCCGAGCCCCATCACGAAGCGGCACGCGATCAGCACGGCCATGTTCGGCGCGACGGCCGCGCCGAGCGACGCGAGCCCGAATACGACCAGATTGGTCTGATACGTGAAGCGGCGGCCGTAGCGGTCACCGAGAAAGCCCGTGGCGAGCGAGCCGATCATCATGCCGAGAAACGTGAGCGACACGAAGAGCGCATTCTCGCCGAGCGTCGAGAAGCCGCTCTTCAGCGTGGCTCCGAGCACCGTCGAGGCGACGTAGATATCGAAGCCGTCGAAGAACATGCCGATACCGATAAGCCACATGATCCGCCGATGAAACCCCGACATCGGCAGCCGGTCCAGCCGTGCACCTGCATTCACGCTCATGCCTGTCTCCAACTTTTTCTGGTCTGTTCTGTCCGCGTGCAGGCGCCATCCGGCGCCGCGCCGCCGCTACTTCACTTCGACTGTTGCAACCGCAACGCGGAAACCGTGAGCATTTCCGTGGCATGGCGGAAGTTGTGCTCGAGCGAGCTTTCCTCCGTCGCCTGGAAGAACGCCTTGCAGTGGCGGGCGCCGGTCTCGTCGAGGGCGAGGATGCGCTCGACCAGTTCCGCGGCCTGCTCCGGCAGCGATTCCGGCGTGCAGATTTGCGTGATGAGGCCGGCCTGCAGCGCGCGCTCGGGCGTGACGGCGTCGCCGAACAGCACCATCGGAAACACCTGCTTCGGCAGCGCGTAGCGGCCGAGGTAAGCCATGATCGCCGCGGGCGGCAGCCCCTTGCGCATTTCGGGGAACGCCAGGCGGGCGCGCGAGGACACCAGCGTGAAGTCGCACAGGATGGCGAGCCCGAAACCGAAGCCGAGTGCGTCGCCGTGCACTTCCGCAATCGTGATCAGCGAGGACGCGCGCAGCAGGCGCTTCAACTCGATCAGCCGCGACACCTCCGCATGGATCGACACGGCGTCGCGTCCGGCGCGTTCGCGGCCCGTGCAGAACACCGCGCCGCGTGCGCGGATGCGCAGCACGCGCGCCGACGGCTCGGCAGCCTCGCCGCGCAGCACGGCGATCATCGCGTCGAACATCGGCGCGGTGATCTCGTTGCCGCCGTCCGGATTGTTCAGGGTGAAAGTCAATACCGCCCCGGCTCGCTCGGTCAGAACGCTTTCCGGCAGAATCTCAATATCCACGTCGTCTCCTGAGGTATGATGCTGTATTAGCTGTATACAGCGTATTCATGGAATACTGAGATGTCAATGGCGACTTCAGCAAATAATGAAATCGGCGCGGCGGCCGCCGATCAGCCGGATCAGGCCCTCGATGCGATCGGGCGCAAATATCACTCGCGCATGCGCACGGTGGATGCTTCGAGCGACTCGCTCTCCGACGGCGTGGTCGTGCCCGCGCTGCGCGAGGCGATCGTCGAGGGCGTGCTCGCGCCGGGCAGCCGGCTCTCCGAGGTGCAGATCGCAAAGCAGCTGAACGTGAGCCGCACGCCGATGCGCGAGGCGTTCGCGCAACTCGAACGCGAGGGGCTCGTGACGATCGTCGCGCGTGTCGGCGCGTTCGTGCGCTCGGTGACGCTGCGCGATGTCGCGGAAATCTATACGGTGCGCACGGCGCTGGAATGTCTCGCGGTGCGGCTCGCGGCGGAACGCATCAACGCGCTCGGCCGCGCGCAGCTCGACGACGTGATCGAGGCGATGCAGGCGAGCGTGGAGGCGGAGGACCCGGCGGGTTATGTCGATGCGCTCGACCGCTTCTATTCGATCGTGATGACGCTCGCCGACAACCGCACCCTGCAGGCGACGCACGCGAGCCTCATCGGGCCGGTGCGGCGCCTGCGGCGTATCGCGATGGCGCGCGGCGGGCGCATGCGCTCGTCCTGCGAGCAGGCGGTGCGGATCAAGGACGCGATCGTCGCCGGCGACCCCGAAGTGGAGACGCTGATGCGCGAGCAACTGCGCGGCGCGTGCGAGGCGGCAACCGAAGTGCTCAATCAGAGCGAGCAGTAGCACTGGGGAGAAAGCCTCGCTCGACCTCGTTCGAGCGGGCCTTTCCTCACACAAAATCGTCATGGCGCGCCATATGGGATGCGCGCGCCATGATCCCGGCACCGCATCGGCGTCGCACTCACCTCGTTCGAATTCCGGAATAAATTCCGGCCGTCCGGCGTTCTATAAGGTATGCGCACACGCATATCGGTCTGCAATCCCGCTCTTTACCGACAGCCTCTCTGCGCAAATCGATGCTTCGATGGCGGAATCTCCGCATAACGCGCGGCTTCCGAGCCGAACAGCATCGTTCCATCTCAGGAGCACGTCATGTTGTCGTTTCTCATTGCAAAGATCAGTGGCTGGCTTGAACAGGCCGAACGTGGGCGCACGGACGCCTATCTGGCTTCGGCCGCCGACCTTCCGGAGCTCGAGCGCCGCATCCGCGCGATCGACAGAGGGCAATTCCAGCCGCAGACCGAAGGCAATTGAATGACGAGACAGGACGCCTGTTCTCGATAGCGCAAGCCACATCCTCGTTCGAGCGATAGCGCGCATTCATTTTCCAGGCGGCGCATCGTCCGATGCGCCGCGACTCCGCACGCGCTTCGCACTGGTCACGTGCGCTTCCCTTCGCCTGCTTCAGGCACTGATCGAATGCGGCGCCATTGAACGGCCTCGCGCCGCGGGCCTTCCATCGGCACAGACCGCTTCGCCTCCGCTCCCCCAGCTTTAAAGCAAACTGTAATCGCGCGTATTATGGAATCCGCGCGACGACCGGACGAAGAGCCGCTCCTCGCGCGCCGACAGGGAGACACGCGATGAACGGCACCATGTACGAAGAAGGCCTCGACAAGACCGCTGCGAACTTCGCAGCCCTGACACCGCTCACGTTCATCGAACGCGCGGCCGCGGTGTATCCGGCGATGCCTGCCGTCGTGCACGGCTCCGTGCGCCGCACCTGGGCCGAGACCTACGCGCGCACGCGGCGCCTTGCGTCGGCGTTGAGCGCGCGGGGCATCGGCGTGGGGGACACGGTCGCCGCGATGCTGCCGAACATCCCCGAGATGGTGGAGGCGCACTTCGGCGTTCCGATGATCGGCGCGGTGCTCAATACGCTCAACACGCGGCTTGACGCCGGCACGCTCGCCTTCATGCTCAGGCACGGCGAGGCGAAGGTGCTTCTGATCGACCGCGAATTCTCCGCGGTGATGCGCGAGGCGCTGGCGAGCGTCGACCAGCCGGTCCTCGTGATCGACGTCGACGATCCCGCCTACACCGGCCCGGGCGAACGCATCGGTGAAACGGATTACGAAGCCCTGCTCGCCAGCGGCGACCCGGCTTTCGAGTGGTCGCCGCCGTCCGACGAGTGGAACGCGATCTGTCTGAACTACACGTCGGGCACGACCGGCAATCCGAAGGGCGTCGTCTATCATCACCGCGGCGCGTACACGAATGCGATCAGCAATGTCCTCGAATGGGACATGCCCAAGCATGCCGTCTACCTCTGGACGCTGCCGATGTTCCATTGCAACGGATGGTGCTTCCCGTGGACCGTGGCCGCGCGCGCGGGCGTGAACGTGTGCCTGCGCAGGATCGACGCAAAGACGATCTTCGACCTGATCCGCAGCGAGGGCGTCACGCATTACTGCGGTGCACCGATCGTGCAGAACCTGCTCGTCACTGCAGCCGATGAACTGAAGGCCGGCATCGCGCACCGCGTGCACGCGATGGTCGCCGGAGCCGCACCGCCCGCCGCGATGATCGAAGGAATGGAGCGGCTCGGCTTCGAACTGACGCATGTCTATGGGCTCACCGAGGTCTACGGGCCGGCGACGGTATGCGCGCATCAGCCCGGCTGGGACGCGCTCGACGTGAGCGAGCGCGCGCGCATGAACGCGCGGCAGGGCGTGCGCTATCACCTGCAGGACGCCGTGAGCGTGCGCGATCCGCTGACGCTGCGCGAAGTGCCCGCCGACGGAGAGACCATCGGCGAGATCATGTTCCGCGGCAACATCATGATGAAGGGCTACCTGAAGAATCCGGCAGCCACCCAGGAAGCGTTCGCGGGCGGCTGGTTCCACACCGGCGATCTCGCCGTCGCGTGCCCGGACGGCTATGCGCGCATCAAGGATCGCAGCAAGGACATCATCATTTCGGGCGGCGAGAATATTTCGAGCATCGAGGTGGAAGACGTGCTGTACCGGCATCCGGCGGTGCTCGTCGCCGCCGTCGTCGCGAAGCCGGATGCGCGCTGGGGCGAGACGCCGTGCGCATTCGTCGAGCTCAAGCCCGGCGCGAGCGCGAGTGCCGCCGAGCTGATCGCGCATTGCAAGGCCCATCTCGCCGGATTCAAGGTGCCGCGCGCGGTGGAGTTCTGCGAGCTTCCGAAGACGTCGACCGGCAAGATACAGAAATTCGAGCTGCGCAAACGCGCGGGCTCGGTCGCGGCCATCGACGTTTGAAGGAGCGAGCATGATCGAAACCGCCGGTCCGCTCGTCGCAATCGAGCCCGATGTGTACGGCGTGCCGGGCGCGGTGCGCATCACCCTGAACCGGCCGGACACGTTCAATGCGCTGTCGGAAGCGCTTCTCGACGCGCTGCAGCGCAGCCTCGACGACGTCGCCGCGTCGGATGCGCGCGTCGTCGTGCTCGCGGGCGCGGGCAAGGCGTTTTGCGCAGGCCACGACCTGCGGGAAATGCGCGCCGAACCCGGGTTCGAATACCACCAGACGCTCTTCGCGCGTTGCTCGAAGATGATGCTGACGATCCAGCGCATGCCGCAGCCCGTGATCGCGCGCGTGCACGGCGTCGCGGCGGCGGCCGGCTGCCAGCTGGTCGCGATGTGCGATCTCGCCGTGGCCGCAAGCGACGCGCGCTTCGCGGTGTCGGGCGTGAACCTGGGACTCTTCTGCTCGACGCCGAGCGTGCCGCTGTCTCGCAACGTGTCGCGCAAGGCCGCGTTCGAGATGCTCGTGACGGGCGAGTTCATCGATGCGAAGACGGCGCTCGAACGCGGCCTCGTGAACCGGGTGGCGGCGCCCGAGCAGCTGGATGACGCGACGCGTGCACTGGCAGCGAGCATCTGCGAGAAGCCGCGCGCGGCGATCGCCGCCGGCAAGAGCCTTTTCTACCTGCAGCTGGAGACGGGCATCGATGCGGCCTACCGCCTTGCCGGCGACACGATGGCGCACAACATGCAGGACGACGCGGCGCTCGAAGGCATTCAGGCGTTCATCGAAAAGCGCGCGCCGCGATGGCGTCAGACGTGAACGCGCTCGACAGGATGCGCTTCCAGCCACGCGGATTGCGCATCGTCGAATAGCCGCGAGCGGGTAAGAAAACGCAGACCCGTGGGGCGTTCCAGCGAGAACATGCCGCCGTTGCCCGGCACGCAATCGATGATCAGCTGCGTGTGCTGCCAGTACTCGAACTGCGATTCGCTCATGTAGAACGGCGCCCCGCCGATCGAGCCGAGCTTCACGTCCGACGTGCCGACCATGAACTCGCCTGCCGGGAAGCACATCGGCGCGCTGCCGTCGCAGCAGCCGCCGGACTGATGGAACAGCACGTCGCCGTGCTCGGCCCTGAGCTTGCCGACAAGCTCGATTGCCGCGGGCGTCGCCACGACGCGCGCGACTTCTTCAGTGGTCATCGTGCGTATCCTGTGTGAGCGAGCCGCCTCGCGGCGGCTCGCGGTTGCAAGTGCATCAGGGGAATCAGAAGAAGCCGAGCGGCTTCTGGCTATAGCTGACGAGCAGGTTCTTCGTCTGCTGATAGTGATCGAGCATCATCTTGTGATTCTCGCGCCCGATGCCCGACTGCTTGTAGCCGCCGAACGCCGCATGCGCCGGATACGCGTGATAGCAGTTGGTCCAGACCCGCCCTGCCTGGATCTCGCGGCCGAACCGGTACGCACGCGTGCCGTCGCGCGTCCACACGCCCGCGCCGAGGCCGTAGAGCGTGTCATTGGCGATTTCCAGCGCTTCATCCTCGTTGCGGAAAGTCGTCACCGATACGACCGGCCCGAAGATTTCCTCCTGGAAGATGCGCATCCTGTTGTGACCGCGAAACACGGTCGGCTTCACGTAGTAGCCGTTCTGAAGCTCGCCGCCGAGCGCGTTGCGCTCGCCGCCCGCGAGACACTGCGCGCCTTCCTGCTTGCCGAGATCGATGTACGACAGGATCTTTTCCAGCTGCTCCCGGGACGCCTGCGCGCCGATCATCGTCCTCGCGTCGAGCGGATGGCCCTGGTTGATCGCGGCCACGCGCTTGAGCGCGCGCTCCATGAAACGCTCGTAGATCTTCTCTTCGATCAGCACGCGCGACGGACACGTGCACACCTCGCCCTGATTGAGCGCGAACATCGCGAAGCCTTCCAGCGCCTTGTCGAAGTAGCTGTCGTCTTCGTTCATCACGTCGGCGAAGAAGATGTTCGGGCTCTTGCCGCCCAGTTCGAGCGTGACCGGAATGATGTTCTGGCTCGCGTACTGCATGATCAGACGGCCGGTGGTCGTCTCGCCGGTGAACGCGATCTTCGCGATGCGCTTGCTCGACGCGAGCGGCTTGCCCGCCTCCAGTCCGAAGCCGTTGACCACGTTCAGCACGCCCGCCGGCAGCAGGTCTTCGATCAGCTCGATCAGCACGAGGAGCGACGCCGGCGTCTGCTCCGCAGGCTTGAGCACCACGCAGTTGCCCGCCGCCAGCGCGGGCGCGAGCTTCCAGGTCGCCATCAGGATCGGGAAATTCCACGGAATGATCTGCCCGACCACGCCGAGCGGCTCGTGAAAGTGATAGGCCACGGTGTCGTCGTCGATCTGCGAGATCGAGCCCTCCTGCGCACGCGCGCAGCCCGCGAAATAGCGGAAATGATCGATCGCGAGCGGGATGTCGGCGGCTATGGTCTCGCGCAGCGGCTTGCCATTGTCGATGGTTTCAGCCACCGCGATGCGCGTCAGGTTCGCCTCGATGCGATCCGCGATCTTGTTCAGGATGTTCGCGCGATCGGCTGCCGAGGTCCTGGCCCATGCGGCCTTCGCCCGATGCGCCGCATCGAGTGCAAGTTCGATGTCGGCCTCGCGCGAGCGCGGGATCGACGTGAACGGCTCTCCCGTGATCGGCGACACGTTGTCGAAATACTCGCCGCCCACCGGCTGAACCCACTGGCCGCCAATGAAATTTCCATACTGCTTCTTGAACGGAAACTCGGTGTTCAGGAACTGCATCTCGGCATGATTCATCTGCGTGCTCCTCGCATATCGTTTGAATGGACCGGCGCGGGGAGTGCCCGGCGCCGGTGCGTCGTTGATTGCGAGATCCATGCCACCCGCGCCCACACCGCCGTCTCGTTTCCGAAAGCCTTGCTGGCAGGGCCTGATGTTCACCTGAACCGATATGAAACCGCTGTCGGTGTGTCCAGTTTCAAAACAGCCGTACGCGACTGTAGCGAAATGGAACAGTCGACGCGCGGCGCAGGGCGTCAATGCCAGAGGCGTGTCAGCTCGCCGCGCGCGCCACCGACCGGATCGCACGGGGGGAACGGCAGCGCTTCCATCGCGCGCAGTTCCCCCGGCGTGAGCGCGTCGCGGCGAATGTCCCACTGCTGCCCTGGCGGATAGGCGCCGATCACCTGAAAGCGGCCCTCACTGGAAAGCAGGCAGTGGCCCGTGCCCGCGGGCAGCACGAGCGCGTCACCGGCCTGCACGGTCACGACCCGTCCGCCGGGACCGCCCAGAATGAGTTCGGCGCGTCCGCTCGCGATGCCGAGCGCTTCGTGTGCGGTCGAATGAAAGTGGTGGTAGTCGAAGACGCTGTCGCGCCATTGCGGCGGCCAGCCGTTGCGGCCGAACATCGACTCGAAGCGAGCGGCGGCGTCGGACGACTGTGCGTCGAGCGCGCCGCGCCATAGAAGAACGGGCAGGTGCCGGTTGTTCGGCACCCAGCCGTTCGCATTCAGCATGAAAGCTTCGCAACGGGCATCCGTTGCGTGCAGGTGTTCCGTCGGGTACTTCATGCGGGTATCTCCTCGAAAGTACCGGGGATTCCCGCGCAAGTGCCGTTCCTGTCCGCCGCGCGCCCCTTCCAGAAGCGCCGCGGCGCGCAATGCGAATCGCGCGCAAGGCCGGAACGATCCGGCGCCTGCGCAAACGCGAGTCGATACGCTTTTTCAGCCTGTTTGCTTCAGGCTGACAGGATCAGAAGCGTGTACGCATGCCAACCGTCGCCATGACCTGATTGGCCGTCGACGAGGCGCCGCCCGCCGTATTGATGAACGCGACGAAGTTGTGGCCGGAAGCGTGCTGATACATGCCTTCCAGATAGACGTCGGTACGCTTCGAGAGCGAGTAGACCGTCTGCAGGTTGACCTGATTCCACTTGGGATCTTCGCCGAAGGTCGTGCTGTCGCTCACGTGACCATTGGTGAACACATAGGAGGCACCGAGGCTCAGTGCCGGCGTCAGCGCGTACTTGCCGTTCACTTCGTAGTTGTCGAAGCGCACCGTGCCGTTGTTGGAACCGAACGATTGCGAGCCCTGGAACTGGCTGTGCGTGTAGACGAATCCGACCACCGCCGGGCCGAACGCGTAGTTCAGGCCCGCGCCGACCGTGCGTTGCACATCGGCGCCGAGCTGAAAGCCGCCCGTGCCGTTCGCAGCCGATTCGCCGAGGTCGACCGCGCCCGCCGTGTTCGCCGTGCTGTTCGAGCCGTTGATCTGCAGGTAGCCCGCGGCCACGTTCAACGGGCCGTAGTTGTAGCTCGCGCCGACGCTGTAGGCGCGGTTCATGGCGAAGTCGGTATTGTTCGAGAACGCGTACAGGGCACCAGCCTTGAAGCCCGCATAGTTGTTGCTCGTGTACTTCACCGAGTTGTTCATGCGCACCGAGTGATTCAGGTTGTCGTTGTCGAACGGGTGCGCAAAACCGGTGTCGCCGAAGGTGCCTGCCGTGCCCGACAGCGGCGCGACGAAGTCGACGAGCGAATCGTACTGGCGGCCGAGCGTGATCGTGCCGTACAGGTTGCTGCTGATGCCGACGAATGCCTGACGGCCGAATTCGCGATTGTTCTGTGCGAGCTTGCCGCTCTGCACGCTGAAACCGTTCTCGAGCACGAAGATGGCCTTGAGGCCGCCACCGAGGTCCTCGGCACCACGCAGGCCGAAGCGGCTGCCGTTGATTTCGCCGCTCGTCGCCTGGACGAGCGAGCCGCTCGTTCCGCCTTTCGATACGTTGTTGGTGTATGCGATGCCGGCGTCGATGATGCCGTACAGCGTCACCGCGCTTTGCGCATGAGCCGCGGACGAAACGACAACAATGCCGCACGTGCCGAGAACTAGGGAAACTTTTTTCACGAACATCTCCAAGGGAACAACCAAAAAAACCCGAGATGAAGTGTAAAAATCCCCGGCCTGTATCGGAACCGTTGACCGATGCAAATCAGTGTTAAGGATCGCGGCCTAATCGGTCACATTTCCGACAACAGCAGATACAGCGCGGCCCGCGCCGGCATCGCGCGTGCGCGCGCATGGATAGGCGTGCAGCGCGGGGCCTTGCCGCGTTGTGTTCACGCGACATAAAAAAACGGCGCAGCCCACAGCCGCGCCGCCTGCGTTCGTGCGCCGCCGCCAGCCCGCGATGCGCCGCTCGGGCAGACCCCTCACGCCAAGCCCCGTCACCGCGAAGAGGCGGCCCTTGTCGCGCTCGTTCTGCGGTATGCCCCACATCGGCCGGCCCATCGTCGTGACGCACATGACGTCGAGCTTCGGGCCGCCGAACATTACGCTCGTCAGGTTGCGCACAGGAAACGGCACGACGCGCTCGAGCGTGCCGCCGGGCGCGAAGCGCTATATGCACCCGCCAAGAACGAGTGCCGACCAGACGTAGCGTTCGGCGTCGACGGTCGCGCCGTCGAACGTGCCCGCCATGTCCCGCGTCGATGCGAACACGCGCCGGTCGCAGGCCTTCGTACCCGCGACGAAACGTCCTTTGCGATCCACCATTCCGTCGTCGAAGCGTGTCTGCGGGCCGTCGCCTTCGGGGTCCGCAATGAACTGGACCGTTTGCGTATCGAAGTCGTAAATATGCAGGCCGTTTGCAAGCGCGACGACGGCGCCGTGGTCAGAAGTTCGTTTCGCTTGCGCCCTTGAGTCCGAGCATCGCGCGCGCGTCGGCCGGCGTCGCGATGTCGAGCGACAGCCCCTCGATCACCTGGCGGATCTTCTTCACCTGCGCAGCGCTCGATTCGGCGAGCTTGCCCGGCTCGATCCACAGCGAGTCTTCCAGACCCACGCGCACGTTCGAGCCCTGCGCGACGCCCATCGTGCCGAGCGGAATCTGGTTGCGGCCCGCGCCGAGAATTGACCACACATAGTCGCTGCCGAAGAGACGGTCGGCGGTGCGGCGCATGTGCATCAGGTCTTCCGGATGCGGCCCGATGCCGCCGAGCAGCCCGAAGACGCTCTGCACGAAGAACGGCGGCTTCGCCAGCCCGCGATCGACGAAATGCGCGAGGTTGTAAAGGTGCGAGATGTCGTAGCACTCGTACTCGAAGCGTGTGCCGTTCGCGCCGCACGACGTGAGGATGTACTCGATGTCCGCGAACGTGTTCTTGAAGATCAGGTCGCGGCTGTTTTCCAGATGCTTGCGCTCCCAGTCGTGCTTGAATTCCTTGAAGCGATCGAGCATCGGATACAGGCCGAAGTTCATCGAGCCCATGTTGAGCGACGCCACTTCCGGCTTGAAATGATGCGCGGGCCTGAGACGCTCCGCGACCGTCATGTGCGGGCTGCCGCCGCTCGTGATGTTGATCACCGCGTCCGTCTCGCCCTTGATGCGCGGCAGGAACTGCTGGAACACCGCGGGGTCCTGCGTGGGGCGGCCGTCTTCGGGGTCGCGCGCGTGCAGGTGAAGGATCGCGGCGCCCTCCCTTGCGGCGGCGAGCGCGGCGTCGCCGATCTGTTGCGGCGTCACCGGCAGGTACGGCGACATCGACGGCGTATGGATGGCGCCCGTAGGCGCACAGGTGATGATGACCTTGCGTTTCGTTGCCATGTCGTCCTCTTGATGGATCGGTTCAAAGCAATGCGTTCAGAGCACTTCGACGTTGCCGCACACCGATATCGCCTGCCCCGAGATGCCGCTGCCGCCCGGCGAGCAGAGAAAGAGCGCGGTGGCCGCCACTTCTTCGGGCGTGGTCATGCGGCGCAGAGAAATCCTGGCGAGATAGTCCTTCTCCATCTGCTCGTAGCTGAGCCCGAGTTGCTCGGCGCGCGCCGCGATCACGCGCTCGATGCGCGGTCCCTTCACGACGCCGGGCTGGATCGCGTTGACGCGAATCCCGGCCGGGCCGAGTTCGATCGCAAGGCTCTTCGTGAGGCCGACGATCGCCCATTTGGTCGCGGAATAAGGCGTTCGATAGGCGTAGCCGAGACGCCCTGCAACGGAAGAAAGCGCGATGATCGCGCCGCCCTCGCGTGCGTGGCGAAGCAGCGGCACCGCACGGCGCGCAACGTAGAACTGCGCGTTGAGATTGACGTCGACGGTCTCTTCCCACTGCGCCACGTCGAGCTCTTCGATCGCGCCGGTCGGGCCCGCGATGCCCGCGTTGTTGATCAGCACATCGAGCCCGCCGAGCTGCGTCTCTACATCGGCGAAGACGCGCTCGACCGCCGCGCGGTCCGCCACGTCCGCGAGCGTCGCGGTGATCGCGTTGACCTCGGTGCTGCTTTCCGCCTGAACGAGCGCGTCGACGTGCGCCTGGCTCGCATCGCAGACGTGCACGCGCGAGCCCGCATCGGCGAAGGCACGCGCGATCACGAGGCCGATGCCCGACGCGCCTCCCGTCACGAGCACGCGCAAGCCCGCGTGCGGCTTCAGCATCTGAAGTACCGTCATGCCTGTCTCCGGTGGTTGTTTTTTCGACCCACGCGCCCGCGTTCAGGCGCTCGCTGCTTCCCTGCTGTGCAGCCGTTCCTGCAGGTCGGCGGCGGCGTCGCCTATGTCCTGCTCGATGCCCGCGCGCGCGCCCTCTCCGTCGCCGCGCCAGAGCGCCTCGACGATCTTGCGGTGCGCTGCCATCGAACGGCGCATGTGGGGAATGTCGGGTGCGACGAGGTTGAGGAACGGACCGATGCGCATCCAGAGGTTCTGAATGGTCGCGAGCGTGATGTCGCTTGCGCCATGCGTGTAGATGGCGATGTGGAATTCGAAGTTGCTGCGCAGATAGGCCGGGACGTCGCCCGCCTCGACCTGCGCGTCCATCGTGTCGAAGACGCGCTGCAACGCGGCAAGGTGCTCCTGCGTCATGCGCGAGGCCGCGCGTTTCGCGACGCAGCCTTCCAGCGAGATCCGCACGTCGCGCAGTTCGTCGAGCAGTTCGAGGGTCATCGGCGGGACCATCAGCGCGCGCCCGGGGCCGTCGATCAGCGCGCCTTCCGCCTGCAGTCTGGTGAGCGCGGCGCGTACCGGCATCGTCGACGAACCGACTGCCTCAGCGACGCCGCGCAGGCTCAGCAGTTGCCCGGGCGCGAAGCGCCCGGTCATGATCGCCTGGCGCAACTGCGCATACACGCGCCCGGCCATGGTTTCGCGTGCAACCAGTTCGAGCGCAGGCAGGTCGTTGGTCGCTGAGCGTGTCGCCACTTCGCATCTCCGCTGTTGTGATGGTGTGACATGTGATCACAAATCTTGGACGAAGTGTGTGTCGCGAAGGATCGGGAGTCAACCGGCAATCGCTAGGGACTAACGCTAGTCCGGACGGCAGGAGAGTGGCCGCATTGCCCTCAGGCCGCGAACGCGCGTGCACATATGCCGCGACGCTTCATATTGCCAAGCGCTTCTGTCTTGTCTATGTTCTGGCGCAGCCATTTCAGTAACTGCCTAAGTTAATTACAAATTGTCAGGAATGGATGGCAATCGCGGCATTCGTTGCCGCGACGAACGACAGGAGAATCCGGCGCTTCGCTCACCCCCAGGAGAAGCCGCCCGGCAGAACAACAAGCCCAAAAAGTGAAAAGCAGTACCACAGCCAAGCGTTACGGAGACACACAATGAACAGCACGACCGACCACCGCGCAGCAAGCGGTCCAAACAGCTTTTTCTCCAAGGACGCAACCCTCGCTCCGCCCGGCTTCTCACGCTGGATGGTGCCGCCCGCCGCACTCGCCGTTCACTTGTGCATCGGACAGGCGTATGCGTTTTCGGTTTTCAATGCGCCGCTCACGAAGGTGATCGGCATCACCCAGTCGGCGCCCGACGACTGGTCCCTCACCACGCTCGGCTGGATCTTCTCGCTCGCGATCGTGTTTCTCGGCCTCTCGGCGGCATTCGCCGGCAAGTGGCTGGAGAAAGTCGGCCCGCGCCGCACGATGTTCACGGCAGCGTGCTGCTTCGGCGGCGGCTTTCTCGTCTCCGCGCTCGGCGTGCACCTGCATCAGATCGCGCTGCTGTACCTCGGCTATGGAGTGATCGGCGGCATCGGGCTCGGACTCGGCTATGTGTCGCCGGTTTCGACGCTGATCCGCTGGTTCCCCGATCGCCGCGGCATGGCGACCGGCATGGCGATCATGGGCTTCGGCGGCGGCGCGATGATCGCCGCGCCGGCATCGGTCGCGCTGATGAACCACTTCAAGAGCGCGACGAGCAACGGCGTGGCCGAGACGTTCCTCGTGCTCGGCATCGTGTACTTCATCTCGATGACCATCGGCGCACTCACGATCCGCATCCCGCGCCCGGACTGGAAGCCGGAAGGCTGGACGCCGCCCGTCAAGACCAACAAGATGATCACGCGCAATCACGTGCACATCGATCAGGCGCTCAAGACGCCGCAGTTCTATCTGATCTGGCTCGTGCTGTTCCTGAACGTGACGGCGGGCATCGGCGTGCTCGGCCAGGCTTCGGTGATGATTCAGGAAAGCTTCAAGACATCGATCACGGCCGCGGCCGCGGCCGGCTTCGTCGGCCTGCTGTCGCTCTTCAACATGGGGGGCCGCTTCGTCTGGGCATCGACCTCCGACTGGATCGGCCGCAAGAACACCTACTTCGTGTTCTTCGCGCTCGGCTGCGTGCTCTATCTGATCGTGCCGCAACTGGCGCAGGCGGGCAACGTCGCCCTCTTCGTGCTCTCGTACTGCGTGATCCTGTCGATGTACGGCGGCGGCTTCTCGACCGTGCCCGCGTATCTCGCCGACATGTTCGGCACGGCGTTCGTCGGCGGCATCCACGGCCGTCTTCTGACCGCCTGGGCGGCCGCGGGCGTCGCGGGGCCGGTGCTCGTGAACTACATCCGCGCGTATGAAGTGGCGCATGGCGTGGCGAAAGCCGAAGCCTATACGATGACGCTTCACATCATGGCCGGGCTGCTCGTCGTCGGCTTCATATGCAATCTGCTCGTCTCGCGCGTGCACGAAAAGCACCACATGACGTCGTCGCTCGCCGCCGAATAAACAAGAAAGGAGACTCGAATGAACGCCCGTTCCAATGCCGCCACGGTTCCGACCAACAAGGCGCTGCTCGCCGTATTCTGGATCTACGTGCTTGTTCCGCTCGCCTGGGGCGTGGTCAACACGCTCGCGCAGGCCATCAAGCTGTTCGGCTGATTGCGCGTAACATTGCGCATAAGCGCCAGGAGGCGTTGCCGCGCTCGCGGCAACGCCCCGATTTCCGCTGCCGGGACTCGACGCGCGGAGACATCCTGCCGCGTGCCAGCGAAGGGCAAAACGGTACAGCCTGTCGGCCGCGCCTTCATCCCCGAGTCGCAATCTCCAGATGCCGCCGTGCGAGGACGCTCATGAAAAGCGTCGAGCCCACGAGCGCGACCAGATAAACCCCCGCCAGCATCCAATCCGTTTCCACCACTGCCGTTCTCCCGTTCAAGGCCGTTGTTGACTGGCCTGATTGACGGCCGGCGCGCGGCAATCTTGAGCGCAACGCCGCAGGCGCCGGGCGGCAAACACGGCATTCAATCCTGCCCGGCTGCGCGCGCACCCGTCGTCATGCTCGAGAACACGCCGTCGCGGCGAATGAGCCCGTGAAACAGCGCGGCGCCCAGATGCATCAGGAAAGTCGCGAACAGCAGGAGCGCCAGGTACGTGTGCGCCGCGCGCAGAAACGTATACAGATGCACGTCGTGCGGCACGATCGGCGGCAGGTACACGGACCCGGCCAGTTGCACCGGATAGCCGCCCGCCGAGAGCATCGACCATCCGACGAGCGGCATCGCAAGCAGCAGCGCATAGAACAGCCAGTGCGAGCCATGCGCGAGCCCCCGCTGCCACGCGGGCATGTCGGAGGGGAGCGCGGGCGTCCTGCGCGTCACCCGGACGATCAGGCGAATCACGGCCAGCACGAGAATCGCGATGCCGAGCGGCCTGTGAATGGACAACAGCACCTGATGCCACGACGAAAGCGTCGCCACCATCCCGATGCCGATGAACAGCATCGCGACGACGAGCGGCGCCATGAGCCAGTGGAGCAGGCGCGCGAGCGGACTGAAGGAAGTCGGTTGGGCAGTCATACGTCGCCTCGCACGATCATTGCGCGTTCGTGCCGGAAGCCTCGGCTTCCTCATGCGTGCGCCGGTTGAAGGAAACCGCGTAGGCTGACGAACGAGCGGCCAGAAGCGGATCATCCGAGATTTTAAGGCCATCGGGCAAAACGGTCGGATCGTAGTTGATGTCGCGGCAATCGCCGTCGGCTTGCGCGCTCTCCCGTTGCACCACGAGCGTGCCCGCGTCGATGCGCGCACGATCGTCGGGCCACGCGACGGTTGCGTCGTTGGTCACGTCGCCGGGCTTCGCCACCGTCAGGATCAGATGCCAGCGCAGCGGGCCCTGGCTCAGGCGGTCTTCGAGCTCGCTGTCGAGAAAATCGTGCCGGGCGGCATCCTTCGTCGTCACCGGTATATAAGGCGCTTGCGGAACCACCGACCAGCGAACGTCGTGCGTTTGCCCCGACATGTCGACAGCGCGAAACGCGTTGATGCCGTAGTAAGCGGCATTGGCGAAACTCGTCGACGGCGGGTGGGACCTGACCCAGTTGCGGAACGGCCGCGTCTCCGGGTGCGCTGCAAAGAATGCCGCGAGCTTCGCCGGATCGGGCTTGCCGGTAGCAGGATCGGGGCGTGACGCCTCGAGTTGTTCATAGAACCCCCTTGCGCTGTTCACAACGAACACGGGTGTGTTGTTCATGGCGGTACGCCACTGCTCTCCATTGCCCGACCTGAATTCGAGCGCCATGCTGCGCACCGGCGTGCTGCCGTCGGCGATGGCCGGATTGGTGCCGGGAATGGCGAAGCGGCCGATCACGGGCGTGCGTCCGGGCCGGAAGACCTGCGCGCGGGAGATGTCCGAGGCGCTTCCGTTGCTCTCGAAATAGCCCGCGAAACAGACGCCCTTCGCATGGTTGCGGCGATATCCCGGATGAACGCCGCCGTTCGCCTCGAACGTGTTGATCATCCGCTGGGCCGTGAGGCGATGCGGCGTCAGCACGCCCGACACATACGCGAAGCCGCCGCCGATGCCGACCACCACCACGCCGATCGCCGCGAGCCGGCCGAGCACGTCGAGATGCTGTCCGGGACGGCGCAGCAGTTCCATCATGGAAGGCAAAGGTCGTTTCATCCGCATCTTTCCTGGGACGCCGATTCGCGCAGTGCCGCAGGCACCGTGGTCGGCGAGTGCTTCGCGGCACGCCGCATGTAGTGGTGCAAACCGCTTGGGCGCGCATTTATTCCATCGCGGGAGAAACGAGTGCGCTTCTAAATAGATGTGTTTGCACGCGGGGCCCGCGACTCGTCAGGGCTTGCGCCGGCGCCGCTCGTATGCGCGGCGTCCGGTGAACGGGCGTGCAAATCTGCAAGCGGGCGTGCTGATTCGAAATCGATGCGCGGCAAGTCGGTGCAAAGTTCCACACGTTCTGCACGTCATGTCGACGGTTCGCTCACTGCCGCGGCCGCCACCCCGCGACCGTGCCACGCGGACACGACCCGATACGCAGAGCACCGGCGAGGGTGTCCATGACACCCCACGGTTCAGAGGCCACTACATCACCCTGGAGCGAGAACCATGAAGTCACTTATCCGACGTTCTACCGCAGTGGGCGCAATGGCAACGATGATCGCCGTCGCGTCGCTTGGCATGGGCACCGCCGCATTCGCGCAGGATGCGGGCGCCAAGGCAACGCCCGTGGCAGCAACCACGTCGTCGAAGAGCGCCGACCGGCAACTGGCGCACAGCGTGCGCAAAGCGCTCAACAAGACGAAACACCTCGATACCGCGGACGTGCGCGTGCGAGCCAAGCATGGTGTCGTGAGCCTCGATGGCACGGTGCCCGACGCCGGCCAGATCCAGGAAGCGGGAACGGTTGCGGGCAGCGTGAAGGGCGTATCGTCCGTGCACAACCTGCTCGCCGTGCACGAAGTGGGCAACTGATCCCACGGTGCGCCTTGCAGGCGGCTGCGTGCCGCGGCCTGCAAGGCACATTCGCGCAAGACAAGAAAAGGAGGCGCCGCGAACCGGGTTCGCGGCGCCTTTTTTCATGAGCGGGGAGCAGAAGCGACCCGAGAAGCGGTCCGAGAAGCGGCCCGGCCTGCACTACGCGACGAGTTCGAGCCGATGCGTCGAGAGGCTGAACTGGCGTGCGATCTGAAGCAGCCGCCTGTTCCATTCCCATGTGCCGAAGACATCGTGGACATTCTGGAGGCAGCTGAGCAGCTCGACGGTCGTCGCATCGAACACGTTCACGCGCGAGCGCAGCAACGCGCGCCGCAGCGCCGCGACACCCGTCGCCATGTAGGACGGAACGTCGTCGCGCGTGCTGTCGATGAACCTGACGGGAATGCCTTCCATCGCCGTCATGTAGTCGCGAGGCCGGATGAACCTGCCGACCGGACAGCCGCCGCAATAGCCGTGGTACGCGCCGCCGCCATGCGGCAGCAGCACGGCGCGCCCCTGCGACAGCAGGTGATCGACCGCCTGATCGAAGATGGCCTGATGTGTCAGGAAACCGAGGTTTTTCATCATGCACTCCTGTGGTCGATCATTGACTGGTCGCGGATTGAATCGTCGCCAAGCGCGCAGGACGTCAGGCGCGCAGTGAACCGTCGGGCCCTGCTACATGCGTGCCACCACGGCGCTCGCGGTCTGCAGTTCACCGTCCGGGCGGCCGCCGTAGAACACGTCGACGACATAGTCACGTCCGTCGCGCTGCGAACTGATGAGGTCCTGCTGACGGGCGGGCGTCCTGTCCACGAACGCGAGCGCGCAACACGATGCGAGTGCGAAAAGCACCAACGCCAGGGCCGATACGTTCTTCATCGCCGTCACTCCGCCAGGGTGAGAAGGATCGATTACTGCAGTCGATAACCGCGCCGCTTCAACTGTTGCCGCGCGCGTCGGCGCGCCAGCGCGCAGGCGTCTCGCCAACGAGCCGCTTGAACACCGTCGTGAAATGCGCCTGCGAGCGAAAACCCGTGCTGAGCGCGACATCGAGCGACGTGAGCCGCGGGCGCATCAGCAGCGTCTGCGCGCGCTCGACGCGCCGGCGCAGCAGGAATTCATGCGGGCGCATACCCGTCGCGGCACGGAACTGCGCGGCGAAATGCATGCGCGACAGGCCCGCGCTTTGCGCGATGTCGCTCAGGCTGAGCTGCTCGGAGAGATGCGCGTCGATATAGTCGATCGCGCGCTTCACGCGCCATGCAGGCAAGCTGGCGCGGCGCCGGGTGGCCGCACGGTCGATGCTTCCGAACTCGCGTGCAAGCAGACGCGAGACGATCGCGAGCCCGAGGCTGTCCGCGTACACCCGCCCGAAGGCGCCGCACGTTTCGCCGGCGTTCGCGAGCGCGAGCCCCAGCCGCTCGATGGCCGGGTCCTGAATCAGATTGGGGTTGCTGATGACGATGTCGCCGCTATGGCCGGCTCCGAACGCGCCTCCGTAGCACTCCGCGAGCAACGGCTGCGAGACGTAGACATGCAGCACGTCGCAAGGCGCATGGAACACCGCGCGCACCGGCGTGCCCGGGCTCGTCACCTGCGTCGCGCCCGGCACCGCGCAGCCGCTGTGAATCGGCCGCCCCGCATAGTCGAAGGTGAGCTGGGTGGACTTCAGATTGATGGCAATGGTGTGATGGTCGCTGCCGGCCTGCGTCGAATGCTCGGCGGCATCCGCGCCATCGCACTTCCAGCGGGTAATGACGACGGTGTCGGCGGCTTTCGACGCCGCGCTGTCCGTATCGACCGGGCAGCGCCAGCGGTCCTCCACGCCTATCGGATCTTGCGCCCGCGTGGAGCGGGCAGGTTCGGCGGGAATTGCAATCTCGGGGGACGACCTGAGCATTGTGTTCACCCTTTACCGTTCATCGATCGGTGCGGGCGTGAATCACATTCGATACGCGCCGCCATGTACGCAAGATAGCGCCGGGCAACACGCGCGACCATTCTACGAGCGGATGGAGCCGTACCCGCCATGGGGTGAGGATTTCATACCTTGGTATGACAGGAAGCGCTTAATTGCGGCTATCTTTCGCGCGCCTTTCGGGTGCATGTCTGAATACGCTTCGCGCCCGCAGCGCGGCCCGGACGGCGTATCGTTCGATATACGCGGCGGCCTTCGCACCGCCTTGCCGCCGCGCTCCCCACGACCACCAGAACAAGGCATCGGCAGCCATGAACACATCGCGCCGCAGTTTCGTGATTTTCAGCGTCGGCATCGGATCGTCGCTGTTCCTTGCGCGCCGAGCGCTTGCCGAACCGCCAAAGCTGAGCGAGGCCGATCCGGCGGCGGTCGCCGTCGGATACCGCGAAGACGCGAGCAAGATCGACAAGGCCAAATACCCGAACTACGCCGCCGGACAGGACTGCAGCAGTTGCTCGCTCTATTCCGGCAAGTCTCCCGACGCGTGGGGCGGCTGTGCGCTCTTTACCGGCAAGCAGGTGGCCGCGCGCGGCTGGTGCAGCGCCTATACGAACATGTAGCGAACAGGTAGCCGTCGAACGTCCAGGGACGCTATGCCTTCGCCGCGGCGCGGCCGCGCGATGCCGCTTTTTTCTTCGCGCTCATGTCGAGCTCGATCCACACCGGCGCGTGATCGCTCGCATGGGGCTCGCCGCGCACCCACCGGTCGACGCCCGCATCGCGCAAGCGCGGCGCCAGTTGCGGATTGAGCAGCAGATGATCGATGCGCAGCCCCGAGTTCTTCTGCCAGTGCTGCCTGAAATAGTCCCAGAAGGTGTAGATGCGCTCCTGCGGATAACGCGCGCGCACCGCATCCACCCAGCCCTGCGCGAGCAGCCACCGATAGCACTCGCGGCTTTCCGGCTGCAGCAGTGCGTCCTTGAGCCATGACTTCGGGTTGTAGATGTCCTCGTCGGTCGGCACGACGTTGAAGTCACCCGCGAGCACCACCGGGTGGCCGCTGTCGTGGAGCCCGGCAGCGTAGGCGATCAGCCGCTCGAACCACGCGAGCTTGTAGTCGAATTTGGGTCCGGGCTGCGGGTTGCCGTTCGGAAGATACAGGCAGCCGACCAGCACGCCGTGCGCCGCTGCCTCGATATAACGGCTTTGCGTATCGCCCTTGTCGCCGGGAAGTCCACGGCGGCTCTCGATCGGGTCCATGCCCTTCGCGAGGATCGCGACGCCGTTCCACGACACTTGTCCGTGCCAGATCGCGCCGTAGCCCGCCTCGCGGATCGCATCGGCAGGAAACGCCGGATCGGGCGCCTTCAGTTCCTGCAGGCAGACGATGTCCGGAGCCTCGCGGCGCAGCCATTCGAGCAGCGCGGACGATCGAGAGCGGATGCCGTTGATGTTGTACGTCGCGATCTTGAGCATGGCACGCAGGTTCCGGGGCGGCGCAGGGGGCTCGCTCATCGAATTCATGGGAGCGTGGCGAGCCAGATGCACAGGGTATCCGATCCGGTGGAGCCCGGCAGCCGCGGTTCAAGCCGCAGTCCCTGCCGCGCCATGCTGCGCCGCGCCAGACGCCGTCGCGGATCGCAGCGCGACACCGCCGGCGGCGAGCCCGCGCCTTCCCGGGCCCTAGCGCGTTTCGCGCGAAAGCCCGTAGAGCGCCTGCAGCACGGCCACCTGCGCCTGCCCGACGACCATGCCCTTCCAGCCGTCGTCGTCGAGACAGAACGCCGAGCGCATGTCCGCGCGAATCTCCGCTTGCAGCGCTTCCGGAGCCTGCGGATGATGCCGCAGCCACACGTCGGCACGCAGCATGTGCAGCATGTCGGTGAGTGGAACGGTGCCGTATTCGATGGCGATCGCCGCGTTCGCCGCGTGCGCGCACGTCTGCCGCAGCACCTCCGACACCGGCCCCGCGACGTCCGCCGCAATCGACGTGCCGTCGAGCGGGCTCGTGACATCCGCGCCCCACCAGCTTCGCGCACGCCGCAACTCCCCGCTCCCGCCGCTGCCGACGCTGATCTTGGCGCCGAAGCCCGGCGGACCGAGTCCCGTGTGAAAGTCGATCCAGCCGATGCTCTCGCACGCCTCGCCGTAGTCGGCGAGCAGCTCGCGCAGCGTGGTCGTGCTCCATGCGGGCTCGCTGCCGCCGAAGAACATGCCATGCGGATGCGTGTACTGGCCGGTCGTCACCGCTTGCTGGTACGCCCATTCGCCGCGCGTCTCGATGTACTGGCGGATCGCCGCCGCATTGGCCGGCGAGGGCGGCCACGCCTCGGGGACGAGCAGGCCGTGCACCTCGTCGTAGGCCGGATTGCGCGGCAGCGGCGCCCCGAAGTCGACGCTGTTGCGGTTCAGGTCGACGTTGGCCTCCGTCGTGCGGCTCAGGAACGAAAATCCGTACGGGTTGATCGCATGCACGAAGAGGATCGCGACGCCGAGTTTCGCGAGAAGCGGGTCCAGCGCGGGGTCGTCGAGCAGTGCGAGTTGCGCAGCCGACCCGCAAAAGCCTTCCACGCCGTGCGTACCCGACGTGAGGACCAGGAGGCGCCTCGCGCCCGCGGGGCCGAGACGCACCACGTCGGTGGCGAGCGGCTCGCCTTCGAGCCCGGTCAGGCGAGGCAGCACGCGGCTGTCGACCGTGACGCTGCGCGCGGCCGCGAGGCGCAGGAAGCGCTCGCGCGCCTCGCGGTAGGACGCGGAAAAACATGAGGCTGGGTTCATCCGGAATTCCTCGTGTCTGGAATGCTCACGCCTGTTTCAGGAACTTCTCGACGAGCCGGACCCAGTAGGTGGCGCCGAGCGAGAGCACCTCGTCGTTGAAGTCGTAGCTGCTGTTGTGGAGCATGCACGGGCCGATGCCGTGGCCGTGCTCGCGATGCCCGCCCGTGCCGTTGCCGATATACGCATAGCAGCCCGGCCGCTCCATCAGCATGTAGGAGAAGTCCTCCGCGCCCATGGTGGGATCGACGTCGGTGTCGACGTACTCCGTGCCCGCGACTTCCTGCATCACGCCGAGCGCGAAGCGCGTCTCGCTCTCGGTGTTCACGGTCGGCGGATAGTTGCGCACGAAGCTCACCTCGGCGGTGCAGCGGTACGCGGTGGCCGTCGCCGCGGCGATCTCCTTCATGCGCGTTTCGATCAGATCGAGCACATCGACGGAAAACGTGCGCACGGTGCCCGCGAGCGTCGCTTCGTCGGGGATCACGTTGAGCGCGTGGCCGGCGCGGATCTGCGTGACGGACAGCACGGCGGCGTCGATCGGGCGCTTGTTGCGCGTCATGATGCTTTGCAGGCCGGTGCCGATCTGCATCGCCGTGAAGACCGGGTCGATGCCATCGTGCGGGATCGCCGCGTGCGAGCCCACGCCCTTGATGCGGATCTCGAACTCGTTGCTCGACGCCTGCGTCGCGCCGACGCGCGCCCCGAAGTTCCCCGCGGGCATGCCCGGCCAGTTGTGCAGGGCGAACACGGCGTCCACGGGAAAGCGGGTGAAGAGCCCGTCGCCGATCATCGCCTTCGCGCCGCCGCCGCCCTCCTCCGCCGGCTGAAAGATGAACACGACGGTGCCGTCGAAATGGCGATGCTGCGCCAGATACTTGGCGGCGCCCAGCAGCATGGCGGTGTGGCCGTCGTGGCCGCACGCGTGCATCTTGTTCTTGTGCTGCGACGCATGCGCGAACGTGTTCAATTCGGGGATCGGCAGCGCGTCCATGTCGGCGCGCAAGCCGATCGCGCGCTTGCCCGTGCCCCGGCGCAGCACGCCCACGACGCCGGTCTTGCCGAGCCCGCGCGTCACTTCGATGTCCCAGCTTTCGAGCTTCTGCGCGACGAGATCCGCTGTGCGCTCTTCCTCGTAGCACAGCTCCGGATGCGCGTGGATGTCACGGCGGATCGCCTCGATTTCGTCGTGGGACTGCGCAATCTCGGGGATGATCTGCATGCTGCTTCCTCTCTGTTGATTCGCCGGCAGGCGATGAAATGGAGCAGGCGGCAGCCGCATCGTTCGCGCGTGTGCCGCCCGTTCAGTTCATTGTCGATGGCCGCAATTCACAGGGAAAGCTGATATTTCTTGTCCGTGACTTAAGGAAACCTTGTGCTTCGCCGCGCCGGACGCGCAGCGCGCGGCAGCCGCCGCTTCAGGCGACGCGGCCGCTCGCGCGTGCCCGGATGCCGTCCTGGAGGACCGTCATGACCGCGTGGCGGTCGTGAATCTTGCGCTCGAGCATGCCGACCACGCGCCGCGGCGTGTTCCGGTGCAGCGGCAGGATGCGCAGCGCCGGGTCGTTCGCCCACGAGCCGTATTCGAGCAGCGGCACGACCGACACGCCCGCGTTCTGCCGCACGAGTTCGATGATCACTTCGAGCGAGTTCAGCTCGAGAAACTCGTTCACGGCGAGGCGGTTGTGGCGCAGCGCGCGCTCGATCAGCGCGCCGGTGCGCTGGGCGCGGTCAAAGCGCAGGAACGGGCGGCTCGCCAGCAACTCAGCGGCACTCTCGGAAGCCGTGTCCCTGCCGCCCACGGCGACGAGCGGCTCCGCATAGAGCGGCGTCCAGTTAAGGCTCGCGGGCGTCTTGCCCGCCATTTCGACGATCACGGCCGCGTCGATCTCGCCCGCCTCGACCTGCGGCGCGAGCGCGAGCGCCTTGCCCGTGAAGAGCCGCACGTCGAGGCTCGGATACTGGCCTTTCAACCGGGTTACGACGGAGGCGAGCGCACCCATCGCAGAATCCACCGCGCCGACCGAGATCGAACCGGCGATTTCGTCGTCGAGGCCGGTGAGCCGCATGCTGTCGTACAGCGCGACGAGCCGCTCCGCCTGCGGCAGGATCTGCTTGCCGATGCTCGTCAGACGGTTGGTGCGGCCGACGCGGTCGAAGAGCGGGCGCTTCAGGTCGTCTTCGAGCGTCTGCATCTGCATGCTGACCGCCGCCTGCGTGAGCGCGACCTTTTCGGCAGCGGCGGCAAACGAGCCGTATCGCGCGACCGCGATGAAGGTGCGGAGAAAGCGGATGTTGCTCATGGCCGGGGGTCCCGATCGTCAGATCAGGTTTCCTTAAGTCTCAGTTTAGAAATTATATATTTTCTTATTTCAGGGAAGCGTAGCGTTTGAGCGTTGCAGCGGCTTTCGGCCGGCTTGCGCCGGACGTGAGAACCGAAGTGGATGTAGTCCGCACGACGTGCTTCAGCCGGCACGTTTCCCTGACCGACTCACATGGAGTGCTTCCGATGAGCACTGTCTTACCTGCAGCAGGCGCCGCCGCCGAGCGCGAGAACCTGAGAAGCCTGTCCGGCCGACGAGCCATCGTGGTGTCGACCATCGGCAACGCGCTCGAATGGTTCGACTTCATGGTCTACGGCTTTTTCGCCGTCATCATCTCGCGGCTGTATTTTCCGGCCACCAATCCTACTATTTCGCTGCTCGCCACCTGGGCGACATTCGGCGTCGGCTTCATGACGCGGCCGCTCGGCGGCATCGTGCTCGGCGCCGTGGCCGATCGCGTAGGCCGCAAGTCGGCGCTCACGCTGACCATTTCGCTGATGGCGGTGGGCATCGCGTTCATCGCGTTTGCGCCCACGTATCAGGCGATCGGGATCGCCGCGCCGATCCTGATGCTGATCGGGCGGCTGATCCAGGGCTTCTCGGCGGGCGGGGAAGTGGGCTGCGCGACGGCGTTTCTCGTCGAGTACGCGCCGTCCAACCGGCGCGGCTACTTCGGCAGCTATCAGATGGTGGCGCAGGCGATCGCGAGCCTGTGCGGGTCGCTCTTCGGCGCTGTGCTGACCCGCACGCTGAGCCCCGACAGTCTCGACAGCTGGGGCTGGCGTGTTCCGTTCGTGATCGGGCTCCTGATCGTGCCGGTGGGGCTTTACCTGCGCTCCAAGCTCGACGAGTCGCCGGTGTTCCTCGAGAAGAGCCAGAACAACGAGCTGACCGCCACGCCGATCCGCGATGCCGCGACCAAGCACTGGGTGCAGGTGGCGGCGGGTTTCGGGCTGACGGTGTTCGGCACGATCGGCACGTACATCTTCCTGCTCTACATGCCGACGCACGCGACGCGCGTGCTGCACATGGCGCTCACCGACGGGCTGATCAGTTCGACGTTCGGCGCGCTTGTCTATCTCGTGTGCTGTCCGATTGCGGGATCGCTGTCGGATCGCATCGGGCGCAAGAAGCTGATGGCGACGGCGCTTACGCTGTCGCTCGTCACGGCGTATCCGATCTTTGCGGTGCTTACGGCGCATCCGAGCCTGCCGATGCTGATCGCGTGTCAGGCGTTGCTGATGTTCTATCTCGGCATTTTCCAGGGGTGCTATCCGGCGTTCATCGCCGAGCTGCTGCCGTCGAGCGTGCGCTCGACCGGGATTTCGGTGAGCTATAACGTCGCGGTGATGATCTTCGGCGGGTTCGCACCCGCCATCGTGCAGTGGCTCACCATGACCACCGGGGATGCGCTCTCGATCTGCTATTACGTGATCTTTGGCAGCGCCGTCGCGCTTTGCACGCTCATGCCGTTGCGGGATCGCTATAGCGAAGCTTTGCGATAACGGACGGAGGTGGGGGCGCTGGCGCTTGGACGGGGGATGGTCGTGTTGTGATTGCACCGTCTGATGCGCCCGCGCTTCTATGAAACTTGGTTTCTTATTGGTTTATTCGCTTCGCCCCTGTGCGGGGCGGCAGTCACACAGGGATGTCGCTGGCGCTTGGGTTTGGCGTTTTTAGAACCGTTTGATGTTTTTGCGCTTCTATGAAACTTGATTTGATATTGGTTTATTAGCTTCGCCCCTGTGCGGGGCAGCAGTCACTTTCTTTGCACAAGGTGAGCCGCTGGCGCTTGGGTTTGGTATTTGTTGAACCGTCTGATGCGCCTGCGCTCCCATGAAACTTGTTTTCTTATTGGTCTATTAGCTTCGCCCCTGTGCGGGGCAGCAGTCACTTTCTTTGCTGCTGCAAAGAAAGTAACCAAAGAAAGCAGCTATGGGGTCAGCGGTATTAGGACGTGACCATGTTTGAGTCATTCAGAGTGGCCCGACCGTAGGAGTGTCCACCTCTGTTGGTTAAGCGGATAGGCACGCGGACCCACTGCGTCCTCGCACCGTTAAACGGAGTGGTAAGGCCGTCATCCATCCGTCCTCGCTGCGCTCCGACGCGAGGATCAATACAACCCGACCCGACCCAACGAATCGCTTTTACTTCTTTGCGGCGCACACTCTCGGCACTTCGCTGTGCCTTTGGGGCGTGCCTCACCACCTGCAAACCTTACGTCGGGCACGTAGTGCCGAGACGGATGAATGACTGCCTTACCACTTCGTTTAGCGGCGCGACGCCACAGTGGGTCCGCGTACCTATCCGCTCAACGTATCGAGGTGGACACTCCCACGGCCGAGCCACTCTGAATGACTCAAACGTGGTCACGTTCTAACACCGCTGAACCCATAGCTGCTTTCTTTGGTTACTTTCTTTGCAGCAGCAAAGAAAGTGACTGCCGCCCCGCACAGGGGCGAAGCTAATAAACCAATATCAAAGCAAGTTTCATGGAAGCGCAAGCGCATCAGATGGTTCAAAAAACACCAACCCCTGCCGGAAGGCAGAACCCCAAACGAGCCCTTACCCGCGCCGGGTAGCCAGTTCCGCCCCTTGTCGCAGAGCTTCGAGCAAGCTCCCCTCATCCGCGATGCCTTTGCCCGCGATATCGAACGCGGTCCCATGATCGACCGATGTACGGATCACATCCAGCCCGACCGTCACATTCACGCCCGCCTCCAGCCCGAGCACCTTCACGGGCCCATGTCCCTGGTCGTGGTACATCGCGACCACGAGGTCGAAATCGCCGCGCCCCGCGCGATAGAAAAGCGTATCCGCCGGCAGCGGCCCCGTCACGTCCAGTCCGCGCTCCTGCAAGACCTTCACCGCCGGAATGATCTTCTCCTCTTCCTCGCCATAGCCGAAAAGCCCGTTCTCGCCCGCATGCGGATTGATCCCGCATACGCCGATGCGCGGCTTCGCAATTCCCGCCTTCACGAGCGTCGCGTTGCCGCGCTCGATCGTGCGCTGCACGAGGCCCGGCTCGATCTTGCGAATGGCGTCGATGATGCCGATGTGCGTCGTCACGTGAATCACACGCAGTTGCGGCGCGACGAGCATCATCGACACTTCGTCGATACCCGTCAGCTGCGCAAGCATCTCGGTGTGGCCCGGAAACTTGTGGCCGCCCGCGTGCAGCGCTTCCTTGTTCAGCGGCGCCGTGCAGATCGCGTCGATCTCGTTCGCCTGTGCCAGTTCGACCGCGCGCGCGATGTAGCGGTACGCGGCGTCGCCGGCGACCGGCGAGAGCTCGCCGAACGGCAGGTCGTCGGGAATCAGGCCGAGGTCGATGCAGTCGATCGTGCCCGGCTCGTACTTCGCCTCGGACGCGCTCTCGATGCGGCGCACCTTCGCGCTGCCGCCGACGATCTCGTTCGCGCGCTCGAGCCGGCGCGCATCGCCAACCACGAGCGGACGGCACTGCTTGTACACGGTGTCGTGCGTCAGGCTCTTGACGATGATTTCCGGACCGACGCCGGTGGCGTCGCCCATCGTGATACCGATTACGGGGAGATAGTTGCTCATGTGGGTTCGTTCAAGGTGGGTGAGTTCGCCTGGCCGTTCAGCGCGCCGCAACGGCGGACGCGCCAGGGTGCTGCGTCTCGGGCGCGCCGCGCAGATGCCGATACGCGCCGTAGAGCGCATGTTCGCTGCCGAATGCGCCAGCCTTCGTGACGATCGCCGGGAACGCCGCCGTGGCCGGGCGCGCGACGGCGACGCCCGCCTCGACTTCCGCCAGCAGTTCCAGACTGCCGATGCCCGCCGCGCCGAGCATGGCGCGCGCAGTCTCGCCGCCCGTCGCGATCAGGCCGCCCAGGTGCCCGAAATGCGGTGCGACGAGCGCGGCCAGCGCCGTCGACAGGCGCGCGCCCTCGGCGGGATCGAATGCGTTGTCGCGCCCGATGCGCACGATCAGGTCGGCGCCCGCGCGAAGCCCCGCTCCGATGCGCTCGTCCCATTCGCTCCAGGCTTCATGCCGTTCGCCTTCGCGCAGGACGACGGGGGGCACGATCAGTTCCGCAACGCCCGCGCGCTCGCGCAGCATCGCGCACTGGCGCTCGGACACGGCCGACAGGCTGCCGACCAGAATCAATATGGCGCCCGCCGGTACCGGGCGCGCCGCGTCCGCGCGGGCGGTCGAAGCCGGATCGAACAGGTCGGGCAGCGCCGCCAGCTCGCGCGCGAGGCCGCCGGAGCCGACCCAGAAAAGCGGCTCGCTCATCGCCGCCGATACCTGCGCCAGCGCGGCGAGATCCGCGCCGGTCTCGGTGTCGACGATCAGTGCCTGCGTGCCGCCCGCCGCCGCCGCCGCGATCCGCTCGCGCAGCATCCGCGGCTCGCCGCGCAGGACGTCGGCCGCCAGCAGCGCGGTGCGCAGACCGGCGGCTTCCAGCATCGGCTGAAGGCCGGGGGCGCGGCCCGCGTGTTCCAGCTTCCATGTATCCGTGGTTTCGAGCGGCGCGCCGTGCACGAACACGCGGCCATCGCGCACCGTGCGGCCGGTCGCCGGAAAGGCAGGCGCGACGATCGCGAGACCAGCGAGCGGCTGCAGCGCCGCGACTTCGGCCGTCCAGTTGCCCCGCAGCGTCGAGTCGATCTTCTTGTAGAGCCGGCGGCCGGGGGCGCGAAGGTCGTTCCATGCCTGCGCGGTGCGCTCGGCCGCTTCGGCGGGCGTGAGGCGCCGCGTGTCGGTGTCGGCGGCGATGACGGTCGCGCCGGCGTCGCCCGCCTGCGAATCGAGCGTCACCACCGTGCGGCGCCCCGCGCCCGCAAAGCCGATTGCGCAGTCGGCGGCGCCCGAGAGATCGTCGGCGATGATCAGCACGCTCGTCGCGCTGGTCGTGCCCACCGTGCCCGCCGCGCTCATTGCGTGGCCTCCTGCCGGCTGACGCGGCGCGCGGTCACCCGCTTCGCGACGGCAGCGGTGAGGATCGGCGAGACGATCGCCGTCACGACGACGCATGCCGCGACGAGCAGCGTCGCGCTTTTCGCGGCCTCGGTGTAGACCGGATTAGCCGCCGCGATCAGTGCGGGAACCGCCGCGGCATTGCCCGCCGTATTGGCCGCCGCCATGCCCGCGACGCCGGTGCCGCCCGTCAGGCGGTCGGTGAAATAGAGCGGAATGCCGGTCACGACGACCACCGCGAGCCCGAGACCGATGCCGAGCAGGCCCGCCTGCCAGACCTTGTGCAGATCGAGGCTCGCCCCGAGCGCCAGCGCGAAGAACGGAATCATCACGGGTACCGCGCGGGCGAGGAAGTCGCGCAGCTCGCGGTCGAGATTGCCGAGCAGCATGCCGACCGCGAGCGGCAGGATGCTGCCGACGAGCGTCGGCCACGGAAAGGCGGACAGCCCGGCGACGCCGAGCGTCACCATCGTGAGGAACGGGCCGGATTCGAGCGACATGATCGTGTACGCGCCCACGTCCTCCGACCTGCCGTACTGGCCCATCAGCGCCATGTAGAGGCCGCCGTTCGTGTCGTTCATCGCGGCGACGACGGCGAGCGTCGAAATGCCGGCGAACAGTCCCGACGACACCGGCTGCTCCCCGAGGAAGTGCCCGAGCACCACGCCCACGAGGATCGCCGTGCCCACCTTGGCGGCGAACAGCGCGCCGCCCTTTCTGACCAGGTACGGCGTCGCCTTCACGTTGATGCTCGCGCCCATGCAGACGTAGAAGACCGCGAGGATCGGCAGCGCGCCCGTGAACAGCGCGTTCGTGAACGAGCCGAAGAACTTCGGCATGCCGGGCAGGAAGGTCGCGATCAGCGAGCCGATCAGCAGCGGGACGATCATCATTCCGCCGGGCACGCGTTCGACTGCCCGCTTGATATAAATCTGAGCCATCCGTGTCTCCACTCTCTAGGGATGTATGCCTGAATCGATCATTTTGTGATTGAACCAATCAATCGTGAGTGTATGCCCCCGCGCGATAACGCGCAATTCGATCATTATCGGGGTTTACTCTGATCACCGAATGCGCGATTTCCCGCTGAAATGATCGAATCGATCAGTATTGTCACACTCGTACGGCCGTTGCCGGTTCGCTACACTGTGCGCCGGCGGTGCGCTTCGTGCAGCGATGCGCACCGACGAAGCGACGGCCCTTACTCACAGGAGCTTCATGAAAGTTGCGAAACGCCGCGAGGCGATGCTGAGAGCCGTGCTCTCCGGCATGAACGACGTGAGCGCGCTTTGCGAGCACTTCGGGATGTCGGAAGCCACGGTGAGGCGCGATCTGCGGGCGCTCGCCGACGAGCGGCGCATCGTGCGCACGTATGGCGGCGCGGCATCGGTGGGCATGCACGAGCCGGAAGAGTCGCTCGATACGCGCCGCGAGAGCTTTCGCGAGCAAAAGGATGCGATCGGCCGCGCGGCGGCGGCGCACGTGCATGACGGCGATACGATCTTTCTCGACGGCGGCACGACCACGGCCGCGCTCGCGCGGTGCCTGAGCGGCCGCGAAGGCGTGCACGTCATCACGAACAATCTGCTCGCGGTCGGCGTGCTCGCGCAGAGCGACGTGCGCGTCACGCTGATCGGCGGCGACGTGAGGCCGTCGAGCATGAGCACGCTCGGGCCGCTCGCGCAGGTCGCGCTGTCCCGGCTGACCGTGGACAAGGCGTTTCTCGGCGCCGACGGCGTTGTGGCGGGCCGCGGCCTGTGCGAGGCCACGGCGGAACAGGCGTTCCTGAAGGAGTGCATCATCCGCCAGGCGGCGAGCGTGTTCGTGCTGGTGACGTCGAACAAGCTGGAGCGCGCGAGCCAGCAGCACTGGACGCCGCTCGAGCGCGACTGGACGCTCGTGACCGACGCCGCCGGCGACGCACCGGCGCTCGCGCGCTTCGCGCAGCGCGACGAGGTGACGGTCGTCTCGGCCGACGCTGTGCGTCAGGCGGGTGATCGGGTGGGCTGAGGGTCAGGAAAAGACGCCCGCCGAGAAGGGACTCCGCGAAGGAAACAGAGCAATGGCTGAGAGTGCGTTAAATCAACGCCCTTGATTCCGGGCGTCGTTCCGCTCATCTGAATCGCGAAACGCCCGATCTATCTCTTCGGGTCGTGCCAGCGCCACGATGGTGCGCACACGGGTCGCTCGCGGTTTGGATTGATGCGTCACGGCGAATCCTGTGGGCATACCATGTCCACGCGTTGGCACCGATGATGCGGCGCCGCGATCCGGGCAGAGTCCGTCAATGCAGCCGTCCATGTAATGGATGTGAACGAGATACGCGCGCCATTGATGGCTCGATACTCCGCCAATATCCACGAGGGTGGTGCCACGCGGGACAAATCCCGCCTGTACGAATATCGGCAAACCGATGTCACGTGCGGCCGCGCAGCCGATGCCCGTTACCCCGGCCGCCGATAGCAACATGCCAAGCCGTATCAGGCATAGCACGAGGCTGACTTTGCGCAAGGGATTGATCCGGGTACGACGTTGAAGGGCGCGCTTGGGTGTCGTGTGGCTTCTTTGCGGCTCAACCGTAGCGGCTCCAAAACTGCTGTTCGATCAGACGTCTTGTCAGGTAGTCGCCGCCAGTCATGATTGCAATAAGCAATAGTGCGATCGCGAAAACGACCAGACAAACCGTGGTGGTAAAAACCGGATGAGGCAGAAGAACAAGGAACGTGGCAAGGGCGAGAATGCCGAGAGTTGTCGGAATCGAAACCGGCGAATGGGTGAGCCGGGCATCGTAGGGTATGGCAACCGGTGCTGGCTCGCCGCCGACGAGATTGAACGAAACGCCCGTGTCGAACGGCACCGCGACCAGCTGCGCGCCCTGACCGTGCTGGACCATTTCCGCGGCAAGTGCCTGAAGCAGCCACGCATTCACGGGGCCGGGCTTGCCCATCGCGTGGTCCAGGTCATGCTCAACCGCCAGCAGTCCGCCATCCTTGATCGCCTCTTTCGTGGCGTGTCGAGTCATCCGGTTCAGGCGACTTGACCAGAAGTGTTTGATCCGGTCCTGCGGAACTTGCTCCCCCTTCAGCAAGTTCGCCAGTCCGGTGCCAATCGCATCCGAGTCGGCTACGATGGGCCGGTACAGGTGCGCTTGCGGCTTGACCTTGCCTTTCCAGCGCTCCAGTGCGGCCGGTTTGGCTAACAGCAGTGCGGTCGCCGCCTCGGAAAACGTGGGGTCGAGTCCTGGTTCATGCAACTGCCACGCGACCACCAACTGGAAATCCGGCATCGACGTCGAATCAAGCCATTCGCCAGCCGGAAAGGCGCTGTCGCAAGGGCTCCAGCGTATCTCCGGCGGACCGGGCAATTTGAGCTTGCCCCATACGCGACGCAGTTCGAGCGCATCGTCGGCCGCTCGGGAATGCACCACGATATCGAATGTGCCCTTGCGCGTGACAGACATTATCGTCACGACCAGCGGCGTCAGCAGTGCTTCAAGCACCGTTGCCGGCCTCGTCTCGCCCTCAACCGCTCGCAGGTCGGACAATGCCATCACCTTGTCCGGGTTCATCGGCATGGAGCCTTCCAGGCCAAGCATGCGCTCGGCCAGTTCCACTTCGGGCGTGATTGACGAACTGCCCAGTATTGCCAGGGTTTGCCGTGCCCATTGCTGCTGCAGAACGCGGTAACGCCAACACTGAATATTCCACGTCACGACCTGAAGGTGCTTGAATTCATAGCCCATGTGATAGATCAGCGCGCAAACGAAGACCCATAGAATCGCCGGGAGAGCAAATATGTATCCGAGAAACTCTCCGGTCATCGACGGCTTTTCCTTCGGCCAGTTGGCAACTGTGATCAATGCCCCAGCCAAGATCAAAACGACGAGCACGATGATATACACCCAGAAGGGTGGCGGCGATGGCAATGGTTCCTCGGGTGGATCAGGAAGGCCCCATTGCATGCTCATGCGATGGTCATCCCCGCGTTATCCTGCGCGATGACGAGGCTTCCGCACTGCGTTCGGCAATGGTGGACTACCAGAGGGCGGCCGTTTTCAATGTAGCCGTCTCCGCCCTCGATGATCGGGTTATTGCCGTGCTCGGGACACGATACGAGGTCGCCTTTTAGCGCTACCTTTTTGCTGTCCAGCGAAAGCGTCGATGTGGCTTCGATTACCTTGCCGCCGTGCGTGGTCGCGTCGCCGAAACAAACGGGTCGTTGGGTCATTGGGGTCTGGGTGGGTTTGACGGACGAATGGATGCGTCGCAGGTGAAGCGATCTTGGCCGGAGGGGGAGCGCAGACCGGATAGATAAGTAGGTCTCCGGGACGCCGTAAAGCTGCTGCCACGTACCCCCAGTGGATATGGCTTCGTCAGATCAATCCCTTGGACGAGAGGATATTCGATCACATAGGCGTCGTCCTGAATCTTTTCGGCCACGTAGAGCCTGTCGCCGTTCGCTGCCATCGTGTAATCCTTCGATCTATTGAACGGATTGAAGGTCTTCATGTACACCATGCCATGAAACGTCCTGCCGCTATCGGTCGAGTAGATAAGCGGCGTGGAACAACTCCGGTCCGAGCAGGCGGTATGGGGTGGCGCAGCCATCGGGAAAACGAGGTCCCTTCCGGACGGGTCTGCGTTAATCAACTTCCCTTGAAAGTTTTCCACACCTTCTCTTCCCAAATCTGTCCGAATTCCTAATCTCGTGTCGATGTAGAAAGCGTCGCCGTGAAAGCAGTCGCTATAGTTTTCGAACGAGACATACCGGTGGTCGTCAATTCGGTAGATGACTTGCGCAGGAACATCGTAGTGCGGAATCGGTTGCGAGTAGCGCGAGCGCCCCTCGTCGGAGACGCACGCGGACAGCGTTAGTACGCTAATCCCGATTACGAGAAGC
>NZ_JFHC01000019.1 GCF_000698595.1 Caballeronia glathei | reverse complement strand
ACCCACTCCGTTTTCAAAAGAGCCACTAAAGAGTCATGGGCGGGGTTTGTCGCTTGAAGTGACGGAATCCTTTACATATGGGCAAGCTTAACGAGGATGCAGAGTATCAAACGTAGCCGCGCCCTCTCTTAACGCGGCTACTCTTCGTTTACTGTCCTCCGCCTTGGCAGCACGAGAAAGCAAGCCTGTTGATCTCGGGTGCGCTGGATTGATGGGACTTGTCCGCCGATAAATTCCTATCGAACGTTGCGGATAATCCAGTTGCTCACCACATCCGCAATTTTCAGATTGTTTCGGTCCTGCATCAGCAGGTGAGAATTTTCACGCATCCCCAGCACCGGTCCGAAACGGTATTTCTCCCCAGGTCTCAATCGATGTCATCGATAGCCGACCCGATGCAGCACGGGAAATCCCATGAGTCGCGCGGCGCATCCAGAGAGGCGGAATAGTCGACGGGTTCTTCGACGGAGTCAGCTAGCGCGACAAGCCCGCAGAAGGCCAAGGGGATTGCGAGGGGTTGATGCGGTCCGCATCACGTTCCGTTCGCTGTGTCGCGCTACGCGGAGAACGCGCGTATCAGAAAGGGAACGACGTCAGCCAGGACCTCATGAGGCGATTCCTCGGGCTGTAGATGACCGCCGCGAATCGCCCGTCCGGTGACATCGGTGGCCCATCGCGACCAGATCTCGATCGGCGTGATGCGTTGCGCCTTGCGCTCTTCTTCGCTCCATAGCACCATCACAGGGCAGTCGAGCCTCCTGCCAGCCGCACGATCCGAGGCATCGTGCCCGGAGTCTTCATTAACAGCGGCGCGATAGTCCTCGCACATCGCGTGACGCACCGCCGGGTCCCTGAAAGCGAGCCGATACGCCTCCAGCGCCCGTGCATCAATGCGTTCCAGTCCGCCTGCCATTTTCGCAAGCGCGGCTTCGATGAAGGCGTCCGGGTCTGCCGCAAGCAGGCGTTCCGGAAGATCCGCAGGCTGGGCCAGAAAGAACCAGTGCCACGCCTTCAGGGCGAAGTCCTTGTCGACGGCCGCCAAAGCATCGATCGTGGGCACCACTGTCAACGATGCGTACGCCGCAACCCGCTCCGGATCGTCCAATGCAAGGCGATATCCGGCGCGCGCGCCCCGGTCATGACCGACCACCGCGAACCGCTCGTGCCCGAGGGAGGTCATCAGATCGACCAGCGCCTTTGCGACGCGCCGCTTCGTCCAGCGAGGATGCGTCTCCTGCATCTTGCTGCTGCCGTAGCCAGGCAAGTCGGGGACGACGACTGTGAACGATTGCGTGAGCACGGGCGCGATATGGCGCCACGTGACGTGCGTCTGAGGATAGCCGTGCAGCAAGAGAACGGGCGGCCCGGAACCTCCTGTTACGCCGCTGAATTGCACGCCGCCCGCACAGGCATCCAGGCTGGAAAAGCCTTTGAACCATTGATCGGCTTCTGTCGTGACAGACATTCAAATACTCCGTGCAGAACATTGCCCCTTCGGCAAACTATACCCGGCCCCCCGCAGACGGATCGAGTCGACGGACCAGTTTATATCACGATCGCTTGCTCTAACGCACAGCGTCGATATGACATGAGTCGCCCGTCCCTGCCATCGATTGCGGCATGGACAAGCAAGCGTCTACGACGTTCGCATGATCGATGTTCAGATACCGGACAGCCGAATCACCGGCCCTATTCGCATCGTCGTTCACGCGGATCACGGATGAACAGCGCGCTCAAGAACCGGCTCCGCACAGTCGAGGATGACGACTCTCAGAGTCAACTTTCTTCCGAGCCAATCGACCAGAGACCTGCGCGCGAAGGCACCTCATATCAGCCTCAAGATTCGCTTTCCGAGTTTCTCTGCGGTCCCCTGAGAGTCGACATTCGTGAAACCGAGAAGCAGGGCCGACGCTCCATCAGTACCCGTCGTCCAGTCCGTCAATGCTTCGCCGTACAGCCCGTCTTCTTGCATGCGTGCAACGAGGCGGCGATCCGAGCGTCGTCCTTGCAGCCGCAAGATCAGGTGCATGCCTCCTGGCTGTGTATCGATTCGCATGTGTTTCCCCAGCACGGTTTCCAGGCCTGCGACCGTCGCTTCCCGGCGCTCGCCATAAAGCTTGCGCATCCGCTGGATGTGGCGCGCGAAGTGCCCTTCCGTTATGAACGCCGTGACGATAGCCTGCGTAAGCTCGGGACTGCCTCCCGCAAAGGCTTGACTGATCTCCTCGAATCGCTCGACCTGTGTTTCCGGCACGACAAGGTACGCAAGCCGGATGCTCGGAAAAAGCACCTTGCTGAACGTGCCGGCATAGAGCACTCGTCCATCACGATCCAGACTCTTCAACGCAGGCAGAGGGCGGCTGACATACCGGTACTCGCCGTCGTAATCATCCTCGATGATCCACGCGCCGTTTCGCGCCGCCCAGTCGAGCAGCGCCACACGCCGGGGCAAGGATAAAGACACGCACAGCGGACTCTGGTGTGCAGGCGTGACCACAGCGGCGCGCGCTCGTGGCGCCAACCTGATTCCTTCGGAAACAACCACGCCCTCCCGATCTACCGGCACCGGGACGGCTGCGATGTGCATGAGTCTCAGCAGTTCTCGCGTGGGCGGGTATCCGGGGTCTTCGAGCCAGACGCGATCCCCCGCCTTCAACAATGCGTGACCGATCAACTCCATGGTGTGTCGATATCCCGACGTCACGAATATCTGCGATGCGGAGCAGTTGATCCCTCGCGACACCTGGAGGTAGGCGGCTATTTCGGCACGCAGAACCTGCAAGCCGTAGACAGAGGGATGAACCATGTCGGACGGTTGCATCGCACGTACGCAGCGCGCTCCGAGGCGCGCCCAGATCTTTCGGGGAAACGCATCGAGGGCAGGCAAACCCATCTGAAACGGCAGAATCGAATCCGGACGAAAACTGGTCGCGGCAATGCCACGATTGGATTGAGGCACCGTGATTGCGACAGGCGTTCGCGGCTTGAGGCCCGGCGTCACAATAGTTCCTGCCTGACCACGAGCCTGAATATATCCCTCGGCGGCCAACAGGGAATAAGCTGCGTCGATCGTGCCTCTCGCCAGCCCCAGTTCTTTGGTCAGCGCGCGTGCAGAGGGTATTCGGTCACCCGGTTTCAACACTCCGCTGGCAATGGCGCCGCGAAACCGGTCGTAAATCTGCCGGTAAAGAGGGTCGGTTGCCGTTGGGTTCAACGGCGAGATACTGCTGACCTTTGCGACTGTCATGGTCTGATCAACCTTGCAAGTACGTTGAGACAGTCACGCCATGGTGACTCACGGTGGCGGCGCGAGGCGAATCGATCTGCATACGCAGTGTAGCGAGCAAGCCCGCCGATAACAATCATGGTCCAGTTGCAATGTTCATTCATGGACCTTGGGTATAGGTCACGAGATTTGTAGACTGGCCTCTCTCGCGCTTCAATCTGCACCACGTGCGGACCGCCAATCGAATTCTCTCGTATGGGGATGCGATGACCCGGGCAGCATTGCCTGATTCGCACGTGAGGGACTACGAGCCCTGCGATGCCAGCGTTTTGGGCGTGAGCGACGAAACCCGGAAAGAACCTCCAAGTAGGTAGATGATGAAAATCCTGCGTGTCAGTTGCAGCCCTCGCGGGCAAGCCTCCGAAAGCTATAGACTCTCTCAACGGATTGTCGGCTTCCTGCTAAAGAGTGAGCCGACGGCAACCCTGATAGACAGGGTTGTCGGTGATGGCGCCATAGCGCATATTGACGCGCCTTACGCTGTATCCCAACATTCGTCCGTGGACATGTCTCAGGAGGGCTCCGCCTCCTGCTCCAACGAATTGATTCGGGAACTGGAGAGTTCGGACGTTGTGGTCATTGCAACTCCCATGCACAACTTCACCGTCCCCTCCACCCTGAAGGCGTGGATCGATCACGTCGTTCGCGTTCGCCGGACATTCAATGTGAGCCCGGAAGGAAAAATAGGCATGCTGCGCGACCGTCCGGTCTTTGTCGCCGTGTCCTCGGGAGGGAGATATTCCGGGGAACGTGCACGTCAGCCGGATTTTCTTACTCCGTATCTAAAAGCCGTGCTCGGCATCATCGGACTACATGATCTGACTTTCTTCTCGGTGCAGGGAGCCGCCTTTGGTCCGGATGCCGTAGCCGAGGCCAGGACCAGGACAGATCAGGCGCTGCAAAACTACTTCTCTTCGTTTCGCCTTTGATCTCATGCTGCCGGTCAGTCCGCCGCACGAGTGGCCGACGCCGACTTGCCGACGCAGCGCAATGACCCCGCACCGAGAAGCGTAACGCCGAAGGATTCACGATGATCAAGTCAGTCTGTGTGTATTGCGGCTCCACGACCGGAGCCCGAGCCGTCTATACCGAGGCCGCGAAGGCGTTGGGCCGTGCGATCGTCGCGGCGGACATGTCACTTGTCTATGGCGGCGGGCGTGCCGGTCTGATGGGACTTATCGCCGACGAGGTGCTCGCAAACGGCGGCCGCGCTGTCGGCGTGATTCCCGAACTGCTGCTCGGCAAGGAAGTCGGTCATACGAATCTCACCGAGTTGCACGTCGTTCCGGACATGCATGAGCGCAAGAGGAAGATGGCGGATATGTCGGATGCGTTCGTCGCGATGCCGGGCGGCATCGGCACGTTCGAGGAACTGTTCGAGACCTATACGTGGGCGAAGCTGGGCTATCACAGGAAGCCGGTCGCGCTGCTCAATGTCGACGGATACTATGAACCGCTGCTCGCGATGCTGCGGCATACCGTCGATGAAGGCTTCATGCGGCGCGTGTTTTTGGACATGCTGCAGGTGGCAGCCGAGCCCGTCATGATGATCGAGACGCTGAAGCGCAATGCTCCAGCCCTCCACGACCAATGGGCCGAGAGGCGCAACGCCGTCTGATTGACGCAGCTATGCCAATGCCCGCCCGACGCCGAGTGTCATTTCCAGCGAAGTCGCAAGCGCCAACTCGTCAGCGACCTGATCGGCTCCGGCTGACCCAACTCGCCCGCACGAGGCCACCGCTTCCCGCCACGGCGCCGCTACTCCACCTGCCAGCCGCCACCGGCCGCCGCGAAGATCCGTACGAGATCACGGCGCAGGTCGGCATCCGATGCCGACTGGCGTGATTCGGCGTCGAGGAGATCACGCTCGGCGACCAGCACGTCCAGCAGGCCAACATAGCCCTGGGTGAACTGCATCCGCGCGAGTTGTGCCGCCCGCCGGTTCTGGGCGACCCCTGCCGCAAGCGACGCGTTCCTCGCGTTTTCGTTGAGATAGCCCGACAGCGCGTTTTCCATATCCTCCAGCGCCTCCAGCACGGTTTGCTGATAGGCGAGGAACGCCTGCTGCTGCCGCGCGTCGGCAGCGTCGATCTGCGACCGGATGCGGCCAAAGTTCAGCAGCGGCTGCACCAGCCCCGCGCCGATGCCCCAGGGCGTCGACGAGAACGGCGTCGCGTCCTGCGCCCCGAACAACGCGGTGAGCGAGATATTGGGGAACAGCTCCGCCACGGCGGCCTTCCTGCCCGAGATGCTGGCGGCAAACTGGCGTTCCGCTACGCGCACATCGGGCCGCGTGGCCAGCACCTTCGCAGGAGCCGAAACCAGGATTCCATGGTCGAGCGGCGGCATGTCCTGGCGCGGGGCCAGCATCGTCCCCATCGTTCCGGGCGGCCTTCCGAGCAGGCTGGCGAGGCGATTCGTCGCCGCGTCACGGGCGGTTTGCAGGGCGGGAATCAACGCTTCGGTCGCCGATACCTGCGCGGCGGCACGTTGCACGTCGAAGTCGCTGGCGAACGCGCCCCGCACCTGCGCCTGCACCAGCTCCAGCGTCTTGCGCTGGGTTGCGAGGTTGCGCCGTGTCAGATCGAGTTGCTGCTCGTCGTTGCGCAGGTCGAAATAGGTGCGCGCCACCTCGGCCAGCAGCGCCACCCGCACCGCCTGCTGGCTGGCCTGCGCGGACTGCAGGATGGCACCGGCCTGTGCGGTGCGCGCCTGGTTGCGGCCGAAGAGGTCGAGCTCCCACGTCGCCGAGACCGCAACCTGATTGATCGTGACGGCCTGGTCGTTCGTCAAGAAGCCACGGTTGCCGCGCTCGCTGCTCGCGGTCGCGTTGACCTGCGGCGCGAGGCTCGAACGGGCCAGCAGCCGGTCCGCTCGCGCCTCCTCCACGCGCGCCCGGGCAATGGCCAGCATCTTGTTGCTGGCCAGCGCCTCGCTCACGAGCGCATCGAGCACGGGATCGCGAAAGCGCGCCCACCAGTGCTGGTCGACTTCGGCATCGGTGCTCGGCACGAGATAGTCGCCGGACTGGCCCGAACCCGACTGACCCGACTGCACGGACAACTGGTTCCATTGCGGCGCGCTGTCGATGCCGGACGACTGCTGGCCGACCGGAGTCGTGCAGGCGGCGAGCATTGCGGCGGCCGCCAGCCCCGTCATGAGGTTACGCTTCGACATGGTGATGCACCTTCTCCGTTCTGGTGATGCGCTTTTCCAGGGCGCGCGCCATCACATAGAAAATGGGCGTGAGGAAGAGCCCGAAGAACGTGACTCCGATCATGCCGAAGAACACCGCCACCCCCATCGCGTGACGCATCTCGGCGCCGGCGCCATGCGACAACACCAGCGGCAGCACCCCAGCGATAAAGGCAATCGAGGTCATCAGGATCGGACGCAGGCGCAGGTGCGCGGCTTCCACTGCGGCGGCGTAGGTGGACTTGCCCTGTATCTCCAGCTCCCGCGCAAACTCGCCGATCAGGATCGCGTTCTTGCATGCAAGCCCGATCAGCACGAAGAAGCCGATCTGCGTGAAGAGGTTGTTGTCGCCGCCGGTCAGCCAGACCCCCGCGATCGCCGAGAACAGGCACATCGGCACGATCAGGATGATGGCGAGCGGCAGGAACACGCTCTCGTACTGCGCGGTCAGCACCAGGAACACCAGCAGAATGCAGATCGGGAACACGATCAGCGCGGTGTTGCCGGCGAGTATCTGCTGGTACGTCAGTTCGGTCCATTCGAACGTCATGTCTCCTGTCAGCGACTCGTTGAGGATTTTCGTGATCGCCGCCTGCGCCTGGCCCGTGGAATAGCCGGGCGCGGGACCGCCATTGATGTCGGCCGACCGGTAACCGTTATAGCGCGCCGCGCTGTCCGGCCCGCTCGCATCGCGCAGGCTGACCACGGCGCCGAGCGGCACCATCTTGCCCTCGACATTGCGGATCTTGAGACCCAGGATGTCCTCGCGCTTCGATCTGAAGTCCTTGTCGCCCTGCGCGATCACCTGATACGTACGGCCGAACTTGTTGAAGTCGTTCACGTACAAAGACCCCAGGTAGATCTGCATGGTCTTGAAGATATCGTCCACGTCCACACCGAGTTGCGCGGCCTTGGTGCGGTCAACGTCGGCGAAGAGCTGCGGCGTCGTGACGTTGTAGGTGGAATAGACGCCGGCCAGCTCGGGCGCCTTGCGCGCCTTGTCGACCACCGTCTTGACGGTCTCGCTCAACGCCTCGTATCCGGCGTCGCCGCGGTCTTCGATCTGCAGCTTGAACCCGCCCGACTTGCCCAGCCCCTGCACCGGTGGCGGAGGGAACACGGCAATGAAGGCGTCCTTGATGGCAGCGTATTTCTGCTGAAGCGTCTTCGCCAGCTGCGGTCCCGATGTCCCGCTTTCACGCATCTCTTCGAACGTTTTCTCGCCGAGGAAGACGGTGGCGGACGCCGGGCTGTTGATAAAGCCGTTCAGCGACAGGCCGGGTTCCTGCACCGCGTTACGGAAGCCGGGCTCTCCGAGCGCGAGGTCGCGCATCTTTCGCACCACGGCTTCGGTCCGGTCGAGCGTGGCGCCCACGGGAAGCTGCACGAGACTCACCAGATAGCCCTTGTCCTGGATCGGCACGAATCCCGAAGGCACCTTGCTGAAGCCGAGCACGGTCGCACCGAGCAGCGCGACGTAGATCACCATCGACGCACGCTTGCGTCCGAGCGTCCGGGTCACGGCGCCGCTGTAGCGTTCCGAACCCCTCAGGAAGAAGCGGTTGAAGCGGCTGAAGAAGCCGCCAAGGAACCGGTCCAGAAAACGGGTGAGCCGGTCCTTGGGCGCGTCATGCGCGCGCAGCAGCAACGCTGAGAGTGCCGGCGACAGCGTCAGCGAATTGAACGCCGAAATCACGGTAGAGAATGCGATGGTCAGCGCGAACTGGCGGTAGAACTGCCCCGTCAGCCCGCTGATGAACGCGATCGGCACGAACACCGCGCACAGCACCAGCGCGATGGCGATGATCGGCCCCGTCACCTCCTTCATGGCCTTGATGGTCGCGTCGCGCGGGTTCAGGCCGCTCGCGATATTGCGCTCCACGTTCTCGACGACCACGATCGCATCGTCGACCACGATGCCGATCGCGAGCACGAGCCCGAACAGCGACAGCGCGTTGATCGAGAATCCGAACGCGTGCATCACGGCAAACGTGCCCACCACGGACACCGGCACGGCCAGCAGCGGGATGATGGCCGCGCGCCACGTCTGGAGGAACAGGATGACGACCAGCACCACCAGCACGATCGCTTCCAGCAGCGTATGCGTCACCGCCTTGATGGAGTCCCGCACGAAGGTCGTCGGGTCGTAGGCGATGCGGTATTCGAGCCCCTTCGGGAAGCGCTTGCTCAGTTCCTCCATCTTCGCCCGGACGTTGTTCGAGATCTCGATTGCATTGGCCCCGGGCGACTGGAAGATGATCAGCGCCAGCGCCTGCTTGTTGTCGAGCAGCGAGCGCAGTGCATAATCGCTCGCGCCGATTTCCACGCGGGCCACGTCCCTGAGGTACGTGACGACACCGCCCTCCCGCTTGATGATGATGTTCTCGAACTGATCCACGTCGGTGAGCCGCCCCTGCACGTTCACGGGCAACTGAATCTCGACGTTCTCCTTGTATGGCGCGCCGCCGATCACACCGGCCGCGACCTGGATGTTCTGCTTGCGGATGGCGACGACCACCTCCTCCGGATTCATGTTCCGTTCCGCGAGCTTCTGCGGATTGAGCCACACGCGCATCGCATAGTTGCCCGAGCCGAACATGTTGATCTGCCCGATGCCGCTGATCTTGGACAGCTCGTCCTTGACGTTCAGCAGCGCGTAGTTGCGCAGGTACAGCATGTCGTACTGGTCGTTGGATGAGACGAGGTGGACCACCATGGTCAGGTCCGGCGAGCTCTTTACCGTGCTGACGCCCAGCTGGCGCGTGACCTCGGGCAGCCGCGGCAGCGCCTCGTTGACGCGGTTCTGCACCAGCTGCGTCGCGAGATCCGGGTCGGTGCCGAGCTTGAACGTCACGGTGAGTGTCATTACGCCGTCGCTGGCCGCCTGCGAGGACATGTACAGCATGTTCTCGACGCCGTTGATCTGCTCTTCCAGCGGCGTAGCGACGGTCTCCGCGATGACCTTGGGATTGGCGCCGGGGAACTGCGCCCGCACCACCACTGAAGGCGGCACCACTTCCGGATACTCGGAAATCGGCAGCCGCGGAATCGAGATCACCCCGGCGAGGAAGATGATGATGGAGATGACGGCCGCGAAATTCGGCCGATCCACGAAGAACTTTGACAGGTTCATGAGCTCACTCCGCGCGCACGTGCGACGGCGTCGCTGACGCACCGATCGCGGAAGCCGTCTTCAGGTCCGCCTCCGTTGCGTCTTTCGGCGCCACGACAATGTCCGGCCGGACGAACTGCAGTCCCTTCGTGACAACGCGATCACCCGCGTTGAGCCCCGCCAGCACGATATGGCGGCCATCGATTCCCGCGCCGAGACTCACCTCGCGGTAGGCCACCTTGTTGTCGGGTCCGACCACGTAGACGAACTTCTTCGCCTGGTCGCTGCCGATCGCGACGTCCGGCACCAGGATCGCGCTGGTGTCGCCGCTGCTCGCGAGGCGTATCGAGACGAACATGCCGGGCAGCAGGGCGCCGTCCTTGTTGGCGAACTTCGCGCGCGCGCGGATCGTGCCCGTGGACACATCGAGGCTGTTGTCGAAGGTATAGATCGAGCCGTTGTAGACGTGGTCGGCGTCGCCCTGCACCTTCATGTCCACCGCGATCTTCTGCTCCTGCGACTGCGTGTCCGCGTGATTGCGGATCGTCTGGACGTAGCTCTGCTCGTCCACTTCGAAGTCGGCGTAGATGCCGTCGTTCGAAACGATCTTCGTGAGCACTGGCGCATTGGCGCCTGCCTGCACCAGATTGCCCAGCGTGATTTCCGCGCGGCTCACGCGGCCCGCGATCGGCGCCTTCACATAGGCGTAGTCGAGGTTGATGCTGGCCTGTCGCAGCGCCGCGTCCGCGGCCAGCACCGCCGCCTGCGCGACACGATGCGCGTTGGCGCGCTGGTCATGGAGACTCTGTGGAATGGCCTGCTCACCGATCATGTTACGGGCACGTTCATACTCGGTCGCCGCGAACTCGGCCTGCGTGCGCGCGGCGGCCACGTCCGCGCGGGCCTTGGCGAGCGCCGCGTCGTAGGGCCGCGGGTCGATCACTAACATGACATCGCCGGCCCGCACGGTTTGCCCGTCCCTGATCCGCACCTCCACGACACGGCCACTGACCTCCGGCCTGACGAGCGCCTCGTCCACGGCCTTCAGCCGCCCTGAAAAACTGGACCACACGCGAACGTGCTCGGGCGCGAGGGATTTGACCTGCACCTCGGTCGGCGGCGCTACCGGCGATGGCGTTGCGCGGGTTTCCCGCTGGACGAGAGCCGCACCGGCGGCGCCCAGCAATGCAACGACCGTGATGCCTGCCAGTAGCGGCTGGCGCCGGAATATCGATCTGGTTACGGACATTTTTTATTCCTGTACCGGGCATGTGAGCAAGGGATGGCATTGGCGTGCGCCGCCGCGCCCTCGCCCGAGCCGGGCCTCGAAGCGAATGGATCTTGCATATGCAGCATCGAGGGCGGAAAGGCGGATACCCCGCGACCCGTCGGCAACGGCCGTCACACGTTCTTCACCGAGGTGTGCCGCGGCCTGCGTTTGCGCCCCGCCGGGTGATCCATCTCCTCGACCACCTTCGGACAGGAAGGGATGGACGTTTCGCGCAAGGGTCCACTGGTCCCGGTGTTTCGGAGCGACTCGCATGGCCCATTCAGGTAATCCGCGCGAGCGGCAAAAACCGCCGGGACTTGAACCGTAAAGGATGGCGCGCCTCATCGCAGATACCGCTGACGACGCGCGCGATCCGCCGCGTGCGCGCAAGGAAGTCACCCCGAGACGCTGCACAACCGGGAGTATAGTGCATATGCACAGTAAGACCAACAGATTCTTGATCAGCCGCTTCGGAGCGCGTCCTCACTCGATGGAATATTGATCAGGTTTCGCGTTCGAACATCCGCGCCAGCCTCGCCGGATTAACCACGCGGGTCGCGTGAAGGAAGGACAGTTTGAGTCGGGCCGTGGCGGCCTGGTCCGTGAAAGCGTGGCCGCTTCTGTTCGTGGCCTGCCCACTCCCACCCGGCGAAGCGTTGGCCCGACGCCGACACTTCGCACTGCCCGCATCCCGCCCGATCCGCCGGAACGCCCGTCCGCCAAGGCTTCGAGTCACATGGCACGGCCGATGCACAGCAATCACGATCGAATGGCTTCTCACGCCGCGCAGGTTACGCCGGAAGCCCTCTTCGCGAGCCCGATGAACGATACCCGGATGCCATCACAGGCATCCTCATCCAGCGGGTTTCCCTTCACGCATCGATCAGACTGCCGGAGCCCGAAATGCTGGCTTACCTCTTGTCCCTGTTGCGCGCCCTGCTCGATCGCGCCGAACACAGCCGCCGCGATGCGTACCTCGCATCGTCGGCGGATATCTTCGAACTCGAACGCCGCATGCGCTTGCTCGAGTCGAACGACTAGCGGCCCACCCTGCATGCGTCGCGCGCCTTCTTCGCCGCCGACAGGCTCGCCGCCGCGTATTCCTCGGGAAACATGCGCTCACGGAAGCACGGCGCCAGTTCCGCGAGCATCGCGTCGATCTTCATCGCGTCCTTGTCGTGCACCCAGGGGCGGCGCGGCAGCTCGCGGTCGTTCAGCCAGTGGGGGCTCCAGTCCACGGTGGTCTCGATGATCTCGCGCGCGAATTCCGGACCGTACTCCAGACCGCCTTCGACGACGACATCGATATACGATTCGAGCAACGGGTATTTCGCGTCCGGGAGCGGCAGGCCTTCGCCCGGTGGCCGCCCCTCCGCCTTTGGCACATAGATCCAGACGGTCGCGCGCTGCGGCAGCGGATGCCACGAGACGGCCTCGATGTTCTCGCGCGGCACTTCGACGCGCACGTAGCCTTTTTCCCTGGCGTCGAAGGAGGACATGTCGTTGCCTTCGACCGGATACAGCACGCCGTTGATGGTCATCGCGCGCTCACCCCCGGCGGGACGGCGCACGCCCAGCGCGGTGAATCCCGATGGCGAGCGGTCGCTCCAGCTGCGCACGTAGCCGAACGCCGCCGATACGCGAACCGGAATCGCCGCAGTGGCCTTGCCCGCCGTCGAGTTTCTCGAGGCGGTATTGATCAGCGATCCGTAGCCGAAGATGAACTGCGTCGGCTGGTTGGGCAACTGCGTTCCCCAGTAGTCGGCGCCTTGCGCGTGCGCCGCGAACAGGACGAGCGCGAGTATCCCCATGAATCTGCGCAGGACTGACATTGCCGTTTCTCCCTAGATCAGGCCGGGCGCAAGGCATATCTGCCCGTGCGTCCGGCGTCATGTGCTCACCGGGTTCCTTCGCGCCGCCCGCCGCCAGGGACACCGGGGCCGTCGATTCCGCACGGCGCCCCGTATCGCTACCCATGATGAGATCCAGTCTTACAAGGCAACACCTGCTTTCATGGACGTAAGTCGACCGCAATTCCCCCGCGTTCGCTGCGTTATTGTGCTACGAACCGGCGACCCCTTCCCCTCCATCGCTTCATCAGCAACCAAACGTCCGCGCTGAAACGGTACGTAACATGCACCGACGTCTCATGCTCCGGCGTTCATGTCGTGGTCATACGTCGCTCCTAGTGTGCGCTAACTCTTCTTGGCGTCTCACCAATACAAAGGACGAATGTGATCTCACGCATCAAGCTAACCGCGTCTGTTGTAAGCGCAATCCTTACACTCGCCTCGTGCGGAGGCTCTGACTCGAACGGCACGCCTGCAGCCTCCGCGAGCCCGCCTGCATCGGCACCTCCCGCAGCGTCCGCTCCGGTTGCGGCATCGGGGCCCAGTGCGCAGGATACGCTTGCGACCACCACGCCCATCAAGCACGTCGTGGTCATCTTCCAGGAGAACGTTTCATTCGATCACTACTTCGGCACCTATCCGATCGCCGGAAATCCGAGTAGCCCCGCGGAGTTGCCGTTCATCCCGGCGGCGAATACGCCTGCCGTCAACAACCTGATCCTCCCGGGCACGACGGTCAAGACGAGCCCGCTGCTCACGAACAATCCCAACCTCAACGCGAACAATGGCGCGGGCGCGCACAACCCGTTCCGGCTCGACCGCACTCAGGCGCTGACCGCCGACCAGAGCCATGGCTACAAGAACGAGCAGTCCGCGTTCGATGCGGTAGCGAACCCTGCCGCGCCGTTGATGGACCTGTTCCCCGCATTCACCGGACGCGCCGTGACCTTGTCGGGCGGCTCGGGTCCGTTCTTCACGACCGGTCTCGTGCTCGGATTCTTCGACGGCAACACCGTGACCGCGCTCTGGAACTACGCGCAGAACTTTGCGATGAGCGACAGCTACTTCGCCACCACGTTCGGATCGTCGACGCAGGGCGCCATCAATCTGGTGTCGGGCCAGACCAACGGCGTCGTCACGACGGCGGCGTCCGGCAGCGCGATGGACGATGGCACGGGCACGGGGTCGAAGACGCTGATGAGCGATATCCCTCCCACCGGCGACGCATGCTCGGGCACCGGCACCACGGGCCTGATGACAAGCAAGAATATCGGCGATCTGCTGAATGCCGCGGGCGTCACGTGGGGCTCCTTCCAGGCAGGCTTCGATCTCACCAAGACCAACCCGAACGGCACGACCGGGTGCCAGCGTTCGAGCTTCTCGAACGTGGTGGGCGGCTATATCCCCGACTATGACCCGGAACATGCGTCGTTCCAGTACTACAAGTCGACGCAGAACACGGCTCATACTCGGCCCTCGTCGACCGCACTGATCGGCACCTCCGGCGACGGCGCCAATCACGACTACGATCTCGACGATTTCTTCACCGCGGTGAAGGCCGGCAACTTCCCGTCGGTCAGCTTCCTCAAGGCACCCAACGCGCGGACCGGTCATTCGGGAACCTCGGACCCGCTCAGCGAGCAGACCTTCCTGGTCAACACGGTCAACTTCCTGGAGAAGCAGCCCGACTGGGCCAACACCGCCGTCTTCATCACTTACGATGACTCCGACGGCTGGTACGACAATGTGGCCCATGTCGTGAATCCGTCGTTCTCCACGTCCGATTCGCTCAGCGGGACGAACAGTTGCCGCTCGACCGTCGCGGGCGGTCCGGCCACGCCGCTGCCCGGTGTGAACGGACTGCCGGCCAACGGCCGTTGCGGTTATGGGCCGCGCCTGCCGTTGATCGCCATCTCGCCGTTCGCTAAACGCAACTTCGTGGACAGCACGGTGACGGACCAGACATCGCTGATTCGCTTTGTCGAAGATAACTGGCTTGGCGGGCAGCGCATCGGTCAGGGCTCGTTCGATGCGATAGCCGGTCCGCTCACGAACATGTTCGACTTTTCCGCGAGCCAGCCCACGCCGCAGCTGATTCTCGATCCCAACTCCGGCGCCCTTCCCGGGGCTCAGGCAGCGCTGGCGGGTCAATAGGCATTTCACCATCATGAGTTCCGCCGCGGCGCATGAGATGGCCGCGGCAACGCGGCCGCATTCGAAAACGCACGATCAATGAAACTCATCGAATCAATCCGGACGAGCCATCGCGTGGCGCTCGCATGCGCGATCATCGCGGCAGCGGGCATCGTATTTCTGTGGCGCCCGGGCGCGCTCGATCATCGTTCGGCCGCTTCGAACGGGACAGCAATCCATAGCGCCATCGCTGCTCCGCTGCCCGCCGAGGCGGACGTGCCCAAAGAGGAGCCGCGCGTCACGCCATTGAGCGCGCGTCGCGTGAGGCTCAGTTCGATGGCGATGCTCGGCAAGCAGATGTTCTACGATCCGGCACTGTCCGGTTCCGGCCGCCTGTCCTGCGCGAGCTGCCACAGCCCCGACCATGCGTTCGGCCCGCCCGGCGGCCACGCGGTGCAACTGGGCGGCCTGCGCGGAACGGACGAAGGGATGCGTGCCGTCCCCTCGCTGCGCTATCTGGAACACAATCCGAGCTTCACCATCGGCGCGACAACCGCGATGCCCGACACGGATGCGCCTGCTGTCGCGCCGCAGGCATCGAGCGGCACCGTCGCGGGCGCTGCGAAGAGCGGCCCGCAGCAGGCGGCGGTGACCCCCGTCCCGCAAGGCGGCTTCGACTGGGACGGCCGCGCGAACACGATGCAGGAACAGGCCGGCGGCCCGCTTCTCGATCCGCACGAAATGGCCAACCCCAACGCGCGCGAGCTTGCGCGCAAACTCGCGCAGACGCCCTACGCCGAGCGTTTCAGGGAATTGTTCGGCGCCCGGATCTTTGACGATCCCGATCAGTTGCTGAGTGAAGCGCAGTTCGCCCTTGGCAGGTATCAGGCCGAAGACCCGGCCTTTCACCCTTATGACAGCAAGTACGACTGGTATCTCGCGGGTCAGGCCCGGCTGTCCGCGCAGGAGATGCGCGGACTCAAGCTGTTCGACGATCCGGCAAAGGGAAATTGCGCCGCGTGCCATATCGACAAGCCGTCGCGCGACGGCATCTTCCCGGCTGCGTTTACCGACTACCAGTTCGAGGCACTCGGCGTGCCGCGCAACCGGAAGCTGGCAATCAATCGCGATGCGCGCTATTTCGACCTCGGGCTATGTGGGCCGGCCCGTGCGGACTACCGCCGACAGGCGAACTACTGCGGGCTGTTCAAAACGCCCACGCTGCGCAACGTCGGCACACGCCATGCGTTCTTTCACAACGGCGTGTTCGGCTCGCTCGACCAGGTGCTGCACTGGTATGTCGAACGCGACACGCAGCCGGCGAAATGGTATCCCGCGGACACGAACGGAAGGATCGAAAAGTACGATGACCTGCCCGCGCGCTATCGCCGGAATGTCGATGTCGTCGATGCGCCCCTCGATCGCAGACCCGGTCAGGCGCCCGCCTTGAACGATGCCGAGATCGCGGACGTCATCGCGTTCCTGAAGACGCTTGATGATGGGTATCGTCCTTGACGAGCAGCGAAGTCTCAGCCCTTCATGATGCGCCAGAGCGTCGTGCGGCCGATGCCGAGGGCGCGGCTCGCCGCAGCGCGATTGCCTTCATGCGCCCTCAGTGCGCGCTCGACATCGGTACGCGTGACGCGCTGACCCGCTGCATTGCCCTCGCCGGCGGCCTCGTGCCGCAGATCCCGTCCCGCGAACGACGTGTGGATTTTCGCGTCGCGCAATCGTCCGAATTCGGGAAAGACGGGCAGCAATGTATCGAGCGGCTGGGCCGGAGAATCGCCGATGAAAATTGCCGCGCGGGTCAATACATTCTCAAGCTCGCGAACATTGCCGGGCCAGTCATAGCGTCTGAACAGCGGCTCGATGAATTCGAGCACCGCCTGAATCTGCGCCGTCGATAGCCGGCTGCCCGAACTGGCGCGGCGCAGAAGCACTTTCGCGAGTTCGGGCAGATCCGCCGGCCGCTCCCGCAGCGGAGGCAAGCGAATCTCGAGCAGGTTGAGCCGGAAGAACAGGTCCGCACGAAAAGCCCCCTGTTCGACGAGCGCCCGCAGATCCCGGTGTGTCGCCGCGATCACGCGAACGTCGACGGGCGTGGACGTGACCGCGCCGAGCTTCATCACCTCGCGCTCCTGCAAGACACGCAGCAGCCGGTTCTGCAGCGCCGCCGGCATTTCGCCGATCTCGTCGAGGAAGATCGTCCCCGTGTGCGCAATTTCGAACAGCCCGCGCTTGCCGCCGCGCCGCGCGCCGGTGAACGCGCCCTCCTCATGGCCGAACAGTTCGCTCTCGATCAAGCCTTCGGGCAGCGCCGCACAATTGAACGCGACGAACGGATTGCCGCTGCGCCCGCTTGCGTTGTGGATGCCCTGCGCCACCAGCTCCTTGCCGGTACCGCTCTCGCCGGTCAGAAGAATCGTGACGTCGTGCGCGGCGCCCCTGCGGGCAAGCGATCTGACGCGCTCGATCGCAGCCGAGCTGCCGATGACGTCCCGCAGACGATGCCGCGCGACGAGCTGCCGAGGCCGGTGGCGTGTGCGCAGCGACTGTTCGATCCGCTGCGCGACGAGCACGTCCTGCACGGTCACGACGGTTCCTGACGGCTGTCCGTGCTCGACGATCGGCACGCAGCTCACTATCACCGAGCGCTCGCCGATCTGCTTGATCTGCTCGAAGGGCTCGATGTCCCGATCGCCAGCTTCGCTCATCAGCGGCGCGACCGCACGCGACACCTCCGCGGCCGTGTCGTGTGCACGGTCGACACCGAGCAGGTCGAGCATGGCCGGATTGACGGCTTCGAGCTGCCCGTCGGCGTCGAACGCGGCGACGCCGTCACGCAGATGCGCGACGATCGTATTGAGCCGCACGCGCTTCGCCTCCTTCTGCCTGCTGACGAGCCCGAGTTCGACCGAGCGGTCGAACGCCTCTTCCACCGCGCCGAGCGAATAGAGCAGGACGCTTTCGAGCCCCGCACGCTGCGCGACGTCGCACGCCATGCCCGGTCCGACGATGACGTTGCAGCCGTCGGCGGCAAGGCTTTCCACCGCCGTGCGCACCTCGTCGATCGAGCGATAGGCGCGGCAGCGCACGCGCACGTTCAGCAGGTCGCTCAGCTCGGCGAGTTCGCGCGGCACCTTCTCGTGCAGCACGAGGCCGATGCCGGCCACCGGCAAGGTCGCGATGGCGTGCGTGATCGCATTGAGCACGTCGAAGCCGTTCACCTTCACCGTGACGACCGGCACGCTCAGATGATCGCGCAGGTACGCGCCGTTCGAGCCGGCCGCCAGGACGACGTCGACGCTGCCTGCGTCGATCAGCGCTTCGAGCGCATTGACCGCCGCCCCGTAACCCTGATTCACCGACAGAAAGCGCGCACGGTCGGCATAGCGGGGCGCCACGGTCTCACAGAGCGTGCGCAGCCGGCTGATGCTGACGAGCGCTATGCCGGGCCGGTGTGTCGCGGGCGCCGCGAGCGGCGCAAGCGGCGTGCTGGAAGAAGCGAGCAGGCTCATGAGTGTTTCCAGGGCGATCGATGGAACGTTTCATCGAAACGATGAAACGTTCCGATATGAAACCACACTTTCAGCCGGGCTGCTTCATCTGCCTGATTCACATCGGTTTTTCCGTTCCGGCATGGCGCGCCTTGCAACTGGCACGTTTCACGCTTACACGGAGCATCCACTTTCAAACAGGAGCACGCCATGTCTTCCGCTTCCCGCCGCGCCGCCTTCCGAGATGCAGTCGCCCAGCGCCACGCGCTGCTCATGCCCGGCGCATTCAATGCGATGAGCGCACGCGTCATCGAGGATCTTGGCTTCAAGGCCGTCTATCTCACGGGTGCCGGCGTCACCAACATGTCATTCGGGCTTCCCGATCTCGGCTTTGTCGGCCTGAGCGACATGGCCGAACATGCCGCGCGCGTGCGCGACGCCGTCGAGCTTCCGCTCGTGGTCGACTCCGACACGGGCTTTGGCAACGCGCTGAACGTGCGTCAGGCGGTGCGCGTACTCGAACGCGCGGGCGCCGACGCGATCCAGCTCGAAGATCAGGTCATGCCGAAAAAGTGCGGCCACTTCGCGGGCAAGGAAGTCATCCCGGCGAGCGAAATGGCGGGCAAGATACGCGCCGCCGCCGATGCGCGCGAGGACGCGAATTTCCAGATCATCGCGCGCACGGACGCGGCCGCCGTGCACGGAATCGAGGACGCGATCGAACGCGGCCATCGCTTCATCGAGGCGGGCGCGGACATTCTCTTCATCGAGGCGATGGAATCGCAGTCGGATATTCAGCGCCTGCCCGGCCTGTTCAGCAAGCCGCTGCTCATCAATATCGTGGTGGGCGGCAAGACGCCGGTCCAGGACCACGCCGAACTGGCGAAGCTCGACTACGGCATCGTGCTGTATGCCAACGTCGCGCTCCAGGGCGCGGTTCGCGGCATGCAGCAGGCGCTCGGCCTGCTGTCCGCACAAGGCCGGCTCGATGAGGACCCCGCGATCGTCGCGCCCTTCAACGAACGCCAGCGACTCGTCAACAAGCCTTTCTACGACCGCCTCGAACAGCAATACAAGGACGTCGAATAAGCACCTCGCCGGGGCGATCCCCGGCAGATCGAAACCATCGAACGGAGACAACACGATGACCAAAGCCTTCACGCCTGCGGAACGCCCGGCGGCCTCGCCGGCCGCCGGCGAGGCCCAACGCGCGAAGCCTGTACGAATCCAGTCGATTATCGGCGGCCTTGCCGGCAACCTGATCGAGTGGTACGACTTTCTCGCCTACAGCATCTTCTCGATCTACTTCGCCGGCGCTTTCTTCCCGAGCGACAACCCGACGGTTCAGTTGATGAATACGGCCGCCATCGCCGCGGTCGGCTACATCGCACGGCCACTCGGCAGCTGGATGGTCGGCCTTTACGCGGATCGCCGGGGACGCAAGTCGGCGCTCACCGGCTCGGTCCTCACCATGTGCATCGGCTCGCTGATCATCGCCGTCACGCCCGGCTACGGCACGATCGGCATCTTCGCGCCGATCCTGCTGATCGTCGCGCGGCTGTTGCAAGGCCTCAGCATGGGCGGCGAATACGGCACCAGCGCGACGTATCTCAGTGAAGTCGCGCCTGCGCACCGCCGCGGCTTTTATCTGGGCTTCCTGCAGGTGAGCGTCGTCGCCGGTCAGTTGCTGGCGCTCGGGCTGATGCTGCTCATGCAGCACGTGCTGCTGACGAGCGCGCAACTGCACAGCTGGGGCTGGCGCGTTCCGTTCGTGCTCGGCGGACTGCTCGCGCTGTTCGCGCTCTATATGCGCCGCAACGTGACGGAGACGGCAGCGTTCGAATCGAGCGTGAAGGAGCGCGGGCCGGGCGTCGCGCAGCAGATGCTCGATCACTGGCGGCAAATCGTGCTGGCAATCGGCATCACGGTCGGCGGCACGGTTGCGTTCTACACCTACACCATCTATATGCAGAAGTTCCTGGTCAATTCGGTCGGGCTGGACAAGGAAGCGTCGACGCTTGTCTCCGCTGCCGCGTTGCTGCTCTACATGCCCTTGCAGCCGCTGTTCGGCTTCATCTCGGATCTCGTCGGACGACGCCCCGTGCTGATCTTCTTCGGCCTGTGCTGCACGTTCTTTTCCGTCCCGCTGTTCAATGCGATGAGCCACACGAAGGACCCGCTGGTGGCCTTTGCGCTGTCGCTCGCCGGCCTCGTGATGCTGAGCGGGTTCACGTCCGTGCACATGCTCGCGAAGACGGAGCTGTTTCCCGCACGCATCCGCGCGCTGGCGGTCGGACTGCCCTACGCGCTCACGACCGCGATCCTCGGCGGCACGACCGAATTCGTCGCGTTGAACTTCAAGGCGAGCGGTCACGAACCCTGGTTCTACTGGTACGTCACGGCGTGGGCGGCGGCATCGCTGATCGTCTACATCCGCATGCCTGAGACGCGCCACCGCACGCTCAGCGGGGCGGCAGCCTAGAGCGGTCCAGCGGGTGGCGCGTCTTGCGCGCCCCGGGATCACGCGACCGGCCGGCGGGGGCGCTCGATGTCGAGCGTCCTCCGTCATAAAACGCGCGTGCCGTGAACCCGCGTGTGCCGGGTTCAAATAAAGCGGAACAGATTTCGCGAATCCTTCATAACCCCATCGTTCACAGTACAAAGAGCTGTCACATTCCTTTCGTATCCTGCGTGCCGCTGCAACATCCATCGATGTTGCCAACACGAATAGTCGAGACACGAGGAAGGCGATGACACGCGCAGTTCAGAATCAGTTCTCTGCAGCACCGTACAGGGTTCGCTTGTTGCTCGGAACGATGGCCGCGGCCGCCCTCGTCTCCGGATGCGGAAGCAGCGACGAGACGCCCGCCCCGGCGATCGCGGACGGCACGAAAGCCACGCTGGCCATGCTGGAAACCACGGACATCCACACGAACGTGCTGAGCTACGACTACTTCAAGCTCGCCGAAGACAAGTCCATCGGTCTCGAACGCACTGCCACCCTGATTGCCGCGGGCCGAAAGGAATTCCAGAATACGATGCTGCTGGATGACGGCGACACGATTCAGGGCACGGCCCTCGCCGATTATCAGGCGCAGGTCGCACCGATCGACTGCAACACCACCCTTGGCGTCTACAAGGTGATGAATTCGCTGAAGTACGACGCCGGCACCATCGGCAATCACGAATTCAACTACGGCCTGTCGTTTCTCGGTCAGGTCACCGGCTCGAAGCTCGACGTCCCGAACCTGCCGCCTGTCGCCCAGCAACAGACCTGCGCCGGTCCGGCCTTCCCGCTGGTACTCGCCAATGTGCTCGGCGCCAGGTCGACCCAGCCGATCTTCAAGCCCTACACCATCATCACGCGCAATCTGACCGCGACGACCGCCGACGGCAAGACGGTCACGGCGCCGGTTAAGGTGGGCGTCATCGGCTTCACCCCGCCGACCATCATGGCATGGGACAAGCGCAATCTCGACGGCAACGTGTTCACTCAGGGGCTCAAGGAGACCGCCGAGAAATATGTGCCGCAAATGCGCGCAGAAGGCGCCCAGATCGTCGTGGCGATGTCGCACGGCGGTCTCGATGCGTCGCCCTATTCGCCTTCGATGGAGAACGGCAGCTACTATCTCTCGACCGTGCCCGGCATCGACGTCCTGATGATCGGCCATTCCCATCAGGTCTTTCCCGACCCGGCCAGCACCGTTGCGCAGTTCAACCTGCCGGGCGTCGACAAGGTGAAGGGAACGGTCAACGGCGTGCCGACCGTGATGGCCAACTTCTGGGGCAAGCACCTCGGTGTGGTGGCGCTGTCGCTCACTTACAGCAAGGGCGCCTGGAACATCGACAAGAACGCCACGAAGGTCGAAGCCCGCCCCATCCAGAACGCGGACAAGACGTTCGTCGCAGCCGACCCGGGCATCTCCGCTGCGATCGCGTCGGAGCACCAGGCGACCATCAACTATGTGAAGACGCCCGTCGGCACAACGGACTTCCGCATGACGAGCTACTTCGCCGACGTGGGGGACGTATCCGCGATTGAGATCGTCAACCAGGCGCAGGCGCAGTACGTGACGGACTATGTCGCGGCCAACCTGCCGGAATACGCGGGCATTCCGGTGCTCTCGGTAAGCGCGCCATTCAAGAGCGGCTTCGGTGGCGCAAGCGACTTCACGGATGTCGCCGCAGGCAATGTCGCCATCAACAACGCAGCTGACCTGTATCTCTATCCGAATACGGTCTACGCGGTGAAGGTCACTGGCGCGGATCTGAAAGCGTGGCTCGAGACCGCAGCCCAGCGCTTCAACCAGGTCGACCCGGCGAAGACCAGTTCGCAGCCCCTCGTGAGCAGCTATCCGGGCTACAACTTCGACATGATCACGTCGAAGGACTTCAGCTACGAAATCGACGTCACCCAGCCTGTGGGAAGCCGGATCAGGAACCTCTCGTACAAGGGCGTGACCGTTGCCGGCGACCAGGCATTCATCGTCGCGACGAACAACTATCGCGCAAGCGGAGGCGGCAATTTCCCGGGTCTCGACGGCAGCAAGACGATCTACGCATCGCCGGATGCCAACCGTGACGTGCTGATCGCATACATCAAGCGCATCAAGTCGATGACGAGCGCAGGCAACGGGGCCGACCGGAGCTGGCATTTCACGAAGGCGGCCACTCAGGGACCGGTCACCTTCACGTCGGCACCGAACCTCGTCGCGCTCGCGCAGTCGCAAGGCATTATGAATGTCTCGCAGGTGCAGGCAGACGATGGAACCGGAAAGGGGCTCGCGCTGTACTCCATCGATCTGGGCAAATGAGCGCGCGTAACGGATGGCTCGGCGCTTCGGTCGCGGTCGCGATCGTGGCCGCGTCTGCCCTCGTGCTCTTCGGCGTGGCAATGCGCGAGGCGAGCAGTGAGCACGTCGACGAGTGGCGGATGCAGGCGATGTCGACACGGCAGGCGCAAGCCCTGTGGCGCCTGCGGATCGCGGAGACATTCGGCAACGATGCCGCCCGGCTCGCGCTCGCGCAGGTTCTCGTATCCGATGCCGATCCGCAACGCGTGCGCCGGGGCGTAGCGCTTTTGCGCCGCGTTGCTGACGGCGGCGACGCGCGTGCACAATTGCAACTCGGCAAGATATTGCTCAAGGGACTGCCCGGCGTGGGCGTGGATCATACGGAAAGCCGCGAGTGGCTCCTGAAGGCTGCGGCGGCAGCGACGCGTCATGCGGCGAACACCGGTGAAGAATCTCCGGATCCCGACAACGCGCCCGCGGGCTACGCGGCCTTTTACCTTGCGTCCATCTATCGAAACGGATATGGCGTCGCGCCGGACCCGCGCGCCGCCTTTGAATGGCTCGAACGGGCCGCGAATGCGGGCGTACCGCAAGCGCAGTTCCAGCTCGCCAACGTCTACCGGCAGGACGGCGTCGTGCGGCGCGACGACACGCGCGCGCTTCACTGGCTCGTTCTCGCCGGAAAGGCCGAACTGGCGGAAGCCAACCTGGCGCTCGCCATCGCCTATCGAAATGGAGAACTCGGCCTGAAACCGGACGAAGACGAATACTGGTCTTACGTGAAGGAAACCGCGCACGACTACAAGCATACGATCGTCCCGTAAGCGCCGCGCGCAACCTGCGAGGCAAGAACCGGAGAATATCGCCCTTGATGACCATCTCCTGCGTCGCTAAAGCGCGCAGGACTTCATCCGAAGCTCACTTGATGTTCTCGCTCCAGTAAGCCTCGATCTGCTTGACGAGAGCGGCGGGCAACGCAACGTAGTGTTCCGCTGCCGCATCCGCCTGCCCTTCGTTGAGCGCCCACTTGAAGAACGCAAGCGCGGCCTTTGCACTGGCCGCATCCCTGGCGGCACGCGGCAGGATCACGAATACGACGCCGGCGATGGGCCACGCATTTGCGCCGGGAGCGTCTGTCACGATCTGGTAGAAATCCGGACGCTGGGACCAGTCCGCCGCACTCGCCGCCGCGCTGAAGCTTTCGCGGGAGGGCTGGACATAGGTACCGCTTCTGTTCTGCACCGCCGCGTACGACAGATTGCGCTGCAACGCATAGGTCAGCTCGACATAGCCGATCGCCCCTTCGACATTCCTGATGTAGGTCGCGATACCGTCGTTGCCGGTCGCGCCGACGCCCGTCGGCCACTTGACGGTGGTCCCCGTGCCGACGCTTTCGTTCCATGCACTGCTCGTCTTCGACAGGTAGCTGACCCAGTTGAAGGTCGTACCGGAGCTGTCGCCGCGATGAACGACGACGATCTTTCGATCGGGAAAGCGGATGCCCGGATTGATGGCCGCGATTGCCGGGTCATTCCAGTTGACGACCTTGCCCAGAAAGATATCGGCGAGCAGCGGCCCGCTCAGGCGGATCTGCCCGGGTGTGATGCCCGGAAGATTGACGACGGGTACGACGCCGCCGATCACCAGCGGAAATTGCACGAGTCCCGCCGCGCGAAGCTCGTCCGGCTTGAGAGGCATGTCGGACGCGCCGAACGTGACCCTCGCGGCCTTGATCTGCCTTACTCCATTACCTGAGCCGGTGGGCTGGTAGCTCACCTGCTGCCCTGTTTTCACATAGTAGGTCGCGGCCCACTTCAACAGCAGCGGATAAACGAACGTCGAGCCGGCGCCGGAGACCTCGGCCGCATGTGCCGCCACGGCATGGAACATCACCATGCCCAAGACGGCAACACGAAGCGAGTTCCTGAACCTGATCAGCGTTCCGTTCATCGTCGCGATCTCCTGAAGGGCGCGGCAGGCACGCGTTCGCGAACCGACCCGGCCTGTCACCGGCGAAGTCACTGTCTCTGATCTTAGATCGTGCTACGCATTTCCCCAATATCCATTTGCTCGCAAGTCGTTGCGTCACGCAACAGGATGGCGGGCGCTCGCCGCTGTCCGCTGAATCGATGAAGAGACGAGACAGGCCGCACGACCGGACGCGAACGCTTGAGCCCGGACCGATCATGCGTCGTTCGCGCAGGAGGAATATTCGAAGGAGTCCGTTGCCGTCGATGCTGTGCAAAAGTGCCGGTTCGTCGGGCGCCGCCGGCGTCACCGAAAATGGTGCGAGGAATGCAACGTGCCGCAAACGGGCGGCCGAGTGCGCGACGAAACGCCCGGCCACCACGGAGGTGTTGAAGCTGGGATCGCCTGACTGAAAGCAAAAGTGCCTGGAAAAGCCTGTCCGCGTGAAAAAGGCGCGCTGCTGCGCGCCGGCCTGCGGATGCCAGAGGCAGCGCATATCAAGCACGTTTTCGGCGCAATCGATTCGGCTCACGCAGCGAAACGCGCACGGCCCGCGAGAGACCAGAGCTTGAACGCGGGCAACTCCATCAAAAGCCGCTCGCCGCCTCATGGGTAAAAGCCAGGCCCGCCTCATGACAAATCGATGAAGGATTTGTGGCGCGCCATGAAAATGCGCATGAGCCGGCGGCACCGCAAGCCGGCAACAATCCACTGCGCTATTTCACATTATCCGGATTAATCGTCCGGACAACGCAGCGTGTCGTGCTTACTTGTCCGCTGTCATCGGGTTGTCATCAAGCACGCCTATGTTCCCCTCGGAACGCGGTTTACACATCGATAGTGACGAAGTTATTAAGCGCTGAAAAGCGCCTTGCGCGACCGCCCGACCGATGACACAGAACGTCTCTACATGAATGCCCAAATCAGTCCAGTTACCCTGTCAACGGTCGAATCCCGAAAGCAGACACTCATGATCGGGGATGACGACCTGGCCGTCCTGGCCCAGCAGCCCGTCGCTGACGCCTTCGTCATTCTGACTGCGCCCGCCGCAAGCGAAGCGTTGCGCCGCACCGAGCAGATGACGGCCACCGTAGACGCGGAAGCGCTTCATCAGCTTCACCTCGCCTTGCAGCGTCTGCGCATACTTTGGTGGGCCTTCGAGCCGCTGCTCGACATGAAGGCTGCCAAAGCCGCGAGCAAGCGGTTCAAGCAGTTCGCCGACATCGCCGGCAAGCCGCGCAACCTCGAGGTGGTGTGCGATGTCCTCGCGCGTGCGAAGAAGCCGAACGCATCGCTCGGTTCGCTGTTGCGAACCATCGACGGGCGACGCGGCTACGCATCTGCCGAAAGCTGGGCCACGATACGCAAAGCCGAACTGGACGTCACGCTGCGGCGCGCACTGGCGGACGCGCGGCGCCGCCTCGAATCCCGCGCGGAAAATCCTTCGCTCAAGGAGTTCGCGCAGTTGCGCGTCGCGCTCGCCAACGCCGACCTGAAAAAGAAAGAGAGGCGAGCCGGACGCACGAAGCATATCGGCTACAAGGCGCTCCACGGCGTCGAGGAAGCGGCCAGCAAGCTGAAGTACTTGCTGGAGTTCTTTGCGCCGGTGCTCGAAGCCGATCATCGGGCCGCGATCGAGCATCTGGCCGCGACCCAGGAAAAGCTCGGAAAGCTTAGCGAAGTCGTCGCGAGCGAGGAAGTGGTACGCGACGTCGCGACGGACCTTCACGACAAGGCGGCGGTCCATCATGCCGTTCGCTGGCTGACCAAGCAAAAGCGATGCGAAACGCGCGCGGCAGCGGAACTGCTGCGTTACGCGACCGCGCACCATTGAAGCGGACACCGGTGATGAGCCGGTAACATTCGGCCCGATGTATGGGCCGGGTTTGCGGCCTGAACCCGCCGCTTCGACTGCAGCGTGCGCAGCCGATCAACAGGCGTTCAGCCCCGGATGACGAGCGGCGAAAAAACGTCCGACGCCCGATTGCGCCGCTCCAGATCCCAGAGTACGCCGAGCGCTTCGCCGGCAGATGCCGAGCCGATCAACGGCTCGACGTTCTTCCTGAACTTCTTCTCGAAGTCCGCGCGCTGCATGGGCCGGGTGGCGGACCCGGGAATATCGTCGACCTGTTTGCTGAATACCTGTCCATCGTCCCGCGTCACGCTCACCACGGTCGCGTAATACTTCGGATACAGCTTCGTCATCTCCGGATCGTCGATCACGCGGATTCTCTTCATGAACGAGCGCAGCTTCGGATCATGCAGCGCTGCGTTGCTGTAACTTGCAACGCCGATATCGCGGTCGAACATCGCTTTGGCCGTCACGTAGGGCAGGCTGTGATCGGCGGTTCCGCTCGTTTCCGGCGCCCATTTTTCCGCGTCCATGCCGGCGGAAAAGTACCCCTCGTGCGATGTCCTGATCTCCACCGCCGTGATCCGGCTGATGTCGCCCGCCTGCTGCGCGACGTCGATGCCCGCTGCAATCGCCGTCTGCGTGAGCGCCTGCGCTGGGTAGAACTTCACCGAGCAATCGCGGATCCGGAACGGTCGGCCGCGTCCGCCGAAGGTGTTCGTGTCGAGCGTGAACGGTCCGGAAACCTGCTTGAAGAAGCCTGCATCGCCTTCGAATATGGGCGACGGCCCCGTCAGCCCTTCGCGGGCCAGAGCCGCAGCGAACACGCCGTTGCGCGCCGCGTCGGCATCGGCGAGTCCCTTCCAGTTCGAGATCGTCTGCACGCGTGTCTGGTTCAGTGCCAGATGTCCGTTGATGGCGAGATTGACCGACTCCGTGAGTCTCGCCTCGTCGAGCTTCATCAGCTTTCCAGCCGCGAGCGCCGCGGCAGGCAGACTGAAATTCGGATGATCCCAGCCATGCTGGCTGATCGAGGCGGCATCCATGAGCCGGCAATCGATCTCGTACGCCAGCACGACCGCAACGATCAGGTCGCGCCCGCTCGCGCCCATTGCTTCGGCCTGCGCGAGACACGCGGACATGTTGTCGCTCGGATGCCCGATCTCCTTTCCCGCGTACACGTCGTTCAGGTCGTAGTAGCGCATCGCCGCGCCGTTCGCAAACGTCGCCAGATCGGGCGACGTGCGCAGGCGGGTGCCCAGCACGGTAGCGGTGCCGTTGCCTCCCTGTGCCAGCGCGACCGTGCGGGCGATCTTGACCGGCTTCTCAGCGAAAGCGGCCACGCCGCAGCCGAGCGCGTCTGCCAGATGAGTCTTCGCCAGTTCGACGGTCGTGTCGTCGAGATCCTCGTAGCGCAGGGCCGCTGCGTAGGCGGCGAGGCGTTGCGCGAGATTGCGCTGGCCGGCGCCTGGCAGGCTCTGCGCAAGCGCGGGCGCCACCCCCGCCGCAGCCGCACTCGCTGCGAGCGCGCCGAGCGACGCGATGAAATGACGGCGATGCATGAATTCAGTCTCCTCGTTCGGATTATCGTGACCGGCAGTCGCGTTCAGATGAGCAGCAGCAACGCGGCGCCGAACACCACGCTGCCGAGCAGGAATGTCATGACCGTGTAGCCGAGCACGCGCTGCACGCCGATCCCGGCCATCGCGACGACGGGCGCGGCCCAGAACGGTTGCATCATGTTGGACACCTGCTCTCCCATCGCGACGGCCATCGTCGTGCCCGGCACCGACGCATGCAGCGCGACCGCGGCCGGCACGACGAACGGACCCTGCACGGCCCAGTGACCGCCGCCGCTCGGCACGAGGAACGTGACGATGAGCGAGCAGACGTAGCTCCAGAACGGCAGCGTATGCGCGTTCGATATCGCAATGAAGAAATGCGCGAGCACATCGGGCAGGCCGGTCGCCTCCATGATGCCCATGATGCCGCCGTAGAGCGGGTACTGCAGCATCATCGAGCCGGTCTGGCGCGCGGCATTCTTCACCGCATCGGCGTAGGCCAGCGGATAGCCGTGCAGCACGACACCGGCGCAGAACATCACGAAGATCACGGCGTTGACGCCGGAAAAGCCTGCGACGTGCTCGACCCGCGCCATGACGATGAAAGAAAGGCCAGCCAGTCCGATGAATGCACTTCCCAGCCGCGAATGCTCGATCCATTGCGCCGGCGTGAGCTTGCCGCGCGGGCGCACGCGCACGGGCGGGTCGGGATTCTTGTCCAGATCGAGCACCACCGCGTTTTCGTCGCGCGGCTTGAGCAATGCGAGCACGATCGGCACGCAGACCAGCATCACGATCACCGGCACCAGATTGAACGTGGTGAACACGGTAGCGTTGAACGGCAGCACCTGACCTGTCAGCTTCTCGACGACGTTCATCGCGCTGCCATGCGTGGATTGCGCGAGCGCGATCGAACTCGAAATGCCGCTTGCCCAGACGACCCAGCCCGAGAACCCCGCGGCGACGATCCATGCAAAGTCGACGCGCATGCGCTTCGCCACTTCGCGCGCAAGCAGCGCCGCAACGACGAGGCCGAAGCCCCAGTTGAAGAACGACGCGACCGCGACCGAAAGGAACGTGAGCGTCGACGCCTGCACCGGCGTGCGCGCAATCGACACCACTGCGCGAAAGAGCCGCTGCACCGGCGGCGCATGCGCGAACGCGTGGCCCGTGACGAGCACGAGCGTGATCTGGAACGCGAACGTCAGAATGTCGAAGAAACCCTTGTACCAGCCGCCCACGATGCGCACGAACGAAGCATGCGGCGCGAACAGCGCCGACGCCACTGCGACGATCACCGTAATCAGGATCGCGAGCACAAACGGGTCGGGGATGACGCGTTCGAAAAGGCGAATGGTGGCGTCGGTAAAGCGGGTGTTGGCGGTGGGCGAATGCGAGGCGCTAGCGGGCTTCATCGCGTGCCTCGCGTCGAGCAGGCGGTCATCAGGTGTCTCCGTGTGGTTGTCGGTGTAGTGTGTTCAGGGGCGATGCTCAGAATCCGTAAAGCTCCGCGGGATTGTCGACGAGTATCCTTTCGCGCAGCTTGTCGTTCTGCGCCCAGTCGGCGAGCAGGTCGAACAACAGCTTGTCGTCGGCGTTGCCCCCTTCCGTGACGTGCGGCCAGTCGCTGCCCCACACCAGCCGGTCGGGCGCGGTTCGCACCCATGCCTTTGCGATCGGCGCCATGTCCCCGTAGCCACCCGCTTCCCCGATGAGCGAATCCAGATAGGGGCCCGACAGTTTCAGCCACGCGCGGCCGCGCTCCATCAGGCGGCTGATGATCGCGAAGGCTGGGTGCGCCGTGCCCGCGGGCAAGGGCAGGCGGCCGAGATGATCGAACACGATGCGCGACGGCAAGCGATCGAGCAGCGCCTCGTGCTCGGCGATCTGCTCTGCGGTCCAGTGCAACTGGACATGCCAGCCGAGTTCGTCGATGCGCCGCGACAACGGCTCGACCATGCTAAAGTCGACGACGGCCTGCGCCGGCGTGTAGAGGGTAAAGCGGATGCCGCGGATACCTCCCTCGTGGAGCGTCTCGAGTTCGGCGTCAGTCACGTCGGGGCGCAGCACGCCGACGCCGCGCGTGTGCGCAGCGCCCAGGCGGGCGATCGCATCGAGCGTCACGCTGTTGTCCACATCGTATAGGCGCGGTGTGACGACCACCGTGCGGCGCGTGCCGATGCGTGCCTGGAAGCGCTCGCGGTAATCGTCCGCGGTGGCGTTCGGAACGAGCTTGCCCAAAGCCCCCTCGCGCAAAAAGCGGGCGTCATACACATGCATGTGCGAATCGCATGCAAGCGCGGGCGTGATTGATTCGGCTGCCATTCGTCGTCTCCGTGTTCTTATGCGAGCGCCCGACGCGGCGTCGGGCACTCGGGCGCTCATTGCCCGCCGATTGCTTGCGTTGCCCGCAACCCGGCGATCTCATCATCGGTGCAGCCGCTTTGCGCCAGCACGTCGTCCGAATCCTGGCCGAACACCGGCGCCGCGAACGGGTCGGGGCCCGGCGTGCGCCCGAAGCGGATGGAGCGCTTCAGGCCGCGATATCCCCCCACCGCGGGGTGATCGAAGTGCGCGATCATGTCCTCGGCGAGCACCTGCTGATCGTCGAACATGTCTTCGACCGTGCGCGCCGCTGCGCACGGCACTTCCTCGCCGAACAGCGCCTCCCATTCCAGCGCGCTTTTTGCCTGCAACGCGGCATGCAGCCTCGGCACGATTTCATCGACGCGCTCGGCGCGCTTCCTGACCGAATCGAAGCGCCTGTCGGCGGCAAGTTCGTCGAGTCCCGTCTTGCGGCACAAAGCCTGCCAGAAATGCGGCGTATTCGCAGAGATATAGAGAAATCCCTCGCGCGTGGGATGCAGGCCGGTGATGCCGCCCGAGCGCATGTCGCGTCCCACGTCCCGTGGTTCTTCGTCGGCCCAGATCATGCGCGCCGACTGCATCGCGAGCGCGCTGCGCAGCAGCGAGACGCCGACATACTGGCCCCGCCCGCTGCGTTCGCGTTCATACAGCGCGGAAGCGACGCCGCCCGCCACGAGCGCGGCGGCGTAGTAGTCGACGATCGATCCGTACAGGATCTCGGGTGGCCCGCCGCGCTTCGCCTGCATCGCGCACATGCCCGTCATGGTCTGCAGCACCTGGTCGTAGCCGGCCTTGTCCTTGAGCGGCCCGCTTTCACCATAACCCGTGACCGCGCAATAGACGAGGCGCGGGTTGATCGCGCTCAGCGCTTCGTAGCCGATGCCAAGGCGGTCCGGCACGCTGGGGCGAAAGTTGTGCACGAGCACGTCCGCCTGCCCGGCCAGCTTCTTCAGCACGGCGAGTCCGTCGGGCTGCTTCAGATCGAGCGCAAGCCCGAGCTTGCTGCGGTTGACGCCGAGAAACGCGCGGCTTTCGCTTTCGAGCGTCGACGGATACTTGCGCAGATTGTCGCCTGAAGGCGGCTCGATCTTGATGACCTCGGCGCCCTGGTCCGCAAGCAGGCTGCACCCATAGGGGCCTGCAATATACGCACTCAGGTCGAGCACGCGAATGCCGGTCAGCGGCCCGCGCGTTGCGTCGGTCGCGGCCGGGCGGCGCGAAGGGCGTGTCATGGCCGTTCCTCCCGGTTCGCTTGCGCAAGGACGGCCCGCGCTCTCGCGACGAAGGGCGCATCCACCATCTTGCCGTCCACGACGTAGGCGCCCAGCCCTTTTGCATCTGCCTCGGCCGCCGCATCGACCACGCGCTGCGCGTGCGCCAGTTCGTCGTCGCTCGGGCGGAAGACCGCGTTGGCCAGCACGATCTGGCTCGGGTGAATGCAGCTCTTGCCGATGAACCCCAGATTGCGCGCAAGCGCGGCTTCGCGTCTGAAGCCGTCCTGATCCTTGATGTCGGCGAATGCCGCGTCGTAGGCAAAGACGCCCGCCTCGCCCGCAGCGAGCGACAGCTGGAACATGGCCTGCTGAATGGCCGCCGGTTCGCGGCGCGCGATGCCGAGCGGCTCGAACAGGTCGGCGAGGCCAAGCTGCAAACCACGCACCCGTTCGTGCGCGCTCGCGAGCTCATGCGCGCGGCGCAACGCAGACGGCGTTTCGATGTTCAGCAAAACGCCGATCGGTTGCGCGACGCCGTTTGCGCGTTCCGCCGCCGACAGCGCGTCGACAGCTTCACGCACGTCGTCCGGATCGCGTGGCTTCGGCAGGTTCACGAGCGCGACACCGTCATGCGCGATCGCTTCGACGTCGGCCTTGAAATGGGGCGAATCGACCGCGTTCACGCGCACGATGATCGTCTTGCGCGGCGAACGGCTCGCCTGCGCCATCAGAAAGTGACGCAGGGCAGCGCGGGCCTCGGCCTTGCGCGCTTGCGCGACCGCGTCTTCCAGGTCGAAGGAAATGGCATCGGCGGCGCTCGCCAATGCCTTCTCGAACAGCTCGGGGCGAGAGGCGGGAACGAAGAGTTTGCTTTTCATGCAGGGCAGTCTAGACACGCTGACAGCAAAGATAAAGCGGTAGAATCTGCGTTCACAATTAAGCAAAACTTTCTTTATGGAAACCGCGTTCCTGCAGAGCTTTCTTCTGGTGGTCGAGACCGGATCGATGGCGGAAGCCGCACGGCGCATGGACGTGTCGCCGGCTGCGGTCGCGCAGCAACTGCGTGCGCTCGAACGAGAACTGGGTGCAACGCTCATCGCGCGCTCGGGCCGCACCGTCGCGCCGACTGCGGCAGGCATGCGCATCGTCGCCCAGTCTCGCGGGCTGTTGAGGGAACTGGCCGACCTGAGAATACTCGTCAACCATGAACATGCCACCGGTGAGTTGCGCCTTGGCACGATCAACACCGCGCTGCACAGCCTGCTGCCCGAAATCCTCGCGCGTTTCGTGAAGACGCATCCGCAGGTGAAGATGTTCATTCAATCGGGCACGTCGATGGAGTTGTACGAGGCGCTCAAGCGCGGAGACATCGACGCGGCTGTCTGCACGCATCCAAGCTTCACGGTGCCGAAGAACTTCGTGTGGGCGCTGCTCAGGGAAGAGCCGCTTGTCGTGCTCGCACCGCAGCGGCTCAGCAAACGCGCGCCGCACGATCTGTTGCGCAGCGAGCCGCTGATTCGCTACGACCGCACGCTGGCCGGCGGCAAGGAAGCGGATCGCTACCTGCGCCGCGAGGGCATCGTGCCGACCGAGCGCTTCGAACTGAGTTCGCTTGCCGCGATTGCCTTGATGGTGGACCGGGGTCTCGGGGTGTCGCTCGCGCCGGATATCGCGTCGCCGATCACGCGCGGATTGCGCATCGTTCATTTGCCCCTGCCGATGCCGTCGGCGCCACGGCGCTTCGGTGTGCTGTGGCCTCGCGGGTCCGTGCGCGCACGGCTGATCCAGGCGCTCGTCGATTGTGCGCACGGCGTGGTTGAGGGAGACGCGCGGCGGTAGCCCGCGCTTTGCCGATCCGGGCGCTCATCGCGGACGCGGCGATGCTGACGATTCCCGTGCGCCGTCTACTTACCCTCCGGCATGCTGCTTCAGCGGAGCCGCCATCGCGCGACCCGCCTGCCCGATCCCGCCGCATGCACGGCGCGCGATGCAACTCAATCGGCCATGCGGGCGTGCTCGGGCTGAAACACGATCCGCTTGATGGCGTATCGGATCAGCGCGCCACTCGGCGCGCGGCAGTCGACCGTCTGCCCGCACCGTGCGCCGAGCAATGCGATCCCTGTCGGTGACAGAACGGACAGACGGCCCGACTCGTAGTCCGCCTCATCGGGATAGACCAGCGTCCACTGATGAATATCCGTAGCCCCGACGCTCACGCATTCGATGACCGTGTTCATCGTGATGACGTCCGGGGGCATGTCGGCGGATTCGACGAACACGGCTGTCGCCTCGAGTTCCTCCAGCAACGAACGCTGTATCGGGGACGTGCCCCGCCGATGTGCGTACTGTTCGAGTCGGAGCCTGTCGGATTCCGAGAGGATCTTCGAGCCTTCCGAGCGCCGGCTTGCATCCGGGTAAGAATCGACTTTGGCCAACGGCATACGTGCCTCCGGGACGAGTACAGGTTACAGAGTCAACACATGAGGAATTCGAAGGCGACAACGGTCACACCGCGAGCGGCGCGACACGACTTGCTTTGGATTGAATCCCGCGCTTGAGCGAACTCGAACGAGCCGGCCATGCCGACACGGGCGCTCGATTCAAGCGCCGCTTCGTTAAAGTCGTTGTTTTCTGGAGAGGAGGCCCGGCTTGCGTCTGACCTTCGAATGTCAGGCGCAGAACCGGGCGGAAGGAATTGCCGACTTGTCCGCGGGACAAGCGCGGCTCCGAATGCGTTTCGCGGTCTCCGATACTTCACGCGCGCAGCCCACCCTTGCGGCAATAGCCGAAAGATGGCGTGATGCGGGAGAAGGATTCAAAGCGATACGCACGACAGGGTCCTTGGATGAGAGCAGACGAAATCACGCCCGGGCTACCGAGACCTCATTAAAGCGCGTTCGTAATGATATTGCAAGCTTTCGGTGCTGATGCGCAAACGAGATTCCGGAGCGTTCTCCCGCTGTCAGCGATCTGGCCTCATGCTTTCAGCAAGCGCTCGTGACCCGCGACGCGGCCGGACTGATGCAGGCTCAGCTTTGGCAGAAGAACGGGTCGCCACGGATCACGGCACCGAAGGCAACTCGCGTGGCTAGCGAGTTGCCTTCGATCAGACGAGCACGTGGCCGCCGTCGACCACGATCACCTGACCCGTACTGAAGCCCTGCTGCATCAGATAGAGGTACGTGCGCGCAACGTCGCTCGCCTCTCCGACCCGGCGTACCGGCATCTTGCCCGCGATATGGTCATAGAGACCCTCGCGGTCCGCTTCGCTCATGTTGTCCCACAGGGCAGTGCGCAGGACGCCGGGTGCGACGGCGTTCACACGCAGCGGCGCAAGTTCGACGGCAAGCGTGCGTGTGAGCGATTCGATTGCGCCCAGGATGCTGGACGGGATTGTCCACGTAGGCAGCGGGCGCGACGAGGCCACGCCGCTCGTGAGCGTGATGGAGCCGCCCGGACGAATGTGCGGAGTCGCATGCTTGACCGCCTTGAGCGCACCCCAGTAACGCACTTCGAAGGCGCGCTGCGCGGCTTCGATGCTGAGATCGGCAAGGGTCTGCAGAAGCAGCGACTCCCCGGCGGTATAGACGAGATGGTCGAATGCACCGACGCGCGCGAAGAACGCTCGCACCTGCTCCTCGTCGGTGAAGTTGAGGGTCTCGCCGCGCGTGCCCCGAGGCAGTCTCTCGAGTGCGTCCGCGACGCGCGCCGGGTTGCTCGAAGCGATGATGACTTCCGCTCCGGCACGCGCCGCAGCGTCGGCTACGGCGAAGCCGATTCCCGACGTCCCACCGGCCACGACGACCCGGCTTTGTTCAAGCGTAATGCTGGTAATTTGGCTGTTTCCCATGTTTTACAGTTCGTAAGAGAGCGGTCTGCGCGATGGCGCCCGGCGTCACGCAGCACGTGCTGACGAACGATGGATCGGTGCGCTACAGCGGCCGCGCTGAGTGTACGTTGTTTGCCGGAATCGCGCCGAATGCGTCGCGTGGAACGTAGTTGTCTTGAGAGATTACATTTCGTTGACCCGAGCGGCGGGCGCTTTGTCGCCGCTACTGCGGCACGTCTGCGCTGCTCCCGGAAGGGATTCGTCTATGAAGACCGGCGGCAGGTGCGATCACGTCACGTGCGTTATGAGGAAACTGCACTTGCTTTCCCCTTCGTTACGCCGGCATTACGTCTCGTCGAAAGAACAAGGCCCGGCGATCCGAATGGTGCGAGTGCATGCTGTGCGCTCGACGGTCCGCAAGCCGTTCGCCACAAGTGCGAGGCCACGCCCTTGCAAACGGTTGAACAACAACGCTGCCCTGCCCTTGCCCACCCGCACCCCCTTGCTTACGGCATATTCAACCGGCGATGTCCGCAGCACTTGTCCTCGGGGCCAGCTAAGTCTGCCGTATTACCGTCAGGGATCGTCCCCCCCAGCCGCGTCATGGAAACCCTGAACCAGTCCCTCTTCCTGCTGATCGACGCATCGGCCAATCCGAACCCCGCCGTCGTCATGATCGCCCTGCTCTTTGCCAACTACGCGATCTGGCTCGTGCCGCTGACGCTGGTCGCCGGCTGGCTGCGAGGCGATGACGCAACGCGACCCTCGCTGATCGAAGCGAGCGCATCGGCCCTTGTAGCGCTCTTCGCGGCGCAGGTGATCGGCACGCTGTGGCCGCATCCGCGGCCCTTCATGATCGGTCTTGGAAGAACGCTCCTCTCCCATGCCGCCGACGCTTCGTTTCCCAGCGATCATCTGACCCTCCTGTGGGCCGTCGCCTTCAGCCTGTCGATGCATTGCGCAACGCGCGCGACGGGAGCCCGGCTCGCGCTGCTCGGCGTGCCGGTTGCATGGGCCCGTGTCTACCTCGGTGTGCACTTCCCGTTCGACATCGCCGGTGCAGCGCTCGTGGCCGTGGTCAGCGCATTCCTCTCGGCGCGCTGCGGGACGTGGTTCGCCATGCCGGTCGTGCGCGCGGCCATGGCCGTCTATCGCCCGCTGTTTGCGCCGCTCATCCGCCGTGGCTGGGTATCACGATGAATCTCACATTGCCTTTGCCGGCGCACAGTGCGGCAATTCCCTCCTGCACCGCAAATTTCGGCACAATTGACCGTTGTGCAATGATGCCGGTTAACTCAGGGCAAGCGTTGCGATCATGAAAATGCGGAGCGGCGTGATGAGGGTATTGCTGGTCGAAGACGACCGAATGATCGGCGAAGAGGTTGAAGTCGCGCTCAAGGATGCGAGCTACGCCGTCGACTGGGCCCGCGACGGCCAGATGGCGCTCGCGAGCATCGAGACGCAGCTTTACGACGTCGTGCTGCTCGATCTGGGCTTGCCGAAGAAGGACGGCTTCGATGTGCTGCTCAACGTTCGCGCGGCGGGACACGCGGTGCCGGTGGTCGTGATCACGGCGCGCGACGCCGTGGAGGAGCGGATTCGCGGCCTCGACGGCGGCGCCGACGACTACGTGCTCAAACCCTTCGAGATGTCGGAGCTCCTCGCGCGAATGCGTGCGGTGATGCGGCGGCGTGGCGGGCAGGCGTCGCCGGTGCTGACCAACGGCATCGTGTCGCTCGATCCGGCCACGCGGGAAGCGAGTATCGACGGCCATGCGATACGGCTTTCCAGTCGCGAATTCTCGCTGCTCCACGCGCTGATGATCCGTCCCGGCGCCATCCTGTCGCGCACGGAACTCGAAGACCGCATCTATGGATGGAACGAGGAAGTGGAAAGCAATGCGGTGGAGTTCATCATCTATTCGCTGCGCAAGAAGCTCGGCAGCGAAGCGATCAGGAACGTGCGCGGCGTGGGCTGGATGGTGTCCAAGCAAAGATGACGCACTCGCTTCAGCTCAAGCTCTCCGCCTGGTTCGCGGTGCTCGTGGCCGGCATTGCGATGATTGCCGGAATCGTCGCGTTCGAGACCGCCTTGCACGAGGCGAACGAACTGCAGGACGGACAGTTGAAACAGGTCGCCGCGCTCGTCACGCACCGCAGCCTGCCCGTCATGGAACTCGCGGCACTGGAAAACGTGCCGGGCGCCGACCGCGAATCGAAGCTCATCGTGCAGTCGCTGAGCGAGCGAACTCCGCTCGCGCTTGCCATCAATCTCCCGGACGGCATCCAGAACGCGACCGTCGAAGGCATGTCGTGGCGCATATTCGTGAAGACGCTGGATGGGGACACGCGCGTGGTCGTCGGCCAGCCCACCCTCGGGCGCGACGAGATTGCGCGCAACAGCGCGCTTGCAACGACCATGCCACTCGTGATCCTCGTGCCGGTGCTGCTCCTCGTGCTCGGCTTCGTGGTGCGGCGCATGTTCAGACCGCTTACGACGCTGGCACGCGATCTCGACACACGCACCGACAACGATTTTTCCGAGCTTTCCGGCGCGGCACTTCCAACTGAAATCGTGCCGTTCGTCGTGGCGATCAACCGGCTGCTCGCGCGTGTCGCACAGTCGGTCGCGTTGCAGCGCCGCTTTGTCGCAGATGCTGCGCATGAACTGCGCTCGCCGGTCACCGCGCTTTCGTTGCAGGCCGAGCGCCTTGCGGCTTCGGAAATGTCGTCGCAGGCGCGCGACCGGCTCGGTTCCCTGCGGCGCGGGCTCGCGCGAACGCGGGCGCTGCTGGACCAGCTGCTCACGCTTGCGCGGGTACAGGATCAAGGCAACGCACAGTGGATGGACGTTTCGATGCAGCGTGTCTTTCGCCAGGTCCTGGAAGAACTGATGCCGCTCGCCGAGGCGAAGCGGATCGATCTCGGCGTGGTGAGCGAGGTCGATGCCCTCGTTCGCGTGCCGGAGATGGATCTGCGAATCCTGATCAGGAACCTCGTCGATAACGCCGTTCGCTACACGCCTGCCGGAGGGCGCATCGACCTGGCGGTACGCGAGACCGGCGAACGCGTGCAGGTTCAACTGGACGACACGGGTCCCGGCATACCCTGGGACGAGCGCGAGCGCGTTTTCGACCCGTTTTATCGCGTGCTCGGCAGCGACGAGGAGGGCTCCGGTCTCGGGCTGTCGATTGTCGGGACGATTGCCGCGCGCATCGGCGCCACGGTCGAACTCGGAGATGCGCTGCCGCACGGCTTGCGGGTAAGCGTCACGTTTGCGGCTGCAAGCCAGCGGTGACGCGCAACGCGTGCTGGCGTGAGCGTTGCGCCCATCTGCGAAAGCGCGCTTCCATGCGCTCGTGATGCAACGGGGTCTCGGCCCGCTGACCGCACGACTGGCGCGTCATGACTCGCATTGCTCAGTGACCAAAATAGATCGAGTGCCCCTCGACACCGGCCTGTACACGCGGCGAGCTGGCGGTCGTGCCCTCTGCTGCTCCGCCGTAGGACTCGCGCGCAGAAGGCAGTTGGTCAACCTTTGCTTCCGCCGCCTGAATGTCGCGCGGATAGTGCAGGTCGTTCGTGTTCGGCTGATAGCCGACACTTTCCAGCTGGACCAGCTCAGCCTTCACCTGCGCACGAGTGACCTGCTGATTCGTGCCTTGCGCGAACGTCGTAAGGGGCGATGCGAGAGCAAGCACAGCGGCAATGCAAACGATCGATTTCATGATGGTTTACCTCTCTGTCAGTTTCAGTTGGCCTCACTCGCTGGAATGAAGCCTCGATCCATCTCGTCTGTCGGATGACGATCAGGTAGCCTCATTGTGTGCCAGCGCGTCTGGCGCAATGCTGACGCTTCAATTACGAATTTGAAATCTATCGTCGCCGCCAGACAGCGACGACGCGGCGCATAGGACGGGCACGCCAGGCGCGAGCGAAGCTGGTGCCGCTCGGGACGTGCGCCTAGACTTGAAACCGGCGACCACGACTCATCAGGAGACACATGCCATGGAACGCACCGAATTCCATGCGGCCATTCGACAACTGCGTGCAGCCGCCGAGATTCTGGCCAACACCGGCCCAGAGGACTGCCGGTTCGACGCGTTCCAGTTGCTGGCGCTCTTTCGCCGATACGACCATGGTGGACCGGGCTCGAACGCTGTCGCAACGTCCAACGACGAACTGTTCGTGCTGACCGCACAGGCCGCACTCGACCTGGCGGGGCGCAACCAGTTCGCCGCGTCGTTCGCGCTGCTCGGGCAGGCCCGGTCGCTTTTACCCGGTGCGTGATGTGGCAAGCTTTGCTGCTGCCACGAGCTGCGAACGTTACCGATCTTCCGGGTCGGTCATGCCCGTGCGTACTGTCCGTCAATCTGTCGATCTGACCGCATGGTAGTGGCGTTGCGCCTTGACACGATTTCCGCACGTAGCCATCGAGCACCATCGACGCGACTTGCTTCGCGATTGATCGAGGAACAGCCACGAGCATGCGCCACACTCCCGGACATTCGAAAGCATCGGTTGAGCAAGCAGTTCGCTCGCAGCGATAGCAAGCCTGTCCCTAATGAGCGCGGTGCCGGCCTTCTCGGGGCGTACCGTCCAGCGCACCGGTGCTTGCCCGTCAACGTGCAGGTGAGCGTGCCTCATCGCCTTGAGAATATGGCCTTCCAGCCGCCGCAGAGGTGCCTCCGAAGGCGGCGCACCCCCTGCGATCGCAGAAAACACCGCATGCATGGCCTCTCGCATTGCCCTCAGGTCGCTCAGGATGTCGGACGTGCCATGCCCGGCATGTAACCGTGCCTTCTCGATGTGCCGGCGATCAGACGCGCCAAGAAGACCGTTCGCGCCAGCCCAGCCCAAAGCGTCCCGCCAATCGACCAGTTGCTCGCTGTCCCGCTCCTTGCCAGCCCCGCCGCATGTATTCACGAAGTCAAGAACAACGTGCCCGCCGACGCCTGCGTCCGCCCGTACATCTGCCTTCATCCCCTCGGTCAACATAACCTCCTTGAAGCAAATTGAAGGTTAGTATAGATTCGTTGAAACCCAATGCGCAAGGTGAGTCATGACAAATACTTCTTTGCAATCACAGCCGGCATGTCAGGGCGCGTTATCCCTCGCGCACTCGTTTGAATTCGAGGGTCAGTCAGTACGCTACGGTGCAATCGGCTCGGGCAAGCCGATGGTGCTGATACACGGAACGCCGTTTTCCTCACAGGTCTGGCGACGCATTGCGCCGGTTGCCGCTCGCTTCCGCCGGGTCTTTTACTTCGATCTTCTGGGCTATGGAATGTCCGAGCAGCGTGCGGACCAGGATGTTTCACTGGGCGTTCAGAATCGCGTGCTTGCAGCGTTGCTCGAGCACTGGCAGATCGATAAGCCTGACGTGGTTGCCCATGATTTCGGCGGCGCCACGGCGCTCAGGGCAGCCCTGCTGGACCAATGCGAGTATCGATCGTTGCTGCTGATCGACCCGGTGGCGATCGCCCCCTGGGGTTCCCCGTTCGTGCGCCATGTGCGCGCCCATGAGGCCGCGTTCGCAGGCGTGCCCGCCTACATTCACGAGGCGATGATCCACGCATATCTGCAGGGCGCCGCGCACCGGACACTCGCGGAAGATGTACTGCGCATTTACGCGTCGCCGTGGACGGGAGAGCCTGGGCAGGCGGCGTTCTATCGGCAGATTGCCCAGATGGACCAGCGCTACACCGACGAAGTCCAGCCGCATTACGGCAAGCTTCGCTGTCCGGTTTCCATCCTGTGGGGCGACGAAGATCAGTGGATTCCCGTCGATCGGGGCCCGGAACTGGCGGCGATGATTCCCGGGGCGCGTTTCGCGCGGGTTTCCGGCTCGGGGCATCTGATGCAGGAAGACGCTCCCGAAGCGATTGTCGGCGAGCTGATGCATTTTTTGAAGCTGGGAAGCGCGACGCCCGATTAGCGCACCTCCCGCTTGCAACTCCTTTACGAACGATGCGGCAGCCCAGCCACTCCAACTCGCCACTTGCGTTGCCCTGATGGCAACGATATGTGCACTTAGTTGCTCTTGCTCGCAGGGTTCCGCGCTGCCACCATGAAGTATCCGCGGCGACGCGTGCAGTCCCGACACCCATCTCGTCAAGAGCATACTGAACCCGCATTGCTCTTGTTTGGCTCATATCAAAGGAGAAACAGCCATGCCGGATCAAATCAACGCTCGACGTCGTCGCCTGCTTGGGACGACGCTTGCTGGCATCAGCATGATGGAGCTGGGACTGAGCGGACTCGCCCACGCGCAGTCGGGCGAGACTTCGAACAAGCCCAATGCGGCAACGCGTGTTGCATCGTTCGACAACATTCGCCAGGTCAACGCGGGATCACTCAGCATCGGTTATGCGGAAGCGGGGCCTCGAAATGGACCGGTCGTGATCCTGCTGCACGGCTGGCCCTACGATATCTACAGCTTCGCTGAAGTGACCCCGTTGCTTGCCTCCGCCGGATACCGGGTCATCGTGCCGTACCTGCGGGGCTATGGCTCGACGCGGTTCCTGTCCGCGGATACGCCCCGCAATGGGCAGCAAGCTGTCGTCGCCGTCGACATCATTGCGTTGATGGACGCGTTGAAAATCGACAAGGCCGTGCTGGGCGGCTTCGACTGGGGTGCGCGAACCGTCAATATCATGGCTGCGCTCTGGCCGGAACGATGCAAGGCCATGGTTTCGGTCAGTGGCTATCTGATCGGAAGCCAGGAAGCCAACAAGACACCGCTTCCCCCGAAGGCCGAGCTGGCATGGTGGTACCAGTTCTACTTCGCCACGGAGCGTGGCCGTGCGGGCTATGAAGCCAACCGCAACGCCTTCAACAAGCTGATCTGGCAGCTCGCGTCTCCGAAATGGAACTTCGACGATGCGACTTATGACCGCTCCGCCGAGTCGTTCAACAATCCGGACCACGTCGCTGTCGTCATCCACAACTACCGCTGGCGCCTCGGACTGGCCCAGGGCGAGCCGCAGTATGACGAACTCGAAAAGCGTCTGGCGACGGCACCGACCATCTCTGTCCCGACCATCACGCTCGAAGGCGATGCCAATGGCGCGCCTCATCCCGATCCGGCCGCGTACGCGAAGAAGTTCACGGGCAAGTATCAGCATCGAAACATCGGCACCGGTATCGGACACAACCTTCCGCAAGAGGCGCCTAAAGCATTCGCCGACGCGGTCATCGCGGTGACTCGCCTTTGATGACGCACGAGCGGCCGAGGCGCCCGAAGTTGCGCCCCGGCCTACGCACACGGGTTCGCGACCTGTGGAGCGCTCCGTGTTAAGTTGCAATCACGTGTCGGGAGCAACGACACCTGTCGACACGACCCTAAAGGGGTGGCAAATGCAAGGAATTCGGACTGCGCGCGCGATCGTCGAAGTGGCTCTTCTAATGTCGGTGCTGCCCGCCCACGCTCTGGCGGATGCGGGGAAATCCCCGGCATCGCCGATCTATGGCGTCACCGTGCCAGAGGGCTATCGGAAGTGGGAGATGATCGCGCCCGCGGAAGAAGGCCCGCCCCTCGACGAGCTTCGCGCCGTGCTCGGGAACCCCGTGGCAATGAAGGCAATCGAGCGCTCGACGCTGCCGTTTCCCGACGGAACGATACTGGTCAAGCTCGCCTATCAGCGCAAGCAGTCCACGGAGTTCGAATCCGCGACCGTTCCCGGACAGGCCACCACCGTGCAGGTCATGGTGAAGGACTCGCGCAAATATGCATCGACGGGTGGCTGGGGCTTTGGCCGTTTCATCAATGGGCAACCCGTTGATCGGGCGCAGCATGAGACGTGCTTCGCGTGTCATCAGGCACGTGTGAAGAACCACGACTACGTCTTCACCCGTTTCGCACCGTAGTCTCGCGCTTCTCCTTACCCCAACGGGCAAACATGCCCGCTGGCGGCTTTCCACGATTGTTGTCGTCTGGCCCCCCGAAAAACGCGCCATCTTCTGCACGCGTCCCTGACGTACGTCACCGCCGGCCGCGGCGATGTGGCTCATCTGTGGATCGCCCGCTACCCCGCTAAGCCCGCCCGCACGCGTCCCGCACGCTCTGACGCCCGGTCATGACTTTTGTACAGAAATGTATCTATGGCGCGCTCAGACAAACACGCTTGCATTTAAGGGGGTTCGAGGAAACAAGCCAGATACGTCGGCGGGTTCAAATATCTCTAACGCAAGGTTGATCAAAACAGTGCGCTTGATTCGGTCGAGACGTGAAGGCTTTCATGCTTCGAGAACCTCGCGGCCCGCCCGAATCCCTGACCTTATGAAAACCCCGGCTCCCAGGAGAAAACTCATGAAACTCGTTCAATCCCTTTTCGTCGCAGCACTCGTTGCCGTTCCCGCCCTCTCGTTCGCGCAGTCGAGCGAACCGCTGACCCGCGCCGACGTGCGCGCGGAACTGGTCCAGCTCGAGAAGGCCGGCTACAACCCGTCAAGCGACCACACGCAGTACCCGAAGAACATCGAGGCCGCGCTGAGCCGCATCAATGCGCAGAACGGTTCGGCCGCATCGTATGGCGGCGCCGCGACGAACGACTCGGCATCGGGTTCGCGCTCGGACGCGACTCGCGCGACGGAGTCGGACGTCATCGGACTTGGCCCGATCTACGCGCATTCGTAATGCAGTGACGACAGGGCACGCGATTTCATCCACGCGGACCCTGGCATTCAACTGTCCCGGCTCGGGAACATCAGGGTAAAGCGCGTCAGCCCTTCGCGGCTGGACGCATGCCAGGTTCCGCCGTGCAGCATCATGATGCTGCGTACGATCGAAAGCCCAAGTCCGCTCGACTCGGAGGACCGCTGCCGCGACGCATCCGCCCGATAGAATCGATCGAAGAGCCGCTCGAGCTGATGCGGCTCGATCGTCGGTCCGCGATTCTCGACATGGATACTCGTGCCGTCACTCGTTTGCTCGGCCACGGTCGAAATCACGGTGTCCTTCTCGGCATAGCGCACGGCATTCGCAAGAAGATTGGCGAGCGCCCGGCGAAGCAGCAGCGGGTCGGCCCAGACGCGGCCCTCACCGTGCCATTCGATGCAAATGCCGCGCTCGTCGGCAAGCCCTTCGAAATACTCGGCCATGCGCTCGAACTCGTCCGCAAGCGGCACTTCCTTGCGCTCGATGGCGTTGTCCGCATGCTCGGCCCGCGCGAGGAACAGCATGTTGTCGATCATCTTCGACATGCGTTGCAGTTCCTCGTAATTGGAACCGAGAAGCCGCTGGTAATACGCGATGTCGCGCGGCTGATTCAGTCCGACCTCGGTCAGCCCGAGCAAGTTGCCGATCGGCGTGCGCAGATCGTGCGCCATGTCGGCGGAGACCTGCTTCAACTGCGTGAAGCCTCGTTCGAGCCTGTCTAGCATGCCGTTGAGCGCGGCGATCAGCGCGTCCAGCTCGGGCGGCGCATTGCGTCCCTCGATGCGCGTGGATAGACTGCCCATGCCGATCGATGCGGTCTGCGCCGCGAGCCGCTTCAGCGGACCCATGCCGCGTCGCGCGAGGCCGTAGGCGAGCAGCGCGGCAAGGAGCGCCGCGGTCGTCGCAAAGAGCAGTATCTGATTGCGATAGTCGTTCAGCATGCGCGTACGCTCGGTCATCAGACGGCCGGAGATGATCTGCACGCCGCTCTGCCCGGCCACGCTGTGCGCGTCGGCGGCAACGTAGATGAACGGCGTGCCGTCGCTCGTTACCGTGTGATGAACGGCATCGAGCGAAAGCGCAGCGTCCGCCGGAACGGGCTTCACGTCGGGCACGGCCCTGCCACCCGGATTCACCACGATGAGCGGCGCTTCGCCCGCCACGCGCAACACCAGCAGCGACTCGGCATTGCCGAGCATGTTGCCGAACAGATGCGGCTTCTCGCGAATCAGATCGCGCACGTCCATGTCCTGCATCAGCGTGCGGATCTGGTCGACCCGCGTGACGAGCGCCCCGTCGTCGCGCACGACCAGTTGCGCTTCGAGCTTGCGATACAGCGCGAAGCCGACAATCGCCATCGCGCTGAACGCGAGCAGCGCGAACAGCAGCGCGAGGCGCGTGGTGAGCGAGACTCGCTTCATGCTTCGTGCTCGCAGCGGTAGCCGACGCCGTGCACCGTATGGATCAGGCGCACAGCGAATGGATCGTCGATCTTCTGCCGCAACCGGCGCACCGCGACATCCACGACGTTGCTGTCGCTGTCGAAATTCATGTCCCACACACGCGACGCAATGAGCGCGCGGGACAGCACCTGCCCCTGATGCTGCACGAAGAACAGCAGGAGATTGAACTCCTTGTTGGTGAGCGTGATGCGCGTGCCGCCGCGTTCGACGCGCCGCTTGGGGACGTCGATGCGCAGATCGCCTGCTTCCAGCACCTCGTCCTGTGTCTGCGGCTGCCCCCGGCGCAGAATGATGCGGATGCGCGCGAGCAGTTCGGCGAACGAAAACGGCTTGACGAGGTAGTCGTCGGCGCCCAGGTCGAGACCCTTCAGCCTGTCTTCGAGCGTGCCGCGCGCGCTGAGAAACAACACCGGCGTCTTGCTGCGCGCGCCCAGCTTCTGCATGACGGTCCAGCCATTCATCTCCGGCATCATCACATCGAGCAGAATCAGGTCATATTGCATTTCATTCGCCAGATGCAAACCGTCGATGCCGTTGGCGGCCACGTCGACGACATAACCCGCTTCCGTCAAGCCGTTGTGCAGGTATTCACCTGTCTTTGCTTCGTCTTCGATGACCAGGATTCTCATATCGCCGTATCGTCACAGTTTCGCCTGGACACCTCGTGTCCGGGAAGTTGCCCGGCAAGGGCCGACTCCCGGTCACGAGCCGATGCATCGCGGCGCAGGACCCGCCGTTATTGGCCCGACTGTTGTGCCGCCTGTTCGATCAGCGCGGCCACTTCCTGCGGATGTGATTCATACACCGAGTGACTCGCGCCGTCAATTTCCACCGTATGCGAGTGTGCGCGCGCCGCGTACATGCGCTCGAGGTCCGGATTGATGATCTTGTCCGCCTTCGCGACCATATACCAGCTCGGCTTGGTCTTCCATGCCGGATCGGGGATCTGCGCGGTGAACACGGACGCGGAGGTCGGCATCTGCGCGTGGGCCTCGAATTCCGCCTGTGCGCGCGGCAGGTCGGCGGCAAAGTCGGACGGATAGTCGGCGGGATTCAGATACAGGAAGTTGTCCGGCGTCTTCACGACGGCCTTCGTCGAGTTCGGATACTTCTTGCCATTGCTCGCTTCGGTTTCGCCGACGTCGAGTGCATGCGCGGCGATGTAGACGAGCGACTTCACGTGATCGTCGTTGCCCGCTTCCGTGATGATCGCGCCACCATAGCTGTGGCCCACCAGAACGCACGGGCCGTCGAGGGTAGCCAGCACCCGCTTCGTGGCGGTGACGTCTTCGCCGAACGACGTCAGCGGCTCCTGCACGAGCGTGACCTTGTAGCCGTCCTTCGTGAGAATGTCATAGACGGGGCGCCACCCTCCTCCATCCACAAAGGCGCCGTGGACCAGCACGATGTTCTTCACCGGTGCTGCGAAGGCAGGCGCCGCGGCGGCGGTGAAAAGGCACAGGGCGGCGGCGGCGTGTGCTGCGGCGGCGCGAAGCTTGGGAAAACGCATGGCAACTCCTTGAAAGGACATCACGTGAACGGTTTTGGGTACAACGTGATGCCAGTCTACGGAGCGGGCTGCAACGAGGCGGTTACTCAGTCATTACGAAAAAATGACAGGAAAGTGCCCGCGTTCGGCTACGCATTGCGTCCAATCGCAAGCTCGATCAGGCAGAGCAGCTTGTCTTCCGCAAACGGCTTGCGCACGAAACCAATCGCGCCATGCTGGAGCGCACGCTCGACGGTGTTGTCGTCGGCGTGCGCCGAGATGAATACCACCGGGATGCGCCTGTGCTCCGCGTTCAGCTGCCGCTGCACTTCGAGGCCCTGCATGCCCCGCATTCTCAGATCGAGCAACACGCACAACGCATCGTCGACGTGCGGAGAGGCGAGGAACTCCTCTCCTGATGCAAACGACATGGTCGCGTACCCCACGGCCTTCAGCAGATTCTCGATACCGCTTCGCACTGAGGCGTCATCGTCCACGATCGATATAAGGCTCATAGCTGCCAAAACTCCAGTTGCGCCGCAGTGCCATCAGGAACCATCGGGCGCGATATAAGCGAGGCCGTTCGTGCGCGTCACCTCGATGCAGCAGATGTCATTGTCATCACATGCCCGCACGCAGGCGTATCCGGTCGCAGGCCGTGCGCACAGGGCTGCCCGCGCATCCTTCCTTTTGCGCGTTTCAGCCGCTCACGGGCACCACCAGCATCGTCAGAGCCATCGTAGACAGGGCGGCGATGCGAAACCAGTATCCGAAGATATGGTGTCGGCCGCCTTGCGCAGGCGCCCCGCGGCGCGGATGCCTCGAAGAAGGCGTGCTCGGGCGGCGCATCGGACGAGCCCCGGAAAACGGCGTCCGGGCGCGGCATCACACTTTCGTATAGCGCCGTCATGCGCGCCGGTAGCGCCCCGATTCGTTCGTAGAATAGTCCGGCGCCGCCGACTCTTCTATGCTGAGGTCATTGTGGCCCATATGGCCGCGAAACCGACCCGCCGCTCACGTTGCGCGGCCCTGGCCATAGACCCGGAGAGCACATCATGCATGCGATGAAATCACGATGGTTTCGAACCGGGACTCTGGCGGTGTCCGCATGCGTTGCGGTTGTCGCGTGGAGCGCGATGAGCGGGCCGGGATATCAGCAGACGTTCAGTGACCTCGGCCGCGACACGCAGTTGCCGCTCGAACGGTTTGCACTGGACAGCACCGACTCGCCTGAGCCCGCAACAGCAGAGCCGCCGGGAAACCGGCGCATCTCCATGTCGGGATATGTCCGACGCGACGGAAGACGCGATGAGCCGGCAAGGCACCGTTCGCCGGCTTGCGTGAGCGGCTTCTGCCGGACGGTCGACGACGCGAAATACTGGACGTGATGCCCCTTTCCGGCTTCCCGGATCACGCAAAAGAACCGAGGTCTCCGATGATCGATATCACACGACGCCACGACATGCCCACGCGCCATGCGCAGGCGAGCGCTCTCGCAAAGACGAGGGTCGAGCGCTGGTATGCGGATTTGATGGGCGACCGGCGTCTCGCCTGCGAGTACGACGGCGGACGCTGGCGCATCGCGCTCGACGGCAGGTGCCTCGCCGACGACGACTCATTCGAATGTGCGATCCACGCTGCTTATGCGATGGCGCGTGCACTGTCCGCGTTGAACAGGACTCACGCAACGTAGCGGGCCGCGGCGCGCCGCGTTCAAGCGTTCAGAGGACGCCCGGCACGCCGGGGTGGGCGATGGGCAGCGTGAACAGGAGCATGGCGCCGCCTTCTTCTGGCGATTCGGCCCAGATGCGCCCGCCATGCGCCTCGACGATCGACCGGCAGATCGACAACCCGATTCCCATGCCTTCGGCTTTCGTCGTAAAGAACGCGGCGAACAGCCGGCTCGCGTTTTCCTCGCTGATCCCCGTGCCCGAGTCCTGCACGACGATCTGCGCATGCAGTTCGTCGAAGCGGCGCGTGGCGATCCGGACCCTGCGCGGTCCGCCCGAATCGCCCATGGCCTGCGCGCCGTTCATGATCAGGTTGATCAGCACCTGCTGCAACTGCACCCGGTCGCAACACACGGCAAGCGAAGGCGTCATGAAGTCGATCTCCACATGAACCCGGTGACGGTCCAGTTCGCGCCGCACCAGTTCGATCGATTGCTCGACGATCTCGTTGAGATCGAGCGTCGCGGGCAAGGGGTCGCGCTTCTTCGCCATCGAACGAATCTGCTGGATGACATCGCTCGCGCGCTTCGCATCGCGGATCATCTGCGTGATCGACTGCTGCACTTCCATCAGGTCCGGGCTTGGGCGATTCAGCCAGCGCAATGACGCGTCGCCGTTGGTGACGATGGCCGCGATCGGCTGCGTGACCTCGTGCGCAATCGAAGCGGCCAGTTCGCCGAGCATGGTGATCCGCGTCACGTGCGCGAGTTCGGCGGTGGACCGCGCGAGCGCCTCCTGAGCGACCTTCGTTTCCGTGATGTCCATCAGCGCGCCGACGTACTCGGTGCCCCCCGTTTGCGACCTCACGAGATGCGTGACGAAATGCACGTACTTCACGCGGCCATCGGGCATCGCGAGCCGGTGTTCGAGGTCGATCAGCGGCGCGCCCGCGAGCGCCTGTTCACGCACGCCGCGCACGCTCGCGAGATCGTCGCGATGCGTACGTGCGAGGACCGCTTCGAGCGACGGCTCGACATCGCGCGGGTATTCGAAGATGCGATACGCCTCGTCGGACCACCACATCGTTCCTTCGGGCAGGCTCGTCGCAATGCTGGCGGTGCGGCTCAGGCGCTGCGCATCCAGCAGGAACGCCTCGCTGCGCTCCAGCGCCTGCTCGGCCTGCATGCGCTCCTGAATATGCTCGTGCAAGGAGGCCGTGGCGGCCTGGTTTCTCAGCGAGAGGACCGAAGTCGTCGCGATCGCGAGCAGGCTCACCACGCACCGCGCGATCGCGCCGCCGGAATACTGCTCGGTGTGCGACATCAGGAACGCGAACAGCGTCAGGATCACGCAGCCCCACGCGGTGGCGATCGTCGCAGGGCGATTGCCGGTCGAGGAGACCAGCAGCACCACGACGACATAGAGCACGGCGATCGCGATATCGAGCGGCGTCAGCGAGTCGATCAGGAACACCGCGAGCGCAATGAGCGCGGCAAGCACCGATACGACGCGCGCGTCGCGGCCCACGGCGCGCGAGATGCGCCGGCTATGGCGATCCTTCAGCACGGCCGGGTCAGACGGCATGAGCATGGCAAATGAGGGAAACGAATCGGCGCAGCTTGGACATAGGCGTTCGAAGATGGCATTCGTTGACCCGAACCGGAGCGCATCCGTCAACACTTCGCCCGGACACATGACATTCGGGCATACCGGCAGCCGGTGCTTTCGATCGGAACGTGTTCATGCGCGAGCCCGGGGGACGGGGAAGTCATTTTATCTTAATACTTCCAAAATCCTTGCCCGGGCGGGCCCGAGGTTCCCGAAGTGCAGGCACGGCATCCCCCGCACCCGCACGAGTGGTTCGCACCTTTGTGGTGCACGCCGGCTTCTTGCGGGCGCCGCTCGACGCGCCGCGCAAGTGCGGCGAGCGCCCGGCAGGCAGAGTGGGCCCGCCGGGGCCGCTGCGCGCCTAACGCAGATTCGTCCGGGCGAGTTCGACGATCTCGTCGCCCCGGCCGTTGAGGATCGCGCGCATCATGTAGAGGCTGAAGCCCTTGACCTGCGCGGCTTCGAGCGTCGGCGGCATGGCGAGCTCGTGCTTCGACGTCACGACATCGACGAGCGCCGGGCCGTCGTGGGCGAACGCCTGCTGCAGCGCCCCCGCCACGTCCTCCGATGCCTCGACGCGGATGCCGAAGATGCCCGCGCCCTGCGCGATGGCGGCGAAATCGGTCTTGGCGAGATCCACGTTGGTGTCGAGATAGCCGCCCGCCTTCAGCTCCATCGAGACGAAGCCGAGCAGGCTGTTGTTGAACACCACCACCTTGATCGGCAATTCGAGCTGCCGGGCGGTGAGCAGATCGCCGAGCAGCATCGACAAGCCGCCGTCGCCGGACATCGACACGACCTGCCGCCCCGGATGAGCGCCTTGCGCGCCGAGAGCCTGTGGCATCGCGTTCGCCATCGAGCCGTGATTGAACGAGCCGTGCAGCTGCCGCTTGCCGTTCATCGTCAGGTAGCGCGCCGCCCACAGCGTCGGCGTGCCGACGTCCACCGTGAAGATCGCATCGTCGCTCGCGGCTTCATCGATGAGCTTCGCCAGATATTGCGGGTGAATCGGGCGGCCCGGCCCTGACGGCGTCGCGAGGTCGTCCAGTCCCTTGCGCGCCGAAACGTAGTGCCGCCGCGCGTTGTCGAGAAAACCCCGGTCGGTCTTGCGCTGGAGCCTGGGCAGCGTCGCGGCGACCGTCTCCCGGACCGTGCCGACCAGTCCGAGCGCAAGCGGCGCGCGATGGCCGAGCTGCGAGCCCTTCCAGTCGATCTGGATGATCTTCGCGTCGGCCGGATAGAACGCCCGATACGGGAAGTCACAGCCGAGCAGCAGCAGCGTGTCGCACGACATCATCGCGTGGTAGCCCGAACTGAAGCCGATCAGCCCGGTCATGCCGACGTCGAACGGATTGTCGTATTCGATGTACGGCTTGCCGCGCAGCGCGTGGACCACGGGCGCGGCGAGCGTATCGGCGAGCGCGACCACTTCGTCATGCGCGCCCTGCACGCCGCTGCCGCACATGATCGTGACCGCATCCGATTCGTTCAGAAGCGCCGCGAGCCGGTCGAGATCGACGTCCGCCGGCAGGATTGCCGACGGCGCGCTTTCCGTCCACGACGGCTTTTCAGCGGGACCTTCGCTCAATGCCACGTCGCCCGGCAGGACGATCACCGCGACGCCGCGCTCCTCGATCGCGGTGCGCATGGCGCGCGCGAGCACGCGCGGAAACTGCGCCGCCGACGACACCAGCTCGACGAAGTGGCTGCACTCCTTGAAGAGCTCCTGCGGGTGCGTTTCCTGAAAGTAGCCGAGCCCGACTTCGGTCGACGGAATATGCGCGGCGATCGCGAGCACCGGCTGATGATTGCGATGACAGTCGAACAGGCCATTGATCAGATGCAGGTTGCCGGGTCCGCAACTGCCCGCGCACACCGCGAGGCGCCCTGTCGAAGCGGCATCGGCGCCGGCCGCGAAAGCGGCGGCTTCCTCGTGGCGCGTGTGCATCCAGCGGATCGAGCCGACCTGATCGAGGCTGTATGCGAGCCCGTTCAGGCTGTCGCCCGTCACGCCCCAGATGCGCTCGACGCCTGCCGCTGCAAGCGTGTCCGCGAGATATGCCGCAATGGTGTTCCTGGCCATGCTCTGCTCCTTTTCGCAAAGAGATGAGTACCGGCCGGGCGCCGACTCATCCGGACGCATGCGGCCTGATCGAAGAAGCCGCCCGGGCCGGTTCCGGCACGGGTGGCCGCGACCACACAATGCTAGGCGAGTGTCGGCAAAATGTCCTGAAACACGTCTGAAAACATTTGCACCGATCCGGGTCGATATGAGCGCCGTTGCGGGCAACAGGCTAAAGTGAGCAAGACGTTGTGCGCAATGCAGGGTCGCCGTGCCGCTCATTCGCCAATCAGCGGCTGTTCCGGAAGAAAATGCTTGAGAGAAGGTTCATGAACAGGAAAGTGCTCACCATCATGGTTTGCTGCGCATTGGCGCCGGCCCTGGGATCGGCCGAAACGATCAGGCCCGTGAAGGATTCGAAGGGCGAACTCGCCGGCGCCATGTTCAGCCGGCCCGATGCGGTCAAGGAAAAGAAGGACGGCAACGCCACGACCGACGTCGTGACGTTCACATCCAGTGACTCGGCCTTTCAGACCGGCATGTTCCGCTCCGGTCCGGCTCACGAGGAAGTAAAGGGTCCGGACGGATTCCCCTATACCGAGTTCCTGTACTTCATCTCGGGCGGCATGACGCTGACTTCCGCGGATGGCTCCGTCATGGTGGTCCACGCCGGTGAAGCGGTGACGCTTCCCAAGGGATGGACAGGAACCGTCGATACGAAGGGTTATACGAAGCTGTACGCGACGTATACTCCGGCCGATATCAAAAAGTAGCCGTGCCGCGTGTCCGATGCATCCGTGCGCGACACGGCCTTCCCAGCGGAGACACACCCATATGGCTGAATTGCCGGCAACGCATGTAGTCCACGGCTCCACGGGCACGGCCCGACCCGCAACGTTCGTGCTGATTCACGGCGCCTGGCACGGCGGCTGGTGCTGGCGGTTCGTCGCCGAGCGCTTGCGCGCGCACGGACATTCCGTGTTCGCGCCGACGCTCACGGGCCTCGGAGAGCGTCGTCACCTGATCGGCGCGGTGACGTCGCTCGACGTATCGATCGCCGATATCGAAAATTTGCTCGAAGCCGAAGAACTCGAGGACGTCGTGCTCGTAGGACACAGCTTCGGCGGCCTCGTCGCGTCCGGCGTGGCGGATCGCAAGCCGGGGGCGCTGCGCGCGCTCGTGTTTCTCGACAGCCTGCTGGTCGAGAGCGGCGAATCGGCCATGGATGTCCTGCCGCGCAACGTCGTGGAAGAACGCCTTGCGGCCGTGGCAGGGAGCGGTCAGAACGTCGCGATGCCGATACCCGCCAACCTGGCCGGCACCGGCATTCCGGAAGACCATCCGCTCGCCGGCTGGGTACGGCGGCGCCAGACGCCGCATCCGTTGTCCACCTACCTGTCGCCGCTGACGCTGCGCCATCCCCTCGGCAACGGCGTGCCCAGCACCTACGTTCACTGCGCGAATCCGTCGTACGAAACGCTGGCGCTGGTGCGCGAGCGAGTGCGCGCGCGGCCCGGCTGGCAGTTCGAAACCCTCGATACCGGACACGACGCGATGGTGCTCGATCCGGATCGGCTCGTGTCCCTGCTCGAACGGATCGCGGCAGAAACGGCCAGTCCGTGACGCGGCACGTCATCGCCTTATCTGCGCGCATCGAGCGATGACGCGATCACGTCGAGCGCGTCCGCCAGCATGCGCACCGCGGGTTCGCGCTCGCCTCGCCGCAACGCGATCACGCCGATCTCGCGCACGAACGATGGCGCATCGAGCGGCAACGTCCTGACGTCGAAACGGCCACGGCGATGCGTATGCGTCTGCGGCACCAGTGCGACGCCAATGCCCGCCTCGACCGCGCCCATGATGCCGTCGAGTTCGTCGAGTTCGAGGCTTTCGTTCACGGTGATGCGATTGCGCCGCAGGAACTGGTCGACGAGCCGCCCGCCGAACGAAGTCCGGTCGTAGCGGATGAACGGCTGGTGGCGCAACGCGTCGCGCCAGTCGGACTCCCGGCTCGCCGGCGGCAACGCGATCACGAAGGGCTCGGACAAGAGCGGCTGCCACATCAGTTCCGGCGGCAGCGCGAACGGCGGCTTGATCATCACCGCGAGGTCGAGGTCGCCGCCGCTCAGTTCGCCGAGCAGACTCAACGACACCCCGGGCACCACACGCACCCGCGCGTTTGGCACGCGCTCGCGCAGCAGCGCGAGGGCACGCGTGAGCAGCACGGGCTGCACCGACGCGATCGCGCCGACCCGCAGCATCGGCGCGGCCGTCTGCGCCGCGGGCCGGCTGACGAGCGAATCGAAGAGCCCGACGATCTCCTGCGCGACGCCAAGCGCGTGATGACCGGTGTCGTTGAGCGCGGCGGTGCGGCGGGAGCGCTCGAACAGCGGCGTGCCGAGTTCCTCTTCGAGCTTGTGCATCTGTGCGCTGACGGCCGATTGCGTGAGTCCCAGCCGCTCGCCCGCCGCCGAAAAAGTACCGGCCTGCGCAATCGCGATCAGGGTTCTGAGCTCTCGAATCATGCGCCGATTATAGATCGAAATAATCGATACTCAGGCCAAATATAATTCGCTTTTGATCGAAAAAATAGATCGTAGAATGGCGTTGCAGGCGGCGTTCAACGCGCTGCCCGCCCCCAACTCAGTCTTCGAAAAAGGATTCCCATGAGCACTCAAGCCGCGTCGATGCCGCCGTTCCATCTGGCGTTTCCCGTCCATAGCCTCGAGGCCGCACGCGAGTTCTACGGCACGCTGCTCGGCTGCCCGGAAGGCCGCAGTTCGCCGGACTGGGTCGACTTCAATTTCTACGGGCACCAGATCGTGGCGCACCTGTCGCCCGAAGAAGCCGGCCACCGCAACACGAGCGCGGTCGACGGCGACAACGTGCCGGTCCGCCATTTCGGCGCCGTGCTTTCGATGGAGCAGTGGCAAACGGCCGCCGACAGGCTGCGCGGCGCGGGCATCAAGTTCATCATCGAGCCGCATATCCGCTTCAAGGGCGAAGTCGGCGAACAGGCGACGATGTTCTTCCTCGATCCGTCGGGCAACGCGCTCGAATTCAAGGCGTTCGCCAACATGGCGTCGCTCTTTGCGAAGTAGCATGCGGGGCGCGGGCCTGGGCGTGCGGCTGGCGCGCCAGCCCTAGCGCTTGCGCGGACGCGCCGTCGTGCCGCGCACGATCAGGTCGGTCGGCACGATGTTCTGCGAACTCACCGGCCGCCCTTCGATGCGCGCGAGCAGATACTCGGCGCTGCGCGCGCCGATTTCGTCGGCGGCGAGACGCATGGTGGTGAGCGGCGGCGTCGTGAAGCTGGAGAACTCGATATCGTTGATGCCCGCGATCGACAGTTCGCCCGGCACGTCGATGCCCGCCTCGCGCGCCTCCGCGAGCGCGCCGATCGCGAGCAGATCGGTGCCGCAGATGACCGCCGTCGGGCGCTCCGGCCCCTGCATCAGCGCCTTCATCGCCATCTGCCCTTCGATGATCTTGTGCGGCATCTCGATCAGATGCTCGTGGCGCAGTTGCAGCCCGCGAGACTGCAGCGCCGAGCGCACGCCCACGATGCGGTCGGCCGCACGGTCGCTGTGCTGCGTCATCTGCGTGATCATGCCGAAGCGCACGTGCCCGAGGTCGAGCAGATACTCGGCGATGCGCCGGCCCACCGCCACGTTGTCGAAGCCGACATACGGATGATCGTGGTCGACGGTCCAGCCGTTGACGAGCGGAATCTTTTCCTTTTCGATCAGCTCATAGAGCGCCGGCGAATGGCTGCGCCCGACGAGCATCAACCCGGCGATGCCGTCCGCGATCAGCGCGCGCACCTGCTTCAGTTCGTCCTGCTGGTCGTAGTACGAACACGCGAGCAGCAACGTATAGCCCGCCTCACCGATGCGCTTTTGCAGCGCGAACACGCCAAGCGCGAAGTTCTGGTTTTCGAGCGACGGGATCACCGCGCCGATCGTCTTCGACCGCTGCGACGCGAGCGCACGCGCGGCGGCGTGCGGCGTGTAGCCGAGTTCCTGCGCGATGCCGCGCACGCGGTTCTGCAGGTCGACTGCCACCGTCGCGTTGCCATTCAACACGCGCGAAACGGTTGCGGTCGATACGCCCGCCGCGCGCGCGACGTCCATCACGGATACCGCATTCGACTTGCGACGCGGCGCTCTTTTCTTTGCCTCTGTGGTCAACGTGCACCCTGCCTGGTAGCGGGCGCTCGATCGCGCCCCTCATATGCCCGTACTATAGCGCGGCACTAAAACGCGGCATACAAGCAGTGGTGGCTGGCATCACCGGGCAGCTTCGTCCTAGTCGATCCGTTGCGGATCGCCGTCGAATTCCACGAGGCAGCCGAAGCCGCCGTGAAAGAGCGCTTCGCGCGCGTCTTCGGTCTGCCCCGTGGCCGCGATCTGCGCGGCATGCAGTTCGGCGTCGTCTTGCGGCGCATAGCCGAGCCGCCGCACGTTCGCGTTGTCCCAGCGATTGCGTGCGTTGCCCGACACGCCATACACGATCACGAAATGGTAGTCGGGCGTGTCGATGCAGCGCTTCGCCAGTTGCACCATGTCGCGGTGGCTGATCCACGTGAAGAGGTGCCGCGGCGCCGTCGGCGCATCGTCGGGACGGAACGAGCCGATCCGCATGCACGCAACCGACATGCCGTGCTTGTCCGCGTACATCCGGCCGAGCGCTTCGCCGAACACCTTGGATACGCCGTAGCGGCTGTCCGGCCTCGGCGCCACTGCATCGTCGATCATCCGGTCCCGCCGGTGAAATCCCACAGCGTGATTCGAGCTCGCGAACACGACGCGCTTCACCCCGGCCCGGCGCGCGGCTTCGAACACGTTGTAGCAGCCTTCGATGTTCATGTCGCGGATCTTCTCCCAGCTGTCTTCGTCCGGAATGCCCGCGAGATGCACCACGACGTCCACGCCCTCCATCGCGGGCACGAGGTCCGCGAGCCGCGTGATGTCCGCGCTCACGACCTCCTCGCCCTCGCCCGCGGGTGCCTGCGGCGCGATATCCGCAAGCCGCAGCTGATACTGGCCGCGCAGTCCGGCACGCAGCACCTTGCCGATATGGCCGGCCGCGCCGGTGATCAATACCCGTGTCATTCGATGTCTCCGTTCGGATTGGCCGGGGCGTGCGCCGCGGCCGCAAGAGAGCGCCGGTGATACGCGTCGAGATACGCGTCGCGTGACGGCACCAGATGTTCGCGGCATAGCGCGATCAGGCGGTCGCGATCACCGCGCCGCAGCGCGTCGATCATCTGATGATGCTCGGCGCGCGCCTTTTCGAGGTACTGCGGGAAAACGATCGACACGGAGCGGATCGCGTGCGTGCGCCGCTCGTACTCGTGAATCGCGTCGACGAGCACCTGATTACCCGACAGCGCAAAGAAAGCGCGGTGAAACGTCATGTTGACGCGGAACACGCGGCGCAGATCGCCCGCGTGCGCCGCTTCGTCGTGCAGGGTCTGAATCGCCGCGAGTTCGTCAAGCTTCGCGGCATCGACGGGAAACACGATGCGGCTCGCCGCGTCGGTTTCCAGCAGCTCGCGCAACGCGTACAACTCCGTCACCTCGCGCGCGGTGAACGACTTCACCAGCGCGCCCACATGCCGGCGCCGCTCGACGAGACCGCGGCGCTCCACCTCGGCCAGCACCTGGCGTGCGACGTGGCGCTTGAGGCTGAAGCGCTCGCAGAGGTCGTCTTCGACGAGCCGCTCGCGCGGATGCAGCATGCCGAGCACGATCTGTTCTTCGAGCTGGTCGGCGACGCGTCGCATCGTCTCGTCGGTGTTGCGGTCGCGGACCGCGGGTGCGCCCGCCTTCGCGAGCTTCGTCGCGTGCTGGGTCGCGTGCTTCGTCGCGTGCTTGGTCGTGACAGCGCCGCTCATAGGGGAAGCGCCCGCGAAGGAATGCAAACGGCGGTGTGTCGCGCACGGCGCGCGCCGCGCTGTGGCCGCCTCGTCAAGACTTGCCTCCCGGCACGGTGGCGACCATTTTCGCTGCTTTCAGGAAGTCGAAGTCGCAGCCTTCGTCGGCCTGAGTGATCGTCGTCAGAAAGAGCTTTCTGTAGCCACGCGCTTCGGGATCGGTTTCGCGCGGCGGCAGCGCGGCAAGGCGCGCGGCGATTTCCTCGTTGCTCAGCAGCAGTTCGATCGAACGCGCGGCGACGCTCAGGCGAATCCGGTCGCCCGTGCGGACGATCGCGAGCGGTCCGCCGATCGCCGCTTCCGGCGTGACGTGCAGCACGACGGTGCCCGCCGCCGTGCCGCTCATGCGGCCGTCGGAGATGCGCACCATGTCCTTCACGCCCTGCCGCCCGAGCTTGCGCGGAATCGGGATATAGCCCGCTTCGGGCATGCCCGGCGCGCCGACCGGCCCGATCTGCTTGAGCACGAGCACGTCGTGCGCCTCGACGTCGAGTTCCGGATCGTCGATGCGAAGCGCGAGGTCTTCCGCGTTCTCGAACACCACGGCGCGGCCCTCATGCTCCATCAACTGGGGATTGGCGGCCGACTGCTTGATGATGGCGCCGCCGGGCGCCAGGTTGCCGTGCAGCACGGCGATGCCGCCCTGCGGGAAGATCGGCTGGCTGAACGGCCGCACGACCTCCTGCGCGAAGCTCGACGGCGCCGCGTCGAGCTCTTCGCCGAGGGTTCGGCCAGTGACCGTCAGCGCATCGAGATGCAGCAGATCCTTCATCTCGCGCATCACGGTGGTGAGCCCGCCCGCGCGATGCAGATCCTCCATGTAGTGCTGCCCCGACGGCTTCAGATCGACCAGCACCGGCGTCTCGCGGGCGATCCGGTCGAGCGCGTCGAGATCGATCCTGATGCCCAGCCGGCCCGCGATCGCGGTCAGGTGAATGATGCCGTTCGTCGAACCGCCGATCGCGAGCAGCACGCGCAGCGCGTTTTCGATCGCCTTCGGCGTGAGGATTCTCGCGGGCGTCAGGTCCGCGCCGATCATCGCCACCGCCTGCGCACCGGTGCGCTCGGCAATGCGGATGCGGTCGGCGCTCACGGCTGGCGGCGACGCGCCGCCCGGCAGCATGATGCCCATCGCCTCGGCGATGCAGGCCATCGTGCTCGCGGTGCCCATCACCGAGCAGGTGCCGACGGTCGCCACCAGCTGGTTGTTCACCGCATCGATCTCGGCGGCGTCGATCTGGTCGCCGCGAAAGCTCGCCCAGAAACGGCGGCAGTCCGTGCATGCGCCCACGCGCTCGCCGCGATGCGAGCCTGTCAGCATGGCGCCCGTCACGAGCTGGATTGCCGGAACGTTGGCCGCGGCGGCGCCCATCAGTTGCGCCGGCACCGTCTTGTCGCAGCCGCCGATCAGCACCACGGCGTCCATCGGCTGCGCGCGGATCATCTCCTCCGTGTCCATCGACATGAGGTTGCGCAGATACATGCTGGTCGGATGAGAAAAGCTTTCCGCGATCGAGATGGTCGGGAACTCGACCGGCAGGCCGCCCGCGAGCATCACGCCGCGCTTGATCGCCTCGACCAGTTGCGGCGCGTTGCCGTGGCACGGGTTGTAGGCACTGCCCGTGTTCGCAATGGCGACGATCGGGCGCGACAGTGCGTCGTCCGTATAGCCTGCGCCCTTGATGAACGCCTTGCGCAAAAACAGCGAGAAGCCCTCGTCGCCGTAATTGGTCAGCCCTTTGCGCAACCCTTTGGACTTGCTGTCACCTGCCATCGTGTCATCCCAAGATTATCAATAATATTGACGATGATTCTATCGGGACTTATAGTGGCACGCAAGTAAGCGCTTTCTCAAAGCTTCATGACGTGCGCTGACAGCCGCCTTTCCGCTCCTTGTTCGAGGGATGTCCCGATGAAGAAACATGTCGTTGCCTATCGCAAGCTGCCCCCCGGCGTGATGCGAATGCTCGAAGCACGGTGTGACGTCACGTTGGCGGACGCCGACGCCGACCGCGCCGCCTTTCTGCACGCGCTCTCGCATGCGCACGGCGCGATCGGCAACAAGCTGAAGCTCTGCACCGAACTGCTCGACGGCGCGCCCAGGCTCGAAGCGGTCGCGACCGTGTCGGCGGGCTACGACGATTTCGACGTTGCCGGACTCACTCGCCGCGGCATCGTGCTGTGCAACACGCCCGACGAAGTCACGGAAACAACCGCGGATCTCGTGTTCGCGCTGATGCTCGCCGCCGCGCGCCGGATCGCGGAACTGGACGCATCGGCACGGCGCGGCGAATGGCGCGCATCGTCGGGGCCGGCGCAGTTCGGCGTCGATGTGCATCACAAGACGCTCGGCATCGTCGGGCTGGGCCGAATCGGCGCTGCCGTAGCGCGCCGCGCGGCGCACGGCTTCGGCATGAACGTGCTGTATTCGAACCGCTCGCGCAATGCGGCGGCCGAGGAGGCCTTCGGCGCACAGTGGCGGCCGCTGCCGGACCTGCTGTCCGAGGCCGACTTCGTGTGCCTGCTCGTGCCGCTCTCCGCCGCGACCACCCGGCTGATCGGCGCCGCCGAACTGCGGTTGATGAAGCCCGGCGCGATTCTCGTCAACTGCGCGCGCGGCCAGGTGCTCGACGAAGCCGCGCTGATCGACGCGTTGCGCGAACGCCGCATCCTCGGTGCCGGCCTCGACGTGTTCGAACGCGAGCCGCTGCCCGCGGACTCGCCGCTATTCGCGCTTCCGAACGTGGTGATCGCACCGCACATCGGCTCGGCTACCGCGCAGACGCGCGAAGCGATGGCGCACCGCGCCGCACTGAATCTGCTCGACGCACTCGACGGCCGTCTCACGGCGACGTGCGTGAATCCCGAGGCGCTCGCCGCCCGTCCGCAGTCCCAACAGCGCGCGGTCTGACGCCGCGCGCCCTGCCCAGGAGGATCAACCGATGAACCCCGCCAGCCGGCCACGCGGCGTCTACTCGCCCGTTGTCACGCCCTTCAGCAGCAACCTGCATCCCGATCACGACCGCTTTCTGCGCCACTGCCGATGGCTCACCGACCAGGACGTCGGATTGGCCGTGTTCGGCACGAACTCCGAGGCGAATTCATTGGCCGTCGACGAGAAAAAGCGTCTGCTCGATACGCTCGTATCGGCGGGCCTTCCAGTCGAAAGGCTCATGCCCGGCACCGGCTGCGCGGCGTTGACCGATTCGATCGAGCTGACGAAGCACGCGGTGGCGTCCGGATGCCATCACGTGCTGATGCTTCCGCCCTTCTACTACAAGGGCGTCAGCGACGACGGCATCTTTCGCAGCTTCGCCGAAATCATCGAGCGGGTCGGCTCGGACGCTTTGCGCATCTACGTCTATCACATTCCGCAGGTGTCGCAGGTGCCGCTCGGTCTCGCGCTGATCGAGCGTCTGCTGAAGGCGTACCCGCGCGTCATCGCGGGCGTGAAGGACAGTTCGGGCGACTGGACCCACACGCAGGCCATGCTCGAACGCTTCCAGCCGCACGGTTTCGACGTCTTCGCGGGCAGCGAGACGTTCCTGCTCGCGACATTGCGCGGCGGCGGCGCCGGCTGCATCACCGCGACGGGCAACGTGAATCCTGCCGCGATCGTTGAGCTCTACCGCAACTGGCAGGCCGCCGATGCCGACGCACGCCAGCAGGCGCTCGACGATATCCGCGCCGTGTTCGCGAAGTTCCCGATGATCCCTGCGCTGAAAGCGGCAATCGGCATCTATTCGCACGATGAAGACTGGGGCACGGTCAGGCCGCCGCTCGTCGCGCTCGATGCCGGACAGCGCGCCGCGCTGAAGGACGCGCTTGCAAAAGCGCAGTTCGCGATGCCGGGGATCGAAGCGGCGCTCGCCTGAGGCAGCGTGTTCAGGTGAAGAAGAAAATCGGGCGCCGAGGCGCCCGATTTTCATTTGCGCTGCGTTGCCGCGGCGGGCATCACGCCCATGCATCGACCGCATAGCGCTCCAGCGCGGCATGGTCGAAGCCGAAGCCCAGGCCCGCGCCGGTCGGCACCTTCAGCATGCCGTCCGCGAACTCGAGCTGCGTGTCGACAAGACGCCGGAAGTTCAGCACCTGATCGTCCGGGAAATATTCGACATAGCGTGCATTCGTCGTCGATGCGACCAGATGCACGTGCAGATCGTGGAACCAGTGCGGGCACATCGTCACGCCGACCGCGGCGGCCGCGGCCGCAATGCGCCGCCATTCGCTGATGCCGCCGCACACCGCCGCATCGGATTGCAGGATCATCGCGGCGCGCTTGTCGAGCAGTTCCTGATGCCGCCAGCGGCCCGCCTCGATCTCGCCCGTCGCCACCGTCACCGGCGTGCGCTTCGCGAGCTGCGCGTGACTTTCGATATCGTCGGGACTGAACGGCTCCTCGATCCAGTAGGGATCGTACCGCTCGTAGCGGCGCAGATGCTCGAGCGCCGTGGGCACGTCCGACCATGCGTTGTTGGCGTCGAGCATCAGCAGCACGTCGTCGCCGATCGCGGCGCGCGCTGCCTTCACGCGCGCCTCTTCAGCGCGCGGATCGAGCCGCCCCACCTTCATCTTCACCGCGCGAAAACCCAGCGCGACATAGCTCGCCATTTCCTCACCGAGATGCCCGGGCGTCTTGCCATCGACGTAATAGCCGCCGCTCGCATACGCGGGCACGCGATCCGCCGACGTCGCGCCGATATACCGGCTGAGCGGCAAACCCGCCGCGCGCGCATTGCGGTCCCACAACGCGATATCGATGATCGACAGCGCCCGCATCACGCATCCGGCGCGCCCCTGCAGCAGCGACTCCTGGTACATCTCGCGCCACAGCCCTTCGACGTCGAGCGAGGAGCGGTCGCGCAGGAGCGGCGCGAACAGCTCGCGCACCGCGCAGGTCACGAGCATGCCGGCCCGGCTGCCGCTGTAGCAGAAGCCGATACCCTCATGGCCGTCGGCGGTTTTCACGCGCACGACCGTGTAGTCGCGCGCGACGACGACGCGGCTGGAGAATGCCGTATGACGGTCGAGCGGCACGCGTACCGTGCGCGCATCGACCGATACGATCCGCGACGCGGATTGATACGAAGCCTGCAGATGTTCAGCAATAGCTTGATTCATGATGGTTTCAGAACGAATGAAGTAACGCGCATTTGCGTCGAACCGGGTTCAGTTGGGCGAATGGGCGGCCACCTGCGCGGTCACGGCCGGCCGGTTGTGAATGAACAGCAGCATGGCGAGCACGCCTGCGAAGTCGATCATCGCGCCGAACAGGAACGCGCTGTGATAGCCGCCGAAGTACTGAATCAGAAAGCCCGTCAGCGCCGGCCCGATGATCCCGGACAGGTTGCTCAGGAAATGGATGAAGCCGCCCACGCCGCCCTGGCGGTGCAGCGGCAGGATCTCGTGCTGGATCGCCCAGATCGACTGGCAGGAACCCGTCAGGAACAGGAGCGCGGCCGCGATCAGCGCGACGGCCGCCGTGAGCGATCCGGCCGACGTGATGCTCAGCACCGCGACCCCGGACAGCGCGAGCGGGATCGTCGCCACCAGCTTGCGCGCCTTGACCGGATCGTCCATGCGCTTGTAGATGAAATCGCCGAGCAGGCCGCCGCCGAAATAGCCGATGGCGCCGCAGATCCACGGAATCGACGTGATGATGCTCATCGACTTCAGGTCGAGATGCATCACGTTGGTGAGATAGCTCGGCAGCCATGAGATGAACACGTACTGCGTGTAGTTCACCGCGAAGAGCCCCGCACCGAGCGCGAGCGTGCTGGGCCGGCGCAGATACGCGCCGAGCGTCATGCCGTCGTCTTCGACGTTGCGCGCCTCGGCTATCGCGCGGCTTTCGTTGATCAGCTTCGTTTCGCCCACGCCGACGCGGCGGTTCTCGTCGGGCTTGTCGGTCACGAAGAGGCGCCAGCACGCGAGCCACAGAAAGCCCAGTATCGCGATCACGACAAACGACGTGCGCCAGCCGAAGCCCACGGCGATCAGCCCCACCACCGGTCCCGCGATCGCGTTGCCGAGCGTCTGGCCGGAGAACGTGAAGCCGATCATGGTGGCTGTTTCATGGCGCGGGAACCAGTTCGAGATCGTGCGGTTCGTGTTCGAACTCATCGGCCCTTCACCGATGCCGAAAAACACGCGGCACAGCAGCAGCGAAACGAAGCCGGTCGCCGCCGCGGTCAGGCCGCAAAACACCGACCAGAATCCCATTGCCCATGTGAAGACGCGCAGCGTGCCCCACTTGTCGGCGAAATAGCCGCCGAGGAACGAAAAGATCGAGTAGCCGATAAAGAAGCTGCTGAAGATGATGCCGAGTTGCGACGGCGACAACTCCAGCGTCTTGCCGACGATCGGCGCGACGATGCCGAGCGCCGCGCGGTCCATGTAGTTGATTGCACCGGCTGTGAACAACAGCCCGGCGACGACGTAGCGATATTTTCCGGTGTTCATGTGTCTCCGACCATGAGGGTGTGTTGCTGCATTGGGAAGGGGCCGCGCCTCTTGCGGGCGCGTGCGTCGTCACTCAGGTTCTGCGGCGGCTGCCTTGCTGCGTGCTTCTCGAAGCGTAGTTGCGGCTATTTGTTCACCAGCCTGGCGGGCATCTGCGTGAGAATCAGCAGCGCCGAGACGATCAGCGATCCCGCAATCAGGAACAGGCTGGAGTCGAGCGAATGCGTGAGCGTCTTGAGCCAGCCGACCAGCGCCGGGCTCACGAAACCCGCGAGATTGCCCGTCGAATTGATGAGCGCTATGCCCGCGGCCGCGCCCGTGCCGCCGAGGAACGACGTCGGCAGCGCCCAGAACATCGGCAACGCGGTGATCACGCCCGATGCCGCAAGTGTCAGGCCGAGCAGCGAAAGCCATGTGTTGTGACCCGCGTACGCGCACAGCACGAAGCCGCTTGCGGCAACGATCTGCGGCACCACGACATGCCAGCGGCGCTCACGCGTGCGGTCGGCATGCCGGCCGACGACGATCATCGCGACAAGCGCACTCGCATAGGGGACCACCGTGAGAAGACCGATGGTGAGCGGATCGGTGACGCCGGAGCCCTTGATGATGGTCGGCTGCCAGAAGCCGACGGCATACGAACCCATGACGATGCCGAACAGGATCGCGCACAGCGTCCATACCTTCAACGACGTGAACGTCTGCCGCACCGAGCCGTGGCTTTTCGTGCGCGCCTCCGCGTCGATTTCCGACTGGATGAAATCCCGCTCGTGCTGCGGCAGCCACTTCGCGTCCTTCACCCGGTCATCGAGAAAGAAGTAGATCACTGCGCCGAGCACGAGCGCAGGCAGCGCCTCGAGCACGAACAGCCACTGCCAGCCGGCAAAGCCGCCGTGACCGGCAAGGCGCTGCATGATGAAGCCCGAAACCGGCCCGCCGACGATGCCCGACACCGGGTTGCCCGCCATCAGGAACGCGACCATCCTGCCGCGCCGCTGCGCCGGGAACCAGTACGTCAGGTACAGCACGAGGCCGGGGAAGAAACCTGCCTCGGCAATGCCGAGCACGAAGCGCAGCACGTAGAACATCGTCGGCGACGTGACCCATGCAGTCGCGGCGGAAATCACGGCCCAGGTGACCATGATCCGCGCGATCCAGCGGCGCGCGCCGAGCCGGTGAAGCAGCAGGTTGCTCGGAACCTCGAAAAAGAAGTAGCCGACAAAGAAGATGCCCGCACCGAAGCCGTACATGGTCTCGCTGAAATGCAGGTCGTTGAGCATCTGCAGCTTTGCAAAGCCGACGTTCACGCGATCCAGATACGCGACCACGTAGCAGATGAAGAGCAGCGGCATGAAACGCCACGTCACCCGTGCATAGATCGAATCGCTCGACGCCACGCCTTCGCGTGCCGCTACTGCCGTGCCATTGGTGCTCAAGGTCGTCTCCGGATGTGTGGACCTGGTCCTCGTTCGAGCGCCGGCGCCACTGATCGCGTGGCTGCGCCGTGCGCCCGGCTGGCGTTGCGGTTGCTTTGTCCTTGTGCGGTACTGCGCGGTGCGTTTGCGGTGGTCCGGCTTCCGGCCGGTGTGCCGGGGTGGCGCGCCTCAGCTCATGATGCCGATCTGCCACGGCACGAATTCGTGGTCGCCGAGACCGAGCAGTTCGCTTTTCGTGCGCGTCCCGGAGGCGACTTCGAGCAGCGCGTCGAAGATTTCCCTGCCCGTACTCTCGATCGACGCAACACCGTCGAGAATGCCGCCGCAATTCACATCCATGTCTTCGATCAGGCGCTGATACATCGGCGTATTCGTCGCGAGCTTCAGCGACGGGACCGGCTTCGCGCCGAACATCGAGCCGCGCCCGGTCGTGAACGCGATCAGGTTGGCGCCGCCCGCGATCTGGCCGGTCGCGGAGACGGGATCGAAGCCGGGCGTGTCCATGAACACGAGGCCTTTCGCGCTCACCGGCTCGGCGTATCGATAGACTTCCATCAGCGGGCCGGTGCCGCCCTTCATCGACGAGCCGATCGACTTCTCGAAGATGTTCGCGAGGCCGCCGACCTGGTTGCCGGGGCTCACCTTGCCGTTGATCTGGACGTCGCGGTTCACGGAGTACTCGTCCTTCCACCAGCGAATGCGCTCGATCAGCTTTTCGCCGACCGCGCGGCTCGCCGCGCGGCGCGTCAGCGTATGTTCGACGCCGTAGATCTCCGGCGTCTCGGACAGGATCGCCGTGCCCCCGTGGCGCACGAGCAGATCCATCGCCGCCCCGAGCGAAGGATTCGCGGTGATCGACGAGAAGCCATCGGACCCGCCGCATTGCAGCCCGATCTTCAGATGGCTTGCGTCGACCGTCGTGCGCGTCACGCGGTTGGCCTCCGGCAACAGCGCCTTGACGGCCTCGATGCCCGCTTCGATGGTCTTCCTCGTGCCGCCCGTTTCCTGCATCGTGAATGTATGAAGACGTGCGCCCGGCTCCATGCCCTCCTGGTCGAGCAGGCCCTGCAACTGGTTGCGCTCGCAACCCAGCCCGACGATCAGCGCCGCGGCGAGATTCGGATGCCGCGCGTAGCCCGCCATCGTGCGGCGCAGGAGCGCCATCGGCTCGCCGCTCATCTCCATGCCGCACCCGATCGAATGGCTGAAGGCCACGACGCCGTCGATGTTCGGATAGTCCGCAAGCCGCTCGGGCGTGAACCATTCCGCGATCCTGTGAACGACGGTGGCGGAACAGTTCACTGTCGACAGCACGCCGATGTAGTTGCGCGTCGCCACTTCGCCGTTGCTGCGCACGATGCCCTGAAAAGTCGCGCGTTCGGCCGGCGGCAGCATGTCCACCGCGCGGTAGTCGGCGCCGAACGCGTAGTCGCGATCGAATTCGCGGAACTCGACGTTGTGGCCGTGCACCATCGTGCCCGCGGCGATGTCATTGGACGCGAAGCCGATCACCACGTTGTATTTGCGGATCGCCTCGCCCTGCGCGATGCGGCGCGCGGCGATCTTGTAGCCCGCGGGCACCTGGCTGCGGCTGCAGAAGTCTTCCGCGGGAACCGGCGTGCCGATCGCGACGTCGACGCGCGCGATGACCACGTTATCGGCGGGATGGAGCCGGATCACCGGCCCGCTGACGGTCTTGCTGGACAACTCGATCATGTATTCAGGGCCTTGAAGGTCTCGGGGAATGGCAACCGGCGCGCACCATTCGAGTCATCAATCGGTAATCGCTTTCTTGCAGGGCACCGGAACGTGCATCCGGTCCCACTCGTAATGGAGGAATTTCCCGAACTGTAGGGGAAAATCGCCGTCACTTCAAGAGAAAGCGCTTACTCATTTCCGGTATACTGTGGATTCGCACCATCCCGCGCATCGCAAGAAACGGAGACAAACCCATGTGGCAGCAGGCAGAGCGCTATCCGGACCCACGCATCATTTCCCTCGATCCGTCGTTCGACAAATACCGTGTCGCCTTCTCGGCGGTCGAGCGGCTCGCGACGGGCTATCGCTGGACTGAGGGTCCGGTGTGGTTCGGCGACGGCCGCTATCTGCTCTGGAGCGACATTCCGAACAATCAGATGTTGAAGTGGGAAGAGGAAACCGGCGCCGTCAGCGTGTTCCGCAAACCGTCCAATTTCGCGAACGGCAACACGCGCGACCGTCAGGGGCGGCTCGTCACCTGCGAGCACGGCCGGCGCGTCACGCGCACCGAATACGACGGCAGCATCACCGTGCTGCTGGATTCGTTCGCGGGCAAACGCCTCAACTCGCCGAACGATGTCATCGTGAAGTCCGACGGCTCGATCTGGTTCACCGATCCGCCAATGGGGATCGCGGGGCATTACGAGGGCATCAAGGCAGAACAGGAACTGCCGCATTCCGTGTACCGGATCGACGGCGTGACGGGCGAGGCGTCGGTCGTCACGCGGGACCTGAAGGGGCCGAACGGCCTCTGCTTTTCGCCGGACGAGCGGCTGTTATACGTGATCGAGTCGCGCGGCGTGCCCAACCGGCTGATTCACGCCTATGAGATGCATCCGGATGGCCGTCGCATCGGCGAGGGCCGGGTGTTTTACGACGCGGGTGTCGGCACGATCGACGGGATGCGAGCCGATATCGACGGCAACCTCTGGTGCGGCTGGGGCATGGGCAGCGACGAACTGGACGGTGTCATGGTCATTTCGCCGGCGGGGAAGATGATCGGCCGCATCGCCTTGCCGGAGCGCTGCGCGAACCTCTGTTTCGGCGGGCGGGCGCGCAACCGGCTTTTCATGGCGTCGTCCCAATCGATCTATGCCGTGCATGTGAACACGCAGGGCGCTGTTGGCGGATAAGTGAGCGCGACGCCCGGCGCGCCGATCCCTCTTCGAGAGAACATGCCTGCCGGCATGACCCGCCGCCCGCGCCATCGGCACGGGCGGCGCGAGCGGGGCGGCAAGTCAGGTCGATACCGGCATCCGCGAAATGAGCTTGTCGAGCGTGACCGGATAGTCGCGCACGCGCACGCCCGTCGCGTTGTAGACGGCATTGGCGATCGCCGCGCCAACGCCGCACAGGCCCAGTTCGCCGACGCCTTTCGCCTTCATCGGTGACGAGAGCGGGTCGGTCTCGTCGAGGAAGATGACGTCCTGGCTCACGATGTCGGCATGGACCGGCACCTCGTAGCCGGCCAGATCATGGTTGACGAAATAGCCGAGGCGCCGGTCGACCGCAAGTTCTTCCATCAGCGCCGCGCCGACGCCCATCGTCATCGCGCCGATCATCTGGCTGCGCGCCGATTTCGGATTGAGGATGCGCCCCGCGGCGCATACCGCGAGCATGCGTCTCACGCGAATCTCGCACGTCGCGGCATCGACGCCCACTTCGACGAAATGCGCACCGAACGTGGATTGCTGGTACTTCTTGTTGAGATCGCCGAATTCGATGAAGTCTTCCGCGACGATGCCGCCTTCGCCCGCCACCGCGCCGATCGGCATGCTGCGCTCGCCCGAACGGATCTGCCCGCCCTCGAACACGGCAGAGGCCGGATCGATGCCCGCCTTTTGCGCGAGGGCCTCGCGCATCTTCACGCAGGCGGCGTACACGCCCGCGGTCGAACTGTTGGCGCCCCACTGCCCGCCCGAGCCTGCCGACACCGGGAAGTTCGAATCGCCCAGGCGCACGACCACGCGGTCGAGCGGCACGCCCATCATTTCCGCGGCGGTCTGCGCGATGATCGTGTAGCTGCCCGTGCCGATGTCGGTCATGTCGGTTTCGACCGTGACGGTACCCGCCCCGTCGACACGCACGCGCGCCCCCGACTTCATGACCTGATTGTTGCGGAACGCGGCGGCGACGCCCATGCCGACCAGCCACTCGCCGTCGCGGGTCGCGCCGGGCCGCGCGCTGCGCGCCTTCCAGCCGAAGCGATCCGCGCCGGTTCGCAGGCACTCGACGAGCCGGCGCTCCGAGAACGGCCGCTGCGGCTTCTCGGGGTCGACCTGCGTGTCGTTGAGAATGCGGAACTCGACCGGATCGAGGCCGAGCTTCTCCGCCATCTCGTCCATGGCGATCTCGAGCGCCATCAGGCCGGGCGCTTCGCCCGGCGCGCGCATCGCGTTGCCTTCGGGCAGGTCGAGCGCGGCGAGCCGCAAGGCCGTCAGGCGGTTGGGGCCGGCGTAGAGCAGGCGCGTCTGCTGCACGGCGTTCTCCGGCTTGCCGCCAGCCAGATCGCCCGACAGGCTTTCGTGGCCGATCGCGGTGATCTTGCCGTCACGGTTCGCGCCGATGCGGATGCGCTGGATCGTCGCGGGACGATGCGTGGTGTTGTTGAACATGAGCGGGCGCGTGAGGGCGACCTTGACCGGCCGCCGTGCCGCGCGCGCGCCGAGCGCGGCGAGCACGGCATCGGATCGCACGAACAGCTTGCCGCCGAAACCGCCGCCAATGTACGGAGAAATGAGGCGCACGTTCTCCTTGGGGATACCGAGCGTCAGCGCGACGTCGCCGCGGCTCCAGTCCACCATCTGGTTCGACGTCCACAGCGTGAGCTTGTCGCCGCTCCACACCGCCATCGACGCATGCGGCTCCATCATCGCGTGCGAGTGATCGGGGGTCGTGTACGTTGCGTCGAGCTGCACGGGCGCCGCGGCGAAGGCGCCGGCGAAATCGCCGGTCGCGGTCTCGGGCACGCCCGTCTTCGGCACGCTCGCCGACGCTCTCGCGCCCGCGAGATCGAATGCGCCTTCTTCGCGGACATAGCGCACGTGGACGAGTTGCGCGGCGGCGCGCGCCTGCTCGAACGTCTCCGCGACGACGAGCGCGACGGCCTGATGGTAGTGCTGGATCTCGGGGCCGCCGAGCAGCCGGGCGGTGTTCCACTTGCCCTTGCCGAGCTTGCCGGCCGTATCGGCGGTAACGATAGTGATGACGCCCGGCGCCCGCCGCGCTTCGGCGAGGCTGATCGAAAAGATGCGGCCCTTGGCGATGGCCGCGCCCACGACATAGCCGTAAGCCTGATTCGGGACCGCGTTATGCCATTCATAGGCATAGGGCGCGGTGCCGGTGGTCTTTCGCGGGCCTTCGATGCGCTCGACGGGCTGGCCGACGATCCTGAGCTGGTCGATCGGATTGGTGGTGGCAGGGGTATCGAATTTCATGGCTTCACCCCTTTGCCTGTGCCAGTACCGCGCCGAGCGTGCGTTCGGCCAGCGCCAGCTTGAACGCGTTTTCGTCGGTCGGCGTGGCGCCCGCCAGCAGTTGATCGGTAACGGCCCTGGCGCCGCGCGGCATGGCGGCTTCGGCGGCTTCGACGCGCCACGGCTTGTGGGCCACGCCGCCCAATGCTACGCGCCCGGTTCCGTCCCGCTGCACGATGGCAGCCACGGACACGAGCGCGAATGCGTAGGACGCGCGGTCCCGCACCTTGCGATACGACTGCACGCCGCCAAGCGGCTTGGGCAGCGTGACCGCGGTGATCAGTTCGCCGCGCTCGAGCACGGTCTCGATATGCGGCGTATCGCCGGGCAGCCGATGGAAGTCGGCGATCGTTATGGTGCGCACCGACCCGTCGGGGCGCACGGTTGCCACGGTTGCGTCGAGCACGCGCATCGCGACGGCCATGTCGCTCGGATGCGTCGCAATGCAAGCGGTGCTGACGCCCACCACGGCGTGCTGCCGGCTGAACCCGCCGATCGCCGCGCACCCGCTGCCGGGCGCGCGCTTGTTGCACGGCTGGTTGGTGTCGTAGAAATAGGGGCAACGGGTGCGCTGCAGCAGGTTGCCGGCGGTCGTCGCCATGTTGCGCAGCTGGCCGGAGGCGCCCGCCAGCAGCGCGCGCGACAGCACGCCATAGTCGCGCCGCACGCGCGGATCGGCGGCGAGATCGGTGTTGCGCACGAGTGCGCCGATCCGCAGGCCGCCTTCGGGCGTGGCTTCGATCTTGTCGAGCCCGAGGCCGTTCACGTCGATCAGGTGCGTCGGCGTCTCGATGCCGAGCTTCATCAGGTCCAGCAGATTGGTGCCGCCCGCAATGAACTTGGCGCCCGCAATGCGCTCTGCGGCGGCGGCCGCCTCGGCAGGCGTGTGCGCGCGATCGTAGCTGAAGGCGATCATGCCTGGCCTCCGGCCACTTCGGCGATGGCGACCGCAATGTTGGAGTAGGCCCCGCAGCGGCAGATGTTGCCGCTCATGCGCTCGCGCACCTCCGCAGCCGTCGCCTGCGGCCGTGCATTGAGGTCGGCGCTCACGTGGCTCGGGATGCCGCGGCGGATTTCATCGAGCACCGCGACGGCCGAACAGATCTGGCCCGGCGTGCAGTAGCCGCACTGGTAGCCGTCGTGCTTCACGAAGGCCGCCTGCATCGGGTGAAGATCGGAACGGGTGCCGAGCCCTTCGATGGTCGTCACGCTTGCGCCCTGCTGCATGACGGCGAGCGTCAGGCACGAGTTGATCCGCCGCCCGCCGACGATCACCGTGCAGGCGCCGCACTGCCCATGATCGCAGCCCTTCTTCGTGCCGGTGAGGTGCAGGTGCTCGCGCAACGCGTCCAGAAGCGTGGTGCGCGTATCGAGTTCAAGATGCTGGAGCTTGCCGTTCACGCTGAAAGACAGCTTCGACGTGACGGGCGGCCGGGCCGCTGGCGCCGACGCACCGGCGGCGGCATCCTGCGTCGCGGAGACGGCGGGAACGGCAACCGCGGTCGCGGATGCCGCGCCCATTTTCAACAGGCTGCGCCGTGAAATCTTGATGTCGCTGAGCTTTTCCATGTAGTCGAATCCTTTCGTGCTGACACATTCATCGGGCGAAGATGCTGCGCACGCAGCCATACCCATATGGCCGATGCGGCGATACGTTTCATCGAGGTATTAATGGCGGTCCGCTGACTGTGGCGACGCCTGGCGAAGCACGCTCCACCCGGGCCGCGTGTGCGCGCGTCAAGGCAAAATGCGCGCCGCTGTCGAGGTTACTGTGCACGGCCGTGCGCGACTAGGTGCCTGAAGCTGCAAGAGGTTGTGAAGCGCATTCATCAATGCCGCGCCTGTGCGCTGCGCGTCTTACGGCTCGGGGCTCGGGGCTCGGGGCTCGTGGGCGCAAGCGTTCGGAAAGGCCGCGCAGCGGGCCGGGTCGCCGCGTGCTGGCAGCGTGCCGGCGGCGTGCGATTACGGATGCTTGGCCCAATCCCGCACCGCCTGCGCGAATAGCCTGAGCGCGGTGGGAGGATGACGATTGGCCGGGTAATACAGGCACAGGCCCGGAAATGACGGGCTCCACTCGGGAAGCAGTTGCACGAGCCGGCCCGCCGTCAGATGCTCGGTCACGAGATAGTCCGGAACCCACGCGACGCCGATGCCGGCAAGCGCCGCCTCGACCATCAGGTTCAGATTGCCGAGCGTCATCGGGCCGTCGACGTCCACGCTCGCGCTCTTGCCCTGGCTTTCCAGATCCCATCGATACAGCGCGCCGCTCGCGAAGCGAAAGCGGATGCATCGGTGCCGGGCGAGGTCGTTCGGTGTCTCGGGCAGATCGTGACGCGCCAGGTATCCGGGCGACGCCACCGCGGCGAACCGCATGTCTGGGCCGAAGCGGACGGCGACCATATCGCGCGGCACGTCCTGCAGGACACGGATGCCCGCATCGAATCCGTCGGCCACGATGTCGACGAGACGCGTATCGACGACGAATTCCACGTGGATGTCCGGATACGCCACGAGGAACTCGGGCAGCACATGCCGGACAAGCGGCTTCGCGGCGTTTTCGGAGGCGCTGATCCGGATCGAGCCGGAAGGACGATCGCGTGCGGAAGCGACCTCGTTCACGGCGTCTTCGAGGTCGGCCATGGCCGGCACCACGCGGCGCAGAAGCTGCTGACCCGCTTCGGTGAGCGCGACCGAGCGGGTCGTGCGGTTGAACAGGCGCACGTCGAGTTTCGCTTCGAGACCGCGCATCGCGTGGCTCAGCGCGGATGCCGACACCCCCAGCGTGCGCGCAGCCGCGCTGAAGCTTCGCTGGTGCGCAATCGCAACGAAAACGGTAAGTTCAGACAGACCGGCACGCAGCATAGTTGAATATTCTTCAAAGCCCCGCGAAATTGTAGCCGTATTGTTGAGCCACGCACAGCAGCGTAGGCTCGACCCCAGTCGGCGGCCGAACAATGTTCTTTTGCGCCGTCCATGACGCGCGCAACGTTGCGCGCGCCGCCTGTCTGCCCACACTGGCGTGTCGCCGGTCGCCATCGAGAACCCCGAACCATGCCGTTGAACAATCAGCCTTCTGCTCAACCGGGCACGTTTGCACGCGAAGCCGCAGAAAGCGCGACGTCCTCCCTCGCCAGCGCCGAGGGCCGCCAGAGCGCGAACCGGCACGGGCTGCGCATCCTCGCGATCCTGAGCTTGCTGATGGCTTTCGCGTCGATTTCGACGGACCTCTATCTGCCCGCCCTGCCGGCAATGGCGCAAGCCCTGCATGCGGGTCACGGTGCCGTCGAGCTGACGATCTCGGGCTACCTGATCGGCTTCAGCCTCGGCCAGTTTCTGTGGGGACCCATAGGCGACCGGTACGGGCGGCGCCTGCCGATCGCCATTGGCCTCGTGCTGCTCATCCTCGGTTCGGCGGGCTGCGCGCTCTCGACCGACGCGCCGATGCTCATCGGCTGGCGCGCGGTGCAGGCCGTGGGTGCGTGCGCCAGCGTCGTGCTTGCGCGCGCGATGGTGCGTGACCTGTACGCCGGCCACCGGGCCGCCCAGATGATGTCGACGCTGATGACGGTCATGGCGATCGCGCCGCTGCTCGGCCCGAGCGCGGGCGGGCTCATCCTTCAGGTGGCGTCGTGGCGCGCGATCTTCTGGACGCTCGCGGGCGTCGGACTGGCGACCCTGGCCGCCCTCCGAGCGCTGCCGGAAACACTGCCGCCGCCGCGCCGCAACCACGCGCCGCTCGGGCGCGCGTTCGCCACGTACGCGCAACTGCTCCGGAATCGCCGGGTGCTGGGCTACGCGGGTGCGGGATGATTCTTCTATGGCGGCATGTATGCGTATATCGCGGGCACGCCGTTCGCGTACATCACGTATCACCACGTCTCGCCGCAGCTCTACGGCGTGCTTTTCGCGGCGGGCATCGTGGGCATCATGCTCACGAACCAGATCAACGCGAGGCTCGTGCGAAAAATGGGCGGCGACCGGCTGATGCGGATCGGCACGCTTGGCGCGGCAATCGCGGGCGGGCTGCTCGCGATCGACTCATGGACGGGCTGGGGCGGACTTCCCGGCCTCGTGATTCCGCTCTTTCTGTTCGTCTCGGCGACAGGGTTCATTGTCGCCAATTCGATTGCCGGCGCGCTCGGCAGCTTTCCGGAACGCGCGGGCTCCGTGTCGGCGCTGGTCGGGGCGATCCAGTACGGCACGGGCATTCTCGGGTCGGCGCTGGTCGGCGTCCTCGCGGAAGGCACGCCCTGGCCGATGGGCGCCGTCATCGCGGCGATGAGCCTGGGCAGCGTGCTGTGCGCAATGCTGCTCGTGCCGTCTTGCGTTGCGCCCGCCACCGGAGCCCGCGCCGCAGAATGAGCGAGCGGCTCGGCCCCGGGCCCTCGCCGGTGCGGGGCGCGACGCTCGTGCTTTCACCGACTCTCCGGCGGGCGAGTAACATGTGCGTCGCGGGTTGAACATTCGGGCAGGCCGGGCGCCGGCCTTCGGGCTTTGGAGAAGTTCGAAAAGAACGGCGGGCAAGCGTGCTAGTCTTGTGTGGCCAGAGCACCCGCAGGCGCGAGCGACGCAGGCGCAATCCATCTCGAAGTGGAAACGCGGCATGAACGACGACAGCCTCCCCATCCTCGATTGCCACCAGCACTTCTACGACACCCGGCGTTTGCACTACCCTGTGTTTGCGCAGCGGAGTGCCGGCTTCGAGGATCTCGTCGGCGATTACAGCGCGTTGCCGACCGTGTATTTGCCCGACGATTATGCGCGCGACACCCAGGGCCTGAACGTTTCCGGAACCGTTTGGGCGGAGTTCATCTCCGACGATCCGCTCGCTGAAGTGCAATGGGCGGATGATGTGTTGCAGGCGAGCGAGCGCCCCGCCGGCATGATTGCCTCAGTCGATTTTCTCAGCCCCGATTTGAAACGCACGCTGGATGCCTATGCTGGCGCGCGACGCGTCAGAAGCGTGCGCCAGCACATGGGCTGGCATCCGGCGAACCCGCGGCTGCGTTACGCGCGGCATGCCGGTCTTCTGTCCGAAGCAGCGTGGCAGCGGGGCATTGCTTCGCTTCGCGGCCGCGGCCTCGTCTGCGAGATCGAGATATTCGCACCCCAGCTGCGCGAGTTCGCCGCCGTGGCCGCGGCCTATCCGGATATCCAGTTCGTGCTGCCCGTGATGGGCTGGCCCCTCGACCTGACGAGAGCGGGCGAGGCAACGTGGCAGCGCGAACTCGCCGCCGTTGGCACGTGTCCGAACGTCGCGATCAAGATCTTCGGACTGGAATGCATCTTCGGCATCCACTGGACGGTCGAGCAGGTGCGGCCGTGGATCCTTCAGGCCATCGATATTTTCGGCCCCGCACGCAGCATGTTCGCGAGTCACCTGCCGGTCTGCAAGCTCGCCTGCAGTTTCCAGCATCTCTATGGCGCGTATCTCGACGTGATAGCGGACTTCAGCCCGCCGGAGAAGCGCCAGCTGCTGCACGACACGGCTGCCGGCATCTACAGGATCGGGTAAGCATCCCGTCGATGATGTCGAGCGCCGGGCTAAACCGCTCAACCAGGGCTCGCCATTCACCGCACGCACATCACTGCGGCAACAGGCCTCGCTTGCGCAACATCGGCTCGACTCGCGGATCACGGCCTCGAAATGCGCGAAACGCGGCGCGTTGCTCGCGGCTGTCGCCGGCGCTATAGATGCAGCGCTTCAGCTTGTCGGCCAGCACGGGATCGAATGCGTTACCGGCTTCTTCGAATGCGTCGAACGCCTCGGCCTCCAGCACTTCCGCCCACATGTAGACGTAATAGCCCGCCGCATAGTAGGCGCCGCTGAAGACATGGCCGAAGTGCGGCAGCCGGTGCCGCATGCCCACCTCAGGCGGCACGCCGAGATGCGCGCGCTCCTCCGTTTCGAAGCGGGCGATGTCGACGCCCGCCGGGTCGCTTTGCAGATGCAGCGCCATGTCGATCAGGGCCGACGCGGTATAGGCCACGGTCTCGAAGCCCTGATTGAAAGTCTGCGACGCCCTGATGCGCTCGACGAGCGCCGCCGGAATCGGCTCTCCGGTCGTCACGTGACGCGCATGCCTTGTCAGCACTTCCGGCACGGTGGCCCAATTCTCCATCAGTTGCGAAGGGAGTTCCACGTAGTCTCGCGGGACATTGGTGCCCGACAGGCGACCATAGTTCACGTCGGACAGCAGGCCATGCAGGCCGTGGCCGAACTCGTGAAAGAGCGTGCGGACGTCGTCGAAACTTAGCAGCGTCGGGCCGTCGTCCACGCGCGAGAAGTTGTTGTTGTTCACCACGATCGGCTCGACCCTGCCGCCGTTGCGCGTCTGCCTGCGATAAACGTGCATCCACGCACCACCCTGCTTGTTGGGGCGCGCGAAGTTGTCACCGAGGAACAGGCCCACCCGCTCATTGCCGCGACGCACTTCCCACAGGCGCACGTCAGGATGATAGAGCGGCGCACCGGTTTGCTCGACGAACTGCACGCCGAACAGGCGTTGCGCGCAATCGAACATTGCGTTGAGCATCGCATCGAGGCTGAAATACGGTTTCACTTGCGCATCGTCGAGCGCGAACCGGCTGGCGCGCACTTTCTCGGCCAGGTAGTACCAGTCCCACGGCTCGACATCTGTCGGCTCACCGAGCGCGGCGGCCTGCGAAACCAGCGCCTGCCGCTCCCGTTCGACACTGGCTTTCGCCGGCTCCCATACGCGGCCAAGCAATTCATGGACAGCGGAAGCGCTGCCCGCCATGCGGTCGGAGAGCGCGTAATCGGCGAAGGTTTCGTAGCCGAGCAGGCGCGCCTGCTCCTGCCGCAGCGCCAGTATTTCGCGAGCCAGCGGCCGGTTGTCGCGTCCGGGTGTTTCGCCACGCGCGGTCCACGCGCGCCACGCGGCTTCGCGCAGGTCACGACGCGTCGACCACGTGAGAAACGGCTGCACGAGTGAACGCGAGAGCGTGATCACGTAGCCCTCCACGCCGCGCTCCTGTGCAGCGCCGCGTGCGGCCTGACGCAGGAAATCGGGCAGACCGGCCAGATCGGCATCGGATGCCAACGGCAACTGGAAGCTCGATTCGTCCGCGAGGATGTTCTGCGAGAAGCGCGTATGCAGATCGGCGAGCTGCGTGGCGATCGCGGCGAAGCACTCACGTGCAGCCCCTTGCAGCGTCGCGCCCGTGCGCACGAAATCGGTATGCAGGCGTTGCAGCAGACGGCGCTGCTCTTCGTTCAGCTCCAGCGCATCGGCTTGCCGGTGGACGGCATCGAGCCTGGCAAAGAAGCCTGCGTGCATCGTCACCTTGCTGTCGTGCGCCGCGAGGAGCGGCGCCATCTCGCGCTCCACCGCCTGCAGGGCCGGTGGCGACTCGGACGAGCACAGATTCTCGAACGTCAGCCGCACGCGATCCAGCGCGGCACCGGCGGCATCGAACGCGGCCACGGTGTTCCCGAACGTGGGCACGGACGGGTTTTCAGCCAGTGCATCAATCTCCGCCAGATGCTGCTCGAACAGCACAGCGAAGGCAGGTGCGAAGTGTTCGACCCGGATCTGCTCGAAGGGAGGCAATCCGTAGTGCTCTTGCCAGTCGCGTAACAGCGGGTTGCCGTGATCTGTCATGTCGATCTGCCTTTTGCGCGCTTTCGCCGGGAAGCGAACATGATATGACAATGCGTGTGAGCGCGCGGGCGGGCGCTGTCCCGGGCCGCTGCGTGCCAACAACCGGTTCGGCCATGCGCGCCGCCCCTCGAATCAGATACGGCCACTCGTGTGGAGTACGCTCGAAGCTGGCTCGTACGACGATCCACCGGAGGAAATCATGTCTGCGCCAGAACCCTGGACATGTCCGACGTGCAGGCTCCGGATCAGCACGCCATTCTGCCCGCAGTGCGGCGAAAGCCCGCTGAGGCCGCCGGACCTGACACTGCGCGGCATCGCGGCCAAGGTGCTGCACGCCGCGACCAGCATCGACGGGCGCCTGCTTCGAACGGTGTGGTCCCTGCTCCGTCATCCTGGCGAACTGACGCTCGCGCATCTGAACGGGCAGCGCATGCCCTATGTTCCGCCCTTTCAGCTTTTTCTCCTTGCAAACGCGTTCTTCTTCGCGATGCAGTCGCTGACCGACACGCAAATCTTCGGCTCCACGCTCGACTCCCATCTTCATCATCAGGACTGGAGTGCGCTCGCGCAGTCACTGGTGGCCGAGCATGTCGCGGCGCTGCGCACGAACCTGACGCAGTACACCCCCGTCTTCGACCGGGCCGCCGTGCTCAACGCCAAGTCGCTGATCATTCTCATGGTGGTACCCTTCGCGTCGCTGCTGTGGCTGTCGTTTGTTCTCGCGCGCAGACCGTTCGTCACGTATGTGTATTTCTCCCTCCACCTCTACACGTTCCTGCTGTTGCTGTTTTCTTTCGCGCTGGCAGTCGCCGCGATCCATGTCCGTCTGGGCGGCCTCGGACTGGGTTCGCCCGTGGTGGACAAGGTCCTGTCGATCGTCAATCTCGGCGTCTGCGGCAGCTATGCCTATCTCGCTGCGGGACCGGTGTTCGGCTCCCGCGGTGTCACGCGCCTTCTGAGAGCAATGGGCATGGCGCTATTGGCGGGGGTCATCGTCCTCGGCTATCGATTTGCGATCTTCCTGATCACGCTGTACATGACGTAGCGAAGGCCGGGATCGTCCGCGCAACGCGCGACTCGATGACAGGAAAGGGCGCGTGCCTGTATCCGTAGTGACGTCCCGAAGCGCCACCATGATGCGGCTCGCGTTTCGCGCCTCATGCATTCAAATCGAGCCGTGCGTCAGCCGCGATCGACCAACACACGCGAGCCGCCTGACCGCCCGTCAGTAGCGGTCCCGGCACGAGGCTCGGCCGGTCAAGCCTTCGTGCCCCGTTTCGCGGGCGCGGGCTTGCGATCCCTGCGCCGACGCTTGCTGGCCCCTTCGCCATTGCTGACCGTGCGGATGACCGACGCGAAGGCACGCGCCGCGGGCGAACGCGCTTCGTCGCTGCGCCAGAGAAGCCCGGGCGATCGCACGGGCGTCGGGCTTTCAAGCGGGATCACGCGCACGTCGTCGCGTCGCAGGGCATGCTCCGACACGATGGCCGCAATGTCCGTCACGCTCACGAGTTCCATCATCGGCGCGATCGCGTTCATCTCGGCGACCACGACCGGCGTCGCGTTCGCCATCCTGAAGCATTCGTCGAGCAGCGTGCGCGTGGCATAGGTGGGCGGCAGCAGCACGACTCGCTGCAAGTGAAGCTCGGCCGTGCGCACGAAGCGGCGCTGAGCAAACGGATGACTCTCCCCGACCGCAAGCAGCAGTTCCTCGCTGTACAACGGCTCGAAGCGCAACTGCGAAGCGTCTCGCGGCTTGTAGGTCACGCCGATGTCCAGCTCGCCGCGCAGCAGGGCCGCCGCGATATCGTCGCCCGACATCTCCATCACGTTGACGCGAACGGACGGATGGCTCGACAGAAACAGCGACACGCAGCGCGGAATGATCCGCATGTTGAACGTGTGCGTCGTGCCGATGCGTACGACCCCGCTCATTTCGTCGGCCGCAAGGCGCGCGGCCCAGATGCCTTCGTCGACTTCACGCAGCGCATTCTGCACGCGTTCGAGAAACGCCTCGCCGGTTTGCGTCATCGTCACGCGCTTGTTCTCGCGGTCGAACAGGCGGCAGCCGAGTTCGTCTTCGAGCTGCCGGATCTGGTGGGACAACGTCGATTGCGTGACATGCACCTTTCCGGCCGCCGCGGTGAAGTTCAACTGCTCGGCGAGCGCAACGAAGTAGCGAAGGTGACGCAGTTCCATGAAAGCTCCAGCCGGTTTGCCGATCAACCGCCCGGGCCGGAGGCGGGGCGCCTGCCACCTGCATCCAGGCGTGGACCATCGATGACATCGATGGATTATCAGTTAAAAACATCATTTCTGTCGATGATGGCGTCGCCGTAGACTCATCTGCACCAGACAGGCATCACGGTGCCTGCCTCGATCCAGCGGGAAACACTACGGACGCACTCATGAAGATCGGCAAGGAAACGATACCTCGCACCGCCATTTCGACGTCGAACGAACAAACGATCGTCGTGCGCGGGCGCGATCTGGCGGGTGAACTGATCGGCAAGATCTCGTTCACCGATTACTTTTATCTGCTCGTGACCGGCCAGATGCCGACACCGGCCGTCACGGCGGTGCTCGACGCCACCCTCGTCGCGATCGCCGAGCACGGCCTCGTGCCGAGCGTGCAGGCGAGCCGCATGACGCTCGCCGCGGCACCCGACGCCCTGCAGGGCGCCGTGGCCGCGGGCATCCTGGGCTGCGGGTCGGTCATCCTCGGCGCCGCGGAAACCTGCGGCCGGCTGCTGGAGGAAGTGCGCGAGCGCGCGCAGCCGGACGGCGACTTCGCCCGCGCGGCGAGCGCCGTGGTCGCCGAGTACCGTGAGGCGCGGCGCGCCATCCCCGGCTATGGCCATCCGCTGCACAAGTCGCGCGACCCGCGCGTCGGCGCGCTGTTCAGCGTGGCCGAGCGCAATGGCGCCGACATGACTTTCGTGCGGATCGCCGAAGCGATCGAAGCGGTGCTTCCCGGCATCTATGGGAAGTCGCTGATGCTCAACGTGTCGGCGGCGATTCCGGCGGTGCTGCTGGGCGTCGGCTTCCCGGCGGGCGCGCTCAAGGGCGTGCCGATCCTCGCGCGGACAGCGGGCCTCATCGGTCATTTGACTGAAGAAATGTCGCGTTCGATCGGCTTTGCCCTGTCGTATCAGGCGACCCGCGAACTCGTATTCGACGGCGACGCACCCGAAGGCTTCGTTCCCGGCGCCTGATTCTTTCGATATCCGTGCGCTGCCGCAGACGCAACCGGGCAGCGCATCACTGGAGCGGTGGCATGACAAAAGTTCTCGAAGGTGTGCGCGTGCTGGAGCAAGGCACCTTCATCACGGGGCCCGCAGCCGGCATGCTGCTGGGCGACCTCGGCGCCGACGTGGTCAAGATCGAGCAACCCGAAACCGGCGATCCGTTTCGCGCTTTCAAGGGCGGACTCTATAGCCCGCACTATCAGACGTACAACCGCAACAAGCGCAGCGTCACCCTGAACACCAAGGACGCGACCGACCTCGCGCTCTTCGATGATCTCATTCGCGACGCCGACGTCTACATCCAGAATTTCCGCCCCGGCGCGGCCGACCGGCTCAACGCCGGCTACGAACGCCTGCGCGAGATCAATCCGCGGCTCATCTACTGCGCGATCAGCGGCTTCGGCCAGACGGGCCCCGCGGCCGGACGGCCCGCCTATGACTCGGTTGCGCAGGCAGCGAGCGGCTTTCTCGGGCTGCTCGTCAACCCCGAGAATCCTCGCGTGGTGGGCCCGGCGATCGCGGATTCGCTGACCGGCTTCTACGCCGCCTACGGCATTCTCGGCGCGCTTCACGAGCGCAACCGGACCGGCGTCGGACGCAAGGTGGAAGTCTCGATGCTCGAAGCCATGAGCCATTTCAACCTGGATGCGTTCACGCATTTCTATTCGGTGGGCGAGCTGATGGGGCCGTACAGCCGTCCAAGCGTATCTCAGTCGTATGTGATGAAATGCGCGGACGGCAAATGGCTCGCGCTGCACATGTCGTCGCCGGAGAAGTTCTGGACGGGCCTCGCGAACGCGCTGGAACGCCCGGCGCTGCTCGACGACCCGCGCTTTGCCGAACGGTCGGGCCGCATCGCCAATCAGGAGGCGCTGATCGGGATTCTGGGCGACATCTTCATCCTTCGCGACCGCGCGGAGTGGTGCGACCGGCTCGAGCAGCACGACGTCCCGCACGCGCCGATGTACGACGCAAGCGAAGCGCTCGAGGACCCCCAGGCGAAGCATCTGGAATTGCTCGTGCAGTCCGAGCATCCGACGATGGGCAGCTTTCGCACGGTCCGCCCGCCCGTGACCTTCGACGGCAAGCGAACGACCGACGTCGTCGCGCCGCCGACGCTCGGCGAGCACAACGATGAAGTGCTGGGACCGTTGCGGGCACGGCTCGCGGCTGAATCCGCTTCGCCGCAGCAGGCGGAGCAGGATCACTGAATTGCCGGCGGTCCCCCGATACGACCCCCGCGCCCCCCGCGACACCCGCTACACCGACCCAGACCAGACGGCGAACCCGGACCACAGGTTCGATTTCGCCCTGACTACATTAAATGGAGACCCAGGTATGGAAACCACGAATTCCCTGCTTGCGGAAGACGGCACCACGGGCTCGACTCTGTCGGCCAATCGCGGCGTCATGCTCGAGGCCGACGCGGACCGGATATTCGGCCGCATCGCGCGCCGGCTGATACCGTTCCTCTTTCTTTGCTACGTCCTCAACTATATCGACCGCGTCAACATCAGCTTCGCCCATCTGCAGTTCAGGGCGGATATCGGGCTGACGGAAGCGTCGTACGGACTTGGCGTCGGCGTGTTCTATATCGGCTACGTGCTCTTTGAAGTACCGAGCAACCTGCTGCTGCGGCGCATCGGTGCGCGCCGGACAATCGCACGGATCATGGTCCTGTGGGGACTCGTCTCGCTGTCGATGATGTTCGTGCAGAACACCACGCAGTTCTACATCGCGCGAATCGCGCTCGGCATCGCCGAAGCGGGATTTTTCCCCGGCATCGTGTATTACCTCACGTCGTGGTTCCCTGACCGCCATCGCGCAAAGGTGATGTCCGCCTTCGTGCTGGGCATTGCGGTGGCGGGCATCACGGGCGGCCCGATCTCCGGATGGATTCTCGGCAACGCCGAAGGCTGGCATGCGCTGCACGCCTGGCAATGGCTGTTTCTGCTGGAAGGCATTCCGCCGGTGCTGGTCGGCATCTTCGCCCTATGGTATCTGCCGGATTCGGCGGCAACCGCGCGCTGGCTCTCGCCCGCGGAAAAGGAACTCGTCGCTCGGGAAATCGCGGGCAACGGGTCGGCGGCATCCAGTCACACCGAGCATTTTGGAGCGGCCCTGCGCAACTGGCGCGTGTATGTGTGCGCGTTCGGCTACTTCACCATCACGTGGGCGGGCAGCGTGCTGAACTTCTGGGCGCCTTCCGTGATCCGCAACGCCGGCGTGTCCAATCCGTGGCATATCGGGCTGGTGTCGGCGGTGCCGTATCTGATCGGCGCAATCGGCATGGTGGCGCTGAGCCGCCACTCCGACGCTCGCAACGAACGCTCGATGCACTTCGCCTGCTGCGCGTTGCTGGCATCGGCGGGCGCGGTGCTGCTCGGCACGGCGCACGCGTCGTTCGTACCGGCGATCGCCGGGCTCGCGCTCGTCGCCATCGGCTATCTCTCGTGCACCGCGATCTTCTGGACGATTCCGGCGAGCTTCCTTTCCGGAACCGCGTCCGCCGGCGCCATTGCACTGATTTCGAGCATCGGCCAGCTCGGCAGTCTGATGGCACCCACGGCAATCGGCAAGTTGACCGCCATCACGCACGAAATCAGCGCAGGCTCGTATCTCGCTGCGTTCGTGCTGGCCTGCGGCGCGGTCGTCATCGGAGTATGGATGAACAACCGTTCGAAATAGCAGGTCACCGTGCCGGCTCGCCGGAAACGGCGGCCGGCACGCTACATTCCCGATCCTCACTCCGGTTCGACCCCGCGCAACGCGGGAATCAGAAACAGCGTCGCCTGCACGTCGGTCGGATGAATGCTCGTCAGCAGCGCGATGGCCGTGCCGAACGAATGATTGCCGGTCCGCTCTGTCTCGATACCGGGAAATCGTTAGGCACCCTCCTTTTCGAGAGCCGGACCTTCGAAGACGACAAGCCCTGTCGCGGCTCCCTCGTCGTCAGGAGGCGCAGGCACTTCATGCACGCGCCTTTGCAGAACGTGCTCGCGCCGTCTGGATGTACGTGAAGACGCGTCTGCTTGCGCCACGACGCGCTATTCGCAGGACCTGCCGCCTTTCGTCATACCAATTCGCATCACGAAAGACACGGAATAAATCGCCACGACAGGGTGTTTCGTCAGGATGCGGCACAGAGTGAGCCTTGCGCCGCCGCCCCATCCTATCGACCTTCCGCGTTCGTCACCAGGCTCTGCCTGCTGTTCCCGCAACGAGCCGCAGGAAGCACGCATGGCAACCCGCGGGACATGATGACAGGACCCGATGACCTATATCTCGCGCAGGAAGACGGAGGCATGCCCACGACACTGGCCGGCGGCAGCGCGCCGGGCGAAAGCGGCGTTTCCGTCCTCAGCGTGCGCTTTCACGGCGGAGCGCACCTCAGCGCCACGCTACGGCAGCACCTTGTCTGCTTTCAGATGTCGCAGCAATTGGCCTTTGAATGCCGCATGGCCGGACGAGTCCTTCATCATGCGCCGCCGGCGGGTTCGCTCGCTGTGTGTCCCGCGGGAATAGACTGCGCCGCCGACGCCAGTGGAAGCCTCGACGCCATTCTCGTCGTGATCGATCCGGGCAGGCTCGCGCTCGCAGCCGCAGAAGATTCGACACCCGAAGCACGGTTGATCGAAAAACTGGCGGGCTACGACAAGGCCCTTCTCGATCTGGCCTGGAACCTGGCACTGGAAAGCGCGAACGGCTATCCGAACGGGCCGCTCTTCTGGAACGAGGTGGCCAGCCGCTTCATCGACGCGCTGGTCGTCCGCCACACGACAGCGTACGAAAGCCGTGCACGGGGCATGCTGGGCAAAGACATGCTCGACCGGCTCAGAGACTATGTCCACGCTCACCTCGACGAGCCGATCGGGGTCGAGGCCCTCGCGCAACTGGCAGGACGCAGCCCGTTTCACTTCACCCGCGTCTTCACGCGCTCGATTGGTGTGACGCCGCACCGCTACGTCGTGCACCTCAGGTTGCAACGCGCGATCGAACTCGTTCGGGACGGACGTTTTGGCTTCGCCGAAATCGCAGCCCGTACCGGCTTCGCCGACCAGAGCCACCTGTCGCGCTGGGTGCGGCGCGTTCACGGTGTCTCCCTCGGGCAACTGGCCCCCTGAGCGGGATCAAACAGCAGAAATCTTCAAGATCAGCTGCTCCGTTCTCCCTAGATTGGAGTCCACGACGCGCTCGGCAATCGAGTTCGCGCCGCCAATCTACAGGAGTGGAACATGACTGATCCAATCGACAAGACGTTGCGCCACTGGCTAGGCGCGCAGTCGCCCGTGCGCTGGTCGGTGCCGGGCGACAATGCATACGACAACGCAACGGCCATCTGGTCAAAGCCGATCGGCCGCCTGCCGCGCGCGGTGGTCCACTGCCGGAACACGGACGACGTCCGCTCAGCCATTCAAGCCGCACGCGATTGCCAACTGCCGCTCTCGGTCCTTGGCGGCGGCCATGACTGGGCCGGACGTGCGCTCGCCGGCGGTATCGTGATCGATCTGCGCGCCATGGACGACGTCCTCGTCAGTCCGGACCGCCTTTCCGCGCGCGTCTCCGGAGGCGTGCGCGCTTCGGGCATTCTCGCGGCGGCGGAACCGTATGACCTTGCGGCCGTGACGGGCTCGGTGGGAGCCGTCGGCATGGCAGGGCTCACACTGGGCGGCGGTTATGGGCCTCTGATCGGCCGCTTCGGGCTCGCGCTGGATAACCTGCTCGCCGCGCAGGTTGTTCTCGCGGACGGACGCGTCGTGCTGGCAGATCCGGACCACGAGCCCGAACTCTTCTGGGCGTTGCGTGGCGGCGGCGGCAACTTCGGCGTGGTGACCGCCATGCGCCACCGGCTGCACAGCGTGCCCAGCGTCCGCTCGGGCATGCTCGTCTACCCGTTCTCCGAGGCCCGGGCCGTCCTGCAAGGCTGCACCGACATTGCGAACTCGGCGCCCGAGGATCTGACCGTCCAGGTCGGATGCATAGGCGGCCCGGACGGCGCGCCCGTCGCGTTCGTCGTGCCGACATGGTGCGGCCTGCCCGCCGAGGGAGACGCGCAGGTCGCACCCTTTCTCAAGCTGGGAACGCTGCTTGCGAACACCGTGGATACGACATCCTATGCCGCATCGCTCACCGCGTTCGACGCGTATGTCGTCAACGGGCAACGCACCTTCATGGAGACGTGCTGGCTTCCCGCGTTCGACGGCGACGCCATCGACGTTGTCATCCATGCGATGCAGATGGCCGTGTCGCCGGGATGCGCCATCTTCACTCACGAATTCAAGGGGGCGGCCTCACGCGTGCCCGCGGACGCGACAGCCTTCGGCCTTCGCCGCGACCACGTGCTGATCGAGATTCTCGCTGCGTTCGTTGACCGGTCGGACAACGCGGAGGCAGGGCGGCATCATCAGTGGGCGCGAGCCACCCGTCAGGCCTTCGATGCAACCGCCCTGCCCGGCGGCTATCCGAACTTCCTTGTTGGCGGCGACGCGGTCCGCATCGCGAAGAGCTATGGCGCCAATGCGCAACGGCTGATCAAGGCCAAGCAGCACTACGATCCCGATAACGTCTTCAGCGCCGCCATTCCGCTGCCGGACGGCGGCTCGATTGCACGCGCATCCCGCCCAGCCTCGCAATGAGTGCAGGCCGCTGGCCGTGCACTCCAACCCTCTGCAAACATAACGCGATATCAATGGATGCCCGACGCCGTTGTCCCTCACCAAAGGGAGCATCGGCATTGCGAGGCATCTCCGGGCGACGCGGTTGCGCATGCTCGTTCCATGCACATTGCAGACCGCGTAGCCCGGCAGGAGAATACAGGAGAAGACCATGGACTCCCACCGGCAGGAAGATGCCTGTAACGGACGCACAGGAAAATGCGATTCGATGGCGGCGACACGCACGCGATCGCCTTTGGATCAAGAAAATCCGGACGCCGCATCCGGAACACCTTCGAAGAACAGTCCCGACTCGCGCAGCGTGCTTCTGGACATGCTGCCCCGATTGTGGGCCTTCGCGTTACGCATTTCACGCGATCGACATGACGCGGAAGAGCTGGTGCAGCGAGCCATTGCGCGCGCGGCCGAACGCGCCGAGCCATTGCGACCGGACCGCGCCGCACTGAAGTGGCTGCTCTCGACCCTCTACCACATGTGGATCAACGGGATTCGTGCGCGTGACATGGAAAGCGACGAGGCATCGTTCGAGGCCTTCGCGGATCACGCCACCTGCACGCAGGAACATGACCGCATGAGTCGTCAGATTGTCAGCGCAGTGGATCGGCTCCCGGAAGCGCAACGCATCGTCATGCTGCTGGTCGAAGTCGAGGGTCTCACTCATGGCGAGGCGGCCGAAGTCCTGGGCGTGGCGAGCGAGACGATCGAAAGCCGGCTGTGGCGCGCGCATCAGGCCATGCGAATACTGGTCGGAAGAGTACCCGCTGCATACCGTGCAGATCGTGGCGAACAGAACCGGCCGGCTCCATGCGTGTGGCAAGCCATGTAGCGGGCATTCTCAGCCGGGGCCCGACACTACGGACGAGCGAATTCGGGAATCCGGAAGCGCTTGCGATAGTCGCCCGGCGTCAGTCTCGTCGTGCGCTTGAAGAGGCGCCGGAAGAAAGCCGGGTCTTCGTAGCCGACCCGCCAGCTGATTTCGTCGATGGATGCCTCCGTCCGCTCGAGCCTGCGCTTCGCATCCTCGATGCGAAGCCGCTGGACATACACGAGCGGCGTGAGACCGGTGGCCTGCGTAAAGCGCCGCTTGAAGGTGCGTTCGGCAAGCCGTGAGCGCCTGATCATCTCCTCTACCGGGTGCGCGACCGAGAAATGATTGTCGAGCCACTCCTGCGCACGCTGGATGTCGGCATCGCCGTGATCGCGCTTGCCTTCGAAGACGATAAACGGAGTGAGTCCGTCCTGATGCCATTGCAGGGCGAACATGCGGGCGACCTCCTGCGCGGCGGTCGCGCCGGCGTAGCGCGCGATGAGGTAGAGCACGAGGTCGTGCCAGCTCATCGACGCCCCCGAGCTCACCAGTTCTTCACGCGCGCCCGCGATCACGAGCACGCGTTCCGGCTGAATCGGCACGGCCGGATAGGCGCTCGCGAACGCACGGGCGTAGCCGAAGTGCACCGTCGCGTCCTTGCCGTCGAAGAGGCCTGTTTCCGCCAGTAGAAACATCCCCGAGCAGGCCGAGCAAAGTATCGCGCCGCGCTGGTGCATCGCGCGGAGCCAGTCGACCATGCCGGGATAGCGCCCCTTCTCCCAGCCTTCGGGGCGCAGCAGCACCGAGGGAACGATCACGATGTCGCTCGACTCGATCCCGGCGATCGCACGCTGCACGTTGATCGGGACGCCGCTCGCCAGTTCGAGGGGACCCACCGCCTCGCCCACGATCTCGACGTGAAACGGCACGTGTGCGCCCGCTCCCGTGCCGGGCGTGCCGATGAGTGCGAACGCGTTCATGACGTCGAAGATGCCGGTCAGCGTGGATACCACCGCGTCGGGCAGCGCGACGAGGCTCACGTGGCACGGATTCGATCCGAGGCGGACTGACTTTCGGGTCATCGCGTGTGGCTGCCCGGAAGTCCCGCTCGGGAAGGCGCTCCAGCCTGCAGGCGGCCGGGCGCGACCTAATCGCGAAACGGGCTCTGCGCCGCAGGCTCCGGGTCGGTCGCGCGTATTGGCCGTGGCACAAACGAACCGGTTTTGGGCGATTCCGGCTCTGACGCCGCGTCGGGCTCCGTGCGAATCTGTGCACGTCGGCTGGAACCCTTGAAATGACACGCGGAGGCGAAATCCATGGACACACCCGTAATCGACCAGACGAAGCTCGAATCCTTCCTCATGCGCGCCGTCGGAGATCTTTCTGCCGGCTATGGCGGCGTGATGGTCAGCCTTGGCGGCAAGCTCGGCCTCTATAAGGCCATGGCGGGCGCCGGTCCGCTCAGTCCCAGGGAACTGGCAGCACGTGCGGGCTGCGTGGAGCGATATGTGAGCGAGTGGCTGAATGCGCAGGCCGCGGGCGGCTACGTCGAGTATCACGCGGCAAGTGAAACATACGAACTATCCCCGGAGCAGGCCGTCGTTCTGGCCGACGAAGACAGCCCAGTATACATTCCCAATGCGTGGAACGTGCCCGCTTCGATGTGGTTCGACGAGGACAAGGCCATCGACGCATTCCGCACCGGCAACGGCGTCGCGTGGGGGGATCACCATGGCAGGCTCTACTGCGGAGTCGCATCCTTCTACCGCAACGCATACCGGGGCAGCCTGCTGCCGGAGTGGCTGCCCGCGCTCGATGGCGTCGTGGCGCAACTCGCTGCCGGCATCGCCGTGGCCGACGTCGGCTGCGGATACGGGCACTCGACCCTTCTGATGGCTCAGGCATTCCCGAAGTCGCGCTTTCACGGCTTCGATACGCATGCCGGGTCCATCGACGAAGCAAAACGGCTCGCCGCCGATGCAGGCGTGGCGGCGCGGGTCACTTTCGACACGGCGCGCGCGGTGGATTACCCCGACAGGGGCTACGGGCTCATCTGCTTCTTCGACTGCCTGCACGATCTGGGCGATCCGGTCGCCGCGGCCCGCCACGCGGCCGAGGTGCTCGCTCCCGGCGGCACGGTCATGCTGGTCGAGCCGTTTGCCAACGATCGCGTGGAAGACAACATCTCGCCGGTGGCGCGGCTTTACTACTCGGCCTCGACCACGCTGTGCTGCGCGCATGCGGTCTCGGAGGGCGGGCACCTCGTCCTCGGCGCGCAAGCCGGAGAGGCCCGGCTTGCCGAGGTGTTTCGCAAAGCCGGGTTCACGCACTTCCGGCGCGCGGCGCAAACCCCCTTTAACCTGATCCTCGAAGTGCGGCGCTGATGCGTTCACCAGGCGAAGGCGATCGGGTGGATCGCCGTCAGTCGCCTTCGGAAAACAGCGATGCTTGCGACATTGCCGCCGCCCGACCACCGGGCCTGCCGGAGACGGCAAAGTCGTCGCGATTCTTCCCGACGATCCAGCGCGGCGCCCGTCCCCTTCCGCTCCAGGTGGCCCCCGTTGCGGGATCGCGATACTTGACCGCGCCTTCCGGCTCAGCCGGCTCGGCCACCGCTTTCTTGCCGATCAGTTCATGCAGCGTGATGCCGTATTCACGCATTTTCTGGACTATTTCGATCAGCGCGAGCCGCGTTTCTCTTTCTCGCGCCTTATCCAGTTGTTCTTCGAGTGCTTGTCGTTGCGCGAGCAATTCGGCAACTTGCGGACTTGTAAATGCCATCTGATATCGAAAGTAAGTTTGCTATGAATGACGGAGCAGGATACGCGCTCGCCTGAGATGGCGCTCGTCGCGCACGCACTGCGCTCTGAAGCTCCGGGGCCGCATAGGTCTCGTCGGCATGCCGCCTGCGGGAAACGATGTCCAACGCGCGGGGACATCACCGGGCGTGCATTCCGCAAGGCGGGCGATCAGCTAAAACGGCCCATAAATCCCGATTTTACGCGAGAGTCGGCCGCGCTCATTCGAACCCTCTCCGGACCGGGGTCGACGCCTCGCGCGGGTCTGCGGGCGGCTCCTTGTTCGACGATATCGCGCTAATCGGAGGCTCCTCCTGTTGACTTGTCCGCAGCATGGACGCACCGCCGGGCATTATCCGACACCCGGCGCTGAACTGCATCCTCTTCGCTACTCCTTTCGCAAAGCGTTTCCGCACGGCACCGCTCGAGTCACGGAATAGAAATTCGCCCCCGGGTGTTCATTCCCTGCGCGAATCACATTCGCTGGACCAATCGTAGAATTCGTCTGCTGCCGGTTTCAACGGTGGTATTGGAATGCTCGCCGCAACGGCATGCTGACTGCGTTCGATCCGCATCGATGACGTTCGCGTGTCCGGTCCGACCCATCCACCCCTTTGCTTGTTCAAGGAGACTTCATCCGATGTTTCGACACTCGATCGTCTGCTTCGCCGTCGGCTTGCTCGCAGCGAGTCAGAATGCCCTTGCGGCCGGCGCCGATTGCAGCAATGCAACCGATCAGGCAAGCATGACTGCTTGCGCCGACAAGGCGCTCAAGGCGTCTGACGCGCAACTCAACAAGACGTATCGCGCGCTTCTGGCGAAGTCGAGTGCCGCCGGCAAGCAGAAACTGCAGGCAGCGGAGCGTGCATGGATCGCATACCGCGACGCGCAATGCACATTCAACACGCTCGGCAGCGCGGGCGGGAGCGTGCACGCCCTGGCTTACGCAAGTTGCGCGACCGGGCTGACCGACGCACAGAACGAGGTGCTGAACGCCCAGTTGCATTGCGAGGAAGGCGATACGGCTTGCGGCTCGCAGTAGCGCAAGCGGAAGGGCGTGGACGGCGCTGGCCGCTAGCGCTTCGCCCAGAACGCCCGTTGCACGCGCAGCACTTCCTCTTCCACTTTCGCCACCGGGCCGATCAGTTCGACGGCCTTCTGGCCGTGGTCGAAGACATAGCGCGACGACACGCTCATGGTCGGATTCTCGGCGTGATTGCCGGTCGCCTCCAGCAGGCGCGCCTCGGTCATGCCGTACACGACGCGGCCGATATTCGCCCAATAGGCCGTTCCCGCGCAGATGCAGCATGGCTCGACCGTGGTGTAGAGCGTGCAGCTCCACAAATACTGCGACGTGAAGTTGAGCGCCGCAACGCGGGCAAGGACGGCTTCGGCGTGATTCACCGTATCGACATTGCCCTGCTCCATGAGCACGCTTTCCTGATCGGGTCCGACGAGGATCGCGCCAAAGGGATGATGGCCAAGCAGGGTCGCGCGTTCGGCAACGGCGCTTGCATGCCGCAGATGCCGCACGATCTGCTCGTGCGTTGGAGTCAACCCTTGCGGCGGATGGGTGGCGTTGCCGGCGGACGGCGTGGCAATGCTCATGGACGCTCCTTCGTGGTAGTTGGAGCACACAGCATAGCGTCTCCAACCGGCATTGTCAGAAGGATGCAAGCTGCCATCCCTGTGCTGCCCGCGGCGGAAATCGGGCCTTCGATCCCGCTCATCCGTGCAATGCGCACTTGAGCGAAACGGCTCTTTACCGTCTCGACCGAAGCGCCGACCACTTGCGCTCCTCTCCATGCGCCAGTCCCTCCACGGCAATGAGCAGAAGAACGACGCGCAGCGGCTCGCGCGATACTGCGCTTAGCATCTTCACGCGCCGCATTGATGAGTCATTTCATAAGGTCTTTGCGATCACATATTTAACAAGACTAAGCGCCTAGAAAGCTATTAATAATAGGCTTTAGCATGGCCTAAAAAACTTCTTGCATTCCTACTTAAAGCATTCAAAACTACTTCGGTCAATGACTCGATTCACTCCATTCCACATGGCTCTTGCGCGCGCCAGGACTGGCCACGCGCAAAGCATCATGCTTTGGAAGGCGAATAGACAAATACCCAGACGCAAACGGAAATTCTTCAGCGGATGAACAAGGGGTTAATAATGAATCCGGTCACCAGGTCCGTTGTGCTTGGCTTCTTGTTCTTTGTCGTCAATACCGGTGCGCTCGCCCAGCAGACGAGAACGCAGGCGACTACCACTCAGCTCCTGATTCCCAGTCCCGCGACTCAAGGCAACGCAGGCGTCGATTTTGGCAATGCGCAAGCCTTGCCCATGCCGACACCGGTGCTGTCTCCGCCGACATCCGACGACGCGGTGCTGCAGGCACGCAACGCAAGAATCGGAGCGCGGCGAACGCCGGGACATGCACCGGGAGGCGTCGGAAATGGCAGGCGCACACCCGTGCGCCTCGTGTCACCCGCGATCGCGAATCAGCAGGCGCAGGTCGCGCCGCAAGAGTTCGCCCTCTCCTCGCAACCGTTCACGACGAACCGCGTCAACGCCGAGGGCGATGATACCCAATCCTATTTCGCCTTCAGGCCAACGGGTAAGCTCTTCTTCAACAAGACGGGCCTCACTTACGTCTGCTCGGCCTCGCTGATCAAGCCCGGACTGGTCGTCACTGCGGCGCATTGCGTGGCGGACTTCGGCCACCGGCAGTTCTATTCGAACTGGGTGTTCGTTCCGGCGTACGACAACGGCACGGCGCCGTTTGGTTCATGGACGGCCGTGTCGGCCACCGTATTGACCTCCTATCTGGACGGAACCGATGCGTGCGCTGTCAGCGGCATAGTCTGCGAAGACGATGTGGCGGTACTGACGCTTCAAAGCCAGAACGGCGAATATGCGGGAAGCCGCACGGGATGGTACGGCTATGCGTGGGATGGCTACGGGTTCAATGCATCGGGACAGGCGCTGATCACGCAACTCGGCTATCCGGTCGCGCTGGATGGCGGCGGGCTCATGCAGCGCAACGATTCGCAGGGTTACACGGCTTCGGGCTTCTCGAACAATACGATCATCGGTTCGCTGATGACGGGAGGCTCCAGTGGCGGCCCGTGGCACGTCAATCTCGGCATACAGCCAGCGCTGTCCGGCATCGCTTCAGGGCAGTCCGCGACGCGCAATACAGTAATCGGTGTCACAAGCTGGGGGTATACGGACACGTCGCTCAAGCAGCAAGGCGCGTCTGCATTCACCAGCACCAACATCGCCGTGCTCGTGAACATTGCCTGCACCGCCACGCCCGAAGCCTGTTAGCGACACCCGTGGTGGCAGCCGTCCGATTTCTCGCAGCAAGCGGTTGACCTCGATCTAAACGGGTGAAAAGAAAGAGCGTCGCAAGATACGAACGCTGACATCCGTCCACCAGAAATCGTCACGCGGCCTTCCGCGCCTATGCCGGGGCCAAACGCCGGGGCCGCACTCCTTATTGGAGGCTGTCATGCGAGTTCATAGTCGCTTCATCCGTTTCCCGGCCGCTGCCACGGCGGTGCTATCGATGCTCCTGCCCGACGCAGTCCAGGCCAATGACGAATTCGTGGTGAACACGAACCTGACCGACCTGAGACTTCCCGCCCCAGACCTGCTGACCTTGAAGCCGGTGGTCAATCCGCTTTTTGCACCCGACACCTCGACGCTCACACCCAGCAGCGGAAGCGGTCCCTTCGCCGCGGGCGTGATGACGGCGAAGGGCCGCGTCACGGGCTTCGATTCGCGCGCGTACGGCACGTTCGGCATTCCCTATACGACGACGCGCGTTCAGGACGGCGAGCAGAGCGCGGCAGGCACCACGACCGCCAATTACCTCAGCACGACCTATCCGTACCGTGCGATCGGCAAGCTGACGTTCTCCGCGGGCTATTGCACGGCGAGCCTGATCAGAAGGAGCGTGCTCGTCACCGCAGCGCATTGCATTCAAACCTTTGGAAGCGGGAGCAATCTGTTCACCAACTTCCAGTACTATCCGGGGCATTACGGTGCGTCTGGCGCGACCAACGCGCAAATCGCCCCCTATGGAATATGGACCTGGGCCGGCCTCGTGCGTCCCTCTTCCTGGGCGAACGGCACCGATACCGGTTCAGGTTCCGCGCGCAACAACGATCTCGCGGTCATCGCCGTGGCGAAGAACTCGGCGAATCAGTTCATCGGCGACATTACCGGATATCTGAACTACAGCTGGAACAACTACTCGTTCGTGAGTTCGGCGAAGACGGGGAATCTGAACACCGCGGCGGTCACGACGCTTGGTTACCCGCAGCTTTCCGACGGCGGGGCGATCCTGCAGCGCAGCGACGGTCCCACGTATACGACCGTTGTCAGCGGCGCGTCGCAGCTTTGGCAAGGAAGCGATTTCACCGGCGGCGCGAGCGGGGGACCGTGGGTCGTCAACTTCAGGTCCCGCGAGGCGGCTCTGACGGGCGGCGCCGTGGTAGGCACGGCGCCGGTCATCTCTGTCGTCGGCGTGACGTCCTGGGGATCAGCCGATCCCAATGCGCCCAAGGACAACTATGCGTCGCAGTTCGGCCAGAACACGCAGTATCCGAATGCAAGCTACGGCACCTACGGATCGGGCAACATCGCCTCGCTGCTGAATACGCTTTGCACTTCGGCGGCGCCCGGCGGAGGAACCTATGCATCGCAGGGATACTGCAACTGAGGTCCGCGGCTCCGCGCTCCGAATGCGCGCGCGTCTCGCGCCGGCGCCGCATAGCGCGGTGCCCATTCGGGGCATCGCGGGAAAAGCGGCCTAAACAGGCCTTACATTACCGTAATGAAACGGGCGCACCCGGGTATCGTAATACTCGGGTGCGCCTTGTTCATTGACGCGTATTCGCCATGCCTCACGCGGTGGATCAAGCCCGGAACGCGGCGTACGACACGCAGATGTCCTGCTGCCTTGCAGTCCAACCAACGGATTACATTGCCATGCAAATATCAAACCTGATCGGCAAGCTCGGCTCCGTGCTGACCGGAGACAGCTCCGGCACGGCAGCAGCCGCATCCGCCGGCGCTCCGTCCTTTTCATCGCTCATGAAGGAATTGACCGGGTACGCCAGCGGAACCGCGAGCGAGCGCATGGAAAAAATGATGCTCGCCAAGCTGGGGGTGACGGAGGAGGAACTCAAGAAAATGTCCCCGGAAGAGCGCGAAAAAGTGATGGCGAAGGTGCGCGAGCTCATCAAGCAGGAGATGACGGCTCAGCAGCAGCAGCAAAAGAACTCGACCGGCAACGGCATCAATCTCTCCGTGTGACGTCAGGCAGGCGGGTTGCCAGCATCGGGCGCGGTGCACGCCGCTACTGGCGTGCTTCTTCGTCGATAACCGAACGATGGCGCGTCTCGGGCATCAGAAGATAGGTGACGAGCGACACCGCCGCGCACGCGCTCACGTAGTAGAAGAACCATGACTCGTGACCCGCGTGCTTGAAACGCAGCGCGAGGTACTCGGTCGTGCCGCCCATCACCGACGACACGATCGCAAACGGCAAGCCGACGCCCAGCGCGCGGACCCTCGCGGGAAATAGCTCCGACTTGACGAGCCAATGGATCGACGAGAAGCCGCTGAGTATGCCGAGCGCCGCGAGGTTGAGCGCGAACGCGGTCAGCGCGCTATGCGTCGTGCCGAGCGCGTGCATCAGCGGCACGGTCAGGAATGTGCCGCCCACCCCGAATATCATCAGCACTGGCCGTCGCCCGACGACATCCGACAGCAACCCGAACAACGGCTGGCAGCACATGTAGATCACGAGCGCGACGGTGGTAATGAGTGTCGCCGTATCGCGGCTGAAACCCGCCGTGTTCACCATGAACTTCTGCAGGTAGATGGTGAACGTGTAGAACGCAACCGTGCCGCCGATGCTGATGCCAATCGTCCAGAGCGTCTGACGCCGGTGAAGAACCAGAAGCGCCAGCAGACTGCCCCGTTGCGCCTGACGCGCATGCGTGCCCGCGGATTTCGCGTCGCTTCGCTCGAACGCATCGGTCTCCGCAATGCCGCGCCTCAGATAGAGCGCGAAGACCGCGAGCGCCCCGCCAATGGCGAATGGAATGCGCCAGCCCCATTGCTCGAGTTGCCCGGGGCTCAGCACGAGGCGTTGCAGCACGAGCATCAGCGCCAGCGCCACGAGCTGTCCCATCACAACTGTCACCTGCACGAATCCGACGAAAAAGCCGCGCCTTCCCGTCGGCGCCATTTCGCTCAGGTACGTCGCGCTCGTGCCAGCTTCCCCGCCCATGCTGAACCCTTGCAGAAGACGTGCGCAAATCAGCACGGCAGGCGCGGCGACGCCGATCGACGCATACGTCGGCGTAAGCGCAATGATCAGGGAGCCCACGCTCATCATCGCAACCGACACGCTCAACGCAACTCGACGCCCACGCCTGTCCGCGAGCGCACCGATCACCCAGCTTCCGAGCGGCCGCACGACATACCCGATCGCCGCCACGGCAGCCGCGTTGAGCAACTGCGCGGTCTGATTGCCTCCCGGAAAGAATGCCTTGCTGAAATAGATCGAGAAGATCGAATACGCAAGAAAGTCGTACCACTCGATGACATTGCCCGCGCTGCCGCCGATGATCGAACGCATCCGTTCGCGCCGCGCGGCGGGCGAAGCGGACAGGCCAAGTTCGTGCGGAGTGGCGGCCACGATGTCTCCTTACGCTGCGGTTGCCAACAGCCGCGCGAGCTCGCCCGCGTCCGGCTGGCTTTCGGCATGCATCACCCAGTCGACGATGCGCGATATCCGCGCGGCGTCGACCCGGTGCGCGGCGAGCTTCCTCATCTTCGCGACGATCTCGGCTTCGCTCGCAAACGCGTGTTCGCTGCCGCGCTGCGCCTCGACGGTTTCTTCCAGCCGCGTGCCATCGCGCAGCAACACTTCCACGCGCACCATGTGCCGAAGCATCGGGCCGCGCGCCGTGATGGCCGGATCTTCGAGCACCTGCACCCGGTCGGCCAGCGCCATGCGCTGCGGGTCCGCGACCTTGTCCTCGCTGAACTGGCCGACGAATACGTCGCCTTCGAGCAGCAGCGTGGCGACGCAATACGGCAGGTTCAGTTGCGCCGAGGTGAGGCCCTGCGGCACATACTTCCAGCCAACGTGATCCACGGTCACGCGAGAGCCGTGCACGACGACGCGCTCCACGTCGCCCGCCCCGAACGGACGGCGCGCCTGCATGGCGCGGATCGCGTCGAGTGTCGTGTGGTTGCTGCCGACGCATGAGTAGAACTTCAACGCGATGCGCATGGTCTCGAAGCGCACGCCCAGGCCATCGACGAGTTGCGCCAGATCGAAGCGGTCGGTCGAGCGCGAGAACGTGCTGCAGAAGCCGCCGTACGGGTTCTCGAACACATCGACGATGCCCGTAAAGCCGTTCTGCGCGAGCAATGCGCCATAGAGTCCGCTTTGCGCCGCACGGCCTGCGTGCATCCGCTTGACCATCGCGCCAAACTGCGCGGCCATCAGGCCCGCCGACTGCGTGCCGCCGATGCCGAGCGCATGGACGGTCTTTTCCGCATCGAGCCGCAGCGCGGCAGCGGCTCCCGCCGCGGCCGCAAACACGCCGACCGTCGCGCCCGAATGCCAGCCTTGCGCAATGTGCTCCGGTCCCATGCACATGCCGACGCGCGGCCCGACTTCATAGCCCGCCACGCACGCGCGAAGAAAATCGCGGCCTGTCATCCGCAAGTTCGCAGGCAGCATCTCTGCGACGGCGAGTACCGCCGGCAACGTCACCGCCCCGACGTGCAATACGCCGACGCGATGCACGTCGTCGAGTTCGAAGCTTTGTATCAGCGTGCCGTTGACGAGCGCGGCGTGGGGCGCGGACAAACGCAGCGGCATGCCCCACACGCCGCAACCTTGCGTCGTGTCCACGCGTTGCAAGGTATCCGCAAGGATGCGGCTCCACGGCAGCCCCGCACCGAAAAGCGCACAGCCGAGCGAATCCAGAATCAGCAGCTTGATGCGCGCGCGCACCTCGTCGGGTATTGCCTCGTAGCGCAGGCCCGCCACGAACGCGGACATGCCGCCGGTATAAGGGTTTGCGCCTACATCGTTGTGCTGGTTCATCGGCCGGATACCTGAGTCGAGCGGACATGTCATGCGCTCAGTATCCGCAGCCGGCGCGCGTTTGTGAATTGCACGCGACGTGATTATTATTGCGTCACATGCAAGAGTCACCGAGGCGCAGATGAACCGTTTTCCGGGCGTCGATCTCGACGCGTTGCGGGCTTTCGTCGCGGTCGCATCGCACGCGTCGTTCAACGATGCGGCGATCGAACTGAACCTGTCCGGCTCCGCCCTGACGCGGCGTATCAAGCGGCTTGAAGAAGCGCTCGACGTCATGCTGTTCGAGCGCACGACGCGCAACGTCGCGCTAACCGCTTCGGGCGAACTGCTGCTGCCCCGCGCTCAAGGGGTCTTGCGCGAACTGGACGCCTCGCTGGAACTCGTGACCGAAGCGACGCGCATGCGCGCGGGTCAACTGACCATCGCGTGCATTCCGACTGCCGCGAAGCTCATGCTGCCGGGGATCGTCAGCAGCTTCCACAGACGGCGCCCGGAAGTGCGCCTGCGGCTCATCGAGGCCAATCTGGCGACGGTGATGCAGCGGGTCGCGAACGGCGACGCCGAATTCGGCATCGCGTTTCTCGTGAACGAGTCACCCGATCTGGACATCGACGAACTGCTCGTCGATCCGTACGTGCTGGCATGCCCCGCGGATCATCCGCTCGCTGCGGGCGAGCACGTCGCCTGGCGCGAACTGCGCCCGTGGCCCCTGATCGTGTCAGGCTCGTCGAGCGGCAACCGGCGCATGCTCGACGCCGCACTGAGAGACATAGACTGGAGGCCGGAACGGCTGATCGAGATCGAGCATCTGACGACTTCTCTCGGGCTCGTCGAAGCCGGCCTCGGCATATCCATCATCCCGCGTTGCGCGGTGCCGCGCGAGGCGGGAGCACGGATCGCGATCCGGCCGCTGGTGGACCCGACTGTCGCGCGAACCATCGGATTGATTCGCCGGCGCGATGCGGTGCTATCGCCGATCGCACGCGACTTCCGTTTGACCTTGCGCAGGATGGCGCCGGTCGATCCGTCGATGATGCGTGAACGATCCTGAGCGCACCGGGGCCGCGCATGCGATGCCGTATCCGGAGTTGCCGGGTGAGGCGGCCCGCGAGGGCGAGTCGCCGTGCGCGTTGCTTCGTGAGCGGTGACTGGCCAGTCGAGACGTGCGCGAGCGGCCAAAGCCATAAAACGCCGGCCGCTCGCAGCGGTGAAGCGAAAATCAGCGCGACGTGCCGGCCGTCGTCATCGAAATACCGCCGGGATGAGGATTCGCATCGTTCATGTCTTCGGGCAGCAGGTTGCCATCCGCGAGACTTTCGTCAGCCTGCGCTGTCGCAGGAAAGCGCTCCGGGTACAGATGACGTTGCGCAACCTCCGCGTCGAACGTGCGGGACCATTTGGCGATCACCACCGTCGCCACGCTGTTGCCGATCGTGTTGCACGTGGCAATCGCCATCGACATGAAGCGGTACACGCCGAAGATCACCGCGAGCCCTTCGACGGGCAGGATGCCCGTCGACGTCACCGTGGCGGCGAACACCACGAACGATCCGCCCGACACCGTCGCGGCACCCTTGGACGTCAGCAGCATCAGCAGCAGGATGCCGATCTGATGCTCCAGCGTGATCGGCACGCCGTAGGCATGCGCGATGAACATCACGCCCATCGACATGAAGAGCGACGTACCGTCGAGGTTGAACGCGTAGCCCGTCGGCAGCACGAGGCCAACGGTCTGCTTCGCGCAGCCGAGGCGTTCGAGCTTGATGAGAAGCCGCGGCAACGCGCTTTCCGACGAAGCGGTGCCGAGCACGATGAAGATCTCGTCCTTGATGTAGCGGAGAAAGCGCCAGAGGCTGAAGCCCGCGAGCTTCGCGATGATCCCCATCGCCACGGCGATGAACAGCGCCACGACCGCATAGAAGCTGAGCACGAGCTGGGCGAGCGCGATCAGCACGGCAGTGCCATTGCTGCCCACCGAATACGCGACCGCACCGAAGGTCCCGAGCGGCGCCAGCTTCATCACGAGATTGATGAACGAGAACAGCACTTCGGAGACGAGGTCCAGCCCTTCGTTGATCCTTACGCGCCGACGCTCGGGAATGGCAAGGATGCCGATTCCGACCATCACCGCAAGCACGACCACCTGCAGCAGCTCGCCCTTCGCAAAGGCGCCGATGAAATTGTCGGGCACGATGTGCATGATGAATTCGCTGAAGCCTTGCGGAGCGGCTTTCGTGGCGGCCGCGGGCACCGAGCCCACCGCCACCGACGTCATGCCCTTGCCCGTCTGCAGCAGGTTGCCCGCCAGCAGGCCGACCATCAGCGCGATCGTCGAGACCACTTCGAAGTAGACGATCGAGCGCCAGCCGACACGTCCCGCGCTCTTCACGTCTCCCGCCGATGCAATGCCGTGCACGATGGTGAGGAAGACGAGCGGCGCGACGCCCGCCTTGATGAGCGACAGGAAGATATCGCCCAGCACCTTGAGCTGGGCGCCGAACTTCGGAAAGATCAGGCCGACCGCAATACCGAGTATCAGTGACACCAGGACCTGCATGCCGAGCTTGCGATACCACGGCAACTTCTTCGGCGGTGCAACGATCGAGTCGTCACGTGATGCGCTATCGTTGTTCATCGTATGCTCCTCCACGCTCTTCGCTCAGATACCGCTGGAAAGTTCGATCGCCCGGTCCACCATGCGCGGCGCGAGGCCGAGATAGTTGGCGGGATCGGTCATCCGCTCGATCGCGTCGCGGTCAAAATGCTTCGTCACGCCGGGCAGCGCCGCCAGCGCTTCCGCCAGCGTGCCGCCCTTTTCGTTCACGGTGCGGCACGCGTCGTAGACGATGTCGTGCGCCTGCTGGCGCCCGGTGAACGGTGCCATCGACATCATGACCGCTTCCGCGACGATCAGCCCCCTCGTGATGCCGAGGTTGTGCTTCATGCGCTCTTCATCGACGATCAATCCGCCCAGTGCGAACTTTGCCTGATGCAGGGCGCCTGCCGAGAGAATGAAGCTTTCCGGAATCGCGATCCATTCCGCGTGCCACGGACCTGTCGCGCGCTCGAAGTCCTGAATCATCGCGTCGACCATCAGGCCCGCATGCTGGCGCACCGCCTTCGCGGCGGCAAGCATCAGTTCGCTGGAGATCGGATTGCGCTTCTGCGGCATCGTGCTGCTGGCGCCGCGGCCCTTGACGAACGGTTCATACACCTCGGCGAATTCCGTCGACGCCATGATCATGATGTCGAGCGCGATCTTGCCAAGCGAGCCCGTCACGAGCGCAAGCAGGTTGACCGCTTCGGCGAAGCCGTCGCGCGCCACGTGCCATGTCGTTGCGGGCACGCCGAGCTTCAGTTCGTCTGCGAGCGCCTTCTGCACCTCGAAACCCTTGTCGCCCAGCGACGCGAGCGTGCCTGCCGCACCGGCGAATTCGACGACGGCCACGCGCGGCCGCAATTCCGCGAGCCGCTGCTGATGCCGGTCGAACATCGCGAGCCAGATCGCCACCTTGTAGCCGAACGTCACGGGCAGCGCTTGTTGCAGGTGCGTGCGTCCGGCCATCGGCGTGTCGCGGTGCTTCGTGGCGAGGCCGGCAAGAATCGCGCGCAGTTCGCGGATGTCGCCGTCGATCGAGTCGAGCGCATCGCGCACCTGGAGCGCGACGGCCGTGTCCATGATGTCCTGAGTCGTCGCACCCCAGTGGACGTAACGTCCTGCGTCGCCGCACATCTCGACCAGCTGATGCACGAGCGGCAGGATCGGATAGCCGACGATATCGGTTTCCTCGCGCATGTGATCGAAATCGATCCGCTCGATCGTCGATTCACGCGCGATCATCTCCGCCGCTTCGCCCGGAATCACGCCGACTCGCGCTTCGGCCTTCGCCAGTGCCACCTCGACGTCGATATAGCGCTGCACCAGTGCATGATCCGAAAAAAGCGCGCGCATCTTCGCGGTGCCGAAGGCGTCGCGAAACAGAATGGAATCGACCACGGTACTGGCCATGGGGGTTGTGCGAATCGTCATGACGACCTCTCGGGTTGGCGGAATCGTTGGGGACAGGACAAGCTCTATATGTCCGGACATATGCAAATTAATATGTTCGAACATATAGAGCAAGTTATGATTTACCCTACCGTGCAGGAACGACCGCTTCGCCACTGGAAAAATGAACAGACCCCATTTCGCCGACATCGCCCGCGACCTGACCGAGGGCATCGCGTCCGGCCGCTATCCGGTCGGCAGCTACCTCCCGACCGAACTGGAACTGCGCGATCTGTACCAGACGAGCCGCCACACCATTCGCGCCGCCCTGCACGAGATTCAGCAACTGGGGCTTGTCTCGCGACGCAAGAATGCGGGAACGCGAGTCGAGTCGGCGCAGCCGAGGAACGACTTCCGGCCGTCGCTCGCATCGGTGGACGATCTCGTGCAGTTCGGCTCCGAGCACCTGCGGCTCGTGCAGTCGACGCAAGAGGTCGTCGCAAGCGGCATGCTCGCGAAGACGCTCGGCTGCCCTCAGGGCACGCACTGGCTGCGCATTTCGAGCCTGCGCATCGATGCGGACAAGGAAAGCCGCCCGGTCGGCTGGACCGACGTGTATATCGATCCGGCCTACACGGAGGTGGCCGAGGCCGCGCGCGAGCAACCGGACACGTTGATCAGCTCGCTCATCGAAGCGCGCTACGGACGGTGCATTGCGGAGATTCAGCAGGACGTGAGGGGGGTCATCGTCTCGGACGAAATGGCGAAGCGGCTGGACGTGAAAGCGGGGACGGCCGGCCTCGAAATCGTTCGCCGATATCTGGACGTCGCGAGCGCGACCTTCGAGGTGTCGATCACCATTCATCCCGCCGAACGTTTCTCGGTGTCGATGCGCCTGAAGCGCTCACAGACGTGACGTTGTTCGTATCGCCACGGCTTCCAGCGTCGATATCGTTATCTGCATTTGATATTTAATACATGCATGCCTCGATGCTAGCCTGATGGCAATCGGCAGGGCGCAGCGCAACGCAGCCCTGCTCATTCCAACAGCACGCCGCCCGGACAAGGAGCCAACGTGAGCGTCGAATTCATCGGCATGATCCAGCCGCAGAAAGTCTCGGAGACCCATCTGGCGAAGGGGCCCGCCATCGACATCGAGTATCTGCGCGCGTTCGCGCAGGCGCACGAGAACGCGGGCTTCGACCGCATCCTCGTGCCCTATCAGTCGACGAGCCCCGACGCGCTCCTCACGGTCGCCTACGCCGCCGGCGTAACGAAGCGCGTGAACTTCATGCTGGCTCATCGTCCCGGCTTCGTCGCACCCACGCTTGCCGCGCGCCAGATCGCGACACTCGATCAACTGAGCGGCGGCCGGCTCGCCGTGCATTTCATCTCGGGCGGCAGCGATGCCGAGCAGCGCCGCGACGGCGACTACCTCTCGCACGACGACCGCTACGCACGCACCGACGAATACCTGCACATACTCCGGCGCGTATGGACCGAAGCTGCGCCGTTCGATCATCACGGGCGCTTCTATCGATTCGAGCAGGCCTACTCCGACGTCAGGACGAAGCAGGCCCCGCACGTTCCGATCTATTTCGGCGGCGCGTCCGCACCGGCGATCGAAGTTGCAGGCAAGCACGCGGATGTCTACGCGCTGTGGGGCGAGTCGAAGGAGCAGGTCCGCGAACAGGTGACGCGCGTGCGCGCCGAGGCCGCGAAGCATGGCAGAAGCGTGCGCTTCTCGGTATCGTTCCGCCCGATTCTCGCCGACACCGAAGCCGCCGCGTGGGAGCGCGCCGAGCACATCCTTGCCGAGACGCGGCGGCTGCGCGCTGAACAAGGGCTCGGCGAGGGTGCCCCGCTTCAGAGCGAAGGCGCGCGGCGGCTCCTCGCCGCCGCCGGCGACGGCGTGCGCGCCGACGAGCGCCTGTGGACCGGTGTCGCGAAGGAGATCGGCGGGCGCTCGAATTCGACGGCTCTCGTCGGAACGCCTGCGCAAGTGGCAGAAACGCTCGCGCAGTATCACGAACTCGGCGTGACGACGTTCCTGATCCGCGGCTTCGATCCGCTCGAAGATGCGATCGACTATGGCCGCGAACTGATTCCTGCAACGCGCGAACTGACCTCGCGCGTTGCTCACGCCGCCTGAACCGCGAGAGGATTTCCGAGCGATGAGTCTCACCATCACCCAACCCATCACCGGCGCGCCGGCAATCGCGCGGCACGCCGAGCCGTTGCGCAAATTCTGGTTCGACGAAACACCCGCGCCTGCCAGTGTCGCGGCCGAGCGCCGCCATCGGCAGGAACGCCTTGCAGCGGCGTTTCGCATCTTCGCGCGCTATGGCTTCGATCAGGGGCTCGCGGGGCACATCACCGCGCGCGATCCGGAGTGGCCCGATCATTTCTGGGTCAACCCGCTAGGCAGGCACTTCGCACGCATGCGCGTGTCGGACCTGCTGCTCGTGAACGGCGCGGGAGAAATCGTCGTGGGCAAGGGGCCGGTCAATCAGGCCGCGTTCGCGATCCATGCGGCGATCCATGAAGCGCGCCCCGACATCGTCGCGGCCGCGCACACGCATTCGCTGTATGGGAAGGCGTGGTCCACGCTCGGCCGCAAGCTCGATCCGCTCACGCAGGACTCGTGCTCGTTCTATGAAGACCACGCGCTCTTCGACGATTTCCAGGGCGTCGTGCTCGACACGAGCGAAGGCGCGCGCATTGCCCATGCACTGGGATCACGCAAGGCCGTGATACTCAGGAACCACGGCATTCTCACGGCGGGTCCCACGGTGGAAGCGGCCGCGTGGTGGTACATCGCGCTGGAAAACGCCTGCCATACGCAATTGCTGGCCGAAGCCGCCGGCACGCCGCAGCGCATTCCACACGACGTGGCCTCGCTCACGCACGATCAGGTCGGGCGTCCGGGGGGCGCGCTTTTCTCTTTCGAGAGCCTGTACGATGGGCTCGTCGAAGCAGAGCCGGAACTGCTCGACTGATGGCCATGGCAAAGTTGCGGCGCTTCGTCGGCGAGATCGCCGAGCTGGTGGATGCAGCGCCCGCCGAGCATGAGCTGATCACGCGCGGTTCGGAATCCTTGCGCCGCCTCGTCGCCGCCGACGACTGGCTGCCCGCCGCCTACGCGACGCCCTCGCCCGAGCGCTATCAGCAGTTCCTGCTCTACGCCGATGCGCGCCAGCGCTTCTCGGTAGTGAGCTTCGTCTGGGGTCCGGGGCAAAGCACGCCGGTCCACGACCACACCGTGTGGGGCCTGATCGGCGTGCTGCGCGGAGCCGAGCGGGCGCGCGCCTACGGCCGGGCCGCCGACGGCACGTTGATCGAAAGCGATGAGGACAGGCTGCTCGAACGCGGTGCCGTCGAAGCGGTGTCACCTGCAATCGGCGACATTCACCGCGTGAGCAACGCTTATGATGATCGCGTGTCGATCAGCATTCACGTCTATGGGGCGAACATCGGAGCGGTATCGCGTTTCGTGTATCCGCCCGATGGCCCGCCGAAGCCCTTCATCTCGGGATACTCGAACGACACGCTTCCCAACCTCTGGAATTCTGGCAAGGAACGAACGACTCCATGAGCACCTTCCCGCAGCGCACCTTCGAGGATGTGCGCGAAGCCCTGCTTTCGAAGCGCGAGATCGCGCTCGTCGACGTGCGCGAAGAAGACCCGCACGCGCAGAGCCATCCTCTTTTCGCCGCCAACCTGCCGTTCTCGAAGCTCGAACTCGAAGCCTATGCGCGGCTGCCGCGGCGTTCGGTGCCGATCGTCGTGCTCGACGCGGGCGAAGGTCTCGCCGAGCGCGCGGCACAGCGCCTCGCTCAGCTCGGCTATGCGAATGTCGCGCTCCTCGACGGCGGACTGGAAGGCTGGACACGCGCAGGCGGCGAAGTGTTCCGCGATGTCAATGTGCCGAGCAAGGCGTTCGGCGAGTTCGTCGAAGCGAAACTGCATACGCCGGCGCTGTCGGCGGAAACCGTCGAGGCGCTGCTCGAGAGCGGCGAAGACGTGGTCGTACTCGACGCACGCCGCTTCGACGAATACCGCACCATGAACATCCCCGGCAGCATCAGCGTGCCGGGGGCCGAACTCGCACTGCGCGCCCGCGCGCTCGCGCCAAACCCGGCCACGCGCGTCATCGTGAACTGCGCCGGCCGCACGCGCAGCATCATCGGAACGCAGTCGCTCGTGAACGCGGGATTGCCGAATCCGGTTGCGGCCCTGCGCAATGGCACGATCGGCTGGACACTCGCCGGGCAGGCGCTCGAGCACGGCAGCGCGCGCACGTTCGAGCCAGCGGCGGGACGCAGCGCCGAGGATCTGCGGCAATCGCGCGCGGCGGCCCGTGCGCTCGCGGATCGCGCCGGCGTCACACGCACGACGCTTGCGCACGCCGCGCGCTGGGCCGAAGACGAGTCACGCACGACCTATCGCTTCGATGTGCGCACGCCCGCCGAGTACGAGCGCGCGCACGCACCCGGATTCCGCAGCGCGCCCGGAGGCCAGCTCGTGCAGGAGACGGAGATGTTCGCCCCGGTGCGCGGCGCTCGCGTCGTGCTCTTCGATGACGACGGCGTACGCGCGAACATGACGGCGTCGTGGCTCGCGAAAATGAACATCGACACGGTCGTGATCGACGGCGCAACGGGCGCCGACGCGAGCGAAAGCGGCGCCTGGCGCGGCCCGGCGCCGGTGCCCGCCGATTCGCCGACGGTCACGCCGGCCGAACTCGCCGCGCTGCTCGATGACGACAAAAGCGAAACGCTGGTGCTCGACGTCACTGCGAGCGCCAACTACGTGAAGGCGCACGTGCCCGGGGCGTGGTGGATCATCCGCTCGCGCCTCGCGAACGACTTGCGCGCGCTGCCCGAAGCGAAGCGCTACGTGATCACCTGCGCATCGAGCGCGCTCGCGCGCTTCGCAGCACCGGACGTCGCGGCACTGACCGGCAAACCCGTGCATGTTCTCGAAGGGGGCACCTCCGCGTGGATTGCCGCGGGACTGCCGGCGGAAGACGGCGATACACGCCTCGCGTCACCGCGTATCGACCGCTATCGACGGCCGTATGAAGGAACGGACAACGCACGTGAAGCGATGAACGCGTATCTGGAATGGGAGTATGGCCTCGTCGCCCAACTCGAACGAGACGGGACGCATGGCTTCTTCGTGATTTGAACGGTCGAGGAGACGCGCCGCCCGTCAGGGCGGTGCGTCGTGATGCGGTGACTGCCACGCGAGATTTCGCTCAGGCTTTCGCGAGGTAGTCGCTCACCGCGATCTTCTGCGGCAGCACATTGCGCGCGGCGAGCCAGTCGGCCGCCTTCTGCAACTCCTGCACGAAGGGCTCGTCGCCGACGCCGTGCATCGTGTACCGACGCTTCATCGAAGTCAGCGTGTCGCGCACTTCATCGCTGTAGTTGCCCTGCTTCTGCGCGATCGCCTCTGCCTCGGCGGGATGCTCCGATGCCCACTTCGCCTCCTGCGCATACGCCGCATTGACGGCTTTCACGAGACTCGCGTTGTCTGCCGCGAACTTTCGGGTCGTGACATACGAATTGAAATCGATCTGAAAATCGAGGTCACGCCCTTCGAGAAAGATCGTATGGCCCTTGTAGTTCGCTCGCGCGATATCGACGCCCGGACTCCACATCGACCACGCATCGACCTTGCCTTGCGAGAACGCCGGCGCTGCGTCGGGCGGATTGAGATAGACGAACTTCACGGCATTGCGGTCCACCTTGTGCTTCTCCAGCGCGGCCACGACGAGGAATTCGCCGAGCCCCGAACGGTTGACCGCAACCGACTTCCCGGCGAGATCCTCCACGCGGTCGATGCCCGATCCGTCGCGCGCGATGATCGCCGTGCTGCGCGGATCGACCACGCAGAAGTTGGTGAAGACGAGCGGCGACCCTGCGATCATCGCGGCGAGCGCGGGCGTCGTGCTGCCGCCGAAACTGAAATCGGCGCTTCCGCCCGTCACCGCCTGCAGCGACGGCGCATGGTTCGGGAACGGGCCGATCCATTCGACCTTGATGTCGTCCTTCGCAAGCGTCTTCTCGAACTGGCCGCGCTCTTTGGCGAGCAGCGGCAGGCCGCCGAGCCCCCAGCCAAGGCGCACGGTGTCCGTCTTGCGGCTGCCGCACGCGGCGAGGCCCGTTGCGAGCGCCGAAGCGGCGAGGGTCGTTTGCAGAAAGCGCCGGCGCGACCACGCCGGATAGAGCGAGCTGAATTCGTTGGACATGGAGAAAATGGACAGATTGAACGCGGTGCAGCGCACCGCGCGAAGGAACTACGATTCGACGCCGACACCCAGTTCGGCCAGGAGCGTGTCGCGCAGCGCATCGTGTGCGTAGCTCGACACGACGTATTCGCCCGCGATCGCGCCGTCGCGCATGACGAGCGCGCGATCCGCGAGCGCGATGGCCTCGTCCACGTCGTGCGTGACGAGCAGCACCCCGGGCCGATGGTGCTCCACCAGACGCTTCACCAGGCGCTGCATCCTGATGCGCGTGAGCGCGTCGAGCGCGGCGAACGGCTCGT